>NZ_JBITMQ010000009.1:72107-380035 GCF_044466355.1 Actinophytocola sp. NPDC049390
CGACGAGCCCCGCAACGGCTTCGCACCCGGCGAAAGCACCGGACACCACGCCATTCCAGGCGAGGCCCCGGCCCGCAACGGCCGCCGACCAGGCGGAACGTCCGCCCAGTTCCCCGCCCCCGGCGAAAGTTCCGGCCACCACGCCCTCCCCGCCGAGCCCCCGGCCCGCAACGGCCGCCGCGCAGGCGAAGCCTCCGGACACCACGCCGCCCCGGCCTTCCCCCACGACGAGCCCCGCAACGGCTTCGCACCCGGCGAAAGCACCGGACACCACGCCATTCCAGGCGAGGCCCCGGCCCGCAACGGCCGCCGACCAGGCGAAGCGTCCGCGCACCTCCCCGCTCTCGGCGACGACCCGCGCAACGGTGTCGGTCCGCGCAGCGGGCGCCCAGGCCACACCTCCGGCCACCACGCCGTGCCCGGCGACGTCCCCGCCTTCCCGCACGACGACCCTCGCAACGACCCCCGCAACAGCCGCCGTCCCGGCGAGGCCTCGGCCCACCTGCCCGTTCCCGGCGAGCCGCCCGCGTTCCCGCGCGACGACGCTCCCCGCAACGGCCGCCGCCCGGGTGAGGCGTCCGCCCACCTCCCGGTGCCGGGCCGGTTCCCCGTCGACGAGGCCCGTCGCCAGGGGCCGCCGACGCCCCCGCCGGGCCAGTGGCCAGGGGAGCCGCTGTCCGAGCCGCGACTGACCCCGGCCGCGATCGACGCACCCGACGTGCGCCCGAAGACCACCGGCGTCCCGCCGGTCCCGCCGCCGGTCCCGCCGCCGGTGCCGCCGCGCGGCGACGACGACCTCGTCACGATGACCACCGAGATGGAGCCGATCGGCGAGGAGGTGCAGAAGCGGCGCAGCATCGACCACACGCTCGCGCGCTTCTCCGCCGTCCACGACGAGATCAAGGCCGAGGAGCGGGAGAAGAAGGCCAAGCGCCGCAAGCTCCGGCCGTGGCAGAACGCCGACGACGAGATGGACCGCCTCGACGAGCTGGAGGCACAGCAGTCGATGGCGATGCGGATCCCCGTCATCCCCGCGGAGGACGAGGAGGAGGACGAGGACCCGAAGAAGGCCCGAGGGCGCAAGAAGAAGCGCAAGAAGTTACGGGGCCGGAACGCGGGCAAGGCCTTCGTCGTGATCGTGGCGGGCCTCGTCTTCACGTCGACCGCGGCCGCGTGGGGGTTCAAGTCCTACATCGAGGCCGCCGCGAACACCGTCGACGCGCTCGACCCGGACTCCAAGGCCATCCAGGACGCGGCCGCCCAGGTCGGTGACGAGAACTTCCTGCTCGTCGGCTCCGACACCCGCGCCGGAGCCACCGCGGAGGAGGGCGTCGGGGACGAGGACGAGGTCCAGGGCGCGCGCTCCGACACGGTCATGATCGCCCACATCCCCAAAAATCGAGAACGCGTGGTGGTGGTCTCTTTTCCCCGTGACCTCGAGGTGACCCGGCCGGCCTGCGAGGGATGGGATTCGAAGACCGGGGAACTGACGGGTGAGCAGCACCCCGAGGAACAGCAAGTCAAGATCAACACCGCGTACCAGGTCGGCGGGCCCAAGTGCGTGACGAAGATGGTGCAGGAGCTGTCCGGCCTGGCCATCAACCACTTCGTCGGCATCGACTTCCACGGCTTCAAGGACATGGTCGACGCGGTCGACGGCGTCAACGTGTGCGTCGAGCGGCCGATGAAGGACGACGTGCTCGGCACGATCGTGCCGCAGGCCGGCAAGCAGGTGCGGCTCACCGGCGACCAGGCGCTGAACTTCGTGCGTGCCCGCCACGTGCAGGGCGACGTCACCTCCGACTACGGCCGCATCACCCGTCAGCAGCGGTTCCTGTCCGCACTGCTGCGCAAGGCGATGTCGAGCGAGGTGCTGCTGGACCCCGGCAAGCTCACCGGCTTCGTCGGCGCGTTCTCAAAGGCCACGTTCGGTGACAACATCGGCGTCGACCAGCTGTTCACACTCGGCCAGTCGATGCAGGGCGTCACGGCGGGCCGGGTCACCTTCATCACCGTGCCGACCGTCGGCGAGGCCAACGACCGGGGCAACGAGGAGCTGCGCGTCGAGGCCAACGAGGCCTTGTTCGAGGCGATCCGCCAGGACACGCCGCTGCCCGGCGAGGAGCCGGTGGACAAGCCCGCCGACGACGCGTCGAAGAAGCCGCAGCAGTCGACGCTCGCGCAGGACCAGCCGCAGGGCCCGGTCGACCCGAAGACCATCAAGATCCAGGTGCTGAACGGCGGCAACCCGACCGGTGGCATCGCGGGCGACACCGCGGACGCGCTCGCCGAGTACGGTTTCCAGATCATGCGCGTGGACTCCGCGCCCGAGGACATCGACAAGCCCGCGGTCATCAGGTACAGCAAGGCACGCACCGCGGAGGCGCAGACGCTGCAGGCGGCCGTGCCCGGGTCGGCGCTGGTCGAGGACCCGTCGATGGTGGGCGCGATCATGCTGGTCGTCGGCCCCGGGTTCGACGGTGAGGTCGTGTCGCCGAACGGCGCCGAGAAGACCGCCGAGGTGCCGGACGGCCTGTCCACGGTCAACGCCGGTGACGTCTCGTGCGCGTAGGTACCCATTGGTGGCCGGGGGTTCACCGGGGATTCACCCGGGAATGCGGTTGCCGTGCGTGGACGCCCGTAGGCTGTCGCCATGCGTGAGGCCTACCATGTCGAACTGGACCAGCTCGCCGAAGAGCTGGCCCACATGTGCTCCATGTCCGCCACAGCCATGGAGCTCGCCACCCGGGCGCTGCTGGACACCGACCTCGGTCTCGCCGAACAGGTGATCGGCGACGACGCGAAGATCGACGACGCCCGGTCGTCCTGCGAGGAGCACGCCTACGCGCTGCTCGCGCTACAGGCGCCGGTGGCGACCGACCTCCGCACGGTCCTCGCCGCCATCCACGCCGCGGAGAGTCTGGAGCGCATGGGCGACCTGGCGCTGCACGTGGCGAAGGCGGCCCGGCGCCGCCACCCGAACCCGGTGCTGCCTGAGCAGATCCGCCCGTACTTCGCCCAGATGGGGCGGGTGGCCGTCGAGCTGGCCCGCAACGCGCAGCAGGTCATCCTGCACAAGGACGTCGAGAAGGCCCGCTCGCTCGAAGAGGCCGACGACGAGATGGACGACCTCCACCGCCAGCTGTTCTCGGTGATCATGGACAAGGAGTGGCCGCACGGCGTCGCGTCCGCCGTGGACGTCACCCTGCTCGGGCGCTTCTACGAGCGCTACGCCGACCACGCCGTCTCGGTCGCGAAGCGCGTCGTGTTCGTGGTGACCGGCCGCATGCCGGGCTACACGGGCGACGAGGACGTCTGAGCCCTCTCTAACGCCTCGGCGGGGCCACCGACTCGATCATCTCGCCCAGCTGCTGTGCCAGCCGCGACGAGTCGGCCGGGCTGAACGTGCTGCGTACCTGACCGTCCTCGCCCGCCGGGCGGGACAGGGTCAGGTACCGGCCCGCGTCCGTGTCGATCCAGGTCAGGGTGCCGCCACGCAGTTCCTTGCCGGTGCGCCGGTCGCGGCCGGAGACGGAGAAGAACCCCGTCCCGGTGCGCGGCCGCGCCAGGTAGCTCGCCGCGACCCGCAGCTGCTGGTCGTTGCCGCTGCGGGCGTGCACCGGGGCCAGGAAGTCGTCCTGCTCGTCGTGCCGGTCCGGTGCGGGCCGGGTGATCGAGACCGACTGGCCGGGTCCGGCCGCCACCTTGGGCAGCAGCCCGACCAGCGACACGGCGAGCGCGGTGGGCCGGATCAGCTCCAGCCGGAACCGGTCGCCGTCCTTGAGCGCGAGCACCCCGGTGTCGCCGTCGGTCGCGGCCCGCGCGTACACCTTCCGCGTCTTCTCCACCGTGCCCATCGCGGACACCGTGATGACCGGCCGCGACAGCACCTTCAGCGCACGCGTCAGGTCCGGGTCGATGTCATCGCCGCGGATCAGGCCGCGTCTGCCCAGGTCGAGGAACACCTCGCGGGCGATCCGCTGCCGGTCGACGACGAACTCGCCGTGGCTCGGGATCTCGAACGGGAACTGCCGCACGTTGACGTCGAGCGTCTGCGCGAGCACGTCGACCTGCGGCATCGTGAGCGAGTAACCGGCCATCACTCACCGATCACGGGTGGGGCGGTCATCTGGTCGGTGCCGAACACGGCGTCCGGGTCGCCCTCGACCAGGAACGACGGCCGCTTGTGCTCGTCGTCGTCCTCGCCTTCACCGCGCCTGCCGCCGCCGAGCGGGCCGCCCGCCATGCCGCCGCCCACGCCACCTCGGCCGACGACCCCACCGGCGGCACCGCCACGCACCGGTGCGCCCTCGCCCGTCGCGCCGGCGCCGAGGCCGCCGACACCGGGGCCACGACCGGCACCGGAGCCGGGCCCACCGGGCCCGCCGAAGCCACCCGAACCCGGGCCGCCGCCGTACCGGCCGCCCTGGCCGGGGCCGCCACCTCGGCCGAAGTCACCGCCGCCGTTCGGGCCGAGGGGACCGACCGGGAGCGGCGGGACGTACGGGTTCTGGCCGAACTGGTTGCCGCCACCGCTGGGGCCCGGGCCGGGGAACTGGCCTGGACCGGGCAGACCGGGGAGCCCTGGCAGGTCGCCGCTCGGCGTGGTTCCGCCGCCGCCGGGACCGTCCGGTGAACCGGGCAGGCTCGGGATGTTCGGGCCGCCGGGGAGGTACGGGCCAACCGGTTCACCCGGGCCGCCGGGCCCGTCCGGGTCGGACGGGTCGGACGAGTCCGGTGGCACCGTCGGGATGTTCGGCCTGCCGCCCGGATCGTTGGGGTCCGTCGAGGACGGCGGTGTGTACGAGTCGTTGGGGTTGCTGGTGTTCGGCGTGTTCGGGTTCGTCGTGCCGACCCGCTCGTTCTCGACGCTCGACTCACCGATGGACGTGCTCGCGAGCGTCGGTGGTGGCCCGAACGCGGGCATCGTGCTGGCGCCGGAGAGGTTGCTGTCGTAGGTGCCGACGACGGTGGCGGCGTCCTCGTGCGCGGCCTGTTGGGCGTCGTACTGCGCCTGGTAGGTGTTGAGCTTGCGGATCAGCTCGAACGGGTTCGTCTCCGACTGCAGGTCGGCGTTGGCCGCGTCGACGTCGAAGTCCACCGGCTCCGGCATGCTGCGCTTCGCCTCGGCGAGCGCGGCGGCCTGCAGGTTCGTCTGCGTGCCCGCCAGCTGCGCGCTCTGGCCCGCCTCGCCGACCCAGTTGCCGACCTGCGCCATGAACGTCCGCGCCGAGTTGCCCGCCGAGCCCTGCCAGTCGGACTCGCTGTTGTTGATGGCGGCCGCGACACCGGACTGGAAGCGGGTCATCGCGTTGCCCGCCGAGATCCACATGTCACCGGTCTCGCCGACGGAGTCCGGGTCGACGTCCTCGGTGACCATGGTCTTCAACCGCGGATGCGGCGTCGCCATGTAGTTCGAGCACATCATGGCCGGGCCCTCACGGGTCTGCAGGCCAGCCGCCAGCTCGGCCGCCCGTGCGTTCATCTCCTCCGTGTAGGTCTCCTGCACGTTCTCGCCGTGGTTGAACATGTCGAGCAGCTGGTCGATGAACGTGCCCTGGTCGACCTCGCGGTCCACCTGCGCCTCGGCCTGCTGTTCGGTCTGCTCGCCGGTCTGCGTGGTGTGGTGGCGGTCGATGTAGGTGGGGCTGCTCGGGTCGCTCGTCGCGTCGTAGTACGGGCTCGACGGGTCGTAGTTCTCGCTGTACGGGTTGGACACGTCGTTCCGCGAGTGCAGGTTCCTGGTCATCACGCGTCCTCAGGGCAGTTTCGGTTCGACGAGCGCGGCGAGCTGCGCCGCGAGCTGGCACCCCTGCTGCTGGTCACCGCCGACAGCGGTGTTGTCGACCCGTGCGCTGTCCCCGACACCGAGGCTGACGCCGCAACCGCCGGTCGGCCCGATGAACGACGTCGCGTCGTGGCCACCGATCTTCGGCAGCTGCTTGACGTTCGTGCCGACGATGTCGGCGAGTCCGCGGGAGTCGAACAGCTCGACGGAGACCGTGAAGCTCTCGTTGAGCGTGGCGCCTTCGTGCCGCCAGCGGCAGACACGGGCTTCGCCGAGGGTCTTCTCCTCGCCGCCCGTGAGGCCGAGCGACGCGAGCCCGGCCTGGTCGACGAGCCCGCACGGGTCGACGTCGTCGAGGCCGGACGGCTCCTCCCCGCCGGTCGAGGGTTCGCTGGGCTCGGTGGTCTCCGTCGGCTCGGTCGTGATCGTCCGGTCCACGGTGGTGTCGCCGCCCGCGACCGGGTTGCCGCCGGTCTCCTCGGCACAGCCGGACACGAGGACCACGAGCGCGACCGCCGCGGCCAGTAGTGGTCTAGGCACGGAACTTGCCCTCGATGGTCGTCTCGATGTGGTTGTAGTTGTTCATGGCGCCGATCACGCCCGCCTCCGCGTCCTCCAGGGAGGCGCGGAACTGCTGGAGCATGGTGAGGAAGCCCTCCTGGTCGGTGGCGACCTCCTGGACGTAGGGCTTCATGGCCTCCGCGCCGTGGCTCGCGCCGAGCGCGGGCTGCTGCGCGAGCGTGCCGAGGTCGGCGAGGTTCGTGTCGACCCACTTGGCCATCTCCCGGATGGCGACGAGCAACGCCTGGCCCCCGGTCTCGTTGACGGCGAACTGGCCGTCCGCCGCGGCCTGTTTCAGGCTCCCCATGGACTTGGCCATGCCCACCATGCCCCCGCCACCACCTGCGTCAAGCATCGCCCAAACCCTCCGCGGCCAACCCCTGTTGCGAGACAACATTCTGACGCAAAACCCGCCAAAAAGGTTCCCGTTGGTAAACCCGCGAGTCACGCCCCCAAACACCGCGAGTCGCGCTCCCACGCACAACGAGTTGGTGGTTTCGTGCATACGCCCGGCACACGGACCTGCACGAAACGACCAACTCGCTATGTCTGGGAGCGCGACTCGCGGTGTTCTGGAGCGCGACTCGCGGGGTTCTGGGGCGCGACTCGCGGGGTGGTCAGCCGAAGCGGCCGGAGATGTAGTCCTCCGTGGCCTTCTGGTTCGGGTTGCTGAAGATCTTTTCCGTCGCGTCCATCTCGATCAGCTTGCCCGGCTGGCCGACGCCCGCCAGGTTGAAGAACGCCGTCTGGTCGGACACGCGGGCCGCCTGCTGCATGTTGTGGGTGACGATGACGATCGTGTAGTCCTGCTTCAGCTTGGCGATCAGGTCCTCGATCGCCAGCGTGGAGATCGGGTCCAGCGCCGAGCACGGCTCGTCCATCAGCAGCACGTCCGGCTGGACGGCGATCGCGCGGGCGATGCACAGCCGCTGCTGCTGACCACCCGAGAGCGACGACCCCGGCTTGTTGAGGCGGTCCTTGACCTCGTTCCACAGGTTGGCGCCGCGCAGGGACCGCTCGACGATCTCGTCGGCCTCCTTCTTGCTCATGCGCTGGTTGTTCAGCTTCATGCCCGCGATCACGTTCGCGTAGATCGACATGGTCGGGAACGGGTTGGGCCGCTGGAACACCATGCCGATCGAGCGGCGCACCCGCACCGGGTCGACGTCGCGGGCGTACAGGTCCTCGCCGTCGAGCGCGATCTTGCCCTCGATGAAGGCCCCGGGGATCACCTCGTGCATGCGGTTCAGTGACCGCAGCACGGTCGACTTGCCGCAACCGGACGGCCCGATGAACGCCGTCACGGCCCGCGGCTCGACCGCCATGGACACGCCCTCCACGGCCTTGAAGTCGCCGTAGTAGATGTTGAGGTCGGAGATGTCCAGTCGCTTAGCCATCGATATTCCTTGTCCTGTGCCTCAACGGCCGGTCTTGGGCGAGAAGAGTCGGGCGACGACCCTGGCGATCAGGTTCAGCAGCATGACGATCAGGATGAGCGTCAACGCCGCGGCCCACGCACGGTCGTAGTTGATCGTGATGATGCTGTCCGGTCCTGGCGGCGCGAGGCCCTGGCTGTACTGCCGGTAGACGTACACCGGCAGTGTCATCATCCGCCCGTCGAACAGGTCGAAGTTGGCCGAGTCGACCACACCGGCGACGATCAGCAGCGGCGCGGTCTCGCCGATGACGCGGGCGATGGCCAGCATGACACCGGTGACCAGCCCGGCCGCGGCCGTCCGCAGCACCACCTTCACCACGGTGAGCCACTTCGGCACGCCCAGCGCGTAGGCCGCCTCACGCAGCTCGTTCGGCACCAGCTTGAGCATCTCCTCCGACGCCCGCACCACCACCGGGATCATCAGCACCGCCAGCGCCACCGACCCGACCACGCCCATCCGCACGCCCGGCCCGAAGAACAGCGCGAACAGGGCGTAGGCGAACAGACCGGCCACGATGGACGGGATACCCGTCATCACGTCCACGAAAAACGTGATGCCGCGGCCGAGCTTGCTCTTCGGCCCGTACTCCACCAGGTAGATCGCGGTGAGCAGGCCGATCGGCACCGAGATGACCGTGGCGAACGCCGTGATCTCCAGCGTGCCCATGATCGCGTGGTAGGCACCGCCCGCGTCCATGCCACCGAACACGCCGCGCATCGTGGTGCCGAGGAAGTAGCCGTCGAACCGTTCGAGCCCGTTCTTCAGCACGATCCACAGGAGGCTGACCAGCGGGATCACGGCGAGGGCGAACGCGCTGTACATCAGCGTCGTGGCGAGCCGGTCGCGCGCCGACCGGCCGCCCTCGACGACCGCGGCGAGCACGAGGATCGACACCGCGTACAGGAGGACGCCGAGGAACACCGTCAGCGGGATGCTGAACGAGCCGAGCACGGCGAGCAGAGCGCCGACCACGACGACGGACAGCACCAGCAGGCCGATCGGGGTGAACCTCGGCAGCTTGCCCGCCGTCAGCTTCATGCCCCGGAGGTCCTCCGAGAGCGGAGCCTGGACAGTGGCCATCAGTTCGCCCCCGAGAACTCGGCGCGCCGGGAGACGATCCACCGCGCGATCATGTTGACGAGAAGGGTGATGGCGAACAGCACCAGACCGGTGAAGATCAGCACGCTGACACCCAGCCCGCTGGACTCGGGGAACTTCAGCGCGATGTTCGCCGCGATGTTCTGCTGCAGACCCGCCTGGAGGATGTGGAACGAGTACTCGAACCCGGGCGAGAGGACCATGGCGACCGCCATGGTCTCACCGAGCGCACGACCGAGGCCGAGCATCGCGGCGCTGATGATGCCGGAGCGGCCGAACGGCAGCACCGCCATGCGGACCATCTCCCAGCGCGTGGCGCCGAGCGCGAGTGCGGCCTCCTGGTGCAGCGTGGGCGTCTGCAGGAACACCTCGCGGGACACCGCGGTGATGATCGGCAGGATCATGACGGCCAGCACGATGCCCGCGGTGAGGATCGTGCGCGGCGGGCTGGCGGCCGGGCCGGCGAAGATCGGGATGAAGCCGAGGTTGTCGGCCAGCCACTCGAAGATCGGGAACATCTGCGGCATCAGCCACAGCGCGCCCCACAGGCCGTAGACGACGCTCGGGATGGCGGCGAGCAGGTCGACGACGTAGCCGAAGATCTGCGCGAGCCTGCGCGGGGCGTAGTGCGAGATGAACAACGCGACGCCGATGGCGACCGGCGTCGCGATGACGAGGGCGATGATCGCGGCCAGCACCGTGCCGAACACGAGCGGGCCGACGTAGGACAGGAGCGACTGGTCCCGCACGACGCCCGAGTCGCTCAGCTCGTCGGTCGACGCGCTGATCGCCGGCCATCCCTCGGTGACCAGGAAGACGGCGACGGCGGCGAGGATGACGAGGATCAGCACGCCCGCGCTCTTGGCGGCGCCGCTGAAGATCAGGTCGCCCGGCCGTCGCGGTGGACGTGGCTGTTTGGCCCGTGGCGGCGAGGCCTTGGCCTTCGGTTCGCCCGTTGTGGTCACTGTGGGTTCTCCGGTAGCGGGATGGGACCGGCGTGCGTCGGACGGGTGACCACGTCAGGTGGCCACCCGTCCGAACACGTGGGACGTGTCAACTGTTCCGTTCCAGGCTGACGTCAGACCTTCATGGCCTCGAGCGCGGCCTCGACGTCCGCACGCAGCGCGTCGGAGATCGGAGCCGAACCAGCGGCCTTGGACGAGGCCTCCTGGCCCTCCTTGCTCGCGACGTAGCTGACGAACGCCTTCACCAGCTCGCCCTTGCCCGACATGTTGGCCTTGGCGTTGGTGTAGTCACTGCACACGATGGTGTAGGAAACCAGAACGATCGGGTAGGTGCCCTCAGCGGTGGTGTCCCGCTGCAGCTCGATGGCCAGGTCGTTCGCGACGCCACCCTCGGCCTTCGGCGACTCGTCGACGACCTTGGCAGCGGCCTCGGCCGAGTACTCGACGAACTTGTCGCCGACCTTGACCTTCGCCACACCGAGGTTGCCGGCCTGGCTCGCGTCGGCGTAACCGATGGTGCCGTTGCCGCCCTGGACGGTCTGCACGACGCCGGAGGTGCCCTGCGCGGACTGGCTGCCGCTCACCGGCCAGTCACCGCTCGGCTCGTGCGGCCAGGCGTCGGCCGCCGTGGCGGCCAGGTACTCGGTGAAGTTCTCGGTGGTGCCCGACTCGTCGGACCGGTTCACCGGGGTGATCGCCAGGTCCGGCAGGTTCGCGCTCGGGTTGTCCGCCTTGATGGCCGGGTCGTTCCACTTCTTGATCTTCTGGTTGAAGATCCCGGCGATCGTGGCGGGCGAGAGCTGCAGGCCCTCCACGTTGTCGAGCTTGTAGACGACCGCGATCGGGCTGATGTACAGCGGCAGGTGGATCGCGTCGCTGCCGCACGACTCCTTGGCCGCCGCGCGCTCCTCCTCGTCCATCACCGCGTCGGAGCCCGCGAACGCCACCGCGCCCTCGCCGAACTGCGTGCGACCGGCACCCGAGCCGGCCGGGTCGTAGCTGACGGTGACGCCCGGGTTGTCCGACCCGAAGCCGGCCCGCCACGCGTTCATGGCGGACTCCTGGGAGCTCGCGCCCGCGGCGGACAGTTCACCGGACAGGTTGCTCTCCGAACCACCGTCGCCGCCGTTGTCCCCGGACGACGTGACCGGGTCGGAGCCGCAGGCCGTGAGCGCCAGCGCGCTGGCAGTGACAAGGGCCGCGATGCGGCCATAGCGGATGCGCTTCACTGGGTCCTCTCGAGGTGTGTCGATGTAACGAGTAAGTGCGCCCACTCGAAAGTCCCGACGGCACGCACGGCGCGGACGCTATGGAAGCGGAATGGACAGGTCCGGGTATTGAGGTAAACAGGAGGTGAACAACCCCGAATTGTGACTTTTGTTGCTTGCGCTAACGGTGATTAACCTATTACCGCTGGTAGGCGACGTTCGTATAGGCCAACGTGAAGCCGAGTCGCCGGTACACGGCGAGCGCGGGCGCATTGTCGGACTCGACGTACAAGATGATCTCCGGCACGCCCAGGCCCCGCAGGTGGTGCAGCCCCGCCAGGGTCAACGCGCGGCCGAGCCCACCGCCCTGCGCGTCGGGGTGAATACCGACGACGTACACCTCACCCGTCCCGTCGGGATGCACCTTGGTCCAGTGAAAGCCGACCACCTTGTCGTTTTCGTCGACGGCGAGAAAAAACCCGGCGGCGTCGAACCAGGCCTCCTTCTCGGCGGCCACCACGTCGTCGACGGAGAGCATGCCCTGCTCGGGATGCCAGTCGAAGGCGCGCCTGTTGACGTCGACCATGGCCTGCTCGTCCTGCCCTGGGACGAAGGTGCGCAGGGTGAACCCGTTCCTGGGCGGTGTCTGCGCCGGCAGTTCGACGGAGTTGTCGAGGCGCATCTGGTACAGCTCGCGGACCCGTTCGAGGTTCCGCGCGGCGGCGATCCGCGCGGCGCCGGGGTGGTCGCGGTGGGACCAGAGACGCAGGGGGCGGTCGACGGTGAGCACCTCGTCGACCAGCGCGGTGCCGATGCCCCGGCGGCGGTGGTCGGGGTGGACGAACAGTTCGACGATCTGGTTGCCGAAGGAGTCGCCTCTGACGTCGACGTGCGCGTAGCCGACGGTGATCCCGCCGTCGCGGGCGACGAGGTGACGCCCGGTGCGGAAGTCCGGTGGCATGGTGCCGTCGGCGGGGATCTCGGGGACCCCGTCTGCGGCCCGGACCGCTGTGAGCAGGGGAAGCACGTCGACGTCGTCCAGCCAGGTCAGCTCCACGACCCCATCATGCCCCGAAAGCGTCTTTCAGGACGTCGAGTGTCCCGAAGCGTCTTTCAGGGCATGGGGACGTCCGCCGGTTTCTCGGCGGGCAGGGGGGCCTTCGGAGGCTGGACGAACTTGTAGCCGACGTTGCGCACGGTGCCGATCATCTGCTCGTGCTCAGTGCCGAGCTTGGCGCGCAGGCGCCGGACGTGCACGTCCACGGTCCGGGTGCCGCCGAAGAAGTCGTAGCCCCACACCTCCTGCAGCAGCTGCGCGCGGGTGAACACCCGGCCGGCGTGCTGCGCGAGGTACTTGAGCAGCTCGAACTCCTTGTAGGTGAGGTCGAGCGGGCGGCCGCGCAGGCGCGCCATGTACGTGGCCTCGTCGATGACCAGTTCGCCCAGCCGCAGGGCGCCGTCGGCGCCCGGGGCGCCCGCGGGGCCGCGGGCGGTGAGCAGGCGCAGCCTGGCGTCCACCTCGGCGGGGCCCGCGGTGGGCAGCAGGATGTCGTCCACGCGCCAGTCGGAGTTGACGGCGACGAGACCGCCCTCGTTGACGATGGCGATGACGGGGGCGCTGTCGCCACCGGAGGTGAGCAGCCTGCAGAGGCTCTTCGCGGCGGCGAGGTCGGTGCGCGCGTCGACCAGGACGACGTCCCGGGAACCGGCCTCGAGGAGGGCGGTCACCTCGGGTTCCTGGGTGCGCACGTGGTGGGGCAGCAACATCAGTGACGGCACGACCGAGCCCGGCGTTGGGTCCGCGGTGAGCAGCAGCAGGTCGAGGCTCATGGTGGCCCGCCTCTCTGGATACGCTCCGTGGCTTTCCGGGAGAATAGCCGCTGTGGCGAGCAAATGTCCTGGTCGTGACACCTCCGTCACACGTCTGCACCAACGTTCGAGCGACGGTGTGAGGCTGGCGGGACTGATGTTGCGACCGAAACATGGACGTAACGTGACCGCGGTCGTCGTCGGCCACGGGTTCACCAACCACGTCCGCAAGCCGTTCGTCTTCCGCATCCTCGAGCGGCTCGCGCGGCGACACACGGTGATCGCCTTCGACTTCCGCGGGCACGGCCGTTCGGGTGGCCGGTGCACCGCCGGGCCCGCCGAGGTCGCCGACCTCGACGCCGCCGTCCGCACGGCACGGCAGCACGCCGACCACGTCGCCACCCTGGGCTTCTCCATGGGCGGCACGGTCGCGCTGATGCACGCCGCCACCGGTGCGCACCGGCCGGACGCCGTCGCGACCGTCAGCGCGGCGAGCCGCTGGTGGACCAGGGAGACCGAGGCCATGCGCCGCCTGTTCTGGCTGGCGGAGCTGCCGCACGGGCGCGCCGCGATGCGTGCGCTGCGGGTGCGGATGGCGCCGCCGACCACGGTCATCCCGCCGTCGCCGGTCGAGGTGGTCGGCCGGATCGCCCCCACCCCGGTGCTGCTCGTGCACGGGACCGAGGATCATTACGTACCGGTGGACCACGCGCTGGCGCTGCACCGCGCGAGCGGCGCCGAGCTGTGGGCGCTGGACGGCCTGCGGCACGCCGAGACGGCGATGACCCCGGAACTGGTCGACCGGATCGGCGGCTGGCTTCACAAGGATGCAAGAGAGCGATTGGCAGTATGACGACGATGACTGAGACACCGTCCCGGCCCGCGCCGCGCAAGCGCAGGAAGGCGGTCCGTAGACTCGTCATCACCTTCGTCGTGCTGCTCGGGCTGCTGGTGGTCGCGGACTTCGCCGCCGCGGCGGTGTTCGAGTACCAGGTGTCCAAGCGGGCCCGCGAACAGTTCAGCCTCTCCGACGACCCGTCGGTCAAGGTCGGCGGCTTCTCGTTCCTCGCGCAGGCGGTGTCCGGCGAGTACGGCCACGTCATGATCGACGCCAAGGGCGTGCCGGTCGAGGACACCCTGCGCGACCTCGAGGTCCACATCGAGCTGCGGGACGTGCAGGCACCGCTCGGCGACCTGGTGTCCGGGTCGCTGCAGGAGGTCAAGGTCCGCGAGGTCGAGGGCCAGGTCAAGGTCAAGGCCTCGGACGTGAACCGCGCCGTCGCCCAGAACGAGAGCGCCGCGATCCGTTCCATCACGAACCTCACGATCGACCCGGTCAGCGAGCAGGACGTCGCCACCAACCCCGACGACCGCACCGCCGCCGAGCAGGAGGCCGCCGAGCGCGCGGCCGAGCAGGAGATCGAGGACACGACCGCGGGCGCCCGGATCTGCGCGACCGTCGACGTCGGCGGCGAGGAGACCGAGCTGTGCGCGTTCGGCATCATCTCGCTGGTCGACGCGAAGATGACGTTCACGCCGGGCCGTCTCGAACTGCGGAACTCGGTCCTCGGTTCGGGTGAGCTGCCGCCGGTCCTCGACACGGCCGCCAAGCAGGCGCTGACGTTCACCCTCGACCCCGGTGAGCTGCCGTTCACCGTCACACCCACGGCGGTCACCGTGGACTCCGGCGTACTGTCGGTGAAGGGCACCGCGAGCGACGTGGTGCTCGGCGGTTAGTGGGGAGTGGACATGACCGGGGTGCTGGTGCTGGTCGCGACACTCGCACTGGCCACGGTCGCGGGGGTGGTCATGAAGGCCCGCAACGGTCGCGTCCGGGCGTCCTCTGTGTCGAACCTCCCCGCCGACGTGCGGGCGGTGCTGGCGTCGGACGGGGTCACGCTGGTGCAGCTGTCGACGACGTTCTGCGCGCCGTGCAGGCACACCAGGGTGCTGCTGTCGGATCTGGCGTCCCGGACGGACGGCCTGCACCACACCGAGCTGGACCTCACGGACCGTCCGGAACTGGCGAAGGAACTGTCCGTCCTGCGCACCCCGACGACGCTCGCCATCGACGGGTCGGGCAAGGAACTGCTCCGCGTCGGCGGCGTGCCCAAGCGGGACGCGCTACTCGAAGCTCTCCAGCCGCACCTGGCCTAGAGCCAGACGAGCCGGGCCCGAACGCGACCGCCGCGCCGGAACCAGCGCAGGGCACTTTCCGGCGACCGCACGCCCAGGTGCGTCCCGGTCAAGGTCCCGACGACCTCCGCGCCGTCCTCGAACGCCATTCCCCACGCGGCGATCCGGCCGTCGACCCGGTCGCCGTACTCCTCCACGAGCGCGAGCAGCCGAGGGCCTCGGCGGCGACCATCTCCGACATCAGTCGGGCGAACTCCTCCTCGCCGCACAGGGGTCCGCGAAGTTGATCTCGGATACGGCGGAGAGCTATTCGAGGGCGTGAAGAGGTCCGGTCATGGTGTGGCGCAAGAACAGCTTCTCCGGCGGCGGTAGCGCCAGCGGCGGCGACTGCGTCGAGGTGGCCATTCCACGGCCTGGGCGGCTCGCGATCCGGGACAGCAAGAACCCGGCCCACGAGTTGCGTGTGACCTGCGACTTCCTCTCCTGGGTCAAGCGTCCCACGTAGTGGACGCCACGCCCAGCACGAGGGATCCGGCGGTAATGTGCTAGGCGTGTTCACCTTGCTGACCAGGCGCCGCGCGGTCGATTACTGCCGCGTCGACTCCAGCCTGTGTCTGGCATCTGACTGACCCGGACGGCCCCCTCTCACTGGCCGCCGTCCGGCTGGTTTCCAGCCGCGCAGTCAGGAGGTGTGCCATGTCCGCCGGACCATCCCGAGTCGACCCCCGAGGGCCGCGTTTCGCTGCCTGGGTCACCACCGTCGTGCTGGCCGTCGTGCTCGTCACCGGGTGGTGGCCGTTGCTCGCGGCGCAGGCCGTGGTGTTCGCGATCGGTGCGTTCGCCGGGCTGGGGGCCGCGCCCTACTCGATCCTCTACCGCGTGTTCGTCGCGCCCCGGCTCGGGCCGACCGACGAGCGGGAGGACACCGACCCGCTCCGGTTCGCGCAAGGAGTCGGGTTCGGGTTCGCCGTGGTGGGTGTCCTGGGCTACGCGACCAGCCTGGCCGGGCTGGGCATCGTGGCGACCGCGTTCGCGCTGGCGGCGGCGTTCCTCAACGCGGCCTTCGGGTTCTGCCTCGGCTGTGAGACCTATCTGCTGATCCGTCGATTCACCCCAACGAAGGAGAGAGCGCTCCGATGAGCCGCGAAGACGTGCTGGTGACGGCCGAGTGGGCCGAGAACAACCTGGAGACCACCGGGGTGGTGTTCGTCGAGGTCGACGAGGACACCTCCGCGTACGACGGCGGGCACATCCCCGGCGCGGTGAAGATCGACTGGAAGACCGAGCTGCAGGACCAGGTGCGCCGCGACTTCGTGGACCGCGACGGCTTCGAGAAGCTGCTGTCCGTCAAGGGCATCGGCAACGACGACCGCGTGGTTCTGTACGGCGGCAACAACAACTGGTTCGCCGCCTACGCGTACTGGTACTTCAAGCTGTACGGCCACGAGAACGTGCAGTTGCTCGACGGCGGCCGCAAGAAGTGGGAGCTGGACGGGCGTCCGCTGTCCAAGGACGCGGTGACCCGCGAGCAGACCGAGTACAAGGCGCAGGAGCAGGACACCGCGATCCGCGCGTTCCGCGACGAGGTCGTGCAGGCCATCAACGCCAAGAACCTGGTCGACGTGCGGTCCCCCGACGAGTTCTCCGGCAAGCTGCTCGCCCCCGCCCACCTGCCGCAGGAGCAGGCGCAGCGCGCGGGCCACATCCCGTCGGCGATCAACGTGCCGTGGAGCAAGGCGGCCAACGAGGACGGCACGTTCCGCTCCGAGGACGAGCTGCGTGAGCTGTACAAGGAAGCCGGGATCGACGAGGGCAAGGCCACCATCGCGTACTGCCGCATCGGTGAGCGCAGCTCGCACACGTGGTTCGCCCTGCACGAGCTGCTCGGCTACTCGGATGTCAAGAACTACGACGGGTCCTGGACCGAGTACGGCTCACTCGTGGGCGTGCCGGTCGAGGTCGGCCCCGGCACCAACTAAGGAGACACGCATGGCCAACGACGGTTGCGGCGCGCCCGAGCAGACCGCAGTGCTGCCCGCCGGCATCGACCTTCAGAAGGAGATCGTGCTCGGCGGCAAGGTGACCGCGGACGGTACGCCCGTCGGCGGCGCGTACGTCCGGCTGCTCGACGCGAGCGGCGAGTTCACCGCCGAGGTGGTGTCCTCACAGGACGGCGACTTCCGGTTCTTCGCCGCGCCCGGCCAGTGGACGGTGCGTGCGCTGCACCGCACCGGCAACGGTGAGGCGAGGGTGACCGCCGACGGACCTGGCCTGCACCCGGTGGCGGTGTCGGTCGCCTAGGAGCTTGCGGAGCCAACCATCAGCTCTGTTCACAACGCGGGGCGGCCTGAACTCGGCCGCCCCGCGTTGCCATATCCTCTCCGGGTGGAACTGTTCGTCACCCTGTTGCTGACCGCCGCCGCACTCGGCGGCACCGTCCTGCTCGGCCACCTGGCCAACCGGCTCGCGGGGCGACGCTCATGACCACACCTGACCAGCCCGTTCCCGGCAGCGGCGACGAGGCCGTCCGCGTCGCGGCCGAGCGCGCGAACACCACCCGCGGCCGCAACCTGCCGCAGTGGCCGGACCTGCCGATCCCGAACGACACGGCGAACCTCCGCGAGGGCCCCGACCTGCACGACGCGCTGCTGGCGTTGCTGCCGCTGATCGGCGTGTGGCGCGGCGAGGGCGAGGTCGTGTACCCGACGATCGAGTCGCAGCACTTCGGCCAGCAGGTCACGTTCGCCCACGACGGCCGCCCGTTCGTGTACTACGAGAGCCGCGCGTGGCTGCTCGACGCCGACGGCAAGGTCATCCGGCCCGCCGCCCGCGAAATGGGCTGGTGGCGGCCACAACCCGACGGCACCATCGAGTTCCTGCTCGCCCACGCGACCGGCGTGATCGAGATCTTCTACGGCGAGTCCCGCACGCAGACCTCCTGGGAGCTGGCCACCGACGTCACCATGCGCACGGCGTCGGCGAAGGAGGTCAACGGCGCGAAGCGGCTGTACGGCCTGGTCCACAACGGCGACCTGGCGTACGTGGAGGAACGCGCCATGGTCGGTCAGCCGCTGCAGCCCCACACGTCGGCCTACCTGCGCCGGGTCGCCGGCTGAACCTCCCGCCGGATGCAACCCTTTCTCTGCCACGTCCGTAAGCAGTGCGACGCGGTCGAGAGGGGCATCGCATGCGCAGGTCGGACGAGGACGAGTTCCGCGAGTTCGCTCGCGGGCACGCGGTACCGCTGAGGCGGAGCGCGTACCTGCTGTGCGGCGACTGGCACCTGGCCGAGGACCTCGTGCAGACCACGCTGATCAAGCTGCACAGGGCCTGGCCGCGGGTGCTGCACGGTCACCAGCCGGTGAGCTACGCACGCAAGATCCTGCTGCGCAACTGGCTGGACGAGCAGCGGCGTCCGTGGCGGCGCGCTGAGCAGCGGGGCGGCACGGTACCCGAGGTCGTCGACTGGGCGGCGGGCCCGGCGGCTCGCCACGAGCGTGCGGGCCTGCGGGCGGAACTCCTCGGGATGCTGGCGTCCCTGCCGCCGCGGCAGCGGGCCGTGCTCGTCCTGCGCTACTTCGAGTCGCTGTCGGTCAGCGAGACGGCGGCGGCGCTGCGGTGCTCCGAAGGCACGGTCAAGAGCCAGACCGCGCGGGGGCTGGCCGCCATCCGCGCCCGGCTCGAGCAGACGGGCGGGACAGTGCTGACGAGGGAGAACTCATGATCGAGAAGCAGCTCGCGGACCGCATGCGGCACGCGCTGGCCGACGAGCCGCCGCTGGGCTTCGACACGGACGCGCTGACGGACCGTGCCGGGTCGCTGCGCAGGCGCCGCCGCTCGACGTTCGCGGCCGTGGGTGCGACCGGCGCGGTCCTGGCCGTCGCGGTGACCGCCGTGGTCGTGACCGGCGCCGGACGGGAACCAGGCGTGGGGGCGCAGGTGACCACGACGACACAGACGCCCGCCACGTCAGAGACGACCACGACGACGGTGCCGGACGCGGAGTGCACGAGTGTGCCGACCGGTTCGGTCCCGCCGCTGCACTTCCCCGGCTCGGCACCGATCGTGACCCGGCTGGACGAGGCGGCGCCGAGGCTGATCGCCGAGCACCTGCCTGGCGTGTCCGTGCGGCCGTCGGACACCGGCATGATCGCCTACGACTGCCCGCCGAACGTGGGCACCGTCTACCCGGTGAACGGCGCGGACCAGCGGGTGATGATCTACCTCGTCCACGCCCGCGGCAAGCTCGACCTGGCCAACGACCGGTACGCCGACGACGAGAACTACTCCCTTGTCGAGGAGACCTCCGCGACGGACGGCGCGCTGATCCGGACCTACGAGTACCGCCAAACCGGGTACGACCCCGGACTCGTCGTGGTGCGGTTCGGCCCCGACGGCATGGTCACCGAGGCGTACCTGGCCGGGCAGGGACCGCTGGTGGCGAGCCCAGCCGAGTTGCGGGCACTCGCCAGCGAGCCAGAACTGCGCTTCTGAGCCGGGTGGGAACCGCCGTGATCACGCCGCCCGCCACAGCGCGGGTGCGTTCGGCGGCTCCCACCCCGGCTGGGCGGTGTGCGCCTGCAGGCAGACGTACTCACGGCCGCCGTAGGTGACGAGGGCGCCCGCGGCGTACGCGGTGCCCGCCGCCCAGGTGCCACCACCCGGGTCACCCGAGCCGGCCACGTTCAGCACGAAGTCGAACGCCGCCTCCCGGCCGCCCGGCACGTCGTGCACGGTCATCAGCAGGCGTGGGTCGAACAACGGGTCGGTGCTGTTGCGTGGCTCGCCGGGGAAGTACAGCTGCGTGGTGAGCACGGGCTCGCCGGGGGCCTGTGC
Organism: Actinophytocola sp. NPDC049390; assembly: GCF_044466355.1. Classification (NCBI taxonomy): domain Bacteria; kingdom Bacillati; phylum Actinomycetota; class Actinomycetes; order Pseudonocardiales; family Pseudonocardiaceae; genus Actinophytocola; species Actinophytocola sp. NPDC049390. Next base: position 91,948 of record NZ_JBITMQ010000009.1, read on the forward strand.
CTTGACGTGGATGTGTCTCGTACGGCCCGGGTACAGGCCGGGCACGATGGTGGACAGTGAGAACCGGCCCTGTGCGTCGGTGTACTGGTGGCCGCGGAAGCGGTACGTGGTGTTGTCGTAGGCGCCGTTGTCGTCGGCCTGCCAGAAGTCCAGCAGAACGCTGCCGAGCGGCTGGCACGCGAGCCCGAAGACGTAACCGCTCACGGTCAGCCGCACCCCGGACGCACCCGACGGCACGATGTTGGTGCGTTGCGGCGAGTTCGGCTTGAAGTAGGCCCTCCATCTGTGGCGGGGTGGGGTCGTCGCCGTCGTCGCACATCGGCGTGGGTTCGAGGGTGCCGCCGCGGGTGCGGGCCAGCGCGGGCGTGGCGACCAGGGCGGCGGGCACGGCGACGAGCGCGGCCCGGAGCACGGTCTTGCGGGATACGAGCGGAGAGTCGTTGTCCATGCACCGAACGTAAGCAGCGGTCGGCGCGTGGACGATGGACTAATCCCGCCGTTCGTGGTGATTCTCCCGGAAACGGCCCGGGCTCAGCCCCGTCTCCCGGCGGAAGAACCGGCAGAAGTACGCCGGGTCGGCGAACCCGACGCGCGCCGCGACCTGCCGGACGGTCAGCGCGGTGCCGGTGAGCAGCCGTTTGGCCTCGCGGATCCGCGCCTCCCGCACGAGCGCGGACGCCGGGCGGCCGGTCGCGGCCTTGACGGCCTCAGTGAGGTGGCCCGGCGTGACGCCGATGCGTTCCGCGTAGGCACGCACCGACCACGCGGCACCGGGACGTGCGGTCAGGCGTGTGAACTCCTCGGCCACCGTGCCCGGCCTCGGCAACTGCGGCGTGCCCGTGAGCCGGGCCGCGCGGACGACCAGAACGTGCAGCAGGGCCCGCAGTACCGACGCGTCACCTTCGTCCGCGCACTCCGCCAGCACCTCGGCTATCACGCGTCCGGTCGCGGCGTCGGCCCGCTCGTCGAGCGCGAGCAGCGGGCGGGCGCTCAGGCGTCGCAGGAGCGTCCGGTCGGCCGGGTCGAGGAGGAAGTCCTCGGTGAACAGGAGCACGTGCCCGGCGAGGCCGCGGACGTCCGCCCAGTGGTGCACCTGGCCGGGCGCGATCACGCACAGGTTCGGCGGCCGTAGCTCGGCGCCGACCAGGTCGACGACGTGCGTGCCGGTGCCCGCGGTGACGTGGACGATCTCGTGGAACGTGTGCCGGTGCGGGAAGGACGCGCGGGACAGCGGGCCGATCGTGTCGAACGTGCCCGCCGCGAACGGCAGCGTGGCGGGCAGCGGCACCTCGAGGCGGTGCATGGGCAGATCGCCGTCGGGGGTGGGCGTGCCGGGCGGCACGGTCGTGCCACGCATCAGGTCGGGACGGCCCTGCGCCACGCGTCGATCACGAGCACCGCGCGCATGCCGACCGACTCGTAGAGGTCCAGCGCCGGGGTGACGTTGTCGGTGTCCACGTGCAGCAACGTGCCCGCCCGGCCCGCACCGACGTCGACCGCGAAAGCGTGGCGCAGCAAGAACTTCGCGATGCCACGTCCCCGCGCCGCGGGCACCACGCCGAGTTCGGCGACGTAGCCGCTGTCCTCCTCGGCGAACCGGTCGTCGCACTCGAGGACACCGACCGGGGTGCCGTCCAGCTCCGCCAGCCACAGCGTCGACCACGTGAACGCGGGCCTGCGCGCACGGCGTTCGGCCCAGTCCTCGTACGGCTCGGCGGTGAAACCGTAGTGCGCGCCGAACGCGGCCGTGTAGACCGCGTGGGCGGCGCGGCGGAGCACGTCGTCGTCCCCCACGACGCGGAGCACGACGCCCTCGGGCGGCACCGGTGCGGGAATCGGGCCCGCGTGGTCGATCCGCATGCGGTGGTAGGTGGTCGCGACGTGGAAACCGTGCCCGGCAAGCGTTTCCCGCAGTGGTTCGTCGGTCCGGTAGCAGCCGTGGCCGACCGTGACCTCGCGATGGCCCGCCGCGCGCCCGACCTCGGCGACGCGCTCGAGCGCCCACCCGGTCAGCCACCGCCGGACCTCGTCGCCCGGCGCGACGACGTCGATGTCGACGAGCTCACTGTCGCCCCTGCGGTGCACGAAAGCGTTGCCGACCAGGCGTTCGTCGGCGTCGAGGACGAACCGGCCGTCCAGTTCGGGGTCGAAGCCGTGCTCGGTCAGCTCGTCACGGGCGTCGTCGACGGTGTAGTCGGCGACACCGGTGACCGCGACCGTGTAGCCGCGCACGAGTTCGTACAGGGCGCGCACGTCCCCGTCGTCGGCGCGCGGCGCACGAGCCGTGTGACCGGCGGGCAGCACCATCCCGTCATAGTGCACGGACCGGACGGGCGGACTCCACCGCTTTACGGGCTCAGTACTCCGACTCGTAGAGCGCCGTCAGTTCCTTGTGCAGCGCCGAAGTGTCGCGCAGGGCCACACCGTCGAGCGTGTGCACGCGGGTGATCTTGCGGACGCTCGACGCGAGGAACACGGCCTCCGCGTCCCTCAGCTCGGCCACGGTGATCGGCTCGACCTTCGTCACCCAGCCGGCGCGCTCGGCGGCGCGGAACAGCGCGCCCTGCGTCGTGCCCTTGAGGATGCCGCTCGACGGCGGCGTGGTGCGCAGCGTCGTGCCGGACGCGATGACGACCGTCGACGTCGGACCCTCCAGCACCGAACCGTCCGCCGCCGTGAAGATCACCTCGGCCGCGCCGAGGGCCTCCGCGTGCCGGAGCGCGGCCATGTTGACCGCGTACGACAACGACTTCGCGCCCAACAGCAGCCACGGCGCGCGCTCGACGATCTCCGGGTCGTAGCCGCGCTCCAGCAGGATCGCGGCGACCCCCGCCTCGCGGGCGGCGAGGACCTTCGCGCCGATCGGCAGGCCCATGGCGTAACCGGTCGGCGTGCCGTCGCCGAACTCCGGGCCGCGCGTGTAGACGAGCTTCAGCGCCATCTCGCTCGGGCCCCGCCAGTTGTCCAGCACGACCCGAACACAGCGCTCCCACGCGGCGCGGTCGGGCTCGGGCAGCTGCAGCATGGCGGCGGAACGGGCGAGGCGGTCGAGGTGCGGGCCCAGCTCACGGGGCTTGCCGTCCACCACGAGGATCGTCTCGAAGACGCCGTCCCCGCGGGTCACGCCCAGGTCGTCGACCCGGAGCACCGGTGTCTCCGGGTCGGTAATCGTTCCGTCGAGCATCGCCAGCACGCGCATGCGAGGAGCCTACGCGGGCCTACGATCGTGGTTGTGGAGACCAACATCCAGGAGGAACGCGCGCAGCTGAAGTCCACGCTGCACGAGCGCGGCATGCGGATGACGCCGCAGCGCCAGCTCGTGCTCGACGCGCTGCTCGAACTGGAGCACGCCACCCCGGAACAGGTCTGCCAGCACGTGCAGCGCAGCACGCCGACGGTCAACATCACCACCGTCTACCGAACGCTCGAACTGCTGGAGTCACTCGGCGTGGTGCGGCACACGCACCTCGGCCATGGCGCCCCGAACTACTCCGTGCACGAGCACAAACACGTCCACCTCGTCTGCCACCGCTGCGACCGCGTGCTGGAGGTGCCGTGCGAGGTGATGGACGACCTGCGCGGAACACTCGGCGCCCGGTTCGGGTTCGCACTTGATGCGAGCCACCTCGCGCTGTCCGGCATGTGCGAGACCTGTCAGGAGGAGATCCGATGACCGCGGTGGAAGCCCCGGAAGGTTCACCGGACGCGGGCGTCCCGTGGCACTACGGCGACCCGTTCGCCGAACAGCGGGCCGCGGCACGCAAGGTCGCCGTGGTCGACCGGTCCAACCGCGAGGTCATCGCGGTCACCGGCCCGGAGCGCCTGTCGTGGCTGCACCTGGTGATCTCCCAGCACATGACCGACCTGCCCGACGGCGCGGCGACCGAGGCGCTCGTGCTCGACAGCCAGGGCCGCGTCGACACGCACATGGAGGTCGCCCACCTGGACGGCACCGTCTGGCTCGACACCGACCCGGGCGCCCACGCGACCGGCGCGCGCGGTGGGCGGCAGACGCTGCTGGAGTACCTCGAGTCGATGGTCTTCTGGTCGAAGGTCGAACTGCGCGACGCGACGGCCGAACGTGCCGTGCTGACGCTGCTGGGCCCGTCGGCGGACGCCGTTCTGGAGGCCGTGGGGCTGCCGGTGGCCACTGGGGTGGCGGCCGGTTCGGACGTGATCGTCCGGCGCGGGGCGCTCGGGGTGGACCTGCTGGTGCCGCGCGCCGCCTTCGATGACTGGTGGACCCGGCTGACGTCGGCGGGGGCGCGCCCGATGGGGAGCTGGGGGTACGAGGCGTTCCGCGTGGCGGCCGCGCGCCCGCGCACGGACGTCGACACCGACGAGCGCACGATCCCGCACGAGGTGGGCTGGGTGCACGTGGCGGCACACGTCGCGAAGGGCTGCTACCGCGGCCAGGAGACGGTCGCGAAGGTGCACAACGTGGGCAGGCCGCCGCGGCGGATGTTGCTGCTGCACCTGGACGGGTCGCCGGAGGTGCTGCCGGAGACCGGGGACCCGGTGCTGCTCGGGGAGCGGACGGTCGGCCGGGTCGGGTCGGTGGTGCGCCACCACGAGCTGGGGCCGATCGCGTTGGGGTTGGTGAAGTACTCCGTGCCGTTGGACGCGGAACTGCTGGTCGGCGCGGAGGACCGCGTCGTGCAGGCCGCCATCGACCCGGACGTGATCCCGGAGGCGACCCCCGGCCTGGGCCGCGAGGCGGCCCGCCGCCTGCGCGGCTGAGTTGTCCACAGGTGGTCGGGTTATCCACAGCCGACCGCTGTCGGCCCGGTTCTGTCGGTGCGTACCGGTAGGCTGGCATGGCGGGTGGCCCCCGGGATCGGGTGGGGGTTGAGGTTACGTACTGGGGGCTTGTTTTCGCTGGTCAGCGGGGGTTTTGGTGGCCTCTGCGTGGGGTGGTGTCCTCGCCGGACGGGCTGATCTCGGGGAGGGGCCTCACGATTCGGGCCTGTTGAGATTTGGCGAGGATGGGTCTGCCTGCCGTCTTTGTGGGCTGCGCCCGGCTTGTGCACGGGGCTGGGTCGCCGGGAGTGCCCTGGAAGACGCTTTCGGGACGTTGAGTGTCCCGGAAGCGGCGTTCGCGGCGTGGCTGGTGGTGATCACCCGATTCGAGGGTGGGGTCGGGAGTCGGTTGCGCATACGATCGCGGCCATGTCCACCGGCACCCTGATCACGGTCGCGCCCACCGGCGCGGAGCACGCCAAGTCCGACGTCCCCAACCTGCCCGTCACTCTCGAGGAGCTGGTCCGCACCGCACAGGACTGCGAGCGCGTCGGCGCCGCGATGATCCACGTGCACATCCGCGGTGCCGACACCACGCCGACGCTCGACCTGCAGCGGTTGAAGGACACCGTCGCCGCGTTGCGGGAAGAGACCTCGCTGGTCGTCCAGCTGTCCACGGGTGGTGCGGTGACCGATCCCGAGGAGGACCGGCTCCGGGTGCTCGACGCCATGCCCGACTCCGCCAGCTGCACGATGGGCACCGTCAACTTCGGCGACGACGTGTTCATGAACCGCTGGGAGTTCATCGTCGAGCTGCACAAGCGGATGCAGGACCGCGGCATCGTGCCGGAGTACGAGATCTTCGACCTCGGGCAGCTCGCCAGCCTCCACCGGCTGCTCGACCAGCACGGCCTGCCCTCGGGCGGGCACGTGCACGTCGACCTGGTCATGGGTGTTCCGGGCGGCATGCCGGGTGACGCGGAGACGCTGGTCGCGGCGCTGCGCATGATTCCGGACGGCGCGACGTTCTCGGCGACGGGCATCGGCCGGACCTCGCTCCCGGTGATGCTGGCGGCACTGTCCGCGGGCGGGCACCTGCGGGTCGGCATGGAGGACACCATCTCCTACGCCCGTGGCGAACGGGTGCGGGACAACGCCCAGCTGGTCGCGCGGGCGGCCGGACTGGCCAAAATCGCACAACGTCCGCCCATGCCGGTGGCCGAAGTGCGTACCCTGTTGAAGGTTGCCCAAAGCAACTGACTCGTGAGGTTGGCGGCAACGGGCCGCGTACCGGAGGATAGGCACGTGATCGAAGTCCGTCCCGGTGGACGCCGGCGTATCGACCGTGTGCTGGCGCCGGAGTATGTGAGCGACCTCGGTGGGCTCGACCTCGCAGAAGTACGTGGCCGCCGGGACGAGGCGGCGCAGGAGGAGACGGACCTGTCGTACCTGCGCAGGCTGCTCCACGGGCGGATCGACATCGTGAAGGCCGAGCAGAAACGGCGCCGCGAAGGCGGGTCCAGCTCGGTGGTGGAACGGCTGGTGGAGATCCTGTCGGACAACGTGGTCGGCCCGGCCCCGTCCGGCTCTGGTCGTCACCAGACGCTGGAGCCGTCCCGCGCGGAGGCTCACCGCAGGCACGTCGAGGCGCTGGTGTCGGACGCCGACCTGTCCGATGTCGGGTCACTGCTGGATGAGCGGCTCGACCTCGCGCTGCGGACGTACGTGGCGGAGGAGGAGTCGGTCTCGCGGCGCAGACGCGAGGTGCAGAAGGTCGTCGACCTGCTGAACGACGAGATCGGGGCCCGGTACCGGGCCGGTAGCGCGTCGGTGGACACACTGCTGGCCGCCGAACGCGGCGACGACGGGACGGCCTCCGACCCCGGGCTCAGTTGAAGCGTTCGCGGACCGCCAGGTCGCCCCAGAAGTCCCGCAGCTTCTCGAAGCGGGTGGCGATCTCCTCCACGTCCTCCCGCTCCAGCGCGTCGACGATCGCGTTCACGTCCGCCGCCGACGTGTCCTCCCGCAGCTCATCGTCGGTCAGGAGCTGCACCAGCCCGCCGTAGTCCAGCTCCACGGCCGACTCCGGGGAGAAGTGCTCCAGCCACCGGCCCGTGTCCTCCAGCACCTTCGTCGGGCCCTGGTCGCCCAGCGCCTCGACCGCGAGGTCGTGGGCCTTCGTGACCCGCTCCCGCGCGTCGGTCATCGCCACGCGCCAGCACACCTGCCTGCGCGGGTCGTCCTGCTCCGCGAGCACCATGTGCCGGGCCGCGGGGTCGACCAGCGTGAACCACGGCAGCGGCACGGTCCACGTCGTCGACACGATGTGCACCGCGCCGCTCGGCAGCTCCGCCAGGACCCTCGTGGCCTTCTCCTTGACGCTCTCCGCGGACACGGTCAGCGCCGCCTCCCGCAGGGAAGGGTGCGCGGTCGACAGGAACCCCACCAGCGCGGCCGCGGACCGCGCCCGGATGTCCAGCGGGCAGACGAGCGGGCCCTCGCCCACCGAGCCCGGGACCTCGGCCGGGTCGAGCACCAGTACGTCGCGCTGGGCGCGCGGGGACGGCGAACCGTTCGCCAGCTCGCCCGGCAGCAGCGTCGGCGGCTGAGACAGCTGTGATCTGAACCACAGGTCCCGCTCGCGCTCCGCGACCGACGCGTAGTCCAACTGTCCGTTTTGTACCGCTTCTCGGAGTCGGTCGGCTACGGCCGAGTCGAATGCTGACAACGGTTCGTACACCCGGAGGTAGGCGACGAACGGTCGAGGCACGGTTGGCATGGTTTCACGGTTCCGCCGAACGCGATCAGTCGGCACTCGAACGCCGTGCCCCTTCGCACTGAACCCCCTCGGCACGGTACGGTAGTTACCAGGAACCAGTTGTCGAGATCAGCGGGGCCGCCGTTTCCCCCGGCCGCCCCGCACTTGTGCGAGGGGGTCGAGCCATGGGGCGCGGCCGGGCGAAGGCTAAGCAGACCAAGGTAGCCCGAGAGCTCAAATACAGCACTCCCCAGACGGACTTCGATGCACTTCAGCGAGAGCTGTCGGGCACCAAGTCCTCAGAGGGCGGCAACGGCGACGAGTCCTTCGACGACGACGATTACGACGACGACGAATACCGTCGTTGACGTCGCGCGCCTCAGGGATGTGTGAGGTAGCGGACCTGGCCGGCCTTGGCCTTGTCCGACACCGATCGTGCGTCGGCGATCTCGGCCCTGGTCGAGACCTCCGGCACGCCCACCTCCCACCAGGCACCGGCGTCCGTCCATGACGAAGGATGCGTGCGGATCACCACGACCGCGGGAGTTCCTGCCCGCGCGTGCGTGCGGGCCTGTGCGTACGCGGCGGCCAGTCCGTCGAGCTTGTCGACCGTGAGCACGGCGCAGCCCAGTGCTGCGGCGTGTGACGCGAAGTCCACCCTGGGCGGTTGCGTGTGCGGTGAGCGGCAGTCGGCGTACATGTTGTTGAACGCCGACCCGCCGTTCCCCCTCTGCAACCGGTCGATCACGGCATAGCCGTCGTTGTCGCACACCACGGCCACGAACCCGTGCCCGGCGAACGCGGCCGAGTACAGCTCCGAGTTGAGCATCAGGTACGAGCCGTCGCCGAGCAGGGTCGTCACGACACCGTCCGTGGTGGCGATGGCCGCGCCCCACGCACCGGCCAGCTCGTACCCCATGCACGAGAAGCCGTACTCGACGTCCATGCCGGGACGCGCCGCGCGCCAGCCACCGATCAGCTCGCCGGGCAGGCCGCCGGACGCGGTCATCACGTAGTCACCCGGCTCGGCCGCCTCGTTCACGACCCCCACGACCTGTGCGTACGTCGGCAGCCCGGGCGACGGCGCCCGCAACCCGGTGATGTAGTCGTCCCACCGGGAGCGCTCGACGAACGCCCGCGTGGTCCAGTGCCGGTCGACGGGCCACGGGTCGACGTTCAGCTCGTCGAGGGTCTCGCGGGCGTCGCCGACCACCGCGAGGCCGCCGTGCTTGACCGCGTCGAAGCGCGCCGTGTTGATGCTCACCAGCCGCACGCCCGGGGAGAACACCGACCAGGACGCCGTGGTGAAGTCCTGCAGCCGGGTGCCCACCGCGAGCACCAGGTCGGCGTCCGCGGCCATGGCGTTCGCCGACGCCGACCCCGTGACGCCGAGCGGGCCCGCGTACAGCGGGTGGTCGTGCGGCACGAGGGTGCGGCCCGCCGTGGTCTCGGTGACGGGCACACCGTGGCGCTCCGCGAACGCCAGTGCCACCCGGCCGGCACCCGAGTACCGGACGCCGCCGCCGAGCACCATGAGCGGGCGGCGGGCGGCTCTCAACAGGTTCGCCGCGTGCGACAGCGTGCGCTGGTCCGCGCGCGGGCGCTGCGGGCGGTGCACGACCGGGTCGAACAGCGCCGCCGGGAAGTCGAACGCCTCCGCCTGCACGTCCTGCGGCAGCGCGAGCGTGACCGGCCCGCAGTCGGCCGGATCGGTCAGCACGCGGGCCACCTGCGGCAGCGCCGACAGCAGCTGTTCCGGGCGGGTGATGCGGTCGAAGTAGCGGCTGACGGCACGGAACGCGTCGTTGACGGTCGCCGTGCCGTCGCCGAAGTGCTCCACCTGCTGCAGGACCGGGTCCGGCGCCCGGTTCACGAAGGTGTCGCCCGGAAGGAGCAGCAGCGGCAGGCGGTTGGCGTGCGCGACTCCGGCCGCGGTGACCATGTTCAACGCGCCGGGGCCGATCGACGACGTGGCGACGCCGACCTGCCGCCGGTGCGTGGCCTTCGCCAGGCCGACGGCGGCCAGCGCCATGCCCTGCTCGTTCTGCCCACGCCACACGGGCAGCTCGGGGTACTCGGCCAGCGCGGTGCCCAGGCCGAGCACGTTCCCGTGCCCGAAGATCGCGAACACGCCCGCGAATAGCGGCGCCTCGGTCCCGTCCATCAGCTCGGTCCGCTGCGCGAGAAGCCACCGGACGAGGGCCTGTGCCGTGGTGAGCCGCTGGGTGACCCGCACTGTTCCGCCTCCCCGAATTCAAAAGTGTTGGTCCCGACCCAGCGACACCGGCGGACCGCAGGCGGTTGGTGGCTGAGTGCCGTCACGTTCCCCTGAGGTAACTGCTGATCAGGCCAGGCCATTGGCGCAAAGATCAATGGGCCACGCTCTAGCTTGACACCTCCCTGAGTTCGTGCTCGAGCGCTTCCAGTTCGGCGCCGCCCGCCATCTGGCGGGTCAGTTCCTCGATCGTGATCTCCGACTTTTCCATGCAGCCGAGGCTCGCGCCGCGTTTGAGCAGCAGGAACCGGTTGCCGACCGGGTAGGCGTGGTGCGGGTTGTGCGTGACCAGCACGATCCCCAGGCCGCGGTCACGGGCCTGCGCCACGTACCGCAGCACCACCCCGGACTGCTTCACGCCGAGCGCGGCGGTCGGCTCGTCGAGGATCAGCACCTTCGCGCCGAAGTAGATGGCGCGCGCGATCGCCACGCACTGCCGCTCGCCGCCGGACAGCGTGCCGACCGGCTGCTCCACGTCGCGCAGGTCGATGCCCATGTCCGCGAGCGCGTCCCGCGCGATCTGCTTGCCGCGCCTGCGGTCGAGCCGCTGGAACGGCCCGACGCCGACCGTGGGCTCCGAGCCGAGGAAGAAGTTCCGCCACACCGACATCAGCGGCACCACCGCCAGGTCCTGGTAGACGGTCGCGATCCCGGCGTCCAGCGCGTCGCGTGGGGACTCGAAACGAGTCGCCTCGCCGTTGACCAGGAGCCGCCCGCGGTCGTGCTGGTGCACCCCGGCGAGAACCTTGATCAGCGTGCTCTTGCCCGCGCCGTTGTCGCCCAGGACGCAGGTGACCTCGCCCGCGTTGACCACCGTCGACACGTCCCGCAGCGCGATCACGCTGCCGTAGCTCTTGCCGATCCCGTCGGCCTCGATCAGTGGAGCGGTCATCGTCGCACCCTTTCCGCTCGCCGCCGGAAGGTGTTGTTCACCAGCACCGCGCCGAGCAGCATGATGCCGAGGAAGAGCATGAACCAATCGGAGTTCCAGTTCGCGAACACGATGCCCTGGCGGGCCATGCCGAAGATCAACGCGCCGATCGCGGCGCCGATCGCCGAACCGAATCCGCCGGTGAGCAGGCAGCCGCCGATGACGGCCGCGATGATGTACTGGAACTCCAGGCCGATGCCCTCGTTGGCCTGCGCGGTCGTGTAGCGCAGGATGTTGATCGACCCGACCAGCCACGCGGCGGCCGCGGTCGTCATGAACAGCAGGATCTTCGTGCGCGCGACCGGCACGCCGACCGCCCGCGCGCTGGGCGCCGAGCCGCCGACCGCGAAGATCCAGTTGCCGAACTTGGTGCGCACCAGCACGTAGCCGGCGAGCAGGGCGAACCCGAGCCACCAGATGATCGAGATGCGGAACGACGTGTCGCCGATCTGGAACGTGGACGCGAACACGAAACCGGTCGACTCATAGCCGTCGGCCCTGCGCATCCCGGAGACCTGCACGCTGTTCGTCACCAACCGGGTGACACCCAGGTTCAGGCCTTGCAGCGCAAGGAAAGTACCGAGGGTGACGATGAAGCTCGGCAGACCGGTCCGTACCACCAGCCAGCCGTTCAGCGCGCCGACGCCGAGCGCGAAGATCAGCGACAGCAGCAGCGCGAGCCACACGTTGAGCCCGACCTGTGTCGCGAAGATGGCCGTGACCAGCGCGGTCGACGCGGTCATCACACCGGCCGACAGGTCGAACTCGCCGCCGATCATCAGCAGCGCCACCGCGACCGCCATGATCCCGAGCGTCGCCGAGTCGTCCAGCCAGGTGGCGACGCCGCCCATGGTCAGGAACTTCTCGGTCACGATCGAGAAGAACAGGAACACCACCAGCGCGCCCAGGAGCGCGCCGATCTCGGGCCGGACCACCAGCCGCTGCGCGAGGTGGTTCTGCGCCACCCTTTCGTCCACGGCGGTCATCGGGTGCCTCGCTCGGTGTAGGTCTCGACCTGGTCGGCGTTCGACGCGTCGACGAACCCGGGCCCGGTGAACACCGGCTGCCCACCGCCGAGGGTGTTGCCGTTCTCCCGGTACAGCTTCAGCATCACGACCGGCAGGTAGCCCTGCTGGTACTGCTGCTGGTCGACGGCGAACAGGATCCTGCCGTCCTGGATGGACTTCACGACGTCGGTGTTGAGGTCGAACGTGGCGACCTCGGCCGACGAGCCCGCCGCCTCCGCCGCCGACACGGCACGGTCGGCTACCTGCGAGTTCAGCGTCAGCACGCCGTCGATCGACGAGTCGGTCTGCAGCGCGCCGCGGATGCGGGCCTCCGCATCGGTCGGGTTCGCGATGTCGACCTGCAGGTTCGTGACGTTCCCGCCGAAACCCTGCCTGGCGCCTTCGCAGCGGTCGTTGAGGCCGGAGTTGCCCGCCTCGTGGATCACGCACAGGATCTTCGTCTTGCCCTCGTCCTTGAGGCGCTTGCCCGCGGCCTCGCCCGCGACCGTCTCGTCCTGGCCGACGTGTGTGATCGCGCCGAACTCCGTGCTGCGGTCGGCGCCGGAGTTGATCGTGATCACCGGGATGCCCGCACGGACGGCGGCCTCGATCGACGACTTGAGCGCGTCCGGGTTCGCCATCGACACGACCAGGCCGGTCTTCCCCTGTGCCACGGCGTTGTCGATGAGCTTTGACTGGGCACCGGCGTCACCGTCGGCGAGGTAGCTGACCTTCACGCCGAGGTCGCGGGCGGCGTCCTGGGCGCCGTTCTGCACGACGCTCCAGAAGGCGTCGCCCTCGCTCCCGTGCGTGATGACGGCGAAGTCCAGTGGCGCGGTGCTGTCCACGCCCTGCTGGTCGGGTGCTGGTTCCTCCGGACCGGTGTCCGCTGACGGCCCGGTGCACGCGGCGAGCAGGAAGGCCGCGGCGGCCACCCATAACGCTCGTCGTGCCCGGGCGGAGGTCCTCGACATCGTTGTCTAGTCTCCGTTTCTAGGCCATGAGTCGTGCCAGATGGTCCAAGCTCTGCTTGGTGTGCGTACGCGGAAGGGTGTCCGCGGCCGTGTCGTCAGGCAGGGCAGTGTCCTGCTCCAGTACATACCAGCCGTCGTAGTCGTTGTCCCGCAACAGCTTCAGCATCGCGGCGAGGTCCACGTCCCCTGCGCCCAGCGGCACGTAGATGCCGTCCTTGACGGCCTGCGTGTACGTGGTGGCGCCGGTGCGCACGCGCTCGGCGAGGTCCTCGCGCACGTCCTTGAGGTGCACGTGCCCGACCCGCCTCGGGTGGCGGCGCACCAGGTCGACCGGATCGGTGCCGCCGATCAGCAGGTGCCCGGTGTCGACGCACAGCAACAGGTCCGAGTCGTGCACGAACCGCTCCACCTCGGCGTACGTCTCGACGTGCGTGCCGACGTGCGGGTGCAGCACCGTGCGCACCCCGACGGCCGCGGCGCGCTCTGCGATGCGGCCCGCGGTGTCGACCAGCGTCGCCCATTCCGTGTCCGACAACGCGGGCCGCTCGTCGTAGCCGTCGAGCCCGGTGGCCGCGGCGAGCACCAGCACGTCACCACCGGCCGTGGCCAACAGCTCGGCGACCGCCACCGCTTCGTCCACAGTGGACCCCTCATGCAGGGGCGTGGCGAAGAACCCGCCCACAAGGCCCAGTCCGTACCCGTCCAGCAGCGTGACGAGGTCCGGCGCCGCGGTCGGCAGGTACCCGGGCGGGCCCAGCTCGGTCGCGCTGATGCCGAGCGCGGTCATCTCGCCCAGCACCCGCTCCGGCGGCAGCACCCGCCCCCAGTCCGGCACCTCGCAGACGCCCCACGAGATCGGCGCCGCGGCGACCTTCGTCATGCTGTGCTCCACTGGTGAGTCCGCACCGGCCGGCCGGTGCGGCGCGACTGTTCGCACGCCTCGGCGAGCCGGAGGCTGACGAGGCTGTCGCGGGCGGGCGACGGGTTCTCCGCGCGGCCCGCGACGACGTCGGTGAACACCCGCATCTCGTTGCGGTAGGCGGGGCGGAACCGGTCGGGGAAGCCGGAGTAGGCGTCCGCGGCGCCGTTCAGCGGGGTGCGCTCGTCGAGCCCGACCGCGACGGAGTCCCGTGCGCCGAGCACCTCGACGCGGTGGTCGTAGCCGAGCGGGTCGTGCCGGCCGCCGGTCAGCACGGCGTGCGCGCCGCCGGCGAACTTCAGCAGCACCACGGCGTTGTCGACGTCGTCGGCGGCCGCGAACGCGTCGTCGACCAGCACCGAACCGGACGCGTACACCTCGACGACCGGCTCGCCGACCAGCCACGGCACGGCGTCGAGGTCGTGGATGAGCAGGTCCCGGAAGATGCCGCCGGAACTGGGCAGGTAGGAGAAATCCGGTGGCTGGGCGTCGAAACCGGTGGCGCGGACGTGGTAGATCGCACCGAGTTCGCCGTCGGCGATGCGACGGTGCAGGTCGACCATGGCCGGGTCGAAGCGCCGCTGGAAACCGACCAGCACCGGCACGTCGGTCGCCTCGATCTCGTCGACCAGCGCGGACATCGCGGCCACGTCGGCGGCGATGGGCTTCTCGCACAACACCGGCGTGTGTGTGGCGAGGCACGCCCGGACGAGGGACGGGTGCGTGTCGGTGGGCGTGGCGACGAGGACCCCGTCGCTGCCGTCGAGGAGTTCGTCGAGTGCCGGCACCGCGCGGGACTTCGGCAACGTGGCGGCCTGTTCGGCCCGCCCGGCGACCGGGTCGTAGAGCACAACCTCACTGACCTGGGACAACGCGGACAGGTTCGCCGCATGCATGGTCCCGATCCGCCCGACTCCCGCGACCCCGATACGCATACTGCTCCTTGTGTTGGAGCGCTCTAATCGGCCTATCCTGTAATGGCCGTCACATTCGTGTCAAGGAGGTTGCCGCATTGGGCCGCCCCACCATGGAGGACGTCGCGGCGCGGGCGGGCGTGTCCCGGGCGCTGGTGTCACTGGTGATGCGCGGCTCGCCGAAGGTGAGCACGGCCCGGCGCACGGCGGTGCTCGAAGCGGCCGCCGAGCTGGGTTACTCGCCGCACGCCATGGCGCGCTCGCTGGCGTCGCGGACGTCGCACGTGCTGGGTGTGATGGTGTCGGACCTGCACAACCCGTTCTGGGCTGAGGTCGTCGACGGTCTCGACGCCGCCGCCCGCGCGGCCGGGTTCGAGTTGGTGATCAACACGGGCGGGCGGAGTCCGGCACGGGAACAGCAGGCGCTGCGGTCGCTGACGTCGTTCCGCCCGGCAGGGCTCGCGTTGCTGGGCCCGGTGGTGCCGTCGGCGGCGATCACCTCGGCGGCGGACGCCCCGTTGGTGCTCGTGTCGCGGTCGTCCCGGTTGTCCACTGTGGACACGGTGAACGACGACGGGCACGCCGGGTCGGCGCTGGCGGTCGATCACCTGGTCGCGTTGGGGCACCGGGAGATCGTGCACATCGACGGCGGCGCGGGGTCGCAGTCGGCGCCGCGACGGAAGGGGTACCGGGTGGCCATGTCCCGGCACGGGCTGACGCCACGCGTGGTCCACGGCGAGTACACGGAAGCGGCGGGCGCGGCGGCAGTGCGTTCGTTGCGGCAGCCGTTCACGGCCGTGCTCGCCGCGAACGACCTGAACGCGGTCGGGGTGCTGTCGGCGCTGGCGGAGGCGGGGCTGCGGGTGCCGGCGGACGTGTCGGTGGTGGGGTACGACAACACGTGGCTGGCGGGGTTGCGGCACATCGGGCTCACGACGATCGACCAGCCGAGGGAGGAGATGGGGCGGTTGGCGGCGGAGGCGTTGATCGCACGGGTGCGCGGGGAGCGGACGTCGCCCGCGCGGCTCGTGGTGCGGCCGACGCTGGTGGTCCGCACGACAACCGGCCCAGTGCCCTGAAAGGCATGGGGTTACCCGCCGATCGCCGCCGCCACCACCGTTGCCATGCCGCGCATGCCCGTGGCGTTCGGGTGCAGCGGGGCGGCCACGTTCTCCGGGATGAACGGTTCCGTCCAGCGGACGGACGCGGACTTGCACACGTCCTTGCCGACGCCCGGAGTACGGATGTCCACATAGGTCGCGCCACCGGCGGCCGACGCGTCCGCCAACACCTGGTTCAGCTGGTCGATCTTGGCCTGGATGTAGTTCGCGTCGCGGGGCCAGACCTGCACGCGCGGGTAGCAGCCGTCCGGCGGCAGGTACGTCGTGTAGCCGACGACGAACACGCGCGCGTTCGGCGACCGCTCGTGGATGGCCGCGAGGACGGCGTCGACGCGCGGCCGCACCGCCGCCACCCGCTCGCCGTAGACGTCACGGCCGCCCGCGGTGTACTCGTCCTTGCACGAGTCCCCGGACAGCCACTCCGGCCACACGTTCAGGCACGACTCCGCCAGCCCGACCAGCCCCGCGTCGTTGCCGCCGATCTGCAGCGTCACCACCGACGTGTCCGCGGTCAGCGCGTCCAGCTGCGGGGGCGCGGTGCCGAGATCGGTCTCCTGCGGGTTGAACATGTCGTTCGTGTCCGCGCCCGAGCAGGTCACGTCCGTCAGCGCCAGGCCGAGCTGGGCGGCCGCCAGCTTCGGGTAGTTCGCCGTCGAGCGGAAACAGCCCGGCATCGACAGGTCCGGCAACGGGATCAGCGGCCCGGACGCGGCGGAGTCGCCCAGGGCCACGTAGCGAGACGGGGCGGCCGAGGCGACTCCCGGCACCGACAAAGCCAGTAGGACAGGCAGAACCAACACGACCAGCCGACGCATCGTCGTTGACCTCCGGGCAGGGAACCGGACGTGAAACAGTGTCAGGTTCCCTGCCCGCTGTGTAAATCACCCAACCGGCTGCCGCGCGCGGGTGAATCGGCGGACCAGCGGCCACAGCAGGATCACCAGCACGATCGCGTAGACGACCACCGAGAACGTCGTGTTCACCAGTCCCGTCAGCGAACCGTCCGAGATCTGCAGTGCCCGCCGCATCTGCTGTTCCGCCGCCGGGCCGAGGATCACGCCGATCACCGCGGGCAGGATCGGCAGGCCGTACCGCCGCATCGCGAAACCGAGCACACCGATCACGAACAGCACGAGCAGGTCCACGACCTGGCCGCTCACCGCGTACGCGCCCACCGACGCGAAGAACAGGATCCCCGCGTACAGGTAGGGCCTCGGGATCTTCAGCAGCTTCGCCCACACCGGCGCCAGCGGCAGGTTCAGGACCAGCAACAACACGGTGCCGACGAACAGCGACGCGATCAGGCCCCACACCAGGTCCGCCTCGCGCTCGAACAGCAGCGGGCCCGGTTGGATGCCGTACTGCTGGAACGCCGCCAGCATCACGGCCGCCGTCGCCGTCGTCGGCAGGCCCAGCGTCAACATCGTGACCAGCGTGCCCGACGCGGACGCCGACGCCGTCGACTCCGGCCCCGCCACACCCTCGATCGCGCCCTTGCCGAACTCGTCGCGGTGTTTCGACAGCCGCTTCTCCGCCACGTACGACAGGAACGTCGGGATCTCCGCGCCACCGGCCGGGATCGCGCCGAACGGGAACCCGATCACCGGGCCGCGCAGCCACGGTTTCCACGTGCGCTTCAGGTCCTCGCGCCCCAGCCACGGCCTGCCCACCGGAATGGGCTCGTCGGTCGAGTGCCGCAGCCGCGACGCGATCCACAGCGACTCGCCCACCGCGAACAGGCCGACCGCGACGATCACGACGTCGATGCCGTCGGCCAGTTCCAGCGAACCGAACGTCAGACGGGACTGGCCGGTCATCTCGTCGAGTCCGACCAGGCCGATCGTGAGGCCGATCAACAGGGACGCGAAGCCGCGGATCCGCGACTTCCCGAGCACCGACGTGACGCCGATGAACGCGAGGATCATGATCGCGAAGTAGTCCGGCGCGCCGATGTCCACCGCGTGCGCCGCGATGAACGGGGCCAGCAGCACGATGCCGATCGTGCCGATCATCGCGCCGGCGAAGTGGCCGATCGCGGCCGCCGCAAGCGCTTGCGAACCCCGGCCGCGTTTCGCCATCTGGTTGCCCTCGATGGCCGTGACCACCGCCGCGCTCTCACCCGGTGTGTTCAACAGGATCGACGTGGTGGACCCGCCGAACATGCCGCCGTAGTAGATGCCGGCGAACATGATGAACGCGGCCGTCGGGTTCAGGCCGTACGTCACCGGCAGCAGCAACGCGACCGCCATCGCCGGGCCGATGCCCGGCAGCACACCGATGAACGTGCCCAGCAGCACGCCGACCGCGGCCAGCAGCAGGTGCGTCGGGGTGAGCGCGGTGCCGAACCCGTCGATCAGCTGTGTCAAGGAGTCCACGTCAGAACACCTCCATCAGCGGGCCGCCGGGCAACGGCACCCCCAGCAGACTGTCGAACAGCACGAACGTCAGGATCGACATGGCCGCCGCGATCAGCGGGTCACGCACGAACGCGCGTGACCCGAGCGCGTACGCCGCGCCCCAGAACAGGATCGCGCCGGAGATCGGGAATCCGACGACACCGATCAGCGCCGCGTTCGCGAGGAACGCCGCCGACAGCAGCAACACCGTGCGCCAGTCGCTCGGCGCGGACAGGTCGACATCCTCGCCGCCCTCCGCCTCACCACGGCCGCCCCGCAGCACGTCCCGTGCCAGCAGCACGGCGACCACCACCAGCAGCACGCCGACCACCACCGGCACGGCCTTCGGACCGACGGGGCCGCGCTGTGCGAAGTCGGTCGGGATGTTGACCGCGTCGACCAGCACCAGCACGCCGAGCACCGCGAGCAACGCGCAGATGCCCAGTTCGGAGCGGTCGCGCCTCTCGAGAACCGTCATAGCCCCAGCTCCGTCAGCACACCGGCGACGCGGTCGTTCTCGTCCGCGAGGAAGTCGCCGAACTCCTTGCCTGACTGGAACGCGGGCGTCCACCCGTTGCGCTCCAGTGCTTCCTTCCACTGCGGGGTGTCCTGCAGGTCGGTGAACAGGCGCACCAGCCGGTCGGTGTCGTTCTGTGAGATGCCCGGTGGCGCGACGATCCCGCGCCAGTTCGTGAAGTCGACGTCCACACCGGACTCCTTCAGCGTGGGCGCGTCGAGGCCGTCGACCCGTTCCGCGCTGGTCACCGCGAGCACGCGCAGGTCACCGGACTCGATCTGGTCGCGGTACTCGCCGACCCCCGAGACGCCGAACGCGATCTTGCCGCCCAGCACGGACGCGAGCAGCTCACCGCCGCCGTCGTAGGACACGTACCGCACGTCCTTGGGCGCGAGCCCGATGGCCTTGGCGAACAACATCGGCGCGAGGTGGTCAGGACCGCCCGGCGACGACCCGCCGCCGACCGGCACCGCGCCCGGGTCGGCCTTCCACGCGTCGATCAGCTGGCCGATGTCCTGGAACGGCGAGTCCTTCGCCACCACCACGATGTCCGGTTCCTCGATGAGCTTCGCGATCGGCGTGGTGTCCTGCAGGGACGACGGCGAGTGGTTCGTGTGGACACTGCCGACCACGCCGAGGCCCATCGACATGACCAGCTTGTCGTTGCCCGCCTCGTTGACCAGGCGGCCCAGCCCGACCGTGCCGCCCGCGCCGGGCAGGTTGAACACCTCGACACCGCGGGTGAGCTCCGCGTCCTCCACGGCCTTGGCCGCGGTTCTCGCGGTGATGTCGTAGCCGCCGCCCGGGGTGTTCGGCACGAGGATCCGCAGACCGCGGACCTGGCCACCCGCGTAGTCGTCCGTGCCGGAGGAGATCAGCGGCGGTATCAGCAGAACCGCCGCGAGCGCGGCCAGTGCCGCGATCCAGGGTTTCGCACGCATTAGGCGAGCCTCTCTGCTCGTCATCGTTTGCGTGCTCATGGTGCGGCCGGGTTACCTTCTTGTCGTCTTTAGTCGCACAGCGGTCGTTGTGGTCGTTGTGGTCACGAGGAGGTCGTCACGGCTGATCGCGGCCCGTTGTCGCGGCAGCTGCTCGGCTGGCAGCTGCTGATCGTCGTCGCGCTGCTCGCGGCCGTGGCGGTGTTCTCCGCGATCCAGTCCAACAAGACGTTCACCGCCGTCGAGGGCCGCCGGGTGCTGTCGGTCGCCGAGGACGTGGCCGCGCAGCTGAGCGTCCGGGAGGCACTGGCCGACCCGCTGCGCCACCACCAGCTGCCGTCGTTCGCGACCAGTGCGCGCAACCTGTCCGGCGCCGCGTACGTGACCATCGCCCGCCCCGACCTGACGGTCCTGACCTCGCAGAACCCGGACGAACTCGGCGCGAAGCTGCCCGTCGGCGACTCGATGATCCGGCAGGGCCGCTCGTGGGTGGGCGTCATCGACGACTCGCTGGTCGCGCACGTGCCGGTGATGAGCGACGAGGGCGACGTGGTCGGTGTCGTGGCCGCGGGCGTGGCCACCCCGACGTTCCTGGAGGGCGTCGTCAGCTCACCGGCCGAGGCGCTGACCATCCTCGGCATCGCGCTGGTGGTCGGCGTCGTCGGGTCGCTGCTGCTGGCCGGGCGGGTGAAACGGCAGACGTTCGGGCTGGAGCCACGCGAGATCGCGGGCCTGGTCGAGCACCGCGAGGCCATGCTGCACGGCATCCGCGAGGGCGTCGTCGGTCTCGACACCGCGGACCGGATCACGCTGGTCAACGACCAGGCACGGCGCCTGCTGTCGCTGCCGGACGACGTGGTCGGCGCGTCCGTGCACGAGCTGGAGCTGAACGACCGGCTCGTCGACGTGCTCACCGGCCGTGTCGAGGGCAACGACCAGATCGTGCTGCGCCGCGGCCGGGTGCTGATCATGAACCGCATGCCGATCGCGTCGCGCGACACGGCGGTCGGCTCGGTCGTCACGCTGCGGGACCGCACGGAGTTCGTGACGCTGCAACAGGAACTGGACACGAACCGGTCCACCACCGACGCGTTGCGTGCGCAGGCGCACGAGTTCACCAACCGCCTGCACACCATCGCCGGGCTCATCGAGCTGGGCGAGTACGACGAGGTGCGCCGGTACGTCGACCGCGTCAGCCACACGCGCGAAGCCTGGCACGCCGAGGTGAGCGAACGCGTCGGCGACTCGGCGGTGGCCGCGCTGCTGATCGCGAAGGCGAGTGTGGCGGCGGAGCACAACGTGGGCCTGCGCCTGACGCCCGGCAGCCACCTCGGCGAGGTCGAGGAGTCGCTGTCCGCGGACCTGGTCACGGTGCTGGGCAACCTGGTCGACAACGCGATCGACGCGCTGCCCGGCGCGGGCTGGATCGAGGTGGGCCTGACCCACGGCGACGACGAGGTCCGCGTCGTCGTCACCGACTCCGGTCCCGGTGTGGCACCGGACCTCGCCGAGGAGATCTTCGCCCGCGGCTTCACCACGAAGGCCGCCGAGGAAGGCGGGCAACGCGGCCTCGGTCTCGCGCTGACGAGGCAGACGTGCCGCCGCAGAGGCGGTTCCGTCGAGGTGTCCGGCGCGGCGTTCACGGCACGGCTAGGAGTACACGCATGATCCGCGTCCTGGTGGTGGACGACGACTTCATGGTCGCGAAGGTCCACAGTGGATATGTCGGCAGAACGCCCGGCTTCGAGGTGGTCGGTGTGGCGCACACGGGCGCGGACGCGGTGCGGGCCGTCGACGACCTGCGCCCCGACCTGGTGCTGCTGGACATCTACCTGCCCGACCGCGACGGTGTGTCGGTCCTGCGTGAGCTGCGCACGGTCGCGGACACCGACGTGATCGTGATCAGCGCGGCGAACGACGTGGAGACGGTGCGGGCAGCCATGCGCGGCGGTGTGCTGCACTACCTCATCAAGCCGTTCACCTACGCCGCGCTGTACGACCAGTTGCGGCATTTCGCGTCCCTGCACCGGAAACTGAGCGCGCTGTCGCAGGCCGGACAGTCCGATGTGGACCAGGTGTTCGGCGGCAGGCCGTCGGGGGCGGCCGCGTTGCCCAAGGGCCTGAGTGGCGAGACGGCGACGCTGGTCGCGGAGGTCCTGCGGTCGACCGACGACGTTTCGGCGGCCGAATGCGCTGCCCGCACGGACATCTCCCGGGTCAGCGCCCGTCGCTACCTCGAGCACTACGTGTCCACCGGGCAGGCCGAGGTCCGCCTCCGGTACGGCACCGGCCGGCCGGAACGCCGCTACTACTGGCTGTCCTGACCGGACGGAGACAGCCTCGGTTCACTCGTCCGGCCGGACCCGGCGCCCACGTTTCGTCTCGGACCGGCGGCGCTTCTCCGACAGCCTGCGTTCCTTGGCGCCGCGCGACGGTTTCGTGGGCTTCCGCTTCGGCGGCGGGGGCGCGGCGGCGGCCCGCAGGATGGACGCCAGCCGTTCCCTGGCCTCCGCGCGGTTCGCGAGCTGCGCCCGTTGCGTGCTGACCGCGACCGTCAGCACCCCAGCGGCCAGCCGCCGCCCCAGGCGGGCCACGAGGCGTTCCCGCAACCAGTCCGGCACCGACGGCGACCCGGCGACGTCCCACGACAGCTCGACCCGGCTGTCCGTGGTGTTCACGCCCTGCCCACCCGGTCCGGACGAGCGGGAGAACCGCTCCCGCAACTCGACGGCCGGGATCACGAAGCTGTGTGACACCTCCAGGTCAGACACTGAAACCCGACTTCGTGACCAGCATCGTCAGCTCCTTCACGTCCAGCACTGTCACGTCGCCGTCCGCACTCTTGCCCTGGTCCTCGTCGCGGCGGAGGAGGTTGGTGGCGATGGCCGCGACCTGTGTGCCGTCGGGCAGCACGGTCACCGCCAGGTTGCGGCGTTCGCCCTTCCCGCCCTTCCACGTCGCCTGCACGACCTGCCGTCCGTGGGCCGTGGCGATCGCGCAGCTGTCGTACCGCTCCCCGAGGTTGTCGCACGACGGCACGCCCTTCGCCGCGACGCCGACCGTCACCTGCAGTTGGCCCTCCCGGCCGTGGGCCGCGATGTCGGCCTCGTACAGGTACTCGCCGTCCACCAGCCGGAACTTCACGTGCGGGCCGGGCCGCCCCGGCCACGGCTCCGCCGTGGCGAGGTCGACCAGGCCCGAGCTGTACAGCTTCTGCGTCAGGTCGTTCGCGTGCTGGTCCGTCAGGGACGGCGGGGGCTTCGTCCTGGTCGACGGAGGCAGCGGCAGCTCAGGGCCGGGCGGGGCGGGCGGGGCGTCGGCGACGGGCACCTCGTCCGGCCGGACCTCGACGAAGTCGGTGAGCACGGTGGCGCCGACGACCGCGGCGACGACCGCCGCGACCACGCCGCTCGCGGCCAGGGCGCGACGCCTGCGCACCCGTTGCCTGCCGACGCGGAACACCTCGTCACGGTCGATGCCGACGGGAGGTTCGTCGTCGCCGATGGCCTTGGACAGCAGGTCCCTGATGCCGGTCATGACACCCCCTCGGTGAGGTCGTCGGTGCCGAGCAGTCTCCGCAGTGCCGCGAGGCCCTTCGCGGCCTGGCTCTTGACCGTGCCCTCGCTCTTGCCGAGCGCCTGCGCGGTCTCCGTGACGGACAGGTCCTCCCAGTACCGCAGCACCACGACCGCGCGCTGGCCCGCGGGCAGCAGGGCCAGGGCACGTCGCACGTCGACCGCGTCCTCGACCCCGGCGGACGGGGTGTCCGAGACCTCGGGCAGGTCCTCGACGACCGACTCACGTCTGCGGTAGGCACGGCGCGACTGGTCGATCGCGGCCCGCACCATGGTCTTGCGGGAGTACGCGTCGACGCTGCCGTCCCGGCGAATCCGCGGCCAGGCGACGTAGATCTTCGTCAGCGTCTCTTGCACCAGGTCCTCCGCGCGATGCCAGTCACCCCCGCACAACAGGTACGCGGTCCGGCGCATGACGGCGGCACGACTGTCGAGGAACTCCCCGAACTCCGCGTCGCGGTCGGCCAGCACGCCCCTTGCTTTCCTCTCGGTCTCGCCCGGTGATACGGCGGCGCGCCGGGATCGGTTGCCTGCTAGAACCTCGGGTGGTTACCCACCAACTCGGCTCGTGTCCCGTCGTCGCCGGCCGGGGCGATCTCGCCGAGCACCCACGCGGGCACGTGCCGTGCCGTGAGCACGGCCAGCACCCGGTCGGCGTCGTCGGCCGCCACCACGGCCACCATGCCGACGCCCATGTTGAACGTCTTCTCCATCTCAGCGCGTTCGACGCGACCGCGCTGGGCGATCATGGAGAACACCGGCGCGGGCGTCCACGTGCCGCGGTCCAGCCGCGCCGAGAGCCCCTTCGGAATCACGCGGGCCACGTTCGCGGCCATGCCACCGCCGGTGATGTGCGCGAACGTGCGCACATCGGCCTCCGCGGCGGCGGCCAGGCAGTCCTTGGCGTAGATGCGGGTCGGCTCCAGCAGCTCCTCGCCGAGCGTGCGGCCGAACTCCTCGACCTGGCCCTCCAGTGGCATCCGGCCGATCTCCAGCAGCACGTGCCTCGCCAGGGAGTACCCGTTCGAGTGCAGGCCGGACGACCCCATGGCGATCAGCACGTCACCGGGCCGGACCCGCTCCGGGCCGAGCACCTGGTCGGCCTCGACGACACCGACGCCGGTGGCGGACAGGTCGTACGCGCCGTCGGCCATCAGGCCCGGGTGCTCCGCGGTCTCCCCGCCGAGCAACGCGCAGCCCGCCTGCACACAGCCCTCGGAGATGCCCTTGACCAGGGCCGCGACCCGCTCCGGCACGACCGTGCCGACCGCGATGTAGTCCTGCAGGAACAGCGGCTCCGCGCCGCACACCACCAGGTCGTCGACGACCATGGCGACCAGGTCGATGCCCACCGTGTCGTGCACGTCCAACGCCTGGGCCACCGCGATCTTGGTGCCGACGCCGTCGGTGGACGAGGCGAGCACCGGCTCCTTCCAGCGGTCCAGCCTGAGCTTGAACAGCCCGGCGAAGCCGCCGATGCCGCCGAGCACCTCGGGCCGTGTCGCCTTCTCGGCGAACGGTTTGAGCTGCTCGACCGCCTCCTCGCCTGCCTCGATGTTCACCCCCGCCGCCGCGTAGGTGGCGTGCGGGGAGTCGGGGGTCGCGCTGGTCTCGGTCATGGCTCCGGGTTCGGGTCAGGGGCGCTGGAGTGCGTCCGAGGCACCGTACCCCGCCGGTACGACAGGGGCGGCGGACCCCGCGACACCCCGTTCGAAGGTCTCGAGGAGGTGCTTGCCGATCCGGTCCTCCTCGGGGATCGGGATCGGGTAGTTCCCGTCGAAGCAGGCCGTGCAGAGCCTGCTGCGCGGCTGCTCGCTGGCGGCGACCAGACCGTCCAGCGACACGTAACCCAGCGAGTCGGCACCGATCGAGCGACGGATCCCGTCGAGGTCGAGGCCGTTCGCGACGAGTTCCGCACGCGAGGCGAAGTCGATGCCGTAGAAGCACGGCCAGCGCACCGGTGGCGACGCGATCCGGACGTGCACCTCGACCGCGCCCGCCTCGCGCAGCATGCGGACCAGCGCGCGCTGGGTGTTGCCGCGCACGATCGAGTCGTCGACCACGACCAGGCGCTTGCCGCGGATCACGTCGCGCAGCGGGTTCAGCTTCAGCCGGATGCCCAGCTGGCGGATGGTCTGCGACGGCTGGATGAACGTGCGGCCCACGTACGCGTTCTTGACCAGGCCGGACCCGTAGGAGATGCCGGAGCCCTGCGCATAGCCGATGGCGGCCGGGGTGCCCGACTCGGGCACCGGGATGACCAGGTCGGCCTCGACCGGCGCCTCCTCGGCGAGCCGGCGGCCGATGTCGACGCGGGCGGCGTGCACGGACCGGCCCGCGATCGTGGTGTCCGGGCGGGCCAGGTACACGTACTCGAACACGCAGCCCTTGGGCTCGGGGTTCGCGAACCGCGAGGACCGCAGCCCGTGCTCGTCGATGGCGAGCAGCTCACCCGGCTCGACCTCGCGCACGAACGACGCGCCCACGATGTCGAGCGCGGCGGTCTCGGACGCGACGACCCAGCCCCGCTCCAGCCGCCCGAGCACGAGCGGGCGGACACCGTGCGGGTCGCGGGCCGCGTACAACGTCGACTCGTCGGCGAAGACCAGGCAGAACGCGCCCTTCACGTCCGGCAGGAGGTTCATGGCGGCCTGCTCGACCCCGATGTCGGCGGCGGACGCGGCGAGCAGCCCCGTCAGCAGGTCGGAGTCGGTGGTGGCGCCGTTGTTCATGGCGAGCCCCAGCTCACGGGCCCGGTCGCGCAGTTCGGCCGTGTTGACCAGGTTGCCGTTGTGGCCGAGCGACAGGCCGCTGCCGGTGGCCGTGGTGCGGAACGTCGGCTGCGCGTTCTCCCAGGTCGTGGACCCGGTCGTGGAGTAGCGGCAGTGGCCGACGGCGATGTGCCCCTGCAGCGAGACGAGGACCTGCTCGTCGAACACCTGCGAGACGAGCCCCAGGTCCTTGAAGACGACGATCTTCTCGCCGTCGGACACCGAGATGCCCGCGGCCTCCTGTCCTCGGTGCTGCAGCGCGTAGAGGCCGAAGTAGGTGAGCTTGGCGACTTCCTCGCCCTTGGCCCACACCCCGAACACACCGCATTCTTCTCGGGGTTCTGGTTCCGGTCGGTCGGTCTGGTCAGTGACGGTCGGATCGGTGACCACCGAGAGCACTCCCCGCTTGGAACGGCGTCAGATGCCTCCCAGTGTAGGTCGTACCCAGGGGTGTTCAGCTCATCCGAAGCGCCTTCAGGACTGTGGGATCACCCTCACCGGTGAGCTGCATCCGGCCACGCAACTGGTACAGCACGTTCGCGGTGCGATTGGACAGTCGCGCGTCGGCCTTCTCGTTGCGGTCCGCGGACCGCACCTCCGGCACCTCACCCGGCACGAGCCGCACGAACCAGGCCCGCGGTCCGTCCGTGCAGGACACCACGGCCGTACCGCTGTACAGCGGCGGAGAGTCACCGCGCAGTCGCGCGGCGAGCAGCGTGCCGAGCAGTTCGTCGATCGCGTCGGCGGCCTGCTCACGGTCGGTCGGCGTGAGGGTGCGGAGCGCGGCCTGTGCGTCCCAGCGCCGCAGGTTCAGCTCGTGCGCGACCCGCCGGTGCCACACCCACGCGAGGTCGGGCGCCGAGGGCGAGAACGTCCACACCGGACGGTTGCCGGACGTGTTGTTGAGCACCTGCGTCGCCGCCGCGAGCTGTTCGTCGAGGTAGACGACCGGGTCGACGTCCCTGCGCACCGGCAGTGGCTTCAGCTCCACGATCGAGCCGCTCGTCAGGTAGCGCGTCGCGGTGTGCAGGAACCGCGCCACGTGCACGGTCAGGTCCGCGAACGTCCAGCCGGGGCACGACGGCACGTCCGCCGCCTGGTCCGCCGTGGCGATCGCGGTGCGGAACAGACCCGCCTGCTGCGCGAACACACCGGTCCACCTACGGGCCGTCCACACGTTGTTCTCGTCCTTTCCGTACGCACAGAGTGTTGGCCGAACCACCCTATGCCCATCATCGCCGGGTTACGGTCACTTCCGTGGCCGACGGTTATGAGGTTGATCCCGCGGCGTTGCGCGCCGCGTCGAGTGGGTTTTACACGGGCGCGGCGGCTGTTGACCAAGCGGCCGCGCGGTTGTCGGTGGCGCAGCTCGTCCCGGGGGCCCTCGGCGAGGTGGACGCGGCGTACGAGCTGGCGTCGGCGTTCGCCGAGTTCGTCGGCGAACACGGCGACGACCTGCGCAAAGGCGCGTCCTGGGTGAACGACGCCGGCGACGGTCTGGTGGAGAACGCGGACGAGTACACCCGGAAGGACGTGTTCCCCTATGGCCGACCCTGAGCAGCTGTACGCGCGGCTCGCGAGCGGCGACACCGGCCGGATCCTCGCGGTGCTCGAACCTCTCGGCACGGCGAAGTCCCTGCTCACCGGCGTCGAGTTCACGCCGGTGCGGGAGTGGTCCGGGGTGGCGGCGCAGGCGTTCGACGCCCGCGTCACCAAGTCCAGGGAGACCGTCTCCGCGGCCGCCGGACGGCTGACCGACGCGATGTCGGTGGTCGAGGCGGCGGCGACGGCCTACGGCCGCATGCGGTCGGCCGCGGACCAGACCATCCAGGCGTACCGGGCGGGCTCGATCCCGGACACGCAGGCCGCGTCGGTCCTGTCGCAGCTGCGGGGCAGCTACGAAGAGGTGCTCCGCTCGTACGCGGGCGCGTTGCGCGGCATCCGGCCCGCGTTCGCGGCGGCGACCGGTGGCGCGGCAGGGGTGACCACCGCCTCCGGCGCGACGGTCCCGCCGCCCGGCACCGACCCGCGCCAGGTGGCCGACTGGTGGAAGTCGCTGCCGGAGTCGACGCGGAACGAGCTGCTGGCCACGCAGTTCGAGGCGCTGGGCCGGTTGCGCGGGCTGCCCGCGGGCGTGCTGAACGAGGCCAACCACCGCCGCATCGAGGCGGACCTGGCGCGGTTCTCGGCCGCGAACACCGACCTGACCGACCAGATCAACGCGCGGGCCGCGGAGCTGGGCATCGACCCGTCCGACGAAGGCGCGCTGCGCGAGGACCCGCGGCTCGCGGACCTGCTCGACCAGCGCCAGGACGTCAACCGGCGGCTGGACAACGCCACCGCGGCGAGCGAGCGGGTGGCGGAGGCGGAGCGGTCCGGCTACGACACCTACGTCCTGTCCTACGACCCGGTCGGGCCCGGCAAGCAGGACGGCACGCTCGCCATCGCGTACGGGAACCCGGACACGGCGAACAACGTGGCGGTCGTCGTGCCCGGCACCACGGCCACGCTCGACAACGCGTTCCCCAACGGCGAGGCGCAGGCGCTGCGCGGGGCGATGGACCAGGCGGGCCAGGGCAACGCCACGATCGCGTGGCTCGGCTACGACGCACCGACGTGGGACACCTCCGTGGCGAGCCCGGACAACGCCATCCAGGGCGGCGAGCTGCTCAAGGCCGATGTGGACGGTTACCGGGCGGCGGCGGAGAACCCGCAGCACATCACGGTGATCGGGCACAGCTACGGCAGCACGGCCGTCGGGTACGCGGCCATGAACGGCCTGGCCGCCGACGACATCGCGTTCATCGGCTCACCCGGCGTCGGCGCGTCCGACGTCGACCAGCTGTCCCCGGGCGCCGGGCACGTGTGGGCGGGCGCGTCCGAGCACGACCCGATCGTCCAGGGCACGTCCGGCAGCTGGTTCACCGCGGACGGCACGTCGGTCGGCCCGTACGACGAGCGGTTCGGCGCGAACCAGTTCGCGGTGCCCGGCGAGGACCACGTGCTCCGCGCGCACAGCGTGTACTACTCCGACGAGTCGCTGTCGAACCTCGCGAACATCTCGACCGGCAACTACGACGCGGTCACGCGGGGCACGCCGGAGACCAACTCCGCCGGTGAGCTTCTGGGGGACGTCGGTGGCGGCCTGTGGGACGCGGGCGGGGACGCGGTGCGCGGCGACTGGGACGGGGCCTGGGACGAGCTGAAGGACACCGGCCGCGAGCTGCTGAACGACGCCGGCGACGTGCTCCTCGGCGGCGCGGGCAACCTCGTGGAGGCCGGGAAGTCGGTCTACGACAACACGTTGGGCCGGATCTTCTAGGAAACCCGCAGGATCGGGAGCAGCGCGGAGAGGTCCGCGCGGCTCCCGGACGCGGCGACCCGGCCGTCGGCGACGGCGTCCGTCCACGTCAGGCTGCCCGCCGCCAGCTCCAGCCACGTGCGGGCGTCCATCTCGATCACGTTCGGCGGCGTGCCACGGGTGTGCCGGGGACCCTCGACGCACTGCACGGCCGCGAACGGCGGCACCCGCACCTCGACGCTGCGGCCCGGCGCCACCTGCGCGAGCGTCCGCAGGCTCAGCCGCACGGCCTTCGCCAGCGCGGGCCGGGCCGGGGCGTCCCACGGCAGCACGGCGGCGACCGCGTCCCGCATCTCCTTCGGGTCGACGGGCGCCGTCATCCCGCCGTCATTTCTCTGCCTCGGCGACGACCTCGTCCAGCAGCTCGGTCACGTGGTGGGTGAGCTTGCGGATGTCGGCGGGCGAGATGGTGGTCCACAGCGTCCCGTCGTCGGCGGGCCGCCGGACCTGCACGTACCGACCGTCCTCGGTGTCGAAGAACGACACCACCCGCTCGGCGCGGCGGCGCCGCCCGAGCCGGTCCCGCGCGGCCGCGCCGAAGTTCCCCAGGTGTTCGACGTCCTTGATCATCTCGGCGAGCGCGGTCGCGTCGTCGGAGCGCAGCCCGCCCGACAGCAACGCCTGGCCGAACCCCTCGCGGGTCCGGCCCGCCCCGTTCGCGGCAGCCTCGAAGTCGGCGGTCCGCATCGTCACCGACTGGCCGGGCCCGGCGGCACGCGCGGGCAGCACGCCCAGCGCGGCGGACGGCAACCCCGCCGCGGACGCCGACCGCAACGTCACCGACCCCTCCGACAGCTCGCAGACCGCGGCGGTCGGCCCGGCCGACGCGGCGAGCACGCGGACGTTGCGTCCCACGTGGGCACGCACGTCGACCTCGCGCTCGGGCCGGGACAGCACGGACAGCAGCTCGGCGATGTCCGGGTTCACGTCGACCGGCCGCCCGAGGCCGCGGGCCTCCAGGTCCGCCCACACCCGGGTCTCGATCTCGGCCCGCTCCTCGAACGTCTTCCCCGGTGACGGCACCTTCACCACGAGCGGCAACGCACCCAGCCGCAGGTGCTCCCACAACACGTCGAACTCGAGTGCCGACAGCGTGATCGGCGCGGTCTCCCGGTCACCGATCGAGAAGGTGCTGGTCACAGCGCAACCTTACCCAGGAAACGAGGGCGGGGAGCCGTCTCAACGACTCCCCGCCCAGGTGGAACCTCGTGTTATTCGCCGATCACCGTCGGCGCGACCCTGCGGTCGTCACCGAACACGTCGTCGTTCTCCAGCAGGTAGTCCGGCGAGTAGTGCTCGTCGTCATCCTCGCCGTCCGCACGGCGGCCGCCGGCACCCGCCGGGCCGTGCACACCGCCCGCGCCGCGACCGCCCGCGGCACCGGCGGCACCCGGCCCGTTGCGGACCACGCCGCCCTCGCCCGGCACACCGGCGCCCAGCGCGCCGCCACGGCCGAGCTGCGAAGGCATGCGCTCGCCGTCCACCGCGCCAGGACCACCCGGGAACCCGCCTGGGCCACCTGGGCGACCGAACGGCCCGGCCTCACCGGGCAGACCCGGCCGCAGCGGCAGCGCACGCCGTGCGATGTCGCTCGCGTTGTCGCCGCCGCCCTGGCCGGGCAGGAACGGGCCGGTGCCGGGGAGGAACTGCTGCCCCGGCGGGTACGGGCCCGGGTTCGGCGCGGGTGCGGGCGGAGTCGGGTTCGGCAACGGGAACTGGTTGCCGGGCACGGTCGTCGGCGGCGTGAACACGTTCGACGGCGTGGTACCGGCGGGCGGCAGCCCCACGTCCGGGGTGCCGGGCACGAAACCGCCCGGGCTGCCGCCGGTGCCGCCCGGCAACGTGGACCCGGGATCGCCCGGCGTGAGCTGCGGGGTGCCCGGCGCGGGCTGCTGCTGGACGGTCGGCGGGTTCCTCGTGCCGCTGTCGCTGCCCGAGTCGTCGGCCGTCCGGACGGACCCCGTGGTGCTGCCGATGTACACGGCGGACGCGGAGCCGCCGCCCTGCGGGGCCGGCGTGGACACCACGACGTCCGGCGGCTTGACGAACGTGCCGAGCGTCTCCCGGTTCCAGGTGGCGCTCGACTCGTAGGTCGTCATGGTCTCGACGGCGCGCTGCTCGGCCTCGCTCTGCGCGGCCTCCTGCGCCTCGTGGTCGGCGGCCTGGGCGGCGACGTCGGCGGCGGGGCCCGGGTTGCCGGTCAGCACGGCGGCGCCGGCGGCGATCTTGTCCCAGGTGGACGGCGCCTGCGTGGTCACCTCGACCGGCTCCGGCATCTTGGCCCGCGCGTCGGCGATGTACTCGCCCTGGTTCTCCGCGGACACCCGCATGACGTCCGAGCCGGACTCCGCGTCACCCGCCCACTCGGCGAGCGGGGTGAGGCCGGTGGTCGCGGACTCGGCCGCCTTGCCCTCCCAGCGGGAGCCGAGCTGCGTCAGCTTGGTGCTGAGGTCCTGGTCGACCTCGGACAGTTCCTGGGAGAGCGACTTCCAGTACTCGATCTGCGGGTCCGAGGCCTTGGCACCAGGACCGGCGTTGATCATCTTGTACAGCTCGGGGTGCTCGAAGCCCCGCCAGCGGTAACCCATGGGATTCCCTCACAAAAGGATCAGGCCTGGTCGTACTTGCCCCAGCGGGACGTGTTCGTGCCCTCGACGCTCAGGTACTCGTCGTGAGCGCTCTGCAGCGAGTCGATCGCGGCCTTGAGCTGCTTCTGGTAACCGACCAGGCACGCGATCGCGGAGTCGGCGCCGCCGGTGTTGCTGCGCTCGGCGAAGGGCTGCACGGTCTCGACGCTCACCGGGTCACGCGCCCACTCGTGGATCGGGAGCCCGGCGAGCTCCCGCACCTTGCGCGACACACGGTCGTACGCGTCGGTGAACGCCTTCAGCGCCTCCGGGATCGCGGAGGGCTCGATGTGCAGGGTCTGGGTGCCGGCGTACGTCGGAGTCGACAACGCCCGGCCACCACCACCGCCACCGTCTGCCACGAACACGGTTCGTCTCCCTCAGTCTGTGAGATTGCGACGACTGTAGCTCTGATGCATGACGCTGTGGGGCGGTTCCCACAAGCAACCGATCACGGAGAAGAAGTTTTCACGCGGGATTCAGAGCTTGGCCAGCGCCGCGGCCGCGATCTGTGGCACCCGCTCACACAACGTGTCCTGCGGGGTCACCGGTTCGGATCCGGGTGAGCTCAGGCCGTAGTTGAGGTAGAGCATCTGGCCGTCGGCGACGTCGAGCATGCCGAAGCAGCTGTCCGGGTTGGGCGGCTTCACCACGTAGAGGGGGAAGCCGCGCACGTCGGTCGCGCTGGTCTCCGCGCCGGAGCCCTCGGCGTACTCCTTCGCCCCCTGGTCCACGACCGCGGTGACCGTGAGGCCGAGGTTGGCCGCGATGCCGTTGGCGAAGCAGTCCTTCGAACCGGGGAAGAAGGTGGAGTCCCCACCGGTCGGCGGCCGGTTCCTGTCGAGCCCGAACGTGCCGAGCGGCAGCGCGGCGACCAGTTCGCACACGTCGACCCCGGCCATGTCGATCTCCCTCGGCCGTGCGGGGGCTTCCGATGTCGTGGTCGTCGTTGTCGTCGTCGTTGTGGTTGTGGCGGTCGTGGTCGTGGTGGTCGCCGGTGCGTCACCGCCGGTGGGTGTACCGGCTTCGCCGGTCGTGCAGCCTGCGAGCAAGAGTCCCGTCACGAGCAGCAACCTGCGCATGACCGCAACGTACCGACCTACGATGTGCCCATGCCGGACACCCCGCCGCCCGAGATCACGCCGCGGATGCGGACGAGCGCGATGGCCAACCCGAACACCTGGCTGTACGTGATCGACCCGGCCTTCGACGCGGACGCCGACATCCCGCCGTGGGGCGTGGTCGGCGCCTACCGGGTGGACGCGGACGGCGAGATCGGCCGGGCGTTCCGGCGCAACACGGAGTACCGGCCGTCACCGGCCGCTCTGGGGATGCCCGCCCCGTCGAGCGACCTGGAGCGGTTGCTGCAGTGGATCACGTCCGGGCACCGGGAGGAGGCGGAGCTGCCGGAGGCGGTGCTGCGGGCCCGGTTGCTGATCTACGCGTCGGGGCCGGACGACCGCGCGGTGACGGCGTTCCCGGACCGGACCGGCCGCGTGATGGTGCCCGCGTGCACGTCGGTGGCGCATGTGCCGCCCGCCTGGCCGGGGTGGCGGGAGGTGTGGGGGCGGGACCTGGCCGCTCAGCTGGGCGACCATCCGCTGGTGATCAACCCGGTCGGGCCGATCACCGCACTGCTCCCGGCCGCGGCACTCACCTGAGGGTTCGGCCTCCGGCCCCCGGTCGCCACGCTACGGCAGACCACCGACAGTCCCGCGCACGCGATCCCGGGTTGTCCACAGCGGACCCGGTTGTCCACAGCCGACCGCTCACCAGCCGTTTCCGACGGTGCCCTCCGGTAGCGTGGTGATCGGGGGCCGGCGGCCGCCCCGGCTCACGTCAACCACGGCTCGATGTCCTCGGGCGGTCCCGGTTTCGCGAACAGCCAGCCCTGCGCGGAGTCCGCGCCGATGTGCCGCAGCAGCTCCGCCTGCTCCCCGGTCTCGACCCCCTCCGCGATCACGTCCAGCTTCAACGTGTGTGCGAGCGACACCAGGGCCGTCACGATCCGGGCGTCCACCGACTCGACCGAGCCCGCGCGCAGTCCCTCCACGAAGGACCCCGCGATCTTCAGCGCGTGCACGGGCAGGTGCCGCAGGTAGGCCAGGTTCGAGTACCCGGTCCCGAAGTCGTCGATGGCGATCCGCACATTCATGTCCACCAGCCGCCGCAGCGCGGACAGCGGCTCGCCGGTCGTGCCCATGATCGCGCTCTCCGTCAGCTCCAGCTGCAGCGACGACGGCGGGATGCCCACCCGCTCGATGATCGCCGCGATCGCCGGGACCAGGCCGGGTTCGGCCACCTGCCGGGCCGCGAGGTTCACGCTCACGATCGGGGTGCGGCCGGTGCGGGCCCACGCCATCGTCTGCCTGCACGCCGTCTCCAGCACCCACAGGCCCAGCGGCACGATCAGGCCCGTCTCCTCCGCCAGCCCGATGAACCGGTCGGGGCCGAGCCTGCCGAACTCGGGGTGTGCCCACCGCACCAGCGCCTCGACGCCGAGCAGCGCGCCGTCCGCGAGCGACACGATCGGCTGGTAGTCGACGTAGAACTCCTCGCGCTCCAGCGCCGCCGGCATCGCGTTCGACAGGGTGATCCGCGCGATCTCCCGCGCGTTGCGCTCCGGGTCGTAGGACGCCCACCGGTTCTTACCGTCGACCTTCGCCCAGTGCAGGGTCACGTCCGCGTCGCGCATCGTCTCGGCGGGCGAGGCGTCGTGCACGGACCGCTCGACCAGCCCGATGCTCGCCGACACCGTCAACCGGTGACCGCTCACGAGCACCGGCTTCGCGATCTCCGCGAGGATCCGTTCGGCCAGCTCCACCAGCTCGGCCATGCCGGTGGTGTGCTCGACCAGGACCACGAACTCGTCGCCGCCCATCCGGGCCACCAGCCTGCCGGGCGCGGACACCAGCCGGTCGAGCCGCTCACCGACCTCGACGAGCAGCTGGTCGCCGACCACGTGCCCGAGCGTGTCGTTGATGGCCTTGAACCCGTCCAGGTCCAGGTAGCAGAGCCCGACCCGCTGCCCCGGCGACCCGCCGAACGCCGCGTGCAGCCGCTCGGTGAACAGCGCCCGGTTGCCCAGCCCGGTGAGGTGGTCGTGGTTGGCCTGGTGCCGCAGCTTCTCCGACAGCATGTGCCGCTCGGTGTTGTCCTCGACCATCCCGACGAGGTACTGCGGCGCGCCGTGCTGGTCCCGCACGAGCGACACGGTCACGTTCGTCCACAGGGGAGAGCCGTCGCGTTTGCGGAAGCGGCGCTCGATCCGGTAGTAGTCGCGCTCGCCGGCGATCATCTCGTTGAAGTACCCGCGCAGCTCGGGCGGGTCGTCGGGGTGGAGGAAGTCGACGAGGTTCACGTCGCGCAGCTGCTCGGGCCCGTAGTCGAGCATCGCGGCCATCGCGCTGTTGACGTCGAGCAGGATGCCCCGGGTGTCCGTGATCCCGATGCCGATGGCGGCGGAGGTGAACATCGCGCGGAACCGCGCCTCGCTCGACCGGCGGGCGATCTCCGCGCCGTCCCGCGCCTCCAGCGCCGAGCGGCGCAGCGCCTCCTGCTCGCCGTAGATCCGCGACTGCGCGGCGCGGACGAAACCCGTGGTCACCGCGGCCTGGATGGCCGCGAGCCGCTCGACGTCCGCGCACTCGAGCCGCGTGCCGATCAGCCGCACCGTGCCCGCGATCGCCTCGGCCGCGATGAACCGCAGCCCCACGAGCTCCTCGCCGACGCGCTCCACCGGCGCCGGGTCGAACGGCTCGGAGCACCTGGCCTCGACGAGGACGGCGGCCAGCGCGTCGAGCCGCGCCCCGAGTTCGGCACGCCCGGTCGCGACGTAGCCGGTGGTCGCCAGCACGTCGGCCCACGCGGCGGTGAACGCGGCGATGACGTCGCCGCGCCCTGTGCCTGTCGGGCCTGTCACCGTCACACCTTCCGGCGAAGTTCGCCCACGCACCCAGCTGCGTGGCACGGGCCAGGATACGACCGCCGACACCCTCCGTCCATGTCCATATCCGCACTGTTCGCACTGGTCACAGCGGTTGCGTCGGTGACGAGAACCATCGCGCAGCGTGATCGTCCGTGTCCACCCATACACCAAACGTTACCGAACTGGCCGTTACTAATTCACCGGACGACGTGACAAAACGGTACCGAGCGACCACAATCTGTATCTTGGCAGCTCCGGCCCAGGTGTCTGCCATTCGCGAGGGCGATTCAGAAAGGGCATCCCATGAACATTGTGTGGCGTGGGAAACGACGCGGCATCCTGACAGCCGTCGTCGCGGCGACAACCACGGTGTTACTCGCGGGACTGGCGAGTCCCGCTCAGGCCGAGTCGGCAGCCACCCCTGCAGGCGACCGAGCGGCGATCGACGCGTACGTCAAGAAGTACGACCACCCGATGGGCTCCCAGATCCGCAAGCACGAGGGCACCGCGCAGATGCCGCGCAGTGTCAACCCGGCGGACATCGGCATCCAGGCATCCGTGCCGGGTATCGACGTCAGCGGCTGGCAGGGCAACGTCGACTGGAACTACTGGTGGAACCAGGGCAAGCGGTTCGTCTGGGCCAAGGCGACCGAGGGCACGACGTACACCAACCCGTACTTCGCCCAGCAGTACAACGGTTCCTACAACCGGGGCTTCATCCGTGGCGCGTACCACTTCGCGCTGCCGAACCGTTCGTCGGGCGCCACGCAGGCGCACTTCTTCTCCAACAACGGCGGCGGCTGGTCGGGTGACGGCAAGACGCTGCCCGGCGCGCTCGACATGGAGTACAACCCCTACGGCTCGACCTGCTACGGGCTGTCGAAGTCGCAGATGACCGCGTGGATCCGCGACTTCAGCAACACCTACAAGGCGCGGTGGAACAAGTACCCGGCGATCTACACGTCCACCAGCTGGTGGAACACGTGCGTCGGGTCGAGCTTCGGGTCCACCAACCCGCTGTGGGTCGCGCGGTACGCCTCCACCGTCGGCACCCTGCCGTACGGCTGGAGCTACTACACCGTGTGGCAGTACAGCTCCTCACCGATCGACCAGAACACCTTCAACGGCGGCTACGACCGGCTCGTCGTGTTCGCGACGAACCACGACTGACCGTCCACTCCGTCCCTTCCCGAAGGGGACC
The DNA here is from genome assembly GCF_044466355.1 of Actinophytocola sp. NPDC049390. NCBI lineage: Bacteria > Bacillati > Actinomycetota > Actinomycetes > Pseudonocardiales > Pseudonocardiaceae > Actinophytocola > Actinophytocola sp. NPDC049390. The sequence continues at coordinate 128,901 of NZ_JBITMQ010000009.1, forward strand.
TTCGTCCACCACCTGGAACGAAGGTCCCCTTCGTGCCTTTAAGCTCCGCGTGACCGGCGCGTGAGTTGAGGGAACTCGGACCCCCGTGACCACGTCGGACCCGGGGTAGAACGTGATCGGGGAGGGACAATGACTTACCCACCGCAGGGACCGTACGGCCAGCAGCCGGATCCTTACGGACAGCAGCAGCCGCCGCAGTACGGCGGCGGGTACCAGCAGCAACAGCCGCAGACCGGAGGGTTCGGCGCCTACGACCCCAACGCGCAGTACGGCGGTGGTTACGGAGGGCAGTACGGCGGTCAGTACGGGGGGCTCGGGGGCCCGCAGCCGCCGAAGAGCAAGGGCCCGATCATCGCGATCGTGGCGATCGTGGTGCTCCTGCTCGGCGGGCTCGGCATCACCGGCTTCGTCGCACCGGGCTTCTTCCTGTCCGACGACAGCAAGAACGCGGGCGGCGGTGACGGCGGCGGGGGCGGTGGCGGCGAGCCGACGTCCGAGAAGAAGGACGACGGCGCCAAGGACTTCATCGACCAGCTGGTCGCGGCCGCCGACAAGCAGGACGCCGACGAGCTGAAGACGATGACGTGCTCCGGCGCGACGGAGACCGTGGACTCCGCGATCGACGCGATCGACAACATCGACGGCGCCGAGCTCGGTGACATCACCGAGGAGTCCGACGACGAGGTCCAGTTCATCGTCACGATCTCCTACGAGGGCACGTCCGAGGACGACACGGTCACCATCAAGAAGGACGGTGACGACTGGTGCTGGCACGACATCGAGGCGGAGGGGTCGTCCGGCGGTGGCGCCTCGGAGGATCCCACCACGGAGGAAACCGCGACCGACCCGTCCGAGCCGACCAGCGGTGGCGGCGGTGGCGCGACCGGCGACACCGACGGCGAGAAGTTCGTGCAGACCTTCCTGGACAAGCTGAACGGCGGCGACGGTGCCGGCGCGGCGGCCATGTCGTGCTCCGACAGCACCAGCCAGGACAGCATCACCGAGGCCGCGGCGCAGAAGGCGCAGCTGGAGATGGACCCGGCGGGCACCACCGCGGACTCCGGCTACGTCGGCGCCGACCTGAAGGGCACCCTCGGCGGCGCCGAGGCGTCGGGCCGCACCAGCGCGTTCCTCGAGGACGGCAAGTGGTGCATCTACACGTTCTTCGCCTCCTGACCGACTGAACCGAACGGATGCCGCCGGTGGCCGTCACACTCCTCATCATCGGAGCCGTGGCGATCACCGGCGGCATCGTCGTGTTCGCGGTGGCGTCCCGGCTCGTCGCGACCATGCTGGTGGCGTTCGGCGCACTGACCGCGGTCACCGGCTGGCTGCTGCCGGCGGCGTCCAGAGCGGACGCGCTGAAGACCGGCGGTCTCGCGGCGGGCGCGGTCGTGGCCCTGTACGCGCTGTGGCTCAACGACCGCAGACGCCGCGTCGACGAGGAACGGCAGCTCCTCGAACACGACCGCCAGGAACTGGAGAACGCCCGCGCGGCGCACGAACGCGAACGCGCGGCCGACGACCGCTTCCTCCGCGCCGTGGAGATGCTCGGCCACGACACGGACCAGGTGCGCGTCGGCGCGCTGCACGCGCTGGCCGGCGTGGCCCGCGCACGGCCGTCGTACACACAGGACGTGCTGGACGTCATCTGTTCGTACCTGCGCCGCCCGTTCGAACACCCCGAGTACGTGGAGTCGCGCGGCGCCACCGCGACGCGCGACCTCGACGCGGCGGAGGCGGACCGCTGGCGGGTGGTTCGCCTTACGGCACAACGGTTGCTGGCCGACCTGCTGCCGAAGGTCGGCACCCCGGACGCCCCCGCGTACGACCTAGACCTGACCGGCGCGACGCTCGAGTACTGCGACCTGTCGTACCGGGTCATCGGCAAGCTCAGCGCGCGGTCGCTGAAGCTGTACCAGTCGAACTCGTTCCACCACTGCGAGCTCCGCGGCCCCGCGTGGTTCACGGCGACCCAGAGCTGGGGCAACCTCTGGTTGCACCACATGGAGTGCCACGACCTGGCGTGGTTCAAGGAGATCCACACACACGCACGGGTGAGCTACGAGGACACGCACTTCCACGGCCGGGTCGCGTTCGCCGACGCCCGGTTCGCGGGCAGCACGTCGTTCGAGAACGCGACGTTCGACGAGCCAGTGGAGTTCGCGCGCACGGAGTTCACCGGCCCGCTGACCCCACCACCCGGCTGGGAGCAGACCCCGTCGGGCCGCCTCGTCAGAACACCCTGAGTCGCCCGAACACAACGGGAGCCAGAACGGCCTCGTGGGTCTACGTCGACGCGCCGAGCGGGACCGGGGGTGGGTGGCCAGCTGGTTCCTGACCTGCCCCACCAACCGGCTCCCCGAGGTGGACAACTGCACCGCCGCCGGCTTCACCTAGCCGAACAGCTTGGGCAGCGTGCCTTCCCAGACTTCCGACAGCTCCGTCAGCGGCAGCTCGCCGACGCCCTCGATGCGCAGTGACGACTCCGCCGACACCGCGCCGAGCCGGGTCCACGGCAGGCCGGCCGCGTCGCAGCGGGCCGTGAACGCGTCGGCGTCCGCCACGGACACCAGCACCCGTGCGGACGACTCGCTGAACAGTGCCACGAACGGGTCGCCGGTCAGTGCCACGTCGCAGCCGCGGCCCGTCACCAGGCACGACTCCACGAGGGCCTGCGCGAGACCACCTTCGGACAGGTCGTGCGCCGCCGACACACCGCCGTCGCGCAGGACCTCGGCGATCACGGCTTCACGCTGGAGGTTCACGGCCGGGGGTCGCCCACCCAGGTGGCCGTGCACGACGTGTGCCCATTCCGAACCGGCCAGCTCGTCGTGGGTCTCGCCCAGCAGGACCAGGGTGTCGCCCGGCGCGCCGAGGCCGGTCGGGATGCGGGTGGCGACGTCGTCGATCACGCCGAGGACGCCCACGACCGGGGTCGGCAGGATCGCCGTCGTGCCGGTCTGGTTGTAGAAGCTCACGTTGCCGCCGGTCACCGGGATGCCCAGCTCGACGCAGCCGTCCGCCAGGCCGCGCACGGCCTGCTGGAACTGCCACATCACGCCCGGGTCCTCCGGCGAACCGAAGTTGAGGCAGTTCGTGACCGCCACCGGGCGGGCGCCCGACACCGCGACGTTCCGGTACGCCTCCGCCAGCGCCAGCTGCGCGCCCGCGTACGGGTCGAGGTAGGTGAACCGGCCGTTGCAGTCGCACGACATGGCGACGCCGCGGCCCGTCGACTCGTCGATGCGGATCATGCCCGAGTCGGACGGCTGCGCCAGCACGGTCCCACCGCGGACGTAGCGGTCGTACTGCTCGGTGACCCACCGCCGCGACGACAGGTTCGGCGAACCCGCCATGCGCAGGATCTCCGCCCGCAGTCCGTCCGCGGTGGACGGACGGGCCAGGCCCAACGGGTCCGCGGCCTCGACGGAGTCCTGCACGGCCGGGCGTTCGACCGGCCGCTCGTACACCGGGCCCTCGTGTGCGACCGTGCGCGGCGGCACGTCGACCACCGTCTCGCCGTGCCACGTGATCACCAGCCGGTCGCCCTCGGTGACCTCGCCGATCTCCGTCGCGATGACGTCCCACTTGCGGCACACGCGCATGAACGCGTCCATGTCGGACGGACGGACCACCGCGCACATGCGTTCCTGCGACTCCGACGACAGGATCTCCGCGGGCGTCATCCCCGTGGCACGCAACGGAACCCGCTCGAGGTTCACGTGCATGCCGCCGTCACCGGCCGACGCCAGCTCGGACGTCGCGCACGCCAGCCCGGCGCCGCCGAGGTCCTGGATGCCGACGACGATGCCCTCCCGGAACAGCTCCAGGCAGCACTCGATCAGCACCTTCTCGGTGAACGGGTCGCCCACCTGAACGCTCGGCAGCTTCTTGCGGCCGGAGCCGCCCTCGTCGCCCGCGAAGGTGTCCGACGCCAGCACGGACACGCCGCCGATGCCGTCGAGACCGGTGCGCGCGCCGAAAAGGATCACCTTGTTGCCGGTGCCGGACGCGTGCGCGAGGTGCAGGTCCTCGACCCGCATCGCACCCACGCACAGCGCGTTGACCAGCGGGTTGCCCTGGTACGACGGGTCGAACACGACCTCGCCGCCGATGTTGGGCAGGCCGAGGCAGTTGCCGTAGCCGCCGACACCCGCGACCACGCCGGGCAGCACGCGCCGGGTGTCGGGTGCGTCCGCGGCGCCGAACCGCAGCGGGTCCATCACGGCGAGCGGCCGGGCGCCCATCGCGAGGATGTCGCGCACGATGCCGCCGACGCCGGTCGCCGCGCCCTGGTACGGCTCCACATAGGACGGGTGGTTGTGCGACTCGACCTTGAAGGTGATGGCCCAGCCGTCGCCGATGTCGACCACACCGGCGTTCTCGCCGATGCCCGCCAACATCTTCTCGCGCATCTCGTCGGTGGTGGTCTCGCCGAAGTACTTCAGGTGCACCTTCGACGACTTGTACGAGCAGTGCTCGGACCACATCACCGAGTACATGGCCAGCTCGGCGTCGGTCGGGCGGCGGCCGAGGATGTCGCGGATGCGCGCGTACTCGTCGTCCTTGAGACCCAGCTCGCGGTATGGCTGCGGGCTGTCCGGAGTGGACGCGGCGTGCGCCGTGGTGTCCACGGGAACGGTTGTCGTCATGCGAGCACCGCCCCCAGCACCGAGCGGAACATCGCGAGGCCGTCGTCGCCGGGGCCGGTCAGCGCGTCGATCGCGTGCTCCGGGTGCGGCATGAGGCCGACGATCCGGCCGTCCGCAGAGGAGATGCCCGCGATGTCGGACAGCGATCCGTTCGGGTTGACGTCGACGTACCGGAACACCACCCGGCCCTCACCCTCCAGTTCGTCCACAGTGGACTTCGCGGCGGCGTAGCGGCCGTCCATGTTCTTCACCGGGATGACGATCTCCGCGCCGTCCGCGTAGGCGTTCGTCCAGGCGGTGGACGACCGCTCGACGCGCAGCTTCTGGTCGCGGCACACGAAGTGCAGGCCCGCGTTGCGCAGCAGCGCACCCGGCAGCAGCCCGGCCTCGCAGAGGATCTGGAAGCCGTTGCAGATGCCGAGCACCGGCATGCCGCCGCGGGCCGCGGTGACGACCTCGCCCATGACCGGCGCGAACCGGGCGATGGCGCCTGCCCGCAGGTAGTCGCCGTAGGAGAACCCGCCGGGGACGACCACCGCGTCCACGCCGCGCAGGTCCGCGTCCCCGTGCCAGAGCGCGACGGGCTCGCCGCCCGCGTACCGCACGGCACGCGCGGCGTCGGTGTCGTCGAGCGTGCCGGGGAACGTGATGACCCCGATCTTGCTCACGACAGCCTCCGGACCACGAAGTCCTCGATCACCGGGTTCGACAGGAACCCCTCGGCGATCTTGGCGAGCGTCTCGTCGTCGACGTTGTCGTCGACCTCCAGCTCGAAGTGCTTGCCCTGGCGGACATCGGAGATGCCGGTGAAGCCGAGGCGGGGAAGGGCGTTGGCCACGGCCTGACCCTGCGGGTCGAGGATCTCGGGCTTGGGCATGACGTCGACGACGACTCGGGCCACGACAGGCTGCTCCAGGATCGATGGTCTGGTGTCTGCCCGCAGATTACCTGAGCTGCGCTTTCACCCGATCGGTCGAGTCCGCCGTCCACGACGCCAGCAGCCGAAGTGCCTCTTCGTCCGGTGTGCCCGGGTCGGCCACCTGGCACACGAGTGCCACGTCCGGGGCATCCGGCGGCCGGAAAGCCTCGTACCGCAAGTAGAGCTCGCCGACGACCGGGTGCCGGTACAGGTGCCCGCCGCGGGTCTTCTCCCGCACGTGGTGGGTCGCCCAGAGCCGCGCGAACTCCGGGCTGCGCATGCTCAGCTCACCGATGAGCGTGGCGAGTCTCTCATCGCCGGGCGTCCGGCCGGACTCCATCCGCAGCTGGGAGACCAGGTCACGGGCCTTGCTCTCCCAGTGCACGAACCGGGACGCGACCTGGGAGTTCAGGAACACGAGCCGCGGCATGTTCCGCTCCTCCGGCGGCAGCGCGCCGAAGTCGATCAACAACGCGGCGGCGAGCGGGTTCCACGCGACGATGTCGCCGTACCGGCTGTAGATGGCGGCCGGGACACCCACGTTGTCGAGCACGGTCTGGAAGGTGGCGGGCACCTGCGTGTGGACCTGCTCGGTCGCGCGGCCGGGCCGGGCGAGGTTGTGCAGGTGGCGGCGTTCGGTCGGGTCGAGTCCGAGCGCGGTGGCGACCGCGTCCACGACCTCGGCCGACGGGTTGCGCAACCGGCCCTGCTCCAGGCGCACGTAGTAGTCGACGGACAGCGCGGCGGCCTGCGCCAGCTCCTCGCGCCGCAGCCCCGGCACGCGCCGACGGCCGCCGACAGGTGTCAGCCCCAGGTCCTCCGGCTGCCTGCGGCCACGCCGCGACCTGAGGAACTCTCCCAGCTCAGCCCTGCGATCCACGTCGTCGAGTATGGCCTCTCGGCAGGCCGTGAGCCTGGGTCTGCCAGACCCACGGTCGCACCGACGACTGGGTAGACCGGCCCGCCGCGCACAGCATCGAGATCGTTCCTGATTCGGAAAGGGAGATCGATGCGATCGCTTCTCATCACCGCCGCGCTGGTGGCGGGGCTGGTCGGTGCGGCCCCGGCGGCCGACGCCACCACGCGGGGGCTGCCGCCGGTGCTGTCTCCGGCGGCGGAGAACCAGTTCCCGGAGGGCGTGGCCTGGGACCCGTCGCGGCGGTCGCTGCTGGTCGGGTCGCTCACCACGCCCGCGCTGATCACCGCGGTCGGCCGGGACGGCGTGAACCGGACCGTCGTGTCCGACCCGGAGCTGCCCGGGTTCGTCGGCATGAAGGTCGACGCGGCCCGGCAGCGGCTCGTGGCCGTGTACGGCAACCCGAACGACCCCGGCGTGAGCGGGCTCGCCGTGTACGACCTGGTCACGGGCGTGCGGGAGCGGCTCGTCGACCTGGCCGGTGGCACGAACTCGGCCAACGACGTGGCGCTCGACCCGGCGGGCAACGCGTACGTCACCGACGCCGGGTCGGGCGCGGTGTACCGCGTGGACCTCGCCGGACACGTGTCGACGCTGGTCCGCGACCCGCGGCTGACCCCGGCGATCGGCGCGAACGGGATCGTGTGGCACCCGGGCGGGTACCTGCTGGTGACCAACTACACGACCGGTCACCTGTACCGCCTCGACCGCGGCAGGCTGACCGAGGTGTGGCTGCCGCGCCCGCTCGTCGGCGCGGACGGCATCGTGCTGCGGCCGGACGGCACGCTCGTCGTGGTCACGAACCGGCTCGCGGGCGTGCCGGGCTCGGCACCGGCGGTGCACGTGCTGGCGCTCGTCGGCCGGTTCGCGGTGCCGCTGTCGACCACCGCGTGGCCGGACCCGGCGCCGACGACGGCCGCGGTCACGCCGTACGGGACCTACGTGGTGGACGGCAGGCTCGACGCGTTCCTGACCGGCGGTTCGGCCGACGACTTCGTGCTGCGGCGGCTGTAGGCAGTTCGCCCAGCGCGAGATCGGTGGCGACGCCCACCATTCACCGGACAGGGTGAGCGGCATGAGGATTCTGGTGCTGGGAGGAACGATCTTCGTCGGGCACGCCGTCGCGGTCGAGGGGTCGCGGCGCGGGCACGACGTGGTGTGCGCGGCGCGGGGCGAGTCCGGCGCGGTCCCGGTGGGAACGACCCTGGTGAAGGTCGACCGGGACGCCGAGGACGGCCTCGCGCCGCTCGCCGGCGAGACGTTCGACGCGGTCGTGGACGTGGCACCGCTGTCGTACCCGTGGGTGCGGCGGGCGCTCGACGCGTTCGGCGACGCGGCCCACTGGACCTTCGTGTCGACGATCAACGTGTACGCGGACAACGCGACCCCGGGCCAGACCCCGGCGACCGGCCCGCTGGTCCCGGCGTTGGAGGAGCACTCGAACCGCGAGGAGATGGCCGCCCGCGGCGAGGACGGGGTGCTGCTGTACGGCGGCATCAAGGTCGCGAGCGAGAACGCGGTGCGGTCGGCGATGGGTGACCGTGCGTTTGTGGTCCGGCCCGGGCTGGTCACCGGCTCGTGGGACCGCAGCGACCGGTTCGGGTACTGGCCGGGCCGGTTCGCCCGCGGCGGCCGCGTGCTCGTGCCGGACTCGACGGCGCCGATCCAGATCATCGACGTGAAGGACTTCGCGCGGTGGATCGTCGACGCCGCCGAGAACGGCACGGCTGGCACGTACGACGCGGTCGGTCCGCACCGGCCACTGCTCGAGATGGTCGAGGACATCGCGTCGGTCGTCGGCTTCGACGGCGAGATCGTGAAGGCGTCACCCGAATGGCTGACCTCGGAAGGCGTCAACCCGTGGGCCGGGCCGAAGTCGCTGCCGCTGTGGCTGCCACCGGAGTACGAGGGTCTGAAGACGCACGACCCGGCCCCGTCCGTCGCGGCGGGCCTGCGGTTCGCGCCGTTCGCCGACGCCGTGCTCGACGCGCTGGCCAGGGAGCGGGAGCTGGGCCTCGACCGCGAGCGGAAGGCCGGGCTGTCCCCCGCGGAGGAAGAAGAACTACTCGCGAAGCTGTAGCGGAAGTGGCCGGGTCGGTGGCACTGTCGGAGGATGGCCGAGACCTTCGACTACGTGGTGATCGGTGCCGGTAGCGCGGGGTGCGTGCTCGCGAACCGGCTGAGCGAGGACGATGCGGCCAGGGTGCTGCTCCTCGAGGCGGGCGGTGAGGACGACGCCGACGAGGTGCGCATGCCCGTCGCGTTCTCGACGCTGTTCAAGACCAGGTACGACTGGAACTACGAGACGGTCGACCAGAAGGGCCTCGGCGACCGCCCGGCGTACTGGCCGCGCGCCAAGATGCTGGGCGGCTGCTCGTCGATGAACGCGATGATCTACATCCGCGGCAACCGCGCGGACTACGACGCGTGGCCGGCGGGCTGGAAGTACGAGGAGGTGCTGCCGTACTTCGTCAAGGCCGAGCACAACACGCGGCTGTCCGGGCCGTACCACGGGACCGACGGGCCGCTGCACGTCGAGGACCGCAGGTACACCCACGAGCTGTCGCAGGCATGGGTGGAGTCGGCGGTCACGTGGGGCATGAAGCCGACGGACGACTTCAACGGCGAGACCCAGGAAGGCGCGGGCCTGTACCAGGTCACGTGCCGCAACGGCCGCCGCTGGTCCACCGCCGACGCGTACCTGCGGCCGGCCATGACGCGGTCGAACCTGACGGTCCGCACCCACGCCATGGTCAACCGGATCGTCATCACGGGCGGCCGCGCGACCGCCGTGTCCTACTCCCGGCACGGTGCGGAGTTCGAGGTCGGCGCGTCGAGCGAGATCCTGCTGTGCGGTGGGGCCGTGAACTCGCCGCAGGTGCTGATGCTGTCCGGCGTCGGCCCGGCGTCGCACCTGAGCGAGTTGGGCATCGAGGTGCTCGCCAACCTGCCCGTGGGCGACAACCTGCAGGACCACCCGGCGGCGGGCATGTTGTGGCGCACCAAGGGGACGACCGATCTCGTGAACCTGGTGACCCCGGGCCGGTTGCTCCGCTGGCAGGCGACGGGGCGCGGTCCGCTGGCCTCGAACGTCGGCGAGGCGGGCGCGTTCTTCCACACGCGAGACGGGTTGCCAGCGCCGGACATGCAGGTCCACGTGGCCCCGACCCTCTTCTACGACAACGGTTTGCGCGAACCGACCGTGCCGGGGTTCACGGCGGGCGCGACGCTGGTGGACGTGGCGTCGCGAGGCCGCCTGCGGTTGCGGTCGGCCAACCCGAGGTGGCGGCCCCTGATCGACCCGGCGTACTACGACGACCCGACGGACTTCGACGCCATCCTCGCGGCGCAGCGGACACTGCGGGAGATCGCGGAGACGGGCCCGCTGGCGAGGTACCTGGACGCCCCGTACCTCCCGGCGATCGACAACCCGACCGACGACGACCTGGTGGACCACATCAGGGCGGTCACGCAGACGCTCTACCACCCGGTCGGCACGTGCGCGATGGGCACGGTGGTCGACGCGGAGCTGAAGGTGCAGGGCGTGGCGGGGCTGCGGGTCGTGGACGCGTCGGTGATGCCGACCGTGCCCCGTGGCAACACGAACGCCCCGACCATCATGATCGCCGAGAAGGCCGCTGACCTGGTCAAAGCGTCCCACTGAGAACTGGTGTTCGATTCATCCCCAGAGTTGTCCACACCTGTGGACAACTCCCCGGGAATGTCGGCCCCCTGCCGTAGGCTGGAAATCGGGGGCCGGAGGCCGGCCCCTCGTCATGACACGCCGTCACGTCCTCTGCCGTGGCCTCCGGCCCCTCGAACCACGCTACGGCACGGGACCGACAATTCTGGGCGACGTCGGTCACTTGTGGACAACCGCCATCGCCGCGGCCGGGAATGTCGGTCCTCCCGGCTACGCTGGTGATCGGGGGCCGGCGGCCGCCCTCAGCGGCGCTTGCCGTGCAGCAGCGTGATCAGCTTGGCGACTGTCGCGTCGGTTTTCGCGGTGCGGCTGAACGTCGTCAGCACCAGCGGCGCCTTGAACCGCTGCCGTGCGATCGCCTTCGGGCGGGCGAACTCCTTCAGGCCCTCCGGCCCGTGGATGCGGCCGAACCCGGACTCGCCGATGCCGCCGAACGGCAGCGACGGGATGCCCGCGAAGCTGATCACGCTGTTCACCGACGTCATGCCCGCCCGCAGCCGCGCCGCCAGCTCCATGCCACGCCGCTTCGAGAACACCGTCGACGCCAGGCCGTACTTCGTGTCGTTGGCCTTCGTGATCGCCTCGTCCATGTCAGCGACCTTCGCGATCGTCAGCGTCGGACCGAACGTCTCCTCGCGCACCGCCTCCGAGTCCTCCGGCACGTCGACCAGCACCGTCGGCTGCACGAACCTGTCGCCGACCGCGTCCTTGCCGCCGACCAGCGCGCGGCCGCCGCGGGCGAGCGCGTCCTGGATGTGCCGCTGGATGATCTTCAGCTGGCCCGGCATGGTGATCGGACCGATCTTCGCCTCCGGGTCGTCGCCCGCGCGAACGTCCTCGGCGATCTTCACGACCTTGGCGACGAAGTCGTCGTAGACGCGTTCGTGCACGTAGACGCGCTCGACGCCGACGCATGTCTGGCCCGCGTTCGACATGCCACCCCACACCGCGGCGTCGGCCGCGGCGTCGAGGTCCGCGTCCGCGTCGACCAGCAGCGCGTCCTTGCCGCCCGCCTCGATCAGCACCGGCGTCAGCGTCTCCGCGCACGCGGCCATGATCTTCTTGCCGGTGCCGGGCGATCCGGTGAACGCGAGTTTGTCCACGCCGGACCGGCACAGCGCGGCACCCGTCTCGCCGAAGCCGGTGATCAGCTGGAACACCGGGTGCTCCGGCACGACCTCGGCGAACGAGTCGGCCAGCCACTTCCCGACGCCGGGCGTGTACTCGCTGGGCTTGAACACGACCGCGTTGCCCGCGGCGAGCGCGTACGCGATGGACCCCATCGGCGTGAACACCGGGTAGTTCCACGGGCCGATCACGCCGACGACCCCGAGCGGCTGGAACTCGACCGAGGCGGCGTGGTTGGACATCAGCAGGCCGGCGGGCCTGCGTTTGCGGCCCAGCACCTTGGGTGCGTTCTTCGCGGCCCACGCGGTGTGGTCGATCGCGAGGACGATCTCGAGCATGGCGTCGGCGTGCGGCTTGCCGGTCTCGGCGTGCACGACCTCGGCGAGCTGCGCGGCACGGCGGGTGATGACGCCCTTCCAGCGCTGGAGGCGCTCGGCGCGCCCGCTGAAACCGAGTCCCGCCCACCAGGCAGCGGCACCTCGGGCCCGGGCGACCGCGGCGGCGACGTCGTCCGCCGTGTGCACCGGGTGGGTGCCGACCACCTCGTCGGTCGCGGGGTTCAGCGAGTCGAAGGTGTCCGGCTTCGCTTGCACGGCGGTCATGACGAGCCTCCCAGATCGCGTTCCGCCGCTCAGGCTACCCGTCGGTAGCGTTCGCCGCGATGTTCAGTTGGTTAGCCTGACGGCGTGCAGATCGTTCACTTCGGGCACTCGTGCGTGTTGATCAAGACCGATTCCGCACGGCTGCTCTTCGACCCGGGCACGTTCTCGAACGGCTTCGAGCAGACAACGGGCCTGAGCGCCATCCTGATCACCCACAAGCACCCGGACCACCTCGACGGCGCGCGCCTGCCCGCCCTGGTCGAGGCCAACCCGGACGCGGCGCTGGTGTCCGACGAGGACTCGGCCGCCGAGCTGGAGAAACTCGGCCTGGCCCCGACCTCGGTGGCGCGCCCCGGCGACACGTTCACCTTCGGCGGCACGTCGGTCACGGCGGTCGGCGGCAGGCACGCGACCATCCACGAGGACCTGCCGACGCCTGCCAACGCCGGGTACGTCGTCGACGACGGCGCGTTCTACCACCCCGGCGACGCGTTGTTCGTGCCCGAACAGCGGATCGACGTGCTCGGGTTGCCGATGTCGGCGCCGTGGCTGAAGACCGGCGAGATCATCGACTTCGTGCGCGCGGTCGGCCCGCGGGTGGCGGTGCCGATCCATGAGGTGCTGCTGTCCGAGATCGGCATGCGCGCGCAGCAGAACTGGCTCTCACAGCTGGCGCCGGACTCGGAGTTCCGCCCGCTGCCGAAGGGCGAGCCGGTCGATCTCTGAGAGGTTGTCCACAGGTGTGGACAACCTTGTGGATCGAACTGGTGTTCGCCTGACGTGGCCTCCGGCCCCCGTTGTCCAGCGTAGGTCCGAGCACCGACGGTGGACTGCCCGCCGAGGGCGGTTGTCCACAGGTTGGCGAGTTGTCCACAGGCCGACTCCGACGACACGGAATTGTCGGTGCCCTGCCGTAGCGTGGTTCGAGGGGGCCGGAGGCCACGCCCGACCGCGTCGGTCAGGCCGCCTGGGCCGGCTGGTAGGTCAGTAGCGCCGGGTACGTGAGCGGGGTCGCCTCGTGGTGCAGGGCGATGTCGATCGCGTCCAGCAGGGCCTGGCGGGGGCCCGAGCGGGACAGGTCCGCGGTGTCCACGGCCAGGCGGATCAGCTGGTTCCTGCGGGCGGCCCGGGACGCGCTCATCACCAGCGCGAAGCACCACCACGGTTCCGTGCGTTCGCCGAAGCCGAAGCCCTGTACGCGTCCTCTGTGGACGTTCTCGGTGCGGAGGTCACGGATGCCCATCACGTCCGCGCACATCGTGAAACCCTGGTGGCGCAGGGCGAGCAGAGTGCCGGGAGACGCCACCCAGCGCGGTGGGACGAACGCGTCCGTGGCCAGGTCCAGGCGTTCCATGGTCGTCGACGCCGCCGTGAGACGTAGTTTGGCCTCGTGGGCGGGCAGCGACGCGAACTCGGCTCGGCGACGGATCGTACGGGTCTTCGCGTCGGCCGGGTGGTCGTAGCCGTGCTGGAGCAGCGCGTTGCCTGCGGCTTGTTGCCCGCGCACCCAGTCGAGCACCGTTCTCGGCTGGTCCGCGCCCGCGACCTTCGGGGCGAACAGCAGCGAAAGGGGCACGCCCCGGGACGCCAGCTCGTCGCTCAGGTCGGCACTGCGGTCCAGGGTCCATGCGTTGATCCCGGACAGCGACACGATCAGTTGAGCGGTCACGCTCCTCATGAGGCCATGTGTCGATGACGTCGACCTGACAGCGAGGTGACATGTCACCGAACTGGGCACCGGTTTCACCCGGAATTCATGCCACGCACGAGTGCGTGCCATTGTTGGTCATGAGCTACGACTGGATCTCGTTCACGACCGACTACGGCATCGATGACGGGTTCGTCGGGGTTTGCGAGGGGGTCGTCGCTCGGCTCGCGCCCCGGCCGCGGGTCATCCACATCAGCCACACCGTGCCGCCGCAGGACGTTCGGCGCGGGGCGGCGATCCTCGCCCAGGCCGTGCCCTACCTGCCGCCCGCCGTGCACTTCGCGGTCGTCGACCCCGGGGTCGGGACGGACCGGCGCGGTGTCGTCGTGGTCACCGCCGAGGGTGTGCTCGTCGGGCCGGACAACGGGCTGCTCATGCCCGCCGCTGAACTGCTCGGCGGGGTGCGGGCGGCTTACGAGCTCCGCAACCCGGCCTACCGGCTGTCGACGGTGTCGGCGACCTTCCACGGGCGGGACGTGTTCGCGCCCGCGGCCGCGCACCTCGCCGCCGGGGTGCCGCCCGAGGACTTCGGGCCCGCCGTCGACGCGGCCGACCTCGTGCGGTTGCCGGAGCCCGAGACGTTCGTCGAACCCGGGAAGCTCACGACCGAGATCCGGTACATCGACACCTTCGGCAACATCCAGCTCGCCGCCACCGGCGCCGACCTCGACGCGAGCGGTGCCGTGCCGGGCACCACGGCGCACGCCCACCTCAACGGGCGGTCGGTGAAGGCCACCGTCGGCCGGACGTTCGCCGACGCGATCAACGACGGCCTGATCGTGTACGTCGACTCGGGCGGCCGGGTCGCGCTGGCCGTGAACGGCGGTTCCGCCGCCAACGACTTCGGTGGCCGGCCCGGTGATCCGGTCCTGCTGTTGTTCGCGCGGTAACCGGCGGCCGTGCCTCAGTGCACCGTGATCTCGTCGCCAACCTCGATCTCGCCCGGGGTCACCACCGCGACCTTGATGCCGAAGCTCACGCCGCCGTCGGGTTCGCGGCGGTAGTCGGCGAGCGTGCGTAACGGCTCGGGTCCCGAGCGTTTGCCGGTCGGCTGGTCGACCATGGTCACCTGGCAACGGATGTCCGGCTTCACCCAGCGCAACCTGGTGGTGCCGATGCTGAACTCACGGATGTCGTCCTCGGTGTACGGGGTCTGCCAACCGCTGATCACGATGTTCGGGCGGAACCGCACCATCGGGACCGGCTCGGCGCCCTTCTCCAGGATCCGGGCGTTCAGGTCGTCCAGGGACGACAGCGACAGCAGGTGCAGCGGCGTCGAGTCGCTGAACGTGATGTCGCCGTGCCGGTCGTCCACGCTGCGCCGGTGGTCCGCGGGCACGCGCACCAGCCGCAACGAATCGCCGATGAGGTCGCTGGCCCACTCGGCCGCCTCGTCGCCCTGGTCGACGCCTTCGCCGTGCCAGACGCCGTGCAGGCTCACGGCCAACCGCCTGCCCTCCGGCGCCACGTCGAACGCGAGGCTCTGCACGTCCGGAGCGGACAGGGTCAGCTTCGCGCCGTCGGCAGCCAGGTCCGGCCGGATCACGGACAGCCTCGGGGTGCTCCGCTGGCAGCGGAACACCCCGTCGTCCGCACGGACGAACATGAACGTGCGGTCGTGCCTCACGCCGGTCGGGAGCACCTGTGCCCGCGTCAACGGAACGCCCGCGCAGCCCTTGACCGGGTAGACCAGAAGATCTGAAACGGTTGCCACGACAGCGAGACTAGCCGCGCGGGCGGCCTGGGTCAGTGCGGTTTTCCGTACGAAACTTTGTGGTTGTCCGCACTAATCACAAGATCGCACCGGGGACGTACTTCGCCGCGTCACCGAAGCGGGACGCCACGTCCGACACCCGCTTCACCACCGACGCCACCTGCGCGCCCGCCACACCGGTGAACGGCAGCCGATCGGCAAGCAACGCGTCGAGGGCGGGACGGTCGAGCGGGACGCGCTCGTCGGCGGCGAGGCGGTCGAGCAGGTCGTTGCGCTCGATGCCCTGCTCACGCATCGCGAGCGCCACCGCGACGGCGTGCTCCTTGATCGCCTCGTGCGCGGTCTCGCGGCCGACACCCGCCTGCACCGACGCCATCAGCACCTTCGTCGTCGCCAGGAACGGCAGGTAGCGGTCCAGCTCGCGGCCGACCACCGCCGGATAGGCGCCGAACGAGTCGAGCACGGTCAGGAACGTCTCGATCAGGCCGTCCAGCGCGAAGAACGCGTCCGGCAGCGCCACCCTGCGCACCACCGAGCAGGACACGTCGCCCTCGTTCCACTGGTCGCCCGCCAGCTCGCCGACCATCGACGCGTAGCCGCGGAGGATCACCGCGAAGCCGTTGACGCGCTCGCTCGAGCGGGTGTTCATCTTGTGCGGCATGGCGGACGAACCGACCTGCCCCGGCCGGAAACCCTCGGTCGCCAGCTCGTGCCCGACCATGAGCCGAATGGTCTTCGCGAGGCTCGACGGCGCGGCCGCGACCTGCACCAGTGCGGACACGACGTCGTAGTCCAGCGACCGCGGGTACACCTGGCCCACGCTGTCGAAGACCCGCGAGAAGCCCAGGTAGTCGGCGATCCTGCGCTGCAACGCGTCCAGCTTCGACGCGTCACCGCCGAGCAGGTCCAGCATGTCCTGCGCGGTGCCGACCGGGCCCTGGATGCCGCGCAGCGGGTACCGCTCGACCAGGCCGTCGAGCCGCTCGAACGCCACCAGCAACTCGTCCGCGGCGGACGCGAACCGCTTGCCCAGCGTGGTGGCCTGCGCGGCGACGTTGTGCGAACGCCCCGCCATCACCAGCTCGCTGTGCTCGGTCGCGAGCGTCGCCAACCGGGCGAGCACCGCGACCGTCCGGTTGCGGATGTGCTCCAGCGACAGGCGGATCTGCAGTTGCTCGACGTTCTCCGTCAGGTCGCGGGACGTCATGCCCTTGTGGACGTGCTCGTGGCCGGCGAGCGCGTTGAACTCCTCGATGCGGGCCTTGACGTCGTGCAGAGTCACCCGCTCACGGGCCGCGATCGACTCCAGGTCGACCTGGTCGATCACTCGTTCGTAGTCGGCGACGACACCGTCGGGGACGTCGATGCCGAGTTCCGCCTGGGCCGTGAGCACGGCGAGCCACAGCCTGCGCTCCAGAACGATCTTGTGCTCGGGTGACCACAGCTCGGCCAGCGCCACAGAGGCGTAGCGGCCTGCGAGTACGTTGGGGATGCGCGGCTTGGACGTCACGTTTTCCCAGCTTAATGGGCACCCCCGGCGAGCCCTACAGCGCCAGTTCCGGATCCGTCGCGATGGCCAGCAGCGCATCGCGGGTCACGGGTAACGATGGGTGGTAGACGGGCGGGACCGTGCTGGTCATGTCGTAGTTGTAGGCGGCGACCGACACCACGGCACCGGTGTCCCGGTAGTGGAAGACGGTCTCGACGACGCCCTTGTCCATGTCGTGCGTCTGCTGGAAGACGGCGCCACCCGCCTGGTCGTCCAGGCGGTGGCAGTTCGCCACGCACATGTCCGCGGGCGCGGGAGCGGCGTCCGGGACCCACGTCGTCACCATGATCGAGTACCGGGCGCCCTTGATCGAGAACGTGATCGTGGCGTTGATGCTGGTCTGGCCCGGGTAGAAGTCGCCGGTCGCCTCACCGCCGAACTCGCCGACGATGATCTTGGTCGCGGACGGCAGCGCCGCAGGCAGCGACCGGCTCAGGTGCACCCGTAACTCCCGGCCGCGTTCGCGCAGGTCGTCGACGGTGTAGCGGGTGGGCTGCGGCCGCTGGTCGCTCGACGGTCCCGCCGGGCCGGGCCGGGTCGCGGCCGGAACCGTCGTGGTCGAGTCGCGGCCCAGCGCGATCGGCACCGCGACCGCGGCCACCGCCACGGCGACCGTGGCCAGCCCCACCGCGACCAGAGCGCGACGGCGGACCTGCCCGCGCGCGGTCGCCATCAGCTCATCGGGATCGAACCGCAGCGGCGGCTCGTCGGCCACCGCGTTCAGCAACCCGTCCCGGACATCCTCTTCACCCATCACGCGACCCTCCCCACCAACTGCGACACCGACACCCGCAACGCCTCGAGGCCGCGAGCCGTCTGCGACTTCACCGTGCCCTGCGAGCAGCCCATGACCTCGGCCGTCTCGGCGACCGACAGGTCGTCGAAGTAGCGGAGCACCAGCACCGCGCGTTGCCTGGGTGGCAGCCGCAGCAGGCCCTGGTGGACCAGGTCACGCGCCCACAGCCGCTCCGGGCTGTCGTCCGGGCCGCGGGCCTCGTCGTGCTGTTCGGGTACGGCCGCCGCGGTCTGCTCGGAGCGACGCCACGGTCTGCGTTTCTCGTCCAGCCAGGTGCGCAGGAGGACGGTGCGGCCGTAGTTGGTCAGGCTGTCGTCCTTCTGCACCCGCGACCACGACCGGTAGATCTTGATGAGCGCCATCTGCATGAGGTCCTGCGCCAGATGCCAGTCCCCACACAGCAGAAACGCCGACCTCCGCAGCCGCGCCGCGTGCTCGACGGCATACCGGCGAAAGCTCTCCTCGTCGGCCTGTCGCATGGATCGATCCCCCCTTCGCCGGTTACTCACGACGCGGGGACCGTCGGGGTTGCGTCAGCCTCGCAGGGACTCGACGAGCATGCGATGCGCGACCGCGCGCGGGTCCGGGTCGATCTCGATCAGCGCGTTGACCACGGCACCGTCGACCAGCGCGATCAGCTGCTCGAGACGGCGGTTGTCGACCGGGCTGCCGGAGCGGGCGAGGACCTCGAGCAGGAGCCCGCGCAGCTCGGTGCCGAGCGTACGCATCAGCGGGCGCAGGTAGGGCCGCCTGCCGGTCGCGACGAGGCGTTCGTACCGGAGGAGCACCAGCTCGGCGTCCCGGTCGCCCGCCGGCGGGCCGAGGAGCTGGTCGAGCACGAGGTCGACGACGGAGTCGAGGTCGCGGTGCTCCGCGGGCAACGCGGCGAGCTGGGCACGGCCGCGTTCCAGCTCGGTGCGGCCGTGGTGCTCGACGGCGGCGGCGATCAGCTCGTCCAGCGAGTCGAAGTAGTAGGTCGTGGAGGCCAGCGGGAGATCGGCCCGTTCGGCGACCGCGCGGTGCCGCAGCGCCTCGAAGCCGCGCTCGACCAGCAACGCCGCCGCGGCCTCCACCAGGGCCTGGCGACGCCGTTCGCCCTTGGGGGTGCTGGCGGCAGTCATAGTCGGGGCATCGTACGGCTGTGCTGGACCTCGCTCAGTACAACTGCCCCAGCTCGGTGGCGTACTGCTGCACGTCCGTGCCGAACGGTGCCGTGCCGCCCGGGCTGACGGGCTCGCTCAGCACGAGCACCCGCCTGCCGTCACCGGTCGGCGCCTGGGCCTGCACACCGGACGCCTGTGTGGTCATTGTCACACCGCCGGGGAAGACGATCACGCTGATGCGGCCGCCGGGAAGGTCGAACGCGGCGCCGCGTGAGCCCTGAGGACAGGTCAACGAGACGGGGACCGCGTCTTCCACCTTGACGTTGGCGGCGGCCGGGAGCTCGCCCGCGAGGGCAGCAGCGAGCTCCCGGTCCACCTGTTCGCACCCACTAGGGGTGCCGGCGGGCCCCGCAGGCCCGCCACTCCCGTCCGGATAGCCCCCCTGCTTGGGCGTCTCCGACGGGACGTCCTTCGTGCCGCCACGCTCTGTCGGCGCGGCCGCTTCGTTGTCCTCGTTTGGTAACTCGTATGGAGCAGCGTTTCCGTTACCGCCTGATGCGGGATTCGCCGCACCCGCCGCCTCCGAAGTCGTCACCGGCCCTGTCCACAATGCCACGCCCAGCGCCGTCGCGCCCGCGAGGAGGGCCACACCAAAGGCGGAACCTGCGAGTACGCCGTTCCGGTGACGGACGCGTTCACGCTCCGACCGACGGGCCACGTCCGTGACGGTGAAGCTCGGCGGCGGGGTCTCCGCCACCGCGTCATTCAGCAGCTCAGAAAGCTTGTTCTCGTCCATCCCGCCACCTCCTTCCGCCGATCACGACGCCGACCGCAGGTCATCGATCGTGTCTCCCAGGGCCTCACGCAGCGCGTTCAGCCCTCTGGCCGTCTGGCTCTTCACGGTGCCCTCGGAGCACTTGAGCGCGTCGGCCGTGGCCGCCACGTCGAGTCCCTCGAGGAACCGCAGGACGAGCACCGCCCGCTGCCGCGGTGGCACCGCCCGCAGGCCGTCGAGCAGCGCGGACCTCGTCGCCACGGAGTCACCGAGTTCGCCGTCCTGCCGCGGCGTCTCCGGCAGCTCCTCGACGAACCGCTCCCGCCGCCACGGGCGCCGGGACTCGTCGATCACCGCGCGCACCAGCGTCCTGCGGACATAGGCGTCCAGGGCCCCGCGGTCCCGGATCTTGCGCCACCGCCGGTGCAACGCGACGAACGCGGTCTGCGCGAGATCGTCCGCCCGGTGCCAGTCACCGCACAGCAGGTACGCGGACCTCCGCACGGCGTCTCGCCGAGCCGCGAAGTACTCCGCGAAGTCCTGCTCGTCGCGCTGCTCCACGCGGACTCTCTCTGCTCGTCGTCTGCGTACGGGGGACGGAACGTGAGGCCCATAAGGTTGCACCACGACTCCGCCGTGACGTACGCCACCCCCAAAGACGTCCGGGACACCAATGAGGATGCCTCCAGGGCGATGTGGTGTGATCAGATCGTGACCAAAGTGCGGGAGATCGATCTTCGTTCGGACACTGTCACCCAACCGGACGAGCCGATGCGGCTCGCCATGTCGCGCGCCGACGTCGGCGACGACGTGCTCGACAGAGACCCGACGATGCAGGCGCTGGAAGAGCGGGGTGCCGAGCTGCTCGGCGTCGACGCGACGCTGTGGGTGCCCAGCGCCACCATGGGCAACCTCATCGCGCTGATGGTCCACCTGAACAGAGGCGACCGGTTCATCGCACCGCGTGGCGCACACGTGCTGGACGACGAGCTCGGGGCCCCCGCGTGGCTCGCGGGCGGCATGCCGGAGGCCGTCGACTGGGGCGCCTGGCCGGGGCGCATGCCGGTCGAATCGGTGCGCCAGGCCGCGCGCTCCGGGCCGTACTACACGCTGCGCACCACGCTGTTATGCCTGGAGAACACGCACAACGCGGCGGGCGGCACGGTCACTCCGCCCGATGAGCACGCGAAACTGGTCGCCACCGCGCGGGACGTCGGGCTGCGCGTACACCTGGACGGGGCGCGCCTGTGGCACGCCTCCGTGGCGCTGTCCGTGCCGCCCGCCGCGTTGACGGTGGGCGTCGACACCGTGCAGGTGTGCCTGTCCAAGGCGCTCGGGGCGCCGATGGGCGGGCTCGTCGGCGGCACCTCGGCGTTCGTCGAGGAGGCACGCCGGGTCAGGAAGATGCTGGGCGGCGGGGTGCGGCAGGGCGGAGTCGTCGCCGCTGCCGGACTGGTCGCGCTGGACCGCATCCCGAGCCTCGTCGACGACCACGCCAGCGCCAGGAAGCTCGCCGCGGGCCTGGCCGACCTCGGGTGGGAGGTCAACGAGCCGGAGTCGAACATCGTCCTGGCGTCGACGCCGGACACCGAGGCGACGCTGACCGCGCTCAAGCGGATCGGGGTGCTCGGTGTGCCGGCCGGCGGCGGGGTGCGGTTCATCCCGCACCGCGACCTCACGAACAGGGACATCAACGAGGTGCTGTCCAGGATCGCGAAGATGCACTCCTAACGGATCTGCTTGCGGTTCGACCCACCCTTGATGGCGCTGTAGCCGATCGCGCCGACCGTGACGACTGCGGCGGCCACCAGCAGGACGCCCAGCACCTTGAACACGAGGCCGAGCACCGCGAACGCCACCCACACGACGATGATCGCGCCGATGATCTTCAACAACATCCGAATCCCTCCCGGGGTCTCACCGGCTGAACGAGTGGCGCAGTCCGGCGGTTCCTTCAGTCAACCACCGCCGGACTCCCAGGCCATCGGGGAAAAACACTGGTTCCCGCCTCAGGGTGCGAGCCAGCCGCCCAGTCGTGCCAGACCCGTCTCGATGTCGCTCGCCGGGCCCGCGAACGAGAACCGCACGAAGTGGTGCCCCAGTTCGGGGTCGAAGTCGATGCCGGGCACGATCGCGAGCCCGGTCTCGGCCAGCAACCGCTGGCACCACGCCATGGTGTCGGTGGTCAGGTGCGACACGTCCGCGTACGCGTAGAACGCGCCGTCCACCGGCGCCACCCTGTCGATGCCCATCTCGGCCAGGCCCGTGATCAGGTGGTCGCGGTTCGCGCGGTAGGCGGCGACGTGCGCGTCCAGCTCGTCGTACTGGAACGCGGCGGTCGCGGCGTGCTGCGCGATCGCGGGCGGGCAGATGGTGAAGTTGCCGGTCAGGCAGTCGACGGCACGCATGAGCCGCTGCGGGACGAGCAGCCAGCCGAGACGCCAGCCGGTCATGGCGAAGTACTTGGAGAACGAGTTGACCACGATCGCCTCGCGGGAGAACTGCCACGCGGACGCCGTTGCCTCGTCGCCGTAGGTGATGCCGTGGTAGATCTCGTCGCTGACCAGCTGGACGCCGTGGTCGGCGCACCAGCCTGCGATGGCGGCCAGCTCGCCGACGGGCAGGACGGTGCCGGTCGGGTTGGCGGGTGACGCGATGATCAGCCCGTCGAGCGGGCCCGCCGCCGCCAGCATCTCGACGGTCGGCTGGAACCGGGTGTCCGCGTCGCACGGCAGCTCGACGACCTCGCAGCCGAGCGCGGTGAGGATGTTGCGGTAGGCCGGGTAGCCGGGCCGCGCCAGCGCCACCCGGTCACCGGTGTCGAAGGCGGCGAGGAACGCGAGGAGGAAGCCGCCGGACGAGCCGGTGGTGGCGACGACATCCGTGGCCGCGACGTCGAGGGCGTACCGCTGGTCGTAGTGGCGGGCGATGGCGTCCCGCAGTTCGGGGATGCCCAGCTGTTCGGTGTAGCCGAGGGGACCGTGCAGGGCTTCGGCGGCCTTGTCCAGAACGGCGCGTGGTGCCGCGGCCGACGGTTGCCCGGCGGCCAGCGACACCACGTCCCCCTGCGCGCGCTGCCGGGCGTTGGCCGCGGACAGCACGTCCATCACGTGGAAGGGTGGGATGTTCGCGCGCTGGGCGACCTGCAGCAGACGGGTTGACATGCTCCCCAGCCTGCCGCCGGTCGCCGCGCGCGATCAAGCCACCGGCACCAGCTCCTCCTGCGTCACCTTCTGCCTGCGCAGGACCGTGACCGCGAGCACCGCGGCGACCAGGACCAGTCCGGCGGCGACCCCGAACGCCAGCCGGTAACCGCCGGTCATCGCCTCGACCGGCACGTCCCCCTCCGCGAGTGAACCCTTCGTGTACGCCGTGGCGAGCGTGGCGAGGACCGCCAGCCCCAGCGCGCCACCGACCTGCTGGGTCGTGTTGACCAGGCCGGACGCGACGCCGGAGTCGTCCTTCGTCGCGTCGGACATGGCGAGCGTCATCATCGCGGGGAAGCCGAGCCCGGCACCGACACCCATGAGCAGGACCGACGGGAAGACGTCCGGCAGGTAGTCGGCGTCGACCGGAGCCCGCGTGAACAGCACCAGACCGGCCGCCACCAGCAGCAGCGCCGTGATCAGGACCGGCCGCTCCCCGAACCGGGCGTTGACCCGCGCCGACGCGCCGAGCGACAGCCCGCCGATGCCGACCGCGACCGGCAGGAACGCGAGGCCGATGCCCAGTGGGTCGTAGCCGAGCACCTTCTCCAGGTACAGGGCGCCGAGGAAGAACATGCCGAACATCCCGGCGACCATCAGCACCTGGATCAGGTTCGCGCCCGCGACGTTGCGGTCGCGCAGGATCCGCAGCGGCAGCAGCGGGTTGGCGACCGTCGCCTGCCGGAGCACGAACCCGGCGAGCAGCGCGACCGACAACGCGCCGAAGCCCAGCGTGTGGCCGGAGACCCAGCCGTGGTCGGCGGCCTTGACGATCGTGTAGACGCCGATCATGAGCCCGGCGGTGACGAGGACGGCCCCGATGACGTCGGCCCCGCTGCGCAGCCCGATGCCGCGTTCACCCGGCACGACGCGGACGGCGAGCGCGAACGCGACGATGCCGATGGGCACGTTGACGAAGAAGATCCAGTGCCAGCTGATGGCCTCGGTGAGCACCCCGCCCGCCAGCAGGCCGATCGAGCCGCCCGCCGCGGCGACGAAGCTGAAGACGGCGATGGCCCTGGCCTGTTCCCCCTTCTCGGGGAACATCGTGACGATCATGCCGAGGATGACGGCGGCGGCCATGGCGCCGCCGATGCCCTGTACGAACCGCGCGGCGATGAGCAGTCCCTGTGTGGTGGCGAGCCCGCAGAACAGCGACGCGACCGTGAAGACGGCGACGCCACCGAGGAACATCCGCTTGCGGCCGATGAGGTCCCCGACACGGCCGGCGAGGAGCAGCAGGCCGCCGAAGGGGATGAGGTAGGCGTTGATCACCCAGGCGAGGCCCGACTGCGAGAAGTCGAGGTCGGCCTGGATGACGGGGAGAGCGACGTTGACGATGGTCCCGTCGAGGATGATCATCAGCATCCCCGCGCACAGCACGACGAGCGCGAACCACCGCGAATCCCGCCGCTGACCAACGATCTGGGACATGAACCCCTCCTGGTTGTCCGTACAGGAGGGACGCTAACAGATTGTCTTGCAGCAGACGATCTGTTGTGGGATTGGCTATAGCGGGATTAAATCAGGGGCGTGGTGGGTTGAAGGCGGGTTCAGTTGCGGCGGCGCGGGGCGCGCTCGCACTGGACCGGCCGGGACAGGCGGTTCTCCACCAACCGGGTCAGCCCGGCGACGAGCCCCTCGCGTTCGCCGTCGGGCAGCGAGGCCAGCACGTCCTCGTGCACGCGGTCGATGACGTCCGCGGCCTTAGCGCTCATCTCCCGGCCCTGCGGCGTGACCACGATGATCCGGGCACGCCGGTCGGTCGGGGACGTCTGCCGTTCCACGAGGCCCGCCTTCTCCAGCTCGTCGACGGTCACCACCATGGTCGTCTTGTCCAGGCCGCACATGTCCGCCAGCTGGATCTGCGTGTGCTCACCGGTCAGCGCCGAAGCCAGCACGCAGCTGCCGCGGGGCGTGATGCCCAGACCGGCCAGCTCCGCGGTCAGCTCCGTGGACAACACGTGGCTGGTGTGGGAAAGCATGAACGCGAGATCCATGCAACCAGGTTACGCCCGATCGTTCGGTCGCCAGATAATCCAGTGACGAACCAATCAGTACCCGACGTACCCGCCGCCCGACTCCGTCGCCTTGATGCCGGGCACGTTCGCCAGCGACCCGTACCGCGAGATCGCGTAGTTCACGCCGGCGCAGATGTTGGCGACCGGGTCCCAGATGTTGCCGGTGCCGGGCAGCTTGTACGAGTCGAACGTCGGGTCGATGCACTGCATGAGGCCCTTCGACGGCGTGCCCTTCGCCGCGTTGGAGTCCCAGTTGTTGATCGCGTGCGGGTTGCCGCCGGACTCGTGCTGGATGATCTGCCAGATCCGCTGCGCGTCCTCCGGGCCGACGTTGATGCCGTGCTGGCGGAGGACCTCGATCGCCTGGTCGATCCAGCTCTTGACGTTCCCCGGTGGAGGGCCACCGGCGGGCGGGCCACCGGACGACCCGAGGCCACCGCCACCGCCACCACCGCCGCCGCTGCCTCCGTCCCCGGAACCGCTGCCGGTACCGGTCGACTGCGACGTGTTGTTCTGCGACGGCTGCTGGTTGCCGTTCTCGGTGGCCGACGGGTTCGTGTCCTGCGGGGGCGTCTCTTTCCACTCGATCGGCTCGCCGCTCTGCGGGGTGAACGGCTGCGTGTTCGGCTGCGAGAGCGACGAGAACTTCGAGGCGGGCGACTTGGCGCCGTTGATCTTGCCGAGCGCCGAGCTGAGCGTCTGCTCGGTGCCCTCGAGGTGGGTGTCGATGTCCGACGCGGCGCTCGAGCACACCCCGCGCGTCATCGCGTCGAACTCGTCCGTGGTGGCGTCCGGGTGGTTGGTCGTCCACGTGGAGATCTCGGTCAGCGCCTGGTCGCAGCGCGTCGAGATGTAGGTCTTGGCGCCGGTGAGGGCGGTGGCGACGTCGTTCAGCGCGGTCGAGGCGTCGGTCATCGCGGTCCCGACGTCGGTGCCCGCGGTCTTGAACTTGTTCATGTACGCCACGAACTCGTCCGCCGAGCGGCCCTCCCACGCAGCGTCGAGCGTGGTCACGCCGCCCGCGACCGCACCGCTGTACGTGGACACGTTGGTCGCGGCCGTGGACAGCCTGGTCGCGGCCGAGGTGATCGCCTCGGTGTCCGCGTCCGCCACCTTCGCCGCGGCTGTGGCGACCGCGTCGCCGCCCGCGTAACCGGCCAGAGTGTCCGCCGAACCCACCGTGTCCCCTCCTAGACCTGCACGTACCGCGGGCGGCCACCGTAGGTGCGCTCGCCCTCGTCCTCAGTGTTCTGGACGGTCTGCACGATCGCGTCGAGCGCGCCGGCCACGCCGTTGAGACGGTCCTCGGCGGCGTTCATCTCGTCGTGCATGAGGTCGTTCAGCGCGTCCACCGCCGACGCGATGCCCGCCGAGCTCGGCAGGTCGCCGTAGACCGTCGACGCCGTGCACACCTGCGGGAAGGAGTCGGAGACCTCGCCGAACTTCGGCTTGTAGTCGAGCGCCTTCTGCATGCAGCCGTTGATGGCGTCGATGTTGTACTGCGTCATGTCGCCCCCTTCGCGCACCCGCTCTGACGGCGTCCGCCGTGTCGCGGTTCCCTCACCTTAGGACGGTCAGACCTCGGCCATCAGCTCTTGCACACAGGTCACGAGGCGCCGGTTGTCGGCCGGGGTGACCGTGCTCCACTCGCGACCGTCGGCGTTCGGTTTCGCGAGGTGGACATAACGTCCGCGAGGGGTGTCGTGGAAAGCGACAACCCGGTCAGCACGGACCATTCGCTGGTCCCGTTGCATGCGCGTGACACAGAACTGGCCGCGCACGTTCATGTCACGCACCATGTCCGCCATCGTCTTCGCGTCCGGCCCGGACACCCCGCGCCGGGAGAGCGCCGCCGCGAACTCCCGCGCGTCCCCGTGCGCCTCGGCGTCGGCGGCGGCGAGCACGTCGGACGGCACGCTCACCGACAGACCGGGCCCCGCGACCACGTCCCCGGCGACCGACACGGCGGCCTCCGCGATCGCGGTCTCGCGGGCCGGGATCAGCCACACCTGTGGCCCGTCGACAGCGGCCAGCAGGGCAGCGCTCCCGGAGACGACCGCGAACGAGGAGATGCGGTGGTCGGTCCACACCCAGCTGTCGATGGCCAGCTGCGGGTAGGCGAGCAGGCTGAGCTTGTCCGCCAGCTCCGGCGTCGCCCGCTCCCGCTCGGCAAGCCCGCGTTCCTCGAGGTCGGCGAACGCCCGCGCGACGAGCTGCCGCCGCTCGGTGTGCGTACGCCCGGGGCTCGGCACGGCGAGCGCCTCGTGCTTGGCCGGGAGCTTCTCGTGCTCCCACAACACGTCGAACTCGAGCGTGGAGAGGACGATGGTGCCGCTGATCATCTACCGGTCGTCATCGTCGCCGATCGACTCCGGCGCCACGACGCGATCGTCGTCGAACACGTCGCTCGACTCGACCCCGTACCGCCGGACGTGCTCCTGGTCCTCCTCGCCCTCGGCGTTGCGCCCGGCCCCCGCGGCGGCCGGTTGCATGATCGAGCCGCCGGGCCGGCCGGTACGCGCGCCGAACTTCTCGGCGTTGCGCGCGGCCCGCGCCTCTTCCTCGGGGACAGAGCCGATCGGGACACCGTTCTTGATGGGGCCACCTCGGCTCGCGCCGTTGCGGGCGAGACGTTCGCCTTCCGCACCGGCGCCGGCGCCGCCCGCGCCGCCGGCCCCCATGAGGGTCGCGGCTTCGGCCATGAGCATGGGGTTCACACCGCGCAGCGCGGCCGGGCCGAGGGGGTTGGCGTTGGTGGGCAGGAAGGGGTTGTTCGGGACGGGGCCACCGCCGGTGATGGGCGGGCCGCCGAGGGGCGGGTTGGGGCCAGGGCCGACTGTCGTCGGCGCGGGGGTGAAGGGGCCGCCGCCCGTGCCGGGTGAGTAGGAGGGCCCCGGGCCGCCTGGGCCCAGACCGGTGGGGCTGTAGTTGCCGCCCGTCGGGACGTAGTTGCCCGCGGAGGAGATGTTGGTACCACCGTCAACCGGCTGCGCGACGAGGTTCATACCGGGTGGCACGGGCAGCGTCTGCGCCTGGCCGAGCGCGTCGGAGCTGTTGTTCTGGTAGCCGGTCATGGCGTCGATGGCGGCGTCCTTGGCCGCGTTCGTCTGCCTCACCTGCTGTGCGTGGTCGGTGGTGTGCCCGAAGAAGCCCGCGACCTGGTCGACCGTGGACTCCTCTGTCGGGCCACGCAGCGTGTTCGAGTCGGGGGCCGCGTTGCGGGTGGTGTGGAACGTCTCGCCCTGGCTCCCGACACCCCGAGCCGACTCGGAAAGCGGGTCGATGGCGTTCTCCGCGTAGATCTGGGCGTTCTCGGTCGCCGAGGTACCCCCCTCCGACGCGGAGCCCTCCCAGGAAACGCCGATCTCCTTGAGCTGCTCACGCAGGGTTTGATCGGTCTCCACGAGCCCGAGAGCCACCACGACCAGCGCCTTCATCGCGTTCTGGAGCGTCCCCGAGCCCTCACCGTTGCGCAGGAGGTCGATCTCGTCCGCCAGCTCACCGTGGTTCCAACCCGCATAGCGCAAGTCGCTGAGTCCGTGATCCCCGGCCATAACAACTTCCTTACTTCAACGTCTGCAGCGTGGTCATGGCCATCTCGGTGGCCTGCCGAGCCATCTGGCACAGCTCGTCCTGTTCGAAACCGCGGCTGTACGGAACGACTTGAATCCAGAGGTTCTGCTTCTCGGCTACGCCGACCGCGACATCACAGCCTTCGCCATCGGAGCCGCGGAACTTGAACTGTGCTGCTGGAAATCCCTGGACATCGGTCAGCTCTGCCTCCACGTTCCGCTGACCGGTCAGCCACGCATCCACACCCTCGGTTGTGACAGCGAGTGCGGTGTAGTCGTAGAACCGCTCCTGGTCGTCAACCTCAAGCACACACTCCTTCATGCCCTTGAAGTTGTCACTCCCCGACTCCCCGGAATCCACATCAGTCGCCTTGAGCTGCGTGCGTTGCGCCTCGGTGAAAAGGGTGCACGGATCCAGCCCGTCCAGCGAGATATCCCTTGGCCGTGGCGGAACCTCGACCGTCGACGAGGGAGAACCGGAAGGCTCAGTCGTCGGCGCCGAGGACGTACCGGACGAGTCGCCGCCGGGAGCCGGTGTTGGTAGACCCGACGCACTGCTCGCGCACCCGGCACTGACCATCGCCACGGCTGCCAGAGCCAGAAACAAACGCTTACGCACCGGTCTTCCTGAACGCTGCCTCGATCTCTTCCTCGCTGAACCCGTACGCACGAGCAGTGTCCCCGAGTTGAACAGCGAGCTTCTTGAGACCGGTGATGTAGTCGTTGATCCGGTTCCGGTACGAATCCTCGTCGTTGATCAGGAGGTCGTTCCACGCCGCCGCCATCCGGGTGCTCACCTGGTCGTTGCCCGGCGGGTTCACCTCCAGGTCTCGACGGATGTCCTTGACCTGTTCTTTGAGGGAGTCAGCCTGGGACTCGACGATGCGAGCAGCGGCCAGGACGTTGTCCTTGTTCACCGTGAAGGTGCCTGAGCCGAGGCTTCTGGTGGCCTCGTTGACCTGCTTGAAGGCGGCGTTGATGCCTCGGCCTATGTCGCCGGCGAGATACATCCCGTTCGCTCCCCACTGATCGTGACGATCCGGTCTCTTTCTGCAGGCTACCAACGGCGCGCGGCACCCACCTGAACTTTGACGAAGAACTGGTGCGTCCGGTTCCGCTGATCGGCTGAACCGTCACTGTGCGGTGATCTCGCCCTTCGCCGCGCGGGTGGCTATGTCCGTGCGGTGGTGCGAGCCGGCCAGGTGTACGTCCTCTACCAGGCGGTACGCGTCGGCGCGGGCTTCGGACAGGGTTGGGCCTGTGCCCACCACCGACAGGACGCGGCCGCCCGCGGACACGATGGCGCCGTCGTCGCGGCGGCGGGTGCCCGCGTGGAGGACGCCGTGGGCCTCCGCGCCGGTGATGACGTCGCCCGAGCGGGCCCGGCCTGGGTAGCCCTCCGCGGCGACGACCACCGTGACCGCGTAGCCGTCGTGCCATTCGAGGGGTGGGTGGTCGGCCAGGGTGCCGGTCGCGACCGCGTTCAGCAGGCCTGCCAGCGGGGTGCGGAGCAGGGCCAGCACGGCCTGGGTCTCCGGGTCGCCGAAGCGGCAGTTGAACTCGATGACCTGCGGGCCCGCGCTGGTGAGCGCCAGGCCCGCGTAGAGGAGACCGGAGAACGACGCCCCTCGGGCCGCCATCTCCTCCACCACCGGCTTGATGATCTTGGAGACGACCTCGTCGGCCAGGCCCGGCGGGGTCCACGGCAGCGGGGCGTACGCGCCCATGCCGCCCGTGTTCGGGCCCGCGTCGTCGTCGCCAACGCGCTTGAAGTCCTGTGCGGGCAGGAGCGGGACGACCGTCGTGCCGTCCACGAGGCAGAAGAGCGACGCCTCCGGGCCGTCCAGGAAGGACTCCAGCAGGACCGGGTGGCCGCCGTCGAGGAGGGTCATGGCGTGGGTGCGGGCGGCGGCGAGGTCGGTGGTGACCGCCACGCCCTTGCCCGCGGCGAGGCCGTCGTCCTTCACGACCCACGTCGGGCCGAAGCGGGCGAGGGCGGCGTCGAGCTTGGCCGGGTTGTCGACGATCTCGCTGTGCGCGGTCGGGACGTTCGCCGCGGCCATGACGTCCTTCGCGAACGCCTTCGAGCCCTCGATGCGGGCCGCGGCGGCCGACGGGCCGAAGCACGCGATGCCCGCCGCGCGGACGGCGTCCGCGGCACCCGCGACGAGCGGCACCTCCGGACCGACGACGACCAGGTCGGCGCGCCACTCCCGCGCGGTCGCGACCACGGAGGCCGGGTCGGTCACGTCGGCGCCGTAGGACTCGGCGACCGCCGCCGTGCCCGCGTTGCCGGGGGCACACGCCAGGGCCGTAACCGCAGGGTCGTGGGAGAGGGCGAGCACGAGCGCGTGCTCGCGCGCACCGGACCCGATCACCAGGACACGCACGATGAACAGCGTAGATGCCGTCCTGGTCGGGATCGCCGCCAGGGCTCTCTCGTCACAACGTCCCGGAAGACGCTTTCAGGACGTCAGTGCTTGTTCTGCTCCTGGGTGGAGTTTCACCGGGGCCGTCTCCACCGCGGTCTCGCGGTCCAGGGCGTTCGCGGCCTTGTGGACCTTCGCGAGGTCCGCCTTCTTGTCGAAGATCAGGTTGGTGATGGCGCACGCGTTGCCCGCCGGGAAGTCGTTCGTGACCAGCAGCAGGTTCGGGACCACGATCGTCGGGACGTCGGCGGGCAGGCCGTACGTGTCGGCCGGGATCGCGCCGTCCTCGTAGACCTCGTTGACCTTCTTCATGTTCTCCAGCAGGTCGCTGATGTCCAGGAACTTCACGTCCTCGCCGAGGGACGTCGTCAGGTCGGTCAGTTCCGGGGTCGGCAGGCCGCCGGACCAGAACAGGCCATCGATCTGGCCCGACTTCATCTGGTCCACGGTCGGGCGCAGGGCCAGGCGTTGCGCGGAGATGTCCGACTGCGACAGGCCCGCTGCCTCCAGGAGGCGGTTCGCGATGACCTCCGTACCCGACTTGGGGGAGCCCGTCGAGATGCTCTTGCCCTTCATGTCGGCGACGCTGTCGATGCCGCTGTCCGCGCGTACGACCACCTGCGTGTAGTTCGGGTAGATGCGCGCCAGCGCGGCTATGTCCTGCGGTTTCCCTTCGAAGGCCGCCTTTCCCTCGACCGCGTCGGCGGCGGTGTCGGCCAGGGCGAACGCGATGTCGTAGTCGCCCGCCACCAGCTGCTGGATGTTCTGCACCGACGCGCCCGTCTCGGCCGCGTTGGCCTTCAGCGGGGTGTTGTTGCTGATCAGCTGCGCCAGGCCGCCGCCGAGCGTGTAGTAGACACCTCCGGTGTTGCCGGTCGCGATGGTGATCCGGCCCTCGCCCGCCTCGCAGCTGCCGGACGCCTGGTCAGCCGAGTTGTTCGTCTGCTTGCCGCCGCACGCCGCTGTCACCAGCAACACCGCCAGTGCCGCCAACGCCTTCGTCGCGATCTTCGCCGGTCGCATCATCAGGCTCCTGTTCTTTCGGGGTTCGGCGGCCGAGCAGGTGCACGACGACCGCCACCACTGCGAAACCGACGCCGATCGCGATCGACAGCGGCTGCAGGTACAGCAAGAGCAACGCCGCGGGCACGCACAGCACCCGCTCCGGCCACCGCGCCGGTCCCACGAGCCAGCCGCCCGTGACCACCGCCAGTGCGGCCACGCCGAGCGCGGACACCAGCACCACCCACAGCACGGTCACGAAACCCTGCTGCAGCAACAGGGCCGAGCCGTTGTCCGTCAGCACGAACGCGAGCGGCACCAGGAACGCGGGCAACGTGTACTTCCACGTCTGCCACATCGTCCTGATCACCGAGCCGCCGGTGATCGCGGCCGCGGCGACCGCCGCCAGCGCGGTCGGCGGGGTGACCTCCGACAGCACCGCGTAGTAGAAGATGAACATCGCGACCTCGGCCGGTGCCACGCCGAGGTCCGACAGGGCGGGGCCGAGCACGACCCACGAGATGATGAACGACGCCGTCACCGGCACCGCGAGGCCGAGCACGCTCACCGCGACCGCCGCGAACACCACCGTCAGCATCAGGATCACGGTCTCGTTCGACGCCAGTGCCCGCGCCGCGTCGACCAGTGCCGCCGCCAACTCCTGACCGAGGCCGGTCTTGGTGATCGTCGACGTGATCACGCCTGCCGCCGCGCACACCGCGATCACCGGCAGCGCGCCGCGGATGCCCTCCGCCAGCGAGTCGGCCACCGCCTTCAGCCAGGCCTGGAACGAGCCGCCCGTCACCAGTTGCGAGACCAACGCGAACAGCGCCGCCACCCCGGTCGCGTACACGACCGCGGTGAACGGCGGGATGTCCAGCGCCAGGAACACGACGATGATCGCCAGTGACGCGAAGTGGTAACCGCCGCGGAGCAGCAGCTTGCCGACCGGTGGGGTGTCGACGTCCACGGGCTTCGCGCCGAAGCGCCGCGCGTCGGCCTCCACCGCGAACACGATGCCGAGGTAGTACAGGACGGTCGGGACGATCGCCCACAGCAGCACCGTCAGGTACGACGTCTCCAGGTACTCGGCGATGATGAACGCCGCCGCGCCCAGCGTCGGCGGCGACAGGATCGCGCCGATGCCCGACGCGGCGAGCAGGCCGCCCGCGTTCTCCTTGGGGTAACCCGCCTTCCGCAGCACCGGCCACGTGATCGCGCCCAGGCTGACGGTGGTCGCGGTGCCGGAACCCGACACCGTGCCGAGCAGGAAACCCGACATGGCGGCGGTGCGGCCCGGTGCGGTGCGGGACCTGCGGAACGCGGCGAAGCTGATGTCCACGAAGAACTTCCCGGCGCCGGACGTCGACAGCACGGCGCCGTAGATCGTGAACAACACGATGTACGTCGCGGCGACGTCGAGCGGGATGCCGTAGAAGCCGCTCTGGTCGTTGTAGAGCGCGTTCACGATCTGGCTGAAGTCGACGCCCGCGTGCGCGACGCCCCAGTTCTGCGGCAGGTAACCGCCGTAGTACGAGTACGCGAGGAACACCAGGCAGACGATCGGGAGCACCAGGCCCGTGGTCCGGCGCGTCGCCTCCAGGATCAGCACGAGCAGCAGCGCACCGGCCACGATGTCCGAAGTTGACAGAAGGCCCTGGCGGTCGAGGAAGGCGTCGAAGCCGCCGCCCGCGTCGCCGATCGCGAGCGGCACGACCGGGTACAGGCCGACGACCAGCGCGATCGCCGCGAACGCCCAGTCGAGCGTGCCGGGGTTGTCCGGGTCGCGCGCGGTGCCGCGGGGGCGGTAGCACAGGAAGACCAGCGGCAACGTCAGCCCGAGGAAGATCACCAGGTAGTACTGGTTGCCCTTCGCGAAGGGCAGGAAGACCTGTTTGAGCACCAGCAGCGCGACCGCGATCGACGCCGCCCAGACGAACCACTCCCAGCGGCCGGACAGCCGCCGGGCGGGGCGCTCCTCGTCGTGCTCACCGACCGCGATCGCCGACGGGTCGGTGTCCATGTCTTCCGTAGACCTGGTCACCACCGGCAACCTACCCGTGACAGGTGTCACAAAGAAGATCGAATGCGTTATCGCTTCGTCACCTTCGGGTCCGACGAAGTTTGCCCGGATCGACGACGATCCGCGCGCCAATCGAGGCAAGGAGGAGACCGTGAGTTCGAAGTTACTGCGCATCGCCGTCACCGCGACGACGGCGTTGGCCGTGGTCAGCGCGGCGGCGCCCGCGACAGCGGACCGTGCCCCCGCACACGGTGACCAGGACAGCTTCACGATCGTCGGCCACCGCGGCGCGTCCGGCTACCGGCCGGAGCACACGCTGGCGTCCTACGAGCTCGCGGCGCGGATGGGGGCCGACTACATCGAGCCCGACCTCGTGACCACGAAGGACGGTGTGCTGGTCGCCCGGCACGAACCGGAGATCGGCGGGACGACCGACGTGGCGGACCACCCGGAGTTCGCGGACCGCAGGACGACGAAGTCGCTGGACGGCGTGGACGTGACCGGCTGGTTCACCGAGGACTTCACGCTCGCGGAGCTGAAGACGTTGCGCGCGAAGGAGCGCATCCCGGACATCCGCCAGGAGAACACGCTCTACGACGGGCGCTACGAGGTCCCGACGTTCCAGGAGGTTATCGACCTGGCGAAGCGGTTGTCGCGGGAGCTGCACCGGGAGATCGGGATCTACCCGGAGACCAAGCACCCGACGTACTTCCGCAAGCAGGGCCTCGCGCTGGAGCCCGCGCTGGTGCGGACGCTGAACCGCAACGGGCTGAACCGGCCGTCCGCGAAGGTGTACGTGCAGTCGTTCGAGGTCACGAACCTGATCGAGCTGAACCGCGTGCTGCGGGTGCCGCTGGTGCAGCTGACGTCGGGGTCCGGCGCGCCGTTCGACTTCGTGGACTCGGGCGACCCGAGGACCTACAAGGACATCATCTCGCCGGCAGGGCTGCGGGACGTGGCGAAGTACGCGAAGGGCCTCGGGCCGGAGAAGGGGCAGATCATCCCGCGTGACGCGGCGGGCAACCTGACGACGCCGACGACGCTGGTGGCCGACGCGCACCGGGCCGGGCTGGCCGTGCACCCGTACACGTTCCGCGCGGAGAACGCGTTCCTGCCCGCGGACTTCCGCTCGTCGACGGTGCCGTCGGAGTACGGCGACATGATCGCCGAGATCGAGGCGTTCCGCGCGACGGGGATCGACGGGCTGTTCACCGACAACCCCGACGTCGCGGTGGCGGCCGAGCAGCTGGCCGCGGCCTGAGTTGTCCACAGCCGGGTGAGTTGTCCACAGACCGGGCCCCGCGGCCCGGTTCTGTCACCCCCACCCGGTAGACTGGCAAGGCGGGTAGCCCCCGGGATCGGGTGGGGGTTGCGTACCGGTGGTTCGCGAGTTCCGGCTCGTGGATCTTGGGGTTTGCGGGTTGTGAAGGCGCGTCCAGGGCGCATGCTCTGGACGCGCCTTCCTTGCCGCTACGGCAGGATCTCGACGTAGCCGTTCGTGCCGTTCACGCGGATGCGCTGGCCGTCCCTGATCAGGCGGGTGGCGCCCGACACCCCCACGACGGCGGGCAGCCCGTACTCCCTGGCCACCACCGCGCCGTGGGTCATCAGGCCACCGACCTCCGTCACGAGCCCCTTGATGGTCACGAACACCGGCGACCAGCTCGGGTCGGTGAACGCGGTGACCAGGATGTCGTCCGATGCCAGGTCGGCCGCCGCCAAGTCCAGGACGACGCGGGCACGGCCTTCGACGGTCCCGCTCGACACCGGCATCCCGACCAGCGCACCGGCCGGGGCGTCCGCGCGCCGGTAGCTGCCGACCACGGCCTCGCCGTCGGACGTGAGCACCCGGGGCGGGGTGAGCGCCTGGTACGTGGCGAAGTCCTCCTTGCGCCGCCGGATGAGCTCCTCGTCGACCTCCCCGCCCCGCGCGACCTCGTGGAGTTCGGCGAACCTGAGGTAGAACACGTCCTCCCGGTCGCGCAGGACCCCTGCACGCACCAGCCGGTCGGCCTCCGCGAGGATCGCCTGCTTGTAGATGGAGTACCGGCTGACCATGCCGTACTTGGGGTACTCGCGGAACCCGATGAACGTCCGGACGCGGTCGATCATCGCCTTGGTCTCCTCGGCTTTCCGCTCGCCGTCGGGAAGGGCACGCAACCGCGTCAGCACCTCCTGTTCCTTGGCGGCCGCCTGTCGTCGCCCCTCCTCGAAGCGGCGACGGCTGGCGCCGGGCTCGAAGGTCTCGACGTTGCCGAGGAGCACGGGCACGAGGGCGGTCGGGTGTTCGCGCCACCTCGGCCTCGTGATGTCGATCTCGCCGACGCAGCGCATGCCGTACCTGTCGAGGTAGCCCTGGATCGCGTCCCGTGCCTCGCGGCCGCCGGGCAGCCCGGCCAGCTCGTCGACGAAGTCGTCGTTCTCGACGCCCCGCAGGAAGGCCACGACCTGCGGGTGCGGGCGGATCACGTCCGCGACGTCCAGCAGGTCGAGGCCCATCTCCGACGTGACGTTGCCCGGCGCGGACAGCGTGAGCGTGTCGGCCGCGTTCTCCTCGCCCAGCCACTCGCGCAGGTGCTCGTTGAGCCAGGTCGTCGCGTCCTGCGCCGCGATGATCGCGGGCAGGCTCCTCGGGTCGAACAACAGCGCCCGCAGCTCCTCGAAGTCCGCGAGGATGAAGTCGAACAGCTCCGGTCCCTTCTTCGCCTCGATGTCGCGTGCGACGGCGGCGAGGGACGCCCGGGTCCTCCCGATCAGCTCGTCCACGATGGACGGATCGGCGTCGAGGTGCGGCGTCGGGACGTCGCCGACGAACCGGGGGCCTTCGTCGGGCGCCAACGGCACGAAGTCGCCGCGGTCGAGGACGGTCCGCATCGCGTCCCTCATCAGCGGATCGGACGTCCCCATGGCCGCGAGGAACCGGTCGCGGCTGGTCGTTCCGGCCAGGACCGGGGCGACGTCGACGAACAGCCGCCCGCCCGCCTCGGCCATGGGCCGCCGGGTGGTCAGCTGCCACACGGACAGGCCGAGCGGCTTCAGCGGGTCGGTCATCATCTGCTGGTGGCCGACGGAGACGTAGACGTGGTTGCCGTCGTCCTCGCTCTCCGGGATGGGGAACAGCGTGGTGATCGCCCTGCTCTGGACGATCTGGAAGCCGCCGTCCGCCAGGCACCACTCGATGTCCTGGGGTCGGCCGAAGTGCGTCTCGATCCGGCGGCCCAGCTCCGCGAGCGCCACCACCTGCTCGTCGGTCAGCGCGGGCCGCTGCCGCGCCGACGGCTCGACCGCCTCCTGCCGCGTCCCGCCGCCCGGCACGGCGTGGACGGCCAGTTCCTTGGCGCCGATCGTCTTCGCGACGACCGCGCCGTCCCGCACCTGGTAGCTGTCCGCGTTCACCAGCCCGGAGACCAGCGCCTCACCGAGCCCGAAGCTCGCTTCGACGGTGGTGATCTTCCGGTTGGACGTGACCGGGTCGGCGGTGAACAGGATGCCCGACGCGTCCGGCGTGACCATCCGCTGCACGACCACGGCCATGGTGACCTCGCGGTGGTCGAAGCCGTTCCGCAGGCGGTAGGTCACGGCCCGCTCGGTGAAGAGCGAGGCCCAGCACGACCTGATGTGCTCGAGCACGGCCGTCGCGCCCACGACGTTCAGGTACGTGTCCTGCTGCCCCGCGAAGGAGGCCGCCGGCAGGTCTTCCGCCGTCGCGCTGGAACGGACCGCGTAGGCGGCGTTCTCGCCCAGCGAAGCGAGTGGGCGGACGAGCACCGCCGCCATGTCGTCCGGAATGGCGGTCTTCTCGATGACGCCACGGGTCTCCGCACTGAGCGCGCCGATCGCGTCCCTGTCGTCCGGGTCCGGACGCGACAGCCGGTCGAGCAGATCGTCGAGCGCCGGCACGTCCGCCATGACCCGCCGGAACGCGTCCGTCGTCACGCAGTAGCCGGGCGGCACCTCGATGCCGTCGATCCGCGAAAGCTCCCCGAGGTGCGCGCCCTTGCCCCCGACGACCGCCACCTGGCGGGCGTCGACCTCGTGGAAACCCAGCACGTACTGATGTACCACTATCTCCCCTGTCCCCTGCTGCTGCGCCTGCGTTTTCGCAGGTCCTGAGCTCTAGGCGGGAGATTCTGCGCCACACCCCGGGTCTTGCCGCAAGACCCGGGGTGCGCTATACGTTGAAGAGGGCGGGAAAGCCGTGTGCGTCAGCCCGTCATCGAGTGGCGGACGATGGTCTGTTCGCGGCCCGGGCCGACGCCGATCGCCGAGAACCTCGCGCCCGACAGCTCCTCCAGCCGGTGGACGTAGGCCTGCGCGTTCGCGGGCAGCTCCGCGAAGGTCCGGCACTTCGAGATGTCCTCCCACCAGCCGGGCATCTCCTCGTACACCGGCACGGCGTGGTGCACGTCGGTCTGCGTCATCGGCATGTCCGAGACGGTCTCGCCGTTCACCTTGTACGCCACGCAGATCGGCACGCGGTCCAAACCGGACAGCACGTCGAGCTTCGTGAGGAAGTAGTCGGTGATGCCGTTCACGCGCGCCGCGTACCGGGCGATCACCGCGTCGAACCAGCCGGTGCGGCGGGAGCGGCCCGTGGTCACACCGAACTCGCCGCCGGTCTTGCGGAGGCGCTCGCCCATCTCGTCGTGCAGCTCGCTCGGGAACGGGCCCGAGCCGACGCGGGTCGTGTAGGCCTTCAGGATGCCGATCACCGTCGTGATCCGGGTGGGGCCGATGCCGGAGCCCGCCGACGCGCCGCCCGCGGTCGGGTTCGACGACGTCACGAACGGGTACGTGCCGTGGTCGACGTCCAGCAGCGTGCCCTGCGAGCCTTCGAGCAGCACCGTCTCGCCGCGCTCCAGGGCCTGGTTCAGCAACAGCCGCGTGTCGGCGATGCGGTGGGCGAACTTCTCGCCGTACTCCAGCACCGAGTCCACGACCTGCTCCGGGTCGAGGCCCTTGCGGTTGTAGACCTTGATGAGGATCTGGTTCTTGACGTCGAGCGCGGCCTCGACCTTCTGCCGCAGGATCTTCTCGTCCAGCAGGTCCTGGACGCGGACGCCGACGCGGGAGACCTTGTCCTGGTACGCCGGGCCGATGCCGCGGCCGGTGGTGCCGATCTTGGCTTTGCCCAGGTAGCGCTCGGTGACTTTGTCGATCGCGACGTGGTACGGCATGATCAGGTGCGCATCGGCGGAGATCAGGAGCCGCGACGTGTCCACGTCCCGCTCCTCAAGGCCCGCCAGTTCGGTCAGCAGCACACCTGGGTCGACGACCACCCCGTTGCCGATGACGTTGGTGACGCCGGGGGTCAGGATGCCCGAAGGGATCAAGTGGAGGGCGAAGTCCTGTCCGTCAGGGAGCACCACCGTGTGGCCGGCGTTGTTGCCGCCCTGGTAGCGCACGACCCACTGGACCTTCTCGCCCAACAGATCCGTTGCCTTGCCCTTACCTTCGTCGCCCCACTGGGCGCCGATGAGCACGATGGCCGGCATGTGAAACTCCCCGATGTCAACGGAACACGAGTGGACGCATTTCGGATGGGCGAAATGCCGGTGATTGAGCGTAGACCAGGAGGCCCGGGATGGGTGCGCTGATACTGGGTTGCGGACCCGCCGTCACCAGCGGTGACTGGCGAAAACTGGCCTCGGCCTCGGGATCGGGGGCGCACGAGATCCCCGCCACACCCAGCAAGAACGACATCGACCCGCTGCTGAAGAACGACGACGTGGACCGGGTGGTCGTGCACGGCACCGACGCCGACCTGGCCGCCGTCGTGCTCCGCCTCATGCGCACCGAACGGGTGGACGAGCTGATGGTCGGCTTCGTGCCGGTCGACCGCAAGCAGTCGCATGTCGCCCAGCTGTGGGGTTTGCCGGTCGACGGCGTGGATCTCGCGCTCACGGGCAGTGACCGCAGCCTGCCGCTCGTCCGGGACGACAACGGCGGGGTGCTGCTCGGGCTCGGGGTGGTCGCGCCCGCCCGCGGCACCGTGTACTGCGACGACGCGGTCGCGCTGCGTGGTGACGCGTCGCGGATCGAGGTGACGCCGGGGCCCGCCGGGGTGTCGGTGAAGGTGGCGCGGGGCCGGTTCCGCAAGCCTGCCGTGTTCGAGGGCCGCGCGGTGCAGTTCGGCATCGACGAGATCCACCCCGTCCGGGACGGCGTCGAGTACCCGCGCGCGGTGACGCGGTGGACCTGGTACCGGCACACCGAGGACCTGCGCGCGATCTGCTGAGCAACGTTCTTGCCCGCCCGCGCAGCGCCGCCTGACGCGCCATGGGCGCTGTTCTGCAATGGCGGCATGAAGCTACGAATCGCACTGCTTGCCGCCCTGCTGGTGGCTGTGCTGCCCGGGCAGGCGGACGCGGCACCGGCCGACACGATCTCCGCCGACCGCGCGACCGTGCGCGACTACCCGGGCCGTCTGGTGCTCGCGAACGCGACCAGGGGCGACGCCGTCGAGGTGCAGGGCTACTGCGGGGAATGGGTGCGGATCCGCGTGTCCCCCGGCCACGCCATGGCGACACCGGTCGGCTGGGTCCTGCGCGGTCACCTGACACGCGCGAGCCAGTCCGGTGGACTGGACGGGGTACCGGAACGCTGCGGGGACGACGCCGAGCGCTGGCGTGACTGGGTGGGTGCGATCAACGCGCCGTTCCGGTCGCTGCGGCAGGTGGACGGGCTGTGGCGGCGGATCACGTTCGGCACCGGCGTGAACCTGGCCGCGGGCT
This sequence comes from Actinophytocola sp. NPDC049390, assembly GCF_044466355.1. Classification (NCBI taxonomy): domain Bacteria; kingdom Bacillati; phylum Actinomycetota; class Actinomycetes; order Pseudonocardiales; family Pseudonocardiaceae; genus Actinophytocola; species Actinophytocola sp. NPDC049390. Next base: position 169,456 of record NZ_JBITMQ010000009.1, read on the forward strand.
GTGTGCTGTCCCTCAACTACACCCGTGTCGCCGACGGACCGGACCGCGTCGATCCCGCACAGGCCGTGCCCGGCCTGGACATGACGAAGGTCAGCTACCGGTACGTGACCACGGACGGCGCGGTCGCGCTGGTCGCCGCGCCGCGGCCCGGCGCCTCGTACAACGTGTGGGGCTTCGTGCCGTCGGAATGTCTCCAGCCGAAGCACCGCGACCACGTGTACTTCGACGAACCGGTGGTGCAACTGCAAAATATTTCCGGACTCCGTACCGGTGTCGGCTACTCGGATGAGACCATCCGGGCACGCGGTTGCACGGGCGCGCTGGTCAGCCCGACGCAACCGCGGTTCGGCTACTGGGTGGATCCGGTTCCGGCCAATCGGCCGCCCTGCCCGGTGTAGGTCGATCCCGGTGGTGGCGGGGCCGCGAGGGGGTTCCGCCACCACCGTTTTCCTCCGATCTGCCGGTGGCGACTCGTCGCTGACCCGTTCGGCCCCGGCCGAAAGTCGCTTTCCCGAGTGTTTCCCTGACGGTCATTGCCCCTGGTGATCGCGGTGTCGCACAGTCGGTGCGACAACTTCACTTCTGGAGGCGCGATGTCGGGGAAAGCACTCGTCGCCTCGCTGGTACTCGCTGCCGGGGCCGTGGTCGGTCTCGGGAGCGGGACGGCGAGCGCGACCCCACCAGGCATACCGGATCCGGCGACGGCGGCGAGTGAGCTCGCGGCGCTGACGGTGGCCCCCGAGGGTTCCATGGACGGCTACGACCGCGACAAGTTCCCGCACTGGCACACCGTCGAAGGTGCTTGCAACACAAGGGAAATGGTGCTGCAGCGGGACGGTGACGGCGTGGAGGTCGGCGACGACTGCGCCGCCACGTCCGGGTCCTGGACCAGCCCGTACGACGGCGGGACGTGGACCGAAACGTCCGATGTGGACATCGATCACATGGTGCCGCTGGCGGCGGCGTGGCGGTCCGGCGCCGCGGACTGGACCACCGACGAACGCGAGGCGTTCGCGAACGACCTGGACTCCCCGCAGCTGTGGGCGGTCACGGACAACGTGAACCAGTCCAAGAGCGACCAGACGCCGGACCAGTGGAAGCCGCCGCTGGAGTCCAACTGGTGCCAGTACGCCAGCGCGTACACGCACGTGAAGTACGACTACGGCCTGACCGTCACGGACGCGGAACAGGGTGCGCTGGAAGAGATGCTGGCGACCTGCTGACACGAGAAAGGGCCGCTCACGCGCTGTGGGCGGCCCTTTCTCCGTGTTCTCAGGCGAGGCCGAGCTGGGCGGGTGCCTCCGGGTCGGAGTCCGCCAGGAACTGCGTGCAGCGCTGGAACTCCTCGGTCTCCCCGATGGCCTGTGCGGCGCGGGCGAGCGCCGCCAGTGCGCGGAGGAAACCGCGGTTCGGGCGGTGGGCCCACGGGACCGGCCCGTGCCCCTTCCAGCCCGCGCGGCGGAGCTGGTCCAGACCGCGGTGGTAGCCGGTCCGCGCGTACGCGTAGGCCGCGACCGGGTTGTTCTCCCGCAACGCCAGCTCGGCCAGCGCCGCCCAGCCCTCCGAGAAGTCCGGCCACTGGGTGACGACCTTCGCGGGCTCGGTGCCCGACTCGATCGCCGCCTGCGGTTCCGGTCGGTCCGGCAGGTGGGTGGCGGGCGGGCCGCCGAACAGGTTCTCCTGCAACGTCATGGCTCTCAGCCTGCCAGCATCCGGCCCGCGGACTTCAGGTGCTCACACGCCTGGGTGACGCGCGCGGCCATGCCCTGCTCCGCGGCCTTCAGGTAGGAACGCGGGTCGTAGGTCTTCTTGTTGCCGACCTCGCCGTCGATCTTCAGGACACCGTCGTAGTTCTGGAACATGTGCGCCGCGACCGGACGCGTGAACGCGTACTGGGTGTCGGTGTCGATGTTCATCTTCACCACGCCGTACGACAGCGCCTCGTGGATCTCCTCCAGCAGCGAGCCGGAGCCGCCGTGGAACACCAGCTCGAACGGCTTGTCACCGGCCGGGCGGCCCAGCTTCTCGGCGGCCACCTCCTGGCCGCGCTTGAGCACGTCCGGGCGCAGCTTCACGTTGCCCGGCTTGTAGACGCCGTGCACGTTGCCGAAGGTCGCGGCCAGCAGGTAGCGGCCCTTCTCGCCGGCGCCGAGCGCGTCGATCGTCTTCAGGAAGTCGCCCTCGGCGGTGTACAGCTTCTCGTTGATCTCGTGGGCGACGCCGTCCTCCTCGCCACCGACGACACCGATCTCGACCTCGAGGATGATCCGCGCCTTGGCCGCCTGGTCGAGCAGCTCGGACGCGATGGTGAGGTTCTCGTCGAGGTCGATGGCCGAGCCGTCCCACATGTGGGACTGGAACAGCGGCTCCTTGCCCGCGGACACGCGCTCCTGGGAGATCGCGACCAGCGGGCGGACGAAGCCGTCGAGCTTGTCCTTCGGGCAGTGGTCGGTGTGCAGCGCGATGTTCACCGGGTACTTCTCGGCGACGACGTGCGCGAACTCGGCGAGCGCGACCGAGCCGGTGACCATGTCCTTGACCTTGGTGCCGGAGGCGAACTCGGACCCACCCGTCGAGACCTGGATGATCCCGTCGCTCTCCGCCTCGGCGAAGCCGCGCAGTGCCGCGTTCAGGGTCTCGGACGAGGTCACGTTGATGGCGGGGAATGCGAACTCGTTCGCCTTCGCCCGGTCCAGCATCTCGGCGTAGACCTCGGGTGTGGCGATGGGCATCGGTACGTCCTCCTCATGGCTGGACAGGGCTGCCGTGGCCGATCCTACGAGCACGGAGTCGCAGCGCGTCGGGAGGATGACCGATTCAGAAGGAGGTACCCGACCGTACCGGCGCAAGCGCCCGCAAGACGTCCATTTTGTCCGGGTTCAGGACCTGTAGCGCCACCTCGTCGGCGCCCGCGTCCCAGTGGGCGGCGATCCGCTCGCGGATGGCGTCCGCGTCGCCCCACGCGACGAGCGCGTCGACCAGCCGGTCGCTGCCGCCGTCGGCCAGGTCCGTCTCGGTGAACCCGAGCCGCAGCCAGTTGTTCGTGTAGTTGGTCAGCTGGAGGTACATCGCGAGGCGGTCCCGGGCGAGCGCCCTGGCCTCCTCCGGGTCGGTCGACAGGACGACCTTCTGCTCGGGCACCAGCAGCTTCCCCTCGCCGAGGATCTCCCGTGCGGCGGCGGTGTGCTCCGGGGTCGTGAAGTACGGGTGCGCGCCCGCGGTCCGGTCCCCGGCCAGCCGCATGACGCGTGGCCCCAGTGCCGCCAGCACGCGGCCCGACTCCGGCACGCCACCCTCGTCGAGACCGTCGAGGTAGCTCACCAGGCGGTCGTAGGGCTTGGTGTAGCGCTCGCCGACGAGCTGGCGGTGACCCGCGCCGACACCGAGGAGGAACCGGCCGGGGTGGGCCTCGGTCACGCGCCGCCAGGCCACCGGGTCCGGCTCGCCGTCCCACACGTTGACGATCCCGGTCGCCGCCTTCAGCGTGGTCGACGCGGCCAGGGCCGGCTCGACCACCGAGAGGTCGGCGGCGGGCGACGCGCCGAACCACACCCGCTCGTAGCCGAGCCGCTCCAGCTCCGCCAGCGCTTCCGGGTCACGCATCCACGGGGACGCGTGGTCCCACACACCCAAAGTCTTCGACATGTATCGAAGACTACGCGGGCACCCCCGCGAACGCAGGGGACAACGGCACGCCGTCCCACCCACCGGGCGGGGCTTGCAGACCGAACAGCGAGGCCACCGTCGGCGCGACGTCCATCGTCCGCGCGGGTGCCGACGACACCAGCCCGCGCCGGACCAGCGGATGGCCGCCCGAGACGACCAGCGGGATCGGCTCGCTCGCGGGGTGCCCGTGGTTGCCCGGGACGGGGTTGGAGATCACGGTCGGATCCGTGAACCGCCAGCCCGCCTCGCAGAAGACGACCAGGTCACCGGCGTTCGAGCCGAGGTGGAGCCCGGCCGGGGCGTGCACGGACAACACGCCGGGCGTCGCGAGCGCGATCGACCGCATCCGCGCGACCGCCTCGGCCCGGTCGTCCGCGGGCCCGGTCCAGTACAGGAGGTCCGCGCCACCGTTCTGCGCGATCCGGAACCGGCCGTCCAGGAACGCGTCGTCGTCCAGCCGCCCGGCCAGGTTCACCACCGACAACGGCAGGGACCAGTCCATCGAGTGGTCCGCGAGGACGATCACGACCGACCGGTCCCACAGCCCACGCCACCGCAGGTGCTCGACGAACCGCGCGAGCTGGGCGTCCGTGTCGATCAACGCGAGCGTGCGCAGGAGGCGCACCGACGAGCCGGTCAGGTCCGCGTGCCCGAACCGGTCGACGTCGCCGAGGTTCGCGAACACCAGCGCCGGGTCGTGGTCGTCGATCACCCGCAGTACGGCGTCCATGGTGAACACGTCCGGCGCGTGGTCGGTGATCGGCAGCATCGGCTCCGGCGTCCACCGGTGCGTCGCCCGCTCGCCGAACACGCCGAACAGGTAGTCCTTCGACAGCACACTGGCGGTCGCGAGCCCCAGTTCCGCGGGCAGCCGGTCGAGCAGGGTCGGCACCAGGAGGTCACTCGCCAGCCCCAGGTCGCGCACCTCGCCCAGTGCCGGATCCCAGACGGAGTTGGCGGGCACGCCGGAGCGGACGGGCCAGACGCCGGACATCATCGCGACGTGGTTGGGGATCGTCTCGGCCACGGTGATCGACCGGGCGGCCGCGAACGAGGTTCCCCGCGCGACGAGGGAACGCAGCGTCGGCAGGTACGCGCCGACGGCCTCGTCCGGGCGGCAACCGTCGACTACGAGCACGTACACCCGCAGGTCCGACGCCGCCCTGGCGACCGAGGACGTGAACGCGGTGAGGGCGACCGCGCCGGCCACCCCACCCAGGAGCGACCGGCGGGAGATCGCCGTCATGGCGCGATCGGGGTGCCGACGGACCGCACCTGCTGCGTACCCGCACGGGTCCGGAACGACCGGGCCCACGTCAGCGCGCTGGCCGGGTCGGCCTTGTTCGCGAGGTAGTACCAGTCCATCTGCGCCCCGGCGGGCGTCACCTCGAGCACGGACGCGCCGTGGGAGTCGAGCTCGCAGTACCTGATGTGCCGGTTCAGCGCCTGCACCGCCGTCTCCAGCAGGACCGACGTGGTCCTCGGCGGCGCGCCGACGATGTCGTCGATGTTGTCCGAGGTCACCGACGTGCACACGAACTCGGTGGCCACCGACTTGGACAGCAGCGGGTACAACCCGGCGTCCCTCGGCACGTCGCTCGCCCACGACGAGTGGATGTCGCCGGTGAGGAAGACCGTGTCGCGGACGCCGTTGTTCGCGAGCGTCGCCAGCAGCCGCCGCCGGTCGGCCGCGTAGCCGTCCCACTGGTCCGGGTTGATCGAGATGCCTTCGCTGGGCAGGCCGAGCAGCTCCGCGAGCGGGCCGAGCAGGTCCGGCGACAGCGGCGGCAGTTGCAGTGGCGCGACCATGACCGACGTGCCGACGAGCTTCCACTGCGCACCGCTCGTGACCAGGCCGTTCTCCAGCCACGCCATCTGCTCGGCGCCGGTCAGCGTGCGGTTCGGGTCGTCGGCGGCGCCGTCGCCGACGCCCACCTGCTGCGAGCGGTAGCTGCGCAGGTCCAGCATGGACAGCTCGGCCAGCAACCCGAACCGCAGCCGCCGGTAGATGCGGTCGGCTTCGTTGCGTACCGGCATCCACTCGAAGTACGCCTGGTGGGCGACCGCCTTGCGGGTCGCGTAGTCGCCCTCGGTGCCGGGCGTGTGGTTCTCGGCTCCGCCGGACCACGCATCGTTCGCGACCTCGTGGTCGTCCCAGGTCGCGATGAAGGGGACGGTCGCGTGCAGGCGCCTGAGGTGCTCGTCGGACTTGTACTGCGCGTGGCGGCGCCGGTAGTCGGCGAGCGTGAGGATCTCGTGCGGCGGGTCGTGCGGGCGCACGGCCTCGCCGTTGAAGTCGCCCGCGTACTCGTAGATGTAGTCGCCGAGGTGGAGCACGGCGTCGAGGTCGCCGCGTTCGGCCAGGTAGCGGTAGGCGGCGAAGTGACCGGCCGGGACGTTCGAGCAGGACACCACGCCGAACCGCAGGCGCGTGACGGCCGCCGACAGCCCGGGCGCGGTGCGGGTCGTGCCCGTCGCGGACACGGCGCCGTCCAGGCGGAAGCGGTAGTGGTACGTCGTCGCGGGGTTCAGGCCGGTGGCGTCGACCTTCACGGTGTGGTCGCGGCCGGGGCCGGTGGTCACCGAACCGGACGCGACGATGGTCGCGAACGCCGGGTCGGCGGCGACCTCCCAGAGCACGTTCACGGTCGGGCCGACTCCGGAGCCCGGGGTCGCGTCGGGGGTCGGGGTGACGCGGGTCCACAGCAGGACCGCGTCGGGCAGGGGGTCGCCGGACGCGACGCCGTGTGCGAACACCGGCTCGTCGGCGGCGGTGGCGGTGGCGGGGAGGGCGGCGGCACCGAGGACCACACCGGCGGTGGCGGCACCCGCACGCAGTACGGATCGACGGTCGTAGGTCTGCTCCATGAGCTTCGATCCTGGCCGTGCCAGGGGGTGTGACATACAGCCGTTCTGCGTAAACATTCCGTGCACAATTGCCACTTACTCGGAGTAGGTTACTCGTGGTAGGTTCGCGTTCATGAGCAAGAACGTGCGTGGCAAGGTCGTGGTCGTCACGGGTGCGGCACGGGGCATCGGCGCCGGGCTCGCACGCGACCTGTCGGCGAAGGGCGCGAAGGTGGCGCTCGTCGGGCTCGAGGTCGAGGAGCTGACCAAGGTCGCCGCCGAGTGCGGCGCGGACGCCGGTGCCTGGGAGGCCGACGTCACCAGCTGGGACGACCTGGAGCGGGCGACCGCCGCGATCGTCGAGCGCTACGGCCGGATCGACGCGGTCGTGGCCAACGCGGGCATCGCGGCCACCGGCTTCACCCGTTCCATCGACCCCGCCGCGTTCGAGCGCGTGATCAACGTGGACCTGCTCGGCGTGTGGAAGACGGTCCGGGTCACGCTGCCCCACCTGGTGAAGTCCCGGGGCTACGCGATGCTCGTGTCGTCCGCGGCGGCGATCATCCACATCCCCGGCAACGCCGCGTACTCGGCGGCGAAGGCGGGCGTGGAGGCGTTCGCGAACTCGCTGCGCGCGGAGGTCCGACACCTCGGCGTGGACGTCGGCGTCGTGCACCCGACGTGGATCTCGACCGACATGGTCAACACGGCCGACGAGCACCCGGTGTTCGGCAAGCTGCGGGGCGCCGCGGGCGGGCTGGCGGGCAAGACCTACCCGCTGTCGTTGGCGGTCGGCCTGATGTCGGCCGGCGTCGCGCGCCGGTCCCGGGTCGTGCACGTCCCGGGCTGGGTCGGCGTCGTGAAGCTGGTCCGCGCACTGGTGCCGAGGGTCGTCGAGCTGTACGCGCGGAAGATCATGCCCGCGGCGGACAAGGCGGCGCTGGAGGACATCGCGAAGCGCGGCGCCGTCGAGTCGAGCCTCGTCGGCCCCGGCGCGAAAGCTGCGGCCGACCGCGAGCGTGCGCTATAACCGGTGCCATGTCGCGACGTGGCCAGGTGCAGATGACACCCGAGGAGATCACCGCGTTCCTCGGGGAGGGCAGGACCGCGAACATCGCGACCATGGGCCCGAACGGCAGGCCACACCTGGTGGCGCTGTGGTACGTGCCGCGCGGCGACGTGATCGAGACGTGGACCTACGCCAAGTCGCAGAAGGCGCTGAACCTGCGGCGCCTGCCGCAGGCGACGATCCTGGTGGAGACCGGCGACTCCTACGAGAAGCTGCGCGGCGTCTCCATGGAGTGTGACGTCGAGCTGGTGACGGACACCGAGAAGATCACGCTGATCGGGCAGCAGCTCATGCACCGCTACGCCGAGAACCCGCAGGTGGCGACGGCGGGCAGCCAGTTCGTGCGGCTGCAGGCGCCGAAGCGGGTCGGCCTGGTCTGCCGGCCGACGAAGATCGTCAGCTGGGACCACTCGAAGCTAGGCGGCACCTACTGAGCCGAGGACGAGCTTCCACTCGTTGATCGTCCGCTTCGCGGCGACCCCGTCGACCGTGTACGGGTCCTCGGCCAGCAACCGGTCCAGCTCGGCCCGGTCGGCCACCTGGTAGATCGCGAACCCGGCCGAGTCGTCCGCCCACGGGCCCGCCGCGCCGACCTTGCCCTGCTCGACCAGCGCCTGCAGGTAGGCCCGGTGCCGCGGCCTGCTGTCCGTGAGCTTCGCGGCGTCGTCGACGTAGGTGGTCTCCACGGTGTACCAGGCCATGGCGGCATGGTACCGGTGCCGATAGGGTTCTGTTGTGACTGGGGACCTCAGCGCGGAACGCAGTGTCGAGCGGACACTGGGCCACCTGCGCGCGATCGACACCGGCAGTTTTCCGGTGCCGCAGGCGCAGCAGGCGCCACTGACGCTCGAGGACCTGTACCGCACCCATCGCATGCGCCTGGTACGCCTGGCGCTGCTGCTGGTCGACGAACCGGCGACGGCCGAGGACGTCGTGCAGGAGGCGTTCACCGGCCTCCACCGCAACTGGGGCAACCTGCGTGACGCCGCCGCCGCGGTCGGGTACCTGCGGACCGCGGTCGTGAACGGTTCCCGCTCGGTGCTGCGGCGGCGCAAGACCGCCCGTGAGTACACGCCCCCGCACCAGGTCAACGCCCGGTCCGCGGAGAGCCTCGCGATGCTGACGGCCGAGCACCAGTCGGTGGTGCGCGCGCTGTCGCAGCTGCCGCCCCGGCAGCGGGAGGTGCTCGTGCTGCGCTACTACGGCGACCTGTCGGAGGCGGAGATCGCCGACGCCGCCGGCATCTCGAAGGGCACCGTGAAGTCCACGGCCAGCCGCGCGCTGGACGCACTGCAGAAGATCATGCGCACCCCGAACTGAGGTTCGTCCACCTCCGGATGTGTGTTCGGGCACAACTCGCGGCCCGCTTCCGGGGCGTCGGTCGTCGCGCCCGGTGTGCCGGCGCGGCCCGCGGGGCAACCCATGGCGTGTGCGAGTGGGCGCGGAACCGGTTGCAGGGCCAGGTCAAGATCCAGATGACGCTCGGCGAGCGATTTTTCACCCAGTCGCCGACTGGATTCGTTAGGTGATAACGCGACTGCATTGATACATTGTGAATAATCCCCAAGCGGCTCCGAGGCGCTATGGTATAGACCAATAGTGTCAGTGTTCGAGGGGTGAGGCATGGCTGCGCAGCTGATCACCGGGGGACGGGTGGCGACACCCGACGGCGTGCTCGACCCGGGGTGGGTCCTGGTCGACGACGGCACGATCAGCTCGGTGGGTGCCGGTGCGCCGCCCGCGCGGCCCGACGCCGAGGTGACCGACGCGTCCGGCAGCTGGGTCCTCCCCGGCTTCGTCGACATCCACTGCCACGGCGGTGGCGGCGCCGCGTTCGCCGGGGCCGATCCGGCGACGGTGCGTCAGGTCGTCGACGCGCACACCGCGCACGGCACCACCACCATGCTCGCGAGCCTCGTCACGCGGCCCGTCCCCGAGCTGGTCGAGCAGGTCGCGGCACTGGCCGACCTCGTCCAGGAGGGGCTGGTCGCGGGCGTGCACCTCGAAGGGCCGTTCCTGTCGGCCGCGCGCTGCGGCGCCCACGACCCCGCGATCCTGCGGCCGCCGGACCCCGTCTCCGTCGACGCGCTGCTCGCCGCCGGCCGCGGGACCATCCGGATGGTGACCGTCGCGCCCGAGCTGGACGGCGCGGTGCCCGCGGTGAAACGCCTGGTCGACGCCGGTGTCATCGCCGCCATCGGGCACACCGACGCACGCGCCGACGACGTCGTGCCCGCCGTGGACGCGGGCGCGAGCGTCGCGACGCACCTGTTCAACGGCATGCGGCCGCTGCACCACCGCGAACCCGGCCCGATCGGTGCCCTGCTGGACGACGAGCGGGTGACCGTCGAGCTGATCTGCGACCTCGTCCACCTGCACCCGACGATCGTGCGGCTCGCCGCGCGGCACGCGGGGGCAGGCCGGACCGTGCTCATCACGGACGCGATCGCGGCCGCCGCCGCGGGCGACGGGGTCTACGACATCGGCGGGCTCGAGGTGGACGTGACCGACGGCGTGCCGACGCTCGCGGGCGGCGGTTCGCTTGCGGGCAGCACGCTCACCATGGACGCCGCGTTCCGCAACCTCGTGCAGAGCTGCGGTCTCGGCGTGCTGGACGCCGTCGCCGCCGCCGCCACCCGGCCCGCGGAGCTGCTCGGCCTCGGCAACGTGACCGGCAGGCTCGCCGCCGGGTACGCCGCCGACGTGGTGCTGCTCGACGACGCGCTGCGACCGACGTCCGTCATGAAGCGCGGCGAGTGGGTACCGTCCGTGTCGTGAGTGGTGACGACCCGGAACGCCTTCTCGCCGAAGCGCTGCGAGCACAGGCGACCCGCGCCCCCGCGGAGACTCCGCAGGTGGGCTACGGGCTGCTGTCCGGCAGCGAGTTCAAGGGCCTCACCCCCGCCGCACCGGGCGACGACGCGACGACGCGGCTCGCGGAGACGACCAAACAGCTCCCCGCGCTGCTCATCCTCGTGTTGTCGCTGCTCCTGGGGCTGGCGGCGGGCGCGGTCGTCGGGCTGCTGACGCTCTTATAAAGATCAAAGGGAAACCGCGTACCCTTTGACGACGTGACGATTGCCGCCACCGTGCACACGATGTCCTTTTTGCCCTCCTGGCTCGACCCGGAGGTCATCCTGCGTGGCATGGGCGGCTGGGCGCTCGCCGTCCTGTGCCTGATCATCTTCGCGGAGTGCGGCCTGCTGGTCGGCTTCTTCCTGCCCGGCGACTCGCTGCTGTTCGTGGCGGGCCTGTTCGTGGCGACGGGCGCGATCGCGACCCCGCTGTGGCTGGTGTGCGTGCTGGTGACGGTGTGCGCGTTCGTCGGCAACGTGTGCGGCTACTGGATCGGCGCGAAAGCCGGGCCCGCGTTGTTCAACAGGCCGAACTCGAAGCTGTTCAAGAAGGAGTACGTCGACAAGACGCACGAGTTCTTCGACAAGTACGGCGCACGCGCCATCGTCATGGCGCGCTTCGTACCGATCGTGCGAACGTTCATCACCGCGATGGCGGGCGTCGGCCGCATGGACGGCAAGCGGTACTTCACGTACTCCGCGATCGGCGGCGTCCTGTGGGCGGCGGGCATCACGATCCTCGGCTACTTCCTCGGCGAGATCTCGTTCGTGGAGAAGAACATCGAGGCGATGCTGATCCTGATCGTGCTGCTCTCGGTCGTCCCGATCATCATCGAGGTCGTCAAGGCACGCCGCGAGAAGAAGAAGCTGGCGCAGGCAGGCCCGGACGCGGCAACGGAGATCATCGAGCGCATCACGTAACGCGCCCCGGATCAAGATCGTCGCAATGGGAACCCAACGCCCGAACACGAGCGAGAATCTCCCATTTCAATGATCACCCAGCCAGGCGCCGGAGGCCGACGGCATCGAGAACATCGACCCCGGGTTGAACAGGTTCCCCGGGTCCAGGGCCGCCTTGATAGCGCGGTGGGTGCGCATCGCGATCGGCCCGACCTCCTTCTCCAGCCAGTCCCTTTTGATCTTGCCGATGCCGTGTTCGCCGGTGACCGTGCCGCCCAGCGCCAGCCCCGCGGCCAGGATGTCGTTGAACGCCACGTTGGCACGGGCGAACTCGTCCTCCGACGCCGGGTCGTAGACGATCGTCGGGTGCATGTTGCCGTCGCCGGCGTGCCCCACCACCGCGACGCGCAGCTTGACCTCCTCCGCGATGCGTTCACACGCCGCGATCAGGTCCGCGATGCGGGTGCGCGGCACGCAGACGTCGTCGGTCATCCACGCGCCGTAGACCTCCAGCGCGGTCAGCACCGCCCGGCGCGCGGCCAGCAGCATCTGGCCCTCCGCGAGGTCGAACGTCGAGTGCACCAGGTCGGCGCCGACGTCCTCGCACACCTGCTCGATCGCGCGCAGCTCCTGCCGTGCCGCCTCGCCGCCCGAGTCCGACTGGCAGATCAGCAGCGCCGCGCAGCCCTTGCCCGCGCCCAGCTCGGTCTTCAGGTGTTCCTCGACGGCCGCGATCGACGTCGCGTCCATGATCTCCATCAGTGAGGGCACGATCCCCTCGCGCACGATCCGGCTCACGGCCTCGCCCGCGGTCTCCACCGCCGAGAACGCCGCGACCATCGTGCCCGGCGCCTGGGGCAGCGGGCGCAGCGCGAGCGTCGCCTGCGTGATCACGCCGAGCGTGCCCTCGCTGCCGACGAACAACTTCGTCAGGTCGTAGCCGGCGACGCCCTTCACCGTCCGCCGCCCGGTCTTCAGCAGCTCCCCGTCCGCGAGCACGACCTCCAGGCCCAGCACGGAGTCCGTGGTCACGCCGTACTTCACGCAGCACAGGCCGCCCGCGTTCGTGGACAGGTTGCCGCCGATCGTGCACCAGTCGTAGCTCGACGGGTCCGGCGGGTAGAACAGGCCGTGCTTCTCGACGGCACCACGCAGGTCCAGGTTCACCACGCCCGGCTGCACGACCGCGAGCCGGTTGTCGGGGTCGACCTCGACGATCTCGTTCATCCTGGTCATCGCGAGCACGACGCAGCCCTCGATCGCGTTCGCCGCGCCCGACAGGCCGCTGCCCGCGCCTCTCGGGACGATCGGCACGCCCGCCGCGGCGCACGCGCGGACGACGGCCTGCACCTCCGACGCGCTCCTCGGCAGCACGACCGCGAGCGGGGCGCCGTGGGGCGCGAGCGGCATCATGTCGCGCCGGTAACTCTCGGTGACATCAGCGTCCACGAGCACCGCGCCGTCACCCACAGCGGTACGCAGCTCGTCCAGGAGAGTGCTCACAACCCAACCGTAACCGTTCTCGAGGGGAATTCGAGAGCCTCGACCAACACTCGACCGACACGATCGCCGACACCGAACCGAGATCAAGGTGTACGACTTTCGCTGGTTCGGAGACGTGGATCGATCATTTACAGTGGTTGATACGTCAACGAGGACGCTGAGCAGGAGGGTCGGGGGGTGCGGCGATGCAACCTACGGTGCCCACGAGTCCGAGCGTGCAGAGCCGTGCGCTCGCGCAACTGCTCATGAGCGGTCTTCGACCACTCGGCGACCGGCTGAAGATCACCGCCTGGCCGCACCTGCGAGTGGTCCGCGACGTGTTCGACACCGTCGGCCTCACCCCACTGCCACGAGGCACCCGGGTCAAGCCGATCGCGGACGGTGACATCACCGGTCTGTGGATCACCGGCCGCGGCAGCGAACCCGCGAACGGTGTCGTGCTCTACCTGCACGGCGGCGGTTTCGTGTTCGGGTCGCAGCGCACCCACAGGCACCTCGTCGCGGCGCTGTCCGGCGCGACCGGCAAGCCCGCGTTCCTCGTGGACTACCGCCGCGCGCCGGAACACCCGTTCCCCGCGGCCGCCGACGACGTACTGGCCGCTTACCGCTGGCTCCTGCGCACCGGCCACACGCCCGAGTCGATCACGGTCATGGGCGACTCCGCCGGTGGGCACCTGGTCGCTGGGCTGCTCGCCGACCTGTCCCGCCGACGCCTGCCGATGCCGGCGGCGGCCGTCATGTTCTCGCCGTTCCTGGACCTGACCTGCGCCGAGCTGACCGACCGGGACCGCGTGCGGCGCGATCCGTTCGTGCCGCCGAAGCGCGCGATGGAGTGCGGCCGGACCTACGCGGGCACGTACCGGCTCACGCACAGCAGGCTGAACGTGCTGAAGGCGAACAAGCGCCGGTGGCCGCCGGTGCTGATCCAGGTCGGCGACACCGAGTGCCTGCTCGGCGACTCCGAGCGGATGGCGGAGAGCATCCGGGCCGCGGGGGGCCACTGCGAGCTGCAGGTGTGGCCCGGGCAGGTGCACGTCTTCCCCGCGTTCTACCCGTTGCTCCCGGAGGGCAGGGCGGCCATCTCGTACGTCGGCGAGTTCGTCCGCGATCTCGCCGCTGACCAGGGCGTGATCGCGACGGCAAGTTGACACGCCGATGGAGATCGGGCGAATTCGAACACGTTCGCCGGAAAGGTCCCCGGAGGGACACGTACCCTACCTGTCGTGAATGTGGCAACCGGTGTGCTCGAGTCCGCCGGACCCGTCATGGTGTGGATCATCGTGCTCGGGTTCGTGTTCACCGAGTGCGCGTTCATCGTCGGGCTCTTCCTGCCCGGTGACTCGCTGCTGTTCGCGGCGGGTGTGGTGCTGGCCGAACACGACGGTGAGGTGCACGCGTGGGCCCTGTCGGTGGCCGCGATGGTCACCGCGGTGGTCGGCAACCTGGTCGGGTACTACATCGGGCACAAGGCGGGACACACGATCATCGCGCGCCGAGGTGGGCGCGTACTGAACCTCGAGAACCTGGACAAGGCAAGGAAGTTCCTCGACAGACGCGGGTTCTGGGCGATCGTGCTGGCGCGGTGGATCCCGTGGATCCGGACGCTGGCACCGCTGATCGCGGGCGCGGCGAAGATGGACACGCGCCGGTTCCTGCTGGCCACCACGATCGGCGGGCTGGCGTGGGTGCCGACGCTGGTGCTGCTCGGGTACTACGGCGCCGGGCTGCTGGCACACATGCCGTGGCTCAAGGCGGTCGCGCTGTGGGGCAGCATCGCGTTCTTCGTGGTCGGCACCGCGTACGGCGTGATCCGCTACCGGCAGGAGATGCACAAACCACCGGTGGAAGCCGCCGTGGCAGCCGTACGAGACTGACACGGTGTCCCGACCCCGTGCAAAGCCGGGCGCAAGCCCACGCACGAGCAAACGATTACAGGCCGAAGCAAACGAATCAGGGGTCGCGGGCCCACAGGACCAGTTGGATGCCGTCCGGGTCGCGGAGTGAGATGACCTCCGTGCCGGGGGCCGTGTGCTCCTCCGTTATGGGGGAGAACGTCACGCCGTGCTCGGTGAGGCGGTCCGTCCACTCGCGCAGGCACGTGGGGTTCGGCACGGAGAACGTCAGGTGGTCCAGACCCGGCCTGCGCTCGTCGAACAGGGAGTGCTCCGACACGGGGTGCTGCACGAGGGTGAGCGTGATCCCGAAGCCCGGGCCCCGGAGGAACGCCTTCCGCATCCCGTTGGGCTGCTCGTCACAGCCGACCGACTCGAATCCCAGCACTCGCTCGTACCACGGGACGCTGCGATCCACGTCCGTCACGGTCAGGGCGACGTGGTGTACACCGGTCAGCGTGGGCATCTGAGTCCTTCCCGACCCGGGCGGCGGTGGGCCGACTCCGCCATACTGCCGCAGGCGTCCGGCAAAACCCGCGCCGTTATCGGATCTTCTGCAGGCCGATACCCGGTCAGTAGCCGCCGCTGATCGGCAGTGTGGCACCGGTCACGAACGACGCGGCGGGGGACAGCAGCCACACCACGCCCTCCGCGATCTCCTCCGGTTCGCCCGCCCGTTTCATGGGGATCAGCGGTGCTCGTTCCGTCGCCCGGTCGGGCATGCCCGCCGCCGCGTGCAGGTCCGTGTGCACCGTGCCCGGGGCCACCGCGTTCACCCGGACGCCCTCCGCCGCGACCTCCTGGGCCAGGCCGTACGTCAGGGTCTCCACCGCCGCCTTGCTCGCCGCGTAGTGCACCCACTCGCCGGGAGAGCCGCGCCCGGCCGCGGTCGACGACACGTTCACGATCGCGCCGCCGGTCCCGCCGTGGCGGGTCGACATGCGCCGCACCGCCTCCCGGTTGCACAGGAACACTCCCAACACGTTCACGTCCAGGACGCGGCGCACCGTCGCCGCGTCCTGCTCGTCCAGCCGCCCCGGGGTGTTACCCGTGATACCCGCGTTGCACACCACTCCCGTGACGGGACCGAGCGACGCGGCCGACTCGAACAGCCGTCGCACGTCGCCCTCGTCGGCCACCTCGCCCGGTACCGCAAGCGCTTGCGTGCCCGCTGCCTCGACGTCCGCGACCACGGCACGGGCCGCGTCGTGGTCGTTCGCGTAGCCGATGACCACGTCGTGTCCCTCGCGCGCCAGCCGACGCGCCACCGCCGCCCCGATGCCCCGGCCGCCGCCGGTCACGATCACCACACCCACACGGCGAAACCTATCCGGCCGCGCGCTCCAGCAGTGCCGCGGCTTCCAGCACCATCCAACCGGACAGCTGAACGGACAGATCCCGTTCGACCCTGCGGTGCCCGGCCGACCTCGGCACCTGCGCGGGCTGCGACCACTCCGGGCCGAACAACGGCCCCGACCGGGCGAGCGCCCGGTTCCGCCACGCCGCCAGCGCTGAGGAGACGACCAGCTCACGGGCGGTCGACGCGGCCTCCGGCGACGGCAGGCGCAGCGCCGCCTGCGCGAGGTACCTGGCCAGGATGCCCGCGAACAGGCCGCCGTCGCCGCCGCCCCGGCCACGCAGCACGTGGTGGTCGTTGAGGTGTGCGGCGACCGCGTCGACGGTGCGCGCCGCCCGCTCCACCCAGACCCCGGACGCGTCACCTTCCGCCAGCTCGACGCAGGCGCCGAGGTACACGCCCTGGCAGTAGGTGTAGATGACCTTGACGATGTCCTTGATGGCCCCGTCCGGTTCGACGTACACGCCGTCCCACAGCAGGCCGGTCTCCGGGTCGACCAGCACCTGCGACATCCACTCGGTCATGGACCTGGCCCGCTGCGGGTCGGCGCGTTCACCGCCGCGGGTCGACCAGCGGGTGAACAGGATCGCGGCGGGACCGTTGGCCGGGACGTTCTTGAACATGTCCTTGCGCCGCCACCAGATGCCGCCGCCGCCGTGGTCGGTCCACCCGTCCCGCAGCTGGGCGGCGATCGCGGTCAGCGGCCTGGTGATCGGCACGCCCTCGCAGTCGTGCGCACGCATCAGCGCGAGGCCGAGCCACGCGATGTCGTCGTAGTAGTCGTTGGTCCAGCCGGTGAGGTTGCGCACCCGCACCCCGCGCACGAGCTTCTTGATGGTGCCCGCGCGGGCCGCGTTCGGCTGTCGTTCCTGCGCGTCGACGAGGCAGTCGAGCAGGTGCGCCTGCCACCAGTAGTTCCAGTGGATGTGCAGGCGGTTGTCCAACGACTGGGGCCAGCCCGCGACGCCGAGCCGGGTGCCGGGCAGTGCCCACACGCGGCGCAGGTGCCTGGCGAGGACCGCGCGTTCCGCGACCGCCGCACGCGCACCCCAGAGGGACGGCGGTCCCTCCGCTGTGCTCTTCGCATAGTCGGCGCGTTGCGTCACCTCTACATCGTGCGTGCTGAATCGGTTCTGATGTTTCCGCCAGGAGGGTGATGTCACCGTCCTGTGTCACAGTGAGGCCCATGACCACCACGCCGGTGACGTGTCCTCTGTGCGAAGCGACCTGCGGGCTGGCGGTGACGATCGAGGGCGACCGGGTCACCGGCGTGCGTGGGGACGACGCCGACGTGTTCTCCCACGGGTTCGTCTGCCCCAAGGGCGTGTCCCTCGGCGCGCTCCACCACGACCCGGACCGGCTGCGCACGCCGCTCGTGCGCCGCGACGGCGAGCTGGTCGAGGCCACCTGGGACGAGGCGTTCGCCGAGATCGAGCGCAGGCTCGTGCCGATCATGGCGGAGCACGGGCGGGACGCGGTCGCGGTCTACGCGGGCAACCCGGCGGTGCACAACACGTCGACCGCGCTGTACGGCCCCGCGTTCTACAAGGCGCTGGGCACCAAGAACTTCTACACGGCGGGCACCGTCGACCAGGTGCCGAAGCACTTCTCAGCCGGGCACATGTTCGGCGGCGGGTTCACGATCCCCGTGCCCGACCTGGACCGGACCGATCACCTGCTGATGCTGGGCGCGAACCCGCTCGTGTCCAACGGCAGCCTCATGACCGCGCCGGACGTGCGCGGCAGGCTCCGTGCGCTGCGCGACCGCGGCGGCAAGCTCGTGGTGGTCGACCCGAAGCGGTCACGGACCGCGGAGATCGCCCACGAGCACCACGCGATCCGCCCCGGCACCGACGCGCTGCTGCTGTTCGCGCTGGTCAACGAGCTGTTCGCGGCGGAGAAGGTGAACACGCGGGGCCTGCCGGTCGACGGCGTCGACGAGGTGCGGGCGCTGGCGGAGCCGTTCACCCCGGACGCGGTCGCGACCCACACGGGCATCGCCGCCGACGACATCCGGCGCATGGCACACGAGCTGGCCGGCGCCGAGCGGGCCGCCGTGTACGGCCGGATCGGCACCACCACACAGGCCTTCGGCACGCTCGCGAGCTGGCTGATCGACGTGCTCAACGTGCTGACCGGCAACCTGGACCGCGAGGGCGGCGCCATGTTCCCGCTCGCGGCGGCGGGCCAGTCGAACGCACGCTCGGCGAAGCGACGCGGGTTCCGGACGGGCCGGTGGCACAGCCGCGTGCGCGGGCTGCCCGAGGTGGTCGGCGAGCTGCCCGTCGCGACACTGGCCGACGAGATCACGACCCCCGGCAACGGCCAGGTGCGGGCGCTGATCACCGTGTGCGGCAACCCGTGCCTGTCCACACCGAACGCCGACCGGCTCACGGAAGCGTTGGGGAACCTGGACTTCATGGTGTCGCTCGACGTGTACCTGAACGAGACGAGCAGGCACGCGGACGTCGTGCTGCCGGGGCCGACGCCGCTGGAACGCCCGCACTACGACGTCGCGCTGTACCAGCTCGCGGTCCGCAACGTCGCGAACTGGACGCCCGCGACGCTGCCGACGGACGTGCCGCAGGAGTGGCAGACCCTGCTGCGCCTCACCGCGATCGTGACCGGCATGGGCGCGAACGCGGACCTCGACGGGCTCGACGACTTCGTGGCCGGCGAGTTGGCCAAGCGCCACGACGTCCCCGTCGGTGACCGGCGCGGGCCGGAACGGCTGATCGACATCATGCTGCGCGGCGGCCCGTACGACCTGGCGCTCGCCGACCTGGAGGCCGCGCCGCACGGCGTCGACCTCGGGCCGCTCACGCCGAGGATCCCGGACGTGCTCGGCACGCCGTCGGGCCGGATCGAGCTGGCGCCCGAGGCGATCACGGCGGACGTGCCGCGCCTCGCGGACGTGCTGGCCACGCCGGTGAACGGGGAGCTGCTGCTGATCGGACGACGCCAGCTGTCCTCGAACAACTCGTGGATGCACAACCTGGAACCGTTGGTGCGCGGGAAGAACCGGTGCACGGCACAGCTGCACCCGGCGGACGCGGGCAGGCTCGGCCTCGCCGACGGCGGCACGGCGGTGGTCCGCTCACGTGCCGGGGAGATCAAGATCCCGGTGGAGGTCACGGACGCGATCCGGCCGGGCGTGGTGAGCATCCCGCACGGGTGGGGACACGACGTGGACGGCACGCGCGCGACGGTGGCGAAGGCCCACGCGGGCGTGAACACGAACGTGCTGGCGGACGACCGGCTGCTCGACGCGCTGTCGGGCACGGCGGCCCTCAACGGCATCCCCGTGGAGATCGAACCCGTCTGATTCGATGTGATTCAGGAACGCGCTTGACAATGCACGTGCGCGTTTGTTCTGATGCTGCATCATCACGCATCATCTTGGATCATCCCGGGCTTGGATGACCGGGAAGGTTCACGGGGACATGGACACCTCCGGTGAGTTGGCGGGCAGGGAGCTGCTGGCGGCGGAGCTGCGGCGAGTCCGCGACCTCGCCGGGGTGTCCGGCCGTGACCTGGCGCGACGGATCGGCATCAGCCAGTCCAAGGTGTCCCGGATCGAGTCGGGCGCCGTCGTTCCGTCGCTGCCGGAGGTCACGGCCTGGGGAAAGGAGCTGGGGGTGTCCGCCGAGACGCAGGAGCGGCTCGCCGCCCTGATCGAGGCCGCCTACGACGAGATCCACCCGTGGCGCACGGCCGTGCGGCAGCGCCGCAACCTGCAGGACAGCATCCACCACCTCGAGTCGACCGCGACGAGGATCGCCACGTTCCAGCCCGCCCTGGTGCCGGGTCTGTTGCAGACGGCCGAGTACGCGCGCCGCGTGATCACCATGTTCCGCAGGCAGTACGACGGCGCCGATCCCGCCGCCGACGTCGCGGGCAGGATGAACCGCCAGCTCGCGCTGTACGAGACGAACCGGCACTTCGACTTCCTGATCACGGAGACCGCGCTGCGGTGGCGTCCCGGGCCGGTCTCACTGCAGGTGGCGCAGCTCGACCGCATCGGGTCCATCAGCACGCTGGAGAACGTCACCGTCGGCGTCATCCCGCTGGACGTCGAGGCCACCGCGCTCACGACCCACAACTTCGTCGTCTACGAGGGCGACGAGGACGCTGACGACGCGACGGTCACCGTCGAGACCATCCACGCCGACATGACCGTCGACACCGCCGAGCACGTGGCGCTGTACCGCTCCCGCTGGTCCGATCTGTGCCGCACGGCGCTCTTCGGTGACGACGCCCGGGAATTCCTCCGGGGCGTCGCCACCGCGCTCCGCAACAGTCACGACGAATAGGACGACGGAGTCCCCCATGGTTCGAATCCAGGAATTATCCGCGGCACCTCGGTGAGCGCGAGATTAATCCGCGCGCGAACGTCTCCCACCCGCTCCGGGTGATCAGCAGGACCGGTCCGTCGGGATCCTTCGAGTTTCGCACGCCGATGACCTCGGTCCTGGTCACCTCGACGCAGTTGCCGCCCTCGCTGAAGCTGCTCTTCACGAAGGTGGCGTGCGCTCGTATCCAGTTCTCGATGCCGTACATGACTCCATGGAAACCGAAGGCAGAAGATGACGAAAGAGGCCGGCATTCTTTCGCCCGAAAATGTCATGTTTCACCTCTTCGGCGAGGTCGGAACGGCACGGGAAAACGCACGTGCAGTTCTCGGCCCCGCCGACGAACAACGCATGGTGGTGCCGCTCCTGCTCGCCAGGGGGCGGGCGGTCTCCCGTCTCGAGCTCGCCGACTGGCTCGGCGACGACGGCTCGTTCGACGACATCGACCCGCTCATGGCCGACCTGCGCCGCAGGCTCGCGGCGCTGGGGTTCCGGCAGGCGCTGGTCAACCGGGACCAGTTGTGGCGCCTGAACATCGCGGCCGACCAGGTCGACGTGCACCGGCTGAGCGCACAGGTCGCCGCGGCCGGGCGGCTCGACGACCGCACGGCGGCGGCACGCCTGCGTGCCGTGGTCGAGCAGTGCGCGGGCGAGCCGCTCGCCGGGCTCACGGGCCGCCGGATCGCGAAGTGCCGCCACGCGCTGCGCGAGGAACGGCGGGCCGGGGAGGTCGCGCTGGTCCGCGTCGAGTGCAGGCTCGGCCGGGTCGGGCACTACGTCCCCGACCTGGTCCGGCTGTCGCACGAGCGGCTGGCGGACACCGAGGTCGTCGGGCTCACCATGTACGCGCTCGACGTCACCGGCAAGCGGGACGAGGCCGTCGAGCTGTACCACCGCTACCACGAGCACGTGGTCGAACTGGGTGTGTCGGTGCCGAAGCCGATGCTGGACCTACGGACGTGGATCAGCAAGGTGGAGAGCCACTGATTCACCAGGCCTTGTCGAGGTCGGCGTGTTCGCGGATCCACGCGTGCATGACGATGCCCGCCGCCACGCCCGCGTTGATGGAGCGCGTCGAGCCGAACTGGGCGATCGACACGACCTGGGTGGCCTGCTTGCGGGCGTCCTCGGTGAGGCCGGGGCCCTCCTGGCCGAACACGAGGACGCAGCGGCGTGGCAGCGACACCGTCTCCAGGCGGGCCGCGCCCGGGGTGTTGTCCACGGCGACGACCGCGAGCCCGTCGGCGGTGGCGAAGTCCAGCAGCGCGGCCATGTCCGGGTGGTGGTGCACGTGCTGGTACCGGTCGGTGACCATGGCACCGCGGCGGTTCCAGCGGCGGCGGCCGACGATGTGGACCGCGCGGGCCGCGAACGCGTTGGCGGTGCGGACGACCGTGCCGATGTTGTGGTCGTGCTGGAAGTTCTCGATGGCGACGTGGAAGTCGTGGCGGCGGGTGTCGAGGTCCGCGACGACGGCGTCACGACGCCAGTAGCGGTAGTGGTCGACGACGTTGCGGCGGTCGCCGTCGGTGAGCAGGGCGGGGTCGTAGCGGTCGTCGGCCGGCCAGTCACCCGGCCACGGGCCTACGCCGACCGGCTCGCCGAACTCCCACTCCGTTGGACCGGACTCCTCCGCCACCGCACCCACACTCCCACGTACGACACGACCAGCAGGACGATGGCACCCACCGCGACGACCGGCAGGAGCGGGCGGGGAATGATCTCGTCGTAGATGTAGTACTCGTTGAAACCGCCGGGCAGCGGGCCGAGGCCCTGCATGCCGCGGAACCAGTCTTCCAGGGCGGTCAGGGGGCACGGGACCGGCGTGACGTTGACCAGGACGCCCCATGCCGCGAAGAACACGTGCACGAAGATCGATCTTCGCCAGTGCCATGCCAGGAACCCGCCTAGCCCGATGTACAGCAGCGCTACGAAATGCACCACCGTGGTGACATTGGCGAGTAATCCGGGCATACGTTCACGCTACCGAAAAATCACCCCTGAGGAGGCCGTCTCGGCTGCTGCGGTGCTGGTGGCGGGCTTGCGGCGGGTGATGCGGCGGGTCGGCCGAGCGGTCTGCGCCGCAGTTCGACGTCGACCCGCCGCCACGACTCCTCGATGGCGTTCCGCTGCCGGCATGTCCCGGTCCGCGGGCCGCTCGCTCACAAACCCAGGTCGGCGAGGTTCAGCAGGTAGCGGTAGGGAAGGCCGCGTGCCTCGATGGCCTCGCGGGCACCGGTGTCCCGGTCCACGACGGTCGCGACGCCGACGACCTTGGCCCCGGCCTCCTCGAGCGCGTCGACCGCGGTGAGCACGCTGCCGCCGGTGGTCGAGGTGTCCTCGACGGCCAGCACCGGCTGCCCGGCGACCTCGATGCCCTCGACACGTCGCTGCATGCCGTGTGCCTTGGCCTCCTTGCGCACGACGAACACGTCGAGCACCTCACCCGCGGTCGCGGCGGCGTGCATCATGGCGTACGCCACCGGGTCCGCGCCGAGGGTGAGCCCGCCGGCGGCGACGTAGTCCCAGTCCGCGGTGAGCTGGCGCAGCAGCCGCCCGATGAGCGGGGCGGCCGCGTGGTGCAGGGTGGCCCGGCGGAGGTCGACGTAGTAGTCGGCGTCCTTGCCGGAAGCGAGCGTCACGCGCCCGTGCACGACGGCTAGTTCCGTGACGAGGCGGGCGAGCTCGCCCTTTGCGGTGAGGTCGAGGGTGCGCACAGGTCCACACTGTCTCACGGACCAGGGCCGATGGCGTAGCGGCACGCCAGAAGTCACACGCGGCCGGACGGCGGCACGGCCGATCCACCACGTCACCCGAAGCCGCGTTCGTCCTGCTTGAGTGCGGTGTCGACGGTCAGCGCGGAGGCGACCACCATGCTCGCCAACGGGTCCTGCAGTGGCCGGTGGACCTGCACCACGTAGTTGTCCGCGGTCGTGAACGCGGTTTTCGCGAAGCCCTCCCACGTCTTCGTGATGCGGGCGATCTCACCGCCGGTGTGGTCGAGGACGGCGAAGTTCCACGCGCGCCAGTTCTCCGCCTGGATCCCGCCGATCTGGTGCTCGCCGACGACGAACGAGAACCGGATCTTGCCGAACACGTTCTCCTGCACGATCTGGCCGACCTCGGACCCGTCCGGCCGCTGCACGATGATCCGCGACTTGAACACCTTCGCGGGCCTGGTCAGCATCAGCACCGGCTGGTGGTTGACGTCCCGCACCTCGAGGCGGTGGGTGAGGAACTGGTCGTAGCTGGTGAGGAACCGGACGGCCTTCTTGAACGCGTTCTGCCCGACCTGGGCGACCGACCCGAGCTGCCGCCCGTGCTGGTCGAACACGGCGTACTCGTTGGCCATCTCGATGAGCTTGACCTTCTGGTTGACCACGAGCACGGGCTCGGTGAACAACGTCCCGCCGCCGTACCCGGCCTGCCCGACGCCTGCGGCACGGGTCTGCTCCCGGATCTTGTCCGGGTCAGGTCCCCTGCCGACCTGTATCTCCCAGGCGCTGGCGTCGCTGCGCGGCTGTTGTTGCTGGGCCTGCTGCGTGTGCTGTGTCCACTGCTGACCGTCCCACCAACGGAGAACGGTGGACCCGGGCTGCTCGGGGTACCAACCAGGCGGCTGCGTCATGGGGGCAGCTTGTCACCGCGAACGGCGTGGCGCAGCCATTGTCCGAATACTCACGTACGTCAGGTGCGGTCGCGGCCACTCGTCACCCGGGCCTCCAGGCGCCGCAGCACGGCGCTCGGCAGCAGCCTGGGCACGGCCAGCAGCGCCTTGTACATGGCACCCGGCACCGACCGCGTCCGTCCGCGCCGGAGGTCACGCAGGCAGTCGGCCACCACGCGGTCCGCGTCCAGCATCAGGCGGTCCGGCAGGGGCGCCTTGTCGTCGCCCGCACGGTCGTGGAACTCCGTCTTCGTGAACCCGGGGCACAGCGCCATCACCCGCACGCCCGTGCCCGCGAGGTTCACGGCCATGCCCTCGGAGAACGCGGTGACCCACGCCTTCGACGCCCCGTAGGTCGGGCCGGTGGCCGGGAAGAAGCCCGCCACGCTCGACACGTTGACGACCGCGCCGTGGCCGCGGTCGATCATGCCGGGCAGCACCGCGTGGGTGAGCCGCAGCACGCTCGTGACGTTCACGTCCAGCTGGGCCTGCAGGTGGTCGAGGCCGGTGGTGGCGAACGCGCCCCGGGTACCGAAGCCCGCGTTGTTGACCAGCAGGTCGATCGGCTGCTCCGCGTTCTGCAGCCGCTCCTCCACCCGCTTGCGGGCTCTGGCGACGGACAGGTCCGCGGCCATGGGCGTGACGGTGACGCCGTGCCGGTCGGACAGCTCGGCGGCGACCTCCTTGAGCCGCTCCTTGGTGCGCGCGACGATGACCAGGTCCCAGCCCTCGGCGGCGAGCTTCCTGGCGAAGGCGGCCCCGATCCCGGCGGTGGCCCCGGTGACAAGCGCTGTCGGCATCAGTCCTGGCGCTCCCCGTGACGTCCTGACGGGTGCTCCTGTTCGCCGACCGGGTCGATCTCGGCGTCGAACGGGTCGATGACGTCCGCGATCTCGCCGACGCCACGCAGCAGCCGTTCCAGGCGGGACGGTGACGCGTGCGGTGCGACGCTCGCCAGCACCCAGCCCGCCTCGATCCACGCCACCGGGATGTCCGCGCCGATCTCCTCCGTCGCGTCCACCAGGTCCGGGGTGATCAGGCCGCGCGCGGAGTTGATGTCGGACACGAACGCGTAGCGCTGGCCGACGGGGCCGAGCAGCTCGGGCATCGTGTCGCGCTGGAACGGTGCGCTCGGCAGCCACAGCTCGACCACGGCGGGCAGCACGCGGCGGCACTGGACGGCGACGACCACCGCGACGACGCGGCCGTTCGACTCCAGGTCGAACACGTACACCTTGCGGCGTCCGTCGGCGGTGAAGGTCGACCCGGCGACCACGTCGCGCGCGACACCACCACCGTGGAACGCGATCGCGCCGCCTTCCCACTGGGTCGGCAGCAGGTGGTCGGTTTCCGCGAACTGCCAGCCCCGCAGCGCGGCCCAGCGGCGGCGCTCCCGGTTTCGCGAGGTCAGGCGGGCGCGGTCACGCAGCAACAGCGCGGCGCCGGCCAGCCCGGCGACCACCGCCACGACGAACCACACCCATGCCGGTATGCCCACCCGCCAAAGAGTAGCCGTCATGGCGCCGGAACGAAGATCACAGGCCCCTTGTCACTCGTAGTAGCGCACCGGCCGCCTGTTTATCTATAGTGCTAGGTAGCTAGATAAATGGAGGAAGTCGTGATCGAGTTTCACCTGGACGGCAGGTCCGGCCTGTCGCCCTACCAACAGGTGGTCCAACAGGTGCGGCACGCGCTCCGGCTGGGCCTGCTCCGCGAAGGCGACCAGCTGCCGAAGGTCAAGGACGTGGTCGCCGCACTCGCGATCAACCCGAACACCGTGCTCAAGGCGTACCGGGAGCTGGAACACGAAGGGCTCGTCGCGGCACGGCCGGGCGTGGGCACGTTCGTGACGGCCACGCTCGCCCACAACACGCTCGCCCACGGCCCGCTGCGCCAGGACCTGCGGCGCTGGCTCGCCAAGGCCCGCAAGGCCGGTCTCGACGACGAGAGCATCGAGGCGTTGTTCATGTCCACGTTTCGCGACGCCGCGAGAGAGGACATAGCGTGACCGTCCTGCGGGCCCAGGGACTGGGCAAGAAGTACAAGCGCCGGTGGGCACTCGCCGGCTGCACGCTGGAGATCGAGCCGGGTCACGTGACCGGTCTCGTCGGCCCGAACGGGGCGGGCAAGTCGACGCTGCTGAACCTCGCCGCGGGCATGCTCGAACCGACCGCCGGGACCATCGAGGTGTGCGGCGGCCTGCCGGGCAGCGGCCCCGAGCAGCTGGCGAAGGTCGGCTACGTCGCGCAGAGCACGCCGGTCTACGCGGGACTGACCGTCGAGGACCACCTGCGGCTCGGTGAGCGGCTCAACCCCAACTGGGACGCGAAGCTCGCGCAGCGGCGGATCGAGCGGATCGGGCTCGACCCGAAGCAGCAGGCCGGAAAGCTCTCCGGCGGTCAGCGCGCACAGCTCGCGCTCACCATCGGCATCGCGAAACGGCCCGAGCTGCTGCTGCTCGACGAACCGGTCGCCGCGCTCGACCCGCTCGCGCGCCGCGAGTTCCTGTCCGACCTCATGGAGGCGGTCGCGGAGCACGGCGTGTCGGTCGTCCTGTCGTCCCACCTGGTCGCGGACCTGGAGCGGGTGTGCGACCACATGATCGTGCTCGTCGACTCGCAGGTGCGGATCGCAGGCGACGTCGAGGACCTGCTCGCCACGCACCACCGGTTGAGCGGCCCCCGGCGCGACCTCGACACGCTGCCGTCGGACCAGCACGTGATCTCGTCGAGCCACACCGACCGGCAGACCACGGTCGTCGTGCGCACGGACGGACCGGTCCTCGATCCAACGTGGACGGTCGGGAGCCTCACCCTGGAGGACCTGGTGCTCGAGTACATGAGCAACCCGGTCACCGCCCGCCCCGCACTGGAGGTCCTGCGATGACCTGGTTGACCTGGCGGCAGTTCCGGATCCCGGCCGCTTCGGTGTACGCGGCGGTCGTCGCGGTGTGCGCGTTCCTCGCGATCACCGGCCAGAACCTGGTGAACCGCACGGACTTCTCCGACATGGACGTGATGTACGGCGGCACGTCGATCATGGTGTACGCGCTGCCGGCCGTCATCGGCGTGTTCTGGGGCGTGCCGCTGGTGGCGCGCGAGCTGGAGACCGGCACGCACAACCTCGTGTGGAACCAGAGCATCACCCGCGGCCGCTGGCTCACGACGAAGCTGGGCGTCGGTGTCGTGGCGGCCGTGATCGCCGCCGGTCTGCTCAGCGCCGCCGTCAGCTGGTGGGCGGGCCCCATCGACGCCGCGGCCGCGCAGGAGACCGAGTACTTCGCGTTGACACGCATGTCACCGGTGTTCTTCGCGGCACGCGGCATCGCGCCGGTCGGGTACGCCGCGTTCGCGTTCGTGCTCGGGGTCGCGGTCGGCGTCCTGTTGCGCCGCACGGTCGCCGCCATGGCCGTCACGCTCGTCGTGTTCACGGCCGTGATGGTCGCGGTGCCGTTGTTCGTCCGGCCGTACGTGCTGCCGCCGGTCGAGGAGACGATCGCCATCGAGCCGAGCTCGATCATGGGCATCAAGGGGAACGAGAGCGGCGTGATCGAGGAGATCGTCTTCCCGAAGCCGCCGGGTGCGTGGATGCTCGCCAACGAGACCGTCGACTCGACGGGCACCGCGGTCCGCCCGCTGCCCGAGGTGGGCGATTGCCTGCCGCCCCCGGCGAGCGAGGATCGCCTGCCGGACATCGCACAGATCAAGGCGTGCATCGGGAAACTGGCCGATCTCGGCTACTCCCAGCGCGTCACCTACCAGCCCGGCAGCCGTTTCTGGCCGCTGCAATGGCTGGAGACCGGCCTGTTCCTCGCCCTTTCCGCGCTGCTGGCCTGGTTCTGCTACCGACGAATTCGCCATGTGTGAGGGGGATCCATGCGTACCGTCACCGTCCTGACCGCGCTCGCGCTCACCGTGCCCGCGGCGCCCACCGCGACCGCGGACCAGGCACTCCGGCTACCCGCACCGACGGGGACACAGGCGGTCGGGACGACCGCGCTGTACCTGAAGGACACGTCCAGACCCGACCCGTGGCTGCCCGACGTGCCCTACCGGGAACTGATGGTGTCGCTGTTCTACCCGACCGCGTCCTCCCACGGACCGAAGGCGCGGTACATGACGCCGGACGAGTCCCGGTTGTTGCTGGCGGACGGCGGTCTCACCGACCTGCCCCCCGACCTGCTGAGCACGGTGCACACCAACGCCGTCCAGAACGCCCCGCTCTCGGGACGGCCACGGAGCCTGCCGCTGGTCGTGCTGTCGCCCGGCCACAGCAAGCCCCGCGCCACGCTCACGGCGACGGCCGAGGACCTGGCGAGCCACGGTTACCTGGTCGCGGTCGTCGGCCACACCCACGAGAACGTCGGGCAGTCCTTCCCCGACGGGCGGATCACCACGTGCGTCACGTGCGAGATGGCCAAGGACGAGTCGGACTGGATCAGGCTGACCCAGGGCCGGGCGGACGACGTGTCGTTCACGCTCGACGAACTGCTCCGCCGGTACCGGCAGATCGACCCGTCCCGCATCGCGATGGGCGGTCACTCCGCCGGTGGCGCGAGCGGCGTTCCCGCGCTGCTCACCGACTCCCGGATCAGGGCCGGGTTCGACGTCGACGGCAGCACCCACGACGTCATCCCGGAAAGCGGGCTGGCGAAGCCGTTCCTGTTCCTCGGCCGGGCGGAGCAGTACACGCCGGGCAGCGGCGCACCGGCCGGCACCTGGGAGACCAGCTGGGCGGACATGACCGGCTGGAAACGCTGGCTGCTCGTCGACGGCGCGAAGCACGTGTCGTTCACCGACGTCGGGATCCTGTTGGAACAGATGGGTTTCGACACCGGGGCCACCACCACGGCCGAGCGGACGCAGGCCATCACACGCACCTACGTCCGGGCGTTCCTGGACCTGCACCTGCGCGGGAAAGCCCAGCCGCTGCTGGACGAACCGTCGTCGCGGTACCCCGAGGTGACGTTCCCGAAGAACCTCACGCTGCCGGAGCCGACGGGGCAGCGGCCGGTCGGTTCGAGGTCGCTGTACCTGAAGGACACGTCCAGGCCCGACCCGTGGGTGCCTTCGGTGCCCTACCGGGAGCTGATGGTCACGCTGTTCTACCCGACGGCGAGGTCGCACGGCGAGAAGACCGCGTACGTGACCGCGGCGGAATCGGCGGCGCTGCTGGAGGACGGCGGCCTCACCGACCTGCCGCCGGACCTGCTGACGACCGTGCGGACCAACTCCGTGCGGAACGCCCGGCCCGTCGGCCGGTCGCCGCTCGTGGTGCTGTCGCCGGGTTACACGAAGCCACGCGCGACGCTCACCGCGCTGGCCGAGGACCTCGCGAGCCACGGCTACTTCGTCGCGGTCGTCGGTCACACGTACGAGAACTACGGCACGAGCTTCCCCGACGGGCGGTTCGTCGGCTGCGCGTCGTGCGAGGTCGACCACCTGCCGGGGTTCTGGGAGACACTGGCGCGGAGCAGGGCGAAGGACGTGTCGTTCGTGCTCGACGAGCTGCTTCGCCGGTACCGGCGGATCGATCCGGCGCGGATCGCGATGGGCGGTCACTCGGCGGGCGGTGGCAGCGCGACCACCGCGCTGGTCGCGGACGAGCGGATCACGGCCGGGTTCGACATCGACGGCCGGGCGTACATCCCGTTGACCGAGAACCTGGATCGCCCGTTCCTGTACCTGATCAAGTACCCGCCAGGTGCGCCGTTCCCGTCCTGTTCTGAGCCGTTCGTCAAGGACGACTGGCGGCACCTGACCGCGTGGAAGCGGTGGCTCACGCTGCACGGTGCGCAGCACGCGTCGTTCACCGACGTCGGTCTGCTGGCCGACCAGCTGGGCGTCGACCTCGGCGCGACCGTCGACGGGAAGCGGGTGCAGGCGATCACGCGGGCGTACGTCGGCGCGTTCCTGGACCGGAACCTGCGTGGCGAGGAGCGACCACTGCTGACGGCGCCGTCACCGGAGTACCCGGAGATCTCCTTCTGCGCCTGATGACATGAAGGGGTCCTTCCTCACGCACGGCGTGAGGAAGGACCCCTTCATCACCTACAGGGCGCGGCCGACGATCAGCGCCGCGTTGTCCGGGGTGACGTCCACGCGGACCGTGTCGCCGTCGCGGATCTCGCCCGACAGCAACGACTTCGCTAGCTGGTCACCGATGGCCGACGACACCAGCCGCCGCAGCGGACGCGCTCCGTACACCGGGTCGAAACCGTTGATGGCCAGCCAGTCCCGCGCCGCCGGGCTCACGTCCAGCGTGAGGCGGCGGGCCGTCAGGCGACGGCCGAGCGCGGCGATCTGGATGTCCACAATGGACGTCAGCTCCTCGGTCGCGAGCGAGCCGAACACGACCACGTCGTCGAGCCGGTTCAGGAACTCCGGCTTGAAGTGCCGCTGCACCACCGAAAGCACGGCGTCCCTGCGCTGTTGCTCGTCGAGCGTCACGTCCGCGATCGCCTGCGAACCGAGGTTCGACGTCAGCACGAGGATCGTGTTGCGGAAGTCGACCGTGCGGCCCTGCCCGTCGGTCAGGCGACCGTCGTCGAGGACCTGCAGCAGCACGTCGAACACGTCCGGGTGCGCCTTCTCGACCTCGTCCAGCAGCACCACGCTGTACGGGCGCCGCCGCACGGACTCGGTGAGCTGGCCGCCCTGGTCGTAGCCGACGTAGCCGGGCGGCGCGCCGACCAGCCGCGCGACCGAGTGCTTCTCCGAGTACTCGGACATGTCGATGCGGATCATGGCCCGCTCGTCGTCGAACAGGAACTCCGCCAGGGCCTTCGCCAGCTCGGTCTTGCCGACACCGGTGGGGCCGAGGAACAGGAACGAGCCCGTCGGCCGGTCCGGGTCCGCGACACCGGCGCGTGCGCGCCGCACCGCGTCGGACACGACCCGCACGGCCTCGGCCTGGCCGACGACCCGCCCGCCGATGGCCTCCTCCATGCGCAGCAGCTTCGCGGTCTCGCCCTCGAGCAGCCTGCCCGCCGGGATGCCGGTCCACGCGGACACGACGTCCGCGACGTCGTCCGGGCCGACCTCCTCCTTCAGCATGGCCTGCTCCTCGGCCCGCTCGGCGGTCGCGGTGGCGGCCTCCAGGTCCTTCTCCAGCGTCGGAATACGCCCGTACCGCAGCTCGGCGGCACGACCGAGGTCACCGTCGCGCTCGGCCCGCTCCGACTCGCCGCGCAGCTGCTCCAGCTCCTCCTTGAGGTCGCGGACCTTCTCGATGGCGCCCTTCTCGTTCTGCCAGCGGGCGGTCAGCGCGGTCAGCGCCTCCCGCTTCTCGGCCAGCTCACCGCGCAGGGCGGCCAGCCGCTCCCGCGACGCGGGGTCGTCCTCCTTCTCGAGCGCCATCTCCTCGATCTCGAGGCGCCGCACGGCCCGCTCGACCTCGTCGATCTCGACCGGCCGGGAGTCGATCTCCATGCGCAGGCGGGACGCGGCCTCGTCGACCAGGTCGATGGCCTTGTCCGGCAGGAAGCGCGCGGTGATGTACCGGTCGGACAGCGCGGCCGCGGCGACGAGCGCACCGTCGGTGATCCGCACACCGTGGTGCACCTCGTAGCGCTCCTTGAGGCCACGCAGGATGCCGACGGTGTCCTCGACGGACGGCTCGCCGACCAGCACCTGCTGGAAGCGGCGCTCCAGCGCGGCGTCCTTCTCGATGTGCTCGCGGTATTCGTCGAGCGTGGTCGCGCCGACCATCCGCAGCTCACCTCGGGCGAGCATCGGCTTGATCATGTTGCCCGCGTCCATCGCGCCCTCGCCGGTCGCGCCCGCGCCGACGATCGTGTGCAGCTCGTCGATGAACGTGATGACCTGGCCCGCCGAGTCGGTGATCTCCTTGAGGACGGCCTTCAGCCGCTCCTCGAACTCGCCGCGGAACTTCGCGCCGGCGACCATGGACCCGAGGTCCAGCGCCACGACCTTCTTGCCCCGCAGCGACTCCGGCACGTCACCGGCCACGATCCGCTGGGCGAGCCCCTCGACGATCGCGGTCTTGCCGACGCCCGGCTCACCGATCAGCACCGGGTTGTTCTTGGTCCGCCGCGACAGCACCTGCACGACCCGGCGGATCTCGGCGTCCCGGCCGATGACCGGGTCCAGCTCGCCCTTGCGCGCCCGGTCGGTGAGGTCGAGGCCGTACTTCTCGAGCGCCTTGTAGGTCGACTCGGGGTCGGGGCTGGTGACCCGCGCCGAGCCGCGCACGTTGGCGAAGGCCTCACGCAGCGCCTCGGGGGTCGCGCCGTGCCGGTTCAGCAGCTGACCGACCGCACCGCCCTGCGCGGCGAGGCCGACCAGCAGGTGCTCGGTGGAGACGTACTCGTCGCCCATCTCGGTCGCGAGCTTCTGCGCGTGCGTGACCGAGCGCAGTGCCTCACCGTCGAGCTGTGGCGCGGACACGGTCGAGCCGGTCGCGGACGGCAGCGAGTTCGCCAGCTGGTCCAGCTCCTTGCGCACCACGTTCGGGTCGGCACCGACCGCCTGCAGCAGCGGCGCGGTCAGCCCGTCGCCCTGCGCGAGCAGCGCGCCGAGCAGGTGCACGGGCTTCACATCGGGGTTGCCCGCCACCGTCGCGGCCTGCGCCGCGGCCGAGATGGCCTGCTGGGTCTTGGTCGTCGGGTTGAAAGCGTCCATGGTCCCCTCACGTGCAACGTTCTGACTCACTATGCCTAACGTCAGCAAAGTTGAGCGTGTTCCGCTCAACCTCGACTTAGCGCAAGGTCACGATGGCCTGGTTCCGCCTCACCCACATGTCCTAACAGGGTTGTCCACAACAGGTACCCACCTGTCCACAAACCCCAGGTGTTTATCCACAGGCAGGTGTGCACGATGCACCTCGGCGCCAAGGTCAAGAGTTCCCGGCGTGGCGCGCTACCGCCACCCGAGTGATGTGTTGGACGGTTCGCTCCGCACGCGCCGCGATCAGCTCAGCGGTGCGGGCGCGTTCTGGCGCGCGCGGACGTTGAAGTAGTCCCCACCCTTGCGCCGCGTGTCGTCGGTGCCCCAGTCCCGGTCGCGGGAGACCGGCCGCAACCGCGGGATGTGCTTGCGGCAGTGGACGTAGGCCTCCTCCACGTGCACGACGACCCAGCGCTCGGGGGTGCGCCCGCGTTCGTCGCCGGCGGGGAGGCCGGGGTGGTCGCGCCGCAGCTCGGTGTCGTCGATGATGCCGGCGCGGCCGTTGACGTGCAGCCCGATCAGGTCCCGCACGAAGTCGATCATCAGCACGGCGACGTGCGGGTTCTCGCTGATGTTGCCGAGGCTCGCCAGCACGCCGTTGCCCCGGTACTCGGGGTAGGCGACGCGCCGTGGGTCGAGGACGTGCAGGAAGCCGGGCGGGCCCGCGCGGAAGCTGGAGTCGCACTCGCCGGCGGCGTCGGCCGTGCCGACGAACGCCATCTCCATCCGCCCGACGAACTCGACCATCTCGGGGTTCAGGTGGTCGAGCACCTGGTCGCGGTAGAAGCGCTCGGCACGGTCGGTCGTGCCGTAGGCCCGCTGCAGCAGCCGCTCGCCATCGCACCCTGGTACCGAAAGTGAGCCGATCGGGTGAAATTGGACCGTCGGGGGGTCCACTGGCGGTGGCGGCGCCGTTACCGGGGGTTCCGCGATCTCTAGGTCGAGGAGGGCCGCATCAGCGACGCCCGTGGGAGTCACCAGATCAGGACGCACGGCGGACACGGTTTCATAACGGCGAGGTAAATGCGAACACGTCCCCGGCATGTCGCCCGAACGTTCCAACTGACCACTCCACGTAGTTGCCAATCACACGAAAGTGGAAGGAGGGCGGACAACCGGGGAGTTTCCGTCTAGTGTCTCGATGTCGGGGACGGATGACGTCCGAGGTGACCTGGCGTCGAGCCCCGGACGCCGAGAGGTGGACTGTGTCCCGACCATGACAGCCAACGCCGTGGTAAGCCCGTTACCCAACCAGGACGGCCGGCAGCAGAGCGAGGAACCACTCGCGACGATGGTGCGCCTGGTCCGTGACAGCTGGACCGTCGCGGAACCGCACGCCGACCTGGTCGCGAAGCACTTCTACGCGACGCTGTTCGGCATCGCGCCCGCCACCCGGGAGATGTTCCCGGTGAACATGGAGGTGCAGCGCTCGCGGCTGCTGCGCGCCCTCGTCCACATCGTCCAGATGGTGGACCGCCCGGACGACCTGCTGCCCTTCCTGCGGCAGCTCGGCCGTGACCACCGCAAGTTCGGCGTGATCCCGAGCCACTTCGAGGCCGTCGGCATGGCGCTGCTCGCCGCGATCAAGCAGTACGCGAAGCCCGCGTGGACCGACGAGGTCGAACGGGCGTGGGCCGAGGCGTACACGATCATGGCCAGGGCGATGCTGGAGGCGTCGACCGCCGACGACGGCCCCGCCTGGTGGAACGGCACCGTCGTCGAACGCCACCGCCTGACGAGGGACCTGGCGGTGGTCCGGGTGCGCCCGGACCAGCCGGTGCCGTACCAGCCGGGGCAGTACCTGAGCATCGAGGTGCCGCAGCGGCCCAGGATGTGGCGCTACCTCACCCCGGCCACCGCGCCACGCGAGGACGGCCTGCTGGAGTTCCACATCCGCGCGGTGCAGACCGGCTGGGTCTCCCGCGCGATCGTGACGCACGGCGAGGTCGGCGACGTGTGGCGCATCGGCCCGCCGATGGGCCGCCTGGCGGTGAACCGCGAGTCCGGCCGGGACGTGCTGATGATCGCGGGCGGCACCGGCATCGCCCCGATGCGCGCGATCGTCGAGCACCTGGCGCAGTGGGGCGAGAACCCGAAGGTCCAGCTCTTCTTCGGCGGCCGTGTCCGCGCCGACCTGTACGACCTGGAGATCCTCCAGAACACGGCGACGACCAACCCGTGGCTGAAGGTCGTTCCGGTGCTGGAGTCGGACTCGACGCTGCCCGCGGTGGAGAAGGGCACGCTGGCGGACGTGGTCACCCGCTACGGTGCCTGGCAGGACCACGACGTGCTCGTGTCCGGCTCACCGGCCATGGTCCGGTCGACGGTGTCGCGGATGCTGGTCGCGGGAACAGCGCTGGACCGCATCACGTACGACCCGTTCACCGTGGACTGATCTACCGGTCACGCGGGCTTGATCGCCAGTTCGAGATCCGTCTGCGCGAAGTCGTCACCTGCACAGAGAAGCGGCTCGCCCGCGACGTATGCCGTCGCGTACGTGAGGCAGTCGCCGAAGTTCAGTGCTGCCGGATGACGTCCCTTGCCGTAGCGGACGAACGCGCTCTGCGCGGTCCGCCAGTGCGCGTCGCTGAACGACAGCACGTCGACGTTCACTTCTCGCAAGAGAGACAGAAGCATCGTCCGGCCCTCGTCACCCAGCCTGCCGGTCAGCACCATCGCCGTTTCCACGAGAGTGGGCGCGCCGACCCGACAGGCATCCGCGGTCTCGAGCGCCTCGAGAACGCGTTCGCTGCCCTCTTCCCGCAGGATGACCGCCACGACGGCCGAGCTGTCGATGATCACACGCCCTCCGGGCCATAGCCGAGGATCTCTTCACGTTCGGCCTTCGTCATCGGCGGCTGGCCCTGGAGTTCGGTCGGTACTCGCGGCCAGATCTCGTCCTCGAGGAAACGTCGGAGAGTCCGGGCTCGCGGCCCGCTCCGGGCGGTCAACCGCTCACGGCGTTCACGAAGGGCGACGCGGACGGCGGCGGTCTTGCTTTCACCGGTCAGGGCGGCGACCTCAGCGGCAAGTCGCTCAGCCTCCGGATCCTTGATGTTCAAGGCCATGGTGTAAAGGTACCAACAATGGTGTAACGCGCCGGGCGGCGCTTCCGGTGCGTTGACCGAAAGCGCCGCCCGGTTTGTACAGCTACTTCTTGCGTGGCTTCCACACCACCAGTGCGGTCTGGCGCGTCACCGGCACCAGTTCGTTCCGGTAGGAGCGGTGGATGGCGGCCGCGGCCTGTTCGGCGGCCGCGTGGACCGCCGCCAGTTCCTCGGTCAGCTCCGCCACCCTGGCGCGCAGCGCGTCGACCTCGTTCTCGAGTTCGATGATGCGCTTGATCCCGGCCAGGTTGACGCCGTGCTCCTGGGACAGCCGCTGCACCTCGCGGAGCACGGCGATGTCCCGCATGGAGTACCGGCGGCCGCCGCCGGACGTGCGGCCGGGAGAGACGATGCCCATCCGGTCGTAGCCGCGCAGGGTCTGTGCGTGCAGCCCGGACAGCTCGGCGGCCACGGAGATCACGAAGACGGGTGTGTCCTCGTCCGCTCCGGGCGGGAACGGGAACCCGGTCATCACCGACTCCGTTCGGTCAGCATCGCGGTCAGATCCGGTCGGGGGTCGTGCTCCGCGGTCGCGGCCGCGTACTGCTCGAGCGCGGCCTTGGCGTTGTCGTCCATGGTGGACGGAACCGCCACCTGCAGGGTCACCAGCAGGTCGCCCGCCTGGCCGTCGCGCCGGACGATGCCCTTGCCGCGCACGCGCAGGACCCGGCCGCTGGCCGTGCCGGGAGCCACCCGCAGGGCGACCTTGCCCTCGAGTGTCGGCACCTCCAGTGTCGTGCCCAGCGCCAGCTCGGCGAAGGTCACCGGCACCTTCAACGTCAGATCGTTGCCCGACCGGCCGAACACCGCGTGCGGCGCGACGTGCACCCGCACGTACAGGTCGCCCGCGTTGCCGCCGCCGTTGCCCGGTTCGCCCTGGCCCGCGAGGCGGATCCGCTGGTCGTCGTCGACGCCCGGCGGGATGCGCACGGTCAGGGTCCGCTGCTTCGTGCTGACGCCGTCACCGCCGCACTCGGGGCACGGGTCGTCGACGATCCGGCCCGTCCCGCGGCAGTCCCGGCACGGCTCGCTGAACGCGAACGCGCCCTGCGACCGGCTGACCAGGCCCGCGCCCGCACACGTGGGACACGTGCGTGGCGTCGTGCCCGGCTTGGCGCCGGAGCCGTGGCAGGTGTCGCACGTGGAGGGACTCGACAGGCGCAACGGGACGGTCGCGCCCTTCACCGCCTCCACGAAGTCGATCCGCACCTCGGTCTCCACGTCGGCGCCCCGCCGCGCGCGGTTGGTGGCAGCCGTTCCGCTGCCTCGGCGGCCGAACAGGTTGCCGAGCAGATCGCTGAACCCGCCGCCCGCGGCACCGCCGCCGGTCTGCGTGCCGGCGAAGATGTCGCTGAAGTCGAACGTCGATCCGCCGCCGCCCCCGCCGAAACCGCCGAAGCCGCCGGGGCGGAACCCGCCGGCTCCGAAGAGCCGGCGGGCCTCGTCGTACTGCTTGCGCTTCTCCGCGTCGCCGAGGACCCCGTAGGCCTCGGAGACCGCCTTGAACCGCGCCTCCGCCTGGGCGTTGCCCGGGTTGGCGTCGGGGTGCAGCTCACGAGCGAGCTTGCGGTACGCCTTCTTGATCTCGGCGTCGGTGGCGTCGGACGAGACGCCCAACTCGCGGTAGAAGTCCTTGTCGATCCAGTCCCGCGCACTCACCGGACGTCCCCTCCCTCCGGATCAGATCTGCTCGTTCGTCTTGTCGTTCGGGTCGAACCAGCCTGCCGACGCCTCGTCCTCGGACTGGTCGGCGGGCGCCGCATCGGCCTGACCCGGTTCGTGGTCGGTGACCGCGACCAGCGCGGCCCGCACGATCCGGTCACCGAACCGGTAGCCGCGGCGCAGCACCGCGGTCACGGTCGGCCCGGCGACGTCCGGTGACGTGTCGTGCTGGACGGCCTCGTGCACCGACGGGTCGAACGGCTCGCCCTCGTGCCCGAACGCCTCCAGGCCCGTGCGCTCCAGTGTCACCACGAGCTTGTCGGCGACCGCCTTGAACGCACCGGTCAGGTCGCCGTGCTGGGCGGCGCGCTCGATGTCGTCGAGCACGGCCAGCAACTCGCCCGCCACCGACGCCTTCGCGGTGTTGACCACGGACTCGCGGTCCCGGTCGATCCGCTTGCGGTAGTTGGCGTACTCGGCCTGCAGTCGCTGCAGGTCCGCGGTCCGCTCGTCGAGCTGCGCCTTCAGCTCCGCCTCCTGACTCGGCACGACCTCCGCCTCGACGGCGGTCTCGGGTGCGGCACCGGCCTCGGCCTCCGGCGCGCCCGCCTCCTGTTCGGGGGCGGGCGGCCGGACCTCGCCGGTGTCCGGATCAATTCGACGCCGGTCGCGCACCACTACGCGTGGCTCCTCTCCGTGGTCGTCGGTCGATCGCGGCTGCGACGGGGTAGTCACTTCTTGCCGTCCTCGTCGACGATCTCGGCGTCCACGACGTCCTCGGCGCCCGCGGACTGCTGCTGGCCACCGGCCTGCTCACCGCCCGCGGCACCCGCGTCCTGGGTGGCGCCGGTCTGCGCGTAGATCGCGGAGCCCATGGCCTGCGACTCGGTCGCGAGCTTCTCCATCGCGGTCTTGATGGCCGCGATGTCGGTGCCCTTCAGCGACTCCTCGGCCTCCTTGATCGCGGTGTTGACCTTGTCCTTGACCTCGGCAGGGATCTTCTCGTCGTTGTCCTTGACGAACTTCTCCGTCTGGTAGACGAGCGTCTCGGCCTGGTTGCGGGTCTCGGCCTCCTCGCGGCGGCGCTTGTCCTCCTCGGCGTGCGCCTCGGCGTCCTTGACCATGCGGTCGATGTCGTCCTTCGGCAGCGCCGAGCCGCCGGTGATCGTCATCGACTGCTCCTTGCCGGTGCCGAGGTCCTTCGCGTTGACGTGGACGATGCCGTTCGCGTCGATGTCGAAGGTGACCTCGATCTGCGGCACGCCGCGCGGTGCCGGCGGGATGCCCGTGAGGTCGAAGGTGCCCAGCTTCTTGTTGTGCACCGCGATCTCGCGCTCACCCTGGAAGACCTGGATGCCGACCGTGGTCTGGCCGTCGTCCGCGGTGGAGAAGATCTCCGACCGCTTGGTCGGGATGGTCGTGTTCCGCTCGATGAGCTTGGTGAACACGCCGCCCTTGGTCTCGATGCCCAGCGACAGCGGGGTGACGTCCAGCAGCAGGACGTCCTTGACGTCACCGCGCAGGACACCGGCCTGCAGGGTCGCGCCGACGGCGACGACCTCGTCCGGGTTCACGCCCTTGTTCGGCTCCTGGCCGCCCGTCAGCTCCTTGACCAGCTCGGTCACGGCCGGCATGCGGGTCGAGCCACCCACCAGCACCACGTGGTCGATGTCGCCGACCTTGATGCCGGCGTCCTTGATCACGTTGTTGAACGGCGCGCGGGTGCGGTCCAGCAGGTCGCTGGTGATCCGCTGGAACTCGGCGCGGGACAGCGTCTCGTCGAGGAACAGCGGGTTCTTGTCCGCGTCGACCGTGATGTACGGCAGGTTGATGTTGGCGCTGTTGCTGCTGGAAAGCTCGATCTTCGCCTTCTCGGCGGCCTCACGGATGCGCTGCAGCGCCATCTTGTCCTTGGTGAGGTCGATGCCGGAGGACTGCCTGAACTTCTCGACCAGCCAGTCGACGATCCGCTGGTCCCAGTCGTCGCCACCGAGGTGGTTGTCACCGGACGTGGCGCGGACCTCGACCACGCCCTCGCCGATCTCCAGCAGCGACACGTCGAACGTGCCACCACCGAGGTCGAACACGAGGATGGTCTGCTCCTTCTCGCCCTTGTCCAGGCCGTAGGCCAGCGCGGCCGCGGTCGGCTCGTTCACGATCCGCAGCACGTTCAGGCCGGCGATCTGCCCGGCCTCCTTGGTGGCCTGGCGCTGGGCGTCCTC
Source organism: Actinophytocola sp. NPDC049390 (assembly GCF_044466355.1). Classification (NCBI taxonomy): domain Bacteria; kingdom Bacillati; phylum Actinomycetota; class Actinomycetes; order Pseudonocardiales; family Pseudonocardiaceae; genus Actinophytocola; species Actinophytocola sp. NPDC049390. The sequence goes on from NZ_JBITMQ010000009.1 coordinate 209,242, forward strand.
GAAGTACGCCGGGACGGTGATGACCGCGTCGGTGATGGGCTCGCCGAGGTAGGCCTCCGCGTCGCGCTTCAGCTTCATCAGCACACGGGCGCTGATCTCCTGCGCGCTGTAGGACTTGCCGTCGATCTCCGTCGACCAGCCGGTGCCCATGTGCCGCTTGACCGAACGGACCGTGCGGTCCACGTTGGTCACGGCCTGGTTCTTCGCCGGCTGACCGGTCAGCACCTCGCCGTTCTTGGCGAAGGCGACGATGGACGGGGTCGTCCGCGAACCCTCGGAGTTGGCGATCACCGTCGGCTCACCGCCCTCGAGGACAGCGACGACGGAGTTGGTCGTCCCCAGGTCGATACCGACCGCTCGCGCCATTGGTTTCCCTCCTGCTTTCTGCTCCTGGCTGGGTTGAGTGAATACCGCTCAAGTTTGCCGTCGGATCTGATCAATCGTCAAACCAGACTTGAGCCCCTCGCGCTCAACCTTTCTGAACCCCTCAACGACCGGGCGGCCCGCCGTGTTCCCTACGCGGTGCGAATGGTGACGTCGCCGCTCTGCGCGCTCGCCTCGATGGGTGTGCCGGACGGGTCGTCCTCCAGGTCGTTGGCGATGTCGCCGCTCTCGGTGGACGCCGTGACGTGGTACGCGCCACTCGGCACGGTCACGTCGATGCTCCCGCTCTGCGTCTCGACGGAGACGCTGTTCACGGCGTCGAGCCCGACCCGCACGTCACCCGACTCGGCACCGGCCACGACCGCGCCCCCGATACCGCTCAGGTCGAGCGTGCCGGACTGGACCGAGGCGTTCACCTGGCCGACCACGTCCCGGACCGTGATGTCGCCCGACTCCGCCGTCACGTTCACCGTCGCCACCCCCGTGACCTCGACGGTGCCCGACTGGACCTCACCGCTGACCCGCACGTCGGCCGGGACGGTCAGCTCGTAGTCGATCGAGCAGTCGCGGACCGGGCACGCCTCGATGACCAGCACACCGTCCTCGACGCGGTGGCTCTTGCCCGGCATGTCGCCCCCGTACCTGACGGTACGCGCGACCTCGGCGGTGTCACCGACCTTGATGGCGACGTCGCCCGAGTCGTTGGCGAACCGCACCTCGGTGATCGTCTGACCGAGCGTCTCGCGGTCGTCGAAGCTGTCCTGCCCGACCCACCCGCATCCGGCAAGGACGAGACCGGCCGCTCCGACCGTGATCCCCGCCACCACGCGCATGCTCCCCATCTGCCACGCCTCCGCTCAGCTTTCCTGTGTGGGCACGACGTTATGGCCGACCGCGGGGCCCGGACATCCGGGACGCCCCCGAGTCGCCCCTGGGGAAACCCTCACCCGGGCGTCTCACATGCCGGGAAATCGTTCCCACTATTCAGGAGAGGGGAGTTACGGTGCGACCATGCGACGCTGGTTCATCCTCGCCACCGGACTCCTGGCACAGGCGACCACGTCGAGCTTCCTCTACGGTCTCCCGTTCCTCATCCCCGCGCTGCGGACCGACCACGGCCTGTCCCTGACCTCGGCCAGTGTGCTGATCTCGGCGCCGCTGCTCGGCCTGCTGCCGGCGCTGATCTCGTGGGGCGCGGCCGCGGACCGGTTCGGCGAGCGGGTCGTGATGACGACCGGGCTCGCGCTGACCGGTGTGCTGCTGCTCGTGAGCCTGACGCTGCCGGGGTTCGTGCTCTTCGGACTGGGGCTGCTGGTCGCCGGAGCCGCGTCGGCGTCGGTGAACGCGGCGAGCGGACGGGTGGTGCTCGGCTGGTTCAGCGCACGCGAGCGCGGGCTCGCCATGGGCATCCGGCAGACCGCGCAGCCCGTCGGCGTCGGCATCGCCGCGGCGACCCTGCCACCGCTGGCGCACCACTTCGGCGTCGCGACCGCGGTCGCACTGCCCGCGGTGCTGTGTCTCCTGTCGGCGCTGCTCGTGTGGTTCGTGGTCGTGGACCCACCCCGCCCGGAACGGACGGTGGCGGCCGCCGAGTCGCCGTACACCGGCCGGGTCGCGACCACGCTGGTCCGCCTGCACACGGCCAGCGCGATGCTCGTGGTGCCCCAGTTCGTGGCGGCGACGTTCGCGGTGACCTACCTCGTGTCGGAGCGGGGCTGGAGCCCGGTGGCGGCGGGGCAACTCGTCGCGGTCGTGCAGATCGCGGGCGCGGCGGGCCGCATCCTGGCCGGCGTGTGGTCCGACCGGGCGGGAAGCCGCCTGCGCCCGATGCGCCTCATCGCGTTCGGCGCCCTCACGACCATCGTGTTGTGGGGCGTCGGCGACGCGCTGGACCTGCCGTGGCTGGCGATCGCCGCGTTGCTGGCGGCACTGGTCGTGTCGGTGACGGACAACGGTCTCGGCTTCACCGCCACCGCCGAGCTGGCGGGCCCGTTCTGGGCGGGCCGCGCCCTCGGCGTGCAGAACACGGGCCAGAACATCGTGGCCATGGCCGCCGCACCGCTGTTCAGTGCGTTGATCACCGCGTTCGGCTACCCGCTCGCACTGGCCCTGGCCGCCGTGTTCCCCGCGGCGGGCGCGGCGCTGACGCCGGTGGCGGGCGAGTCAGCGGCGCGTCTCGACGCGGTGGAAGTTGAGGTACGCCCGTGACGGCGTCGGGCCGCGTTGTCCCTGGTAGCGGGAGCCCGCGACCGTGGAGCCGTAGGGGTTCTCGGCGGGGCTCGTGAGCCGGAAGAGGCAGAGCTGCCCGATCTTCATGCCGGGCCACAGGGTGATCGGCAGGTTCGCGACGTTGCTCAGTTCCAGTGTGATGTGCCCGGTGAACCCGGGGTCGATGAACCCGGCGGTCGAGTGGGTCAGCAGGCCGAGGCGCCCCAGGGACGACTTGCCCTCCAGCCGCCCGGCGAGGTCGTCGGGCAGGTTGACCGACTCGAAGGTCGACCCGAGCACGAACTCCCCGGGGTGCAGGACGAACGGCTGGTCGTCGACCGTCTCGACAGGTGCCGTGAGGTCGTCCTGCTGCTGACGCGGGTCGATGTGCGTGTACTTCGTGTTGTTGAAGACACGGAAGAACCGGTCAAGCCGCACGTCGATACTCGACGGCTGGATCATCGCCTCGTCTAACGGATCCAGCCCCAACCGACCAGAAGCCAGCTCTTTGCGGAGGTCACCATCACTCAACAACACCCGCCTACCCTAGCGAGAGCCGTCGTCGTATAGGATCTGGCGGCACACTGCGGATGTAGTTCAATGGTAGAACATCAGCTTCCCAAGCTGAGAACGCGGGTTCGATTCCCGTCATCCGCTCCAACGCTTCTCATCAGCCCTTTTGTTGGCTGACAAGCAGGTAGCGCTCGTCAGTGATGGGGCCTCCCCACAGTTGTGGGTCGTTCAGGTTGTGTACTGAGACCTCGCCGCTGTGTGGGGTGACCAGTTCCCGGCAGCGGGCTGCTGTCAGGCCCGCGCCTGTGTGCCAGCGGCCCTCCACCAGTACGAGGCGGCCGCCTGGGCGTAGCAGTTCGAGCCACCGGCCCACCACCGCTTCGGGGTCGGGCAGTGTCCACAGCACGTGCCTGGCGAAGACCACGTCGTACGACGACGGTTCCAGTGGTGGGAACGCGGCGTCGCCTTCCCGGACCTCCGCCACGCCGGCGACCTTGGCGGCGGCCGCTGCCACCATGGCCGGTGACCGGTCCACGCCGGTCACCTCGTAGCCCTCTTCCGCCAGCAGCAGTGTGATGCTGCCTGTGCCGCAGCCGAGGTCTGCGACGCGGGCGGGTGCGGGTGGGAGTGCCGACAACAGCAGCTCCCGCCACGCCGACCGTATCTCCGGGGCTCGCAGGCCGTGGTCCGGTTGCTCGTCGAACCTGGCCGCCTCCGCGTCCCAGTCAGACGCCGACATACGTCGCCAGGTGTTCGCCGGTCAGGGTCTTGCGGTTCTTCACCAGGTCGGTCGGGGTGCCTTCGAAGACGATCCGGCCGCCGTCGTGGCCCGCGCCCGGGCCCAGGTCGATGATCCAGTCCGCGTGGGCCATCACCGCCTGGTGGTGCTCGATGACGATGACCGACTTGCCGGACTCGACCAGGCGGTCCAGCAGGCCCAGCAACTGCTCCACGTCCGCCAGGTGCAGGCCTGTGGTCGGCTCGTCCAGGACGTAGATTCCGCCCTTCTCGCCCATGTGGGTGGCCAGCTTCAGGCGTTGACGTTCGCCCCCTGAGAGGGTGGTCAGGGGCTGGCCCAGGGTCAGGTAGCCCAGGCCGACGTCCTCCAGGCGGTCGAGGATCCTGTACGCCGCCGGGGTGGCCGCCTCGCCGTTCGCGAAGAACTCCTCGGCCTCCGCGACCGGCATCGCCAGGACCTCGCTGATGTTGCGGCCGCCGAACTTGTACTCCAGCACCGACGCCTGGAAACGCCTGCCCTCGCACTCCTCGCACGTCGTTTCCATCGTGGCCATGATCCCGAGGTCCATGTAGATGACCCCGGCGCCGTTGCACGCCGGGCACGCGCCCTCGGAGTTGGCGCTGAACAGCGCCGGCTTCACGCCGTTGGCCTTGGCGAACGCCTTGCGGATCGGCTCCAGCAGGCCCGTGTAGGTCGCCGGGTTGCTGCGGCGCGATCCGCGGATCGGGGTCTGGTCCACGACCACGACGCCCTCGCGACCCTCGACAGAACCATGGATCAGCGAGCTCTTGCCCGACCCGGCCACCCCGGTCACGACCACCAGCACGCCGAGCGGGATGTCGACGTCCACGTCCCGCAGGTTGTGCGTCGACGCGCCACGCACCTCCAGCGCGCCGGTCGGCGTCCGCACGTCGTCCTTCAGCACCGTGCGGTCGTCGAAGTGGCGACCGGTCACCGTCGTGCTCGCGCGCAGCCCGTCGACCGTGCCCTCGAAGCACACCTCGCCACCGCCGGTGCCCGCGCCCGGCCCCAGGTCGACCACGTGGTCGGCGATCGCGATGGTCTCCGGCTTGTGTTCCACCACCAGGACCGTGTTGCCCTTGTCCCGCAACCGGAGCAGCAGGTTGTTCATCCGTTCGATGTCGTGCGGGTGCAATCCGATCGTGGGCTCGTCGAACACGTAGGTCACGTCGGTGAGCGACGAGCCGAGGTGGCGGATCATCTTGGTGCGCTGCGCCTCACCACCGGACAGCGTGCCCGCCGGCCGGTCCAGCGACAGGTAGCCCAGACCGATCTCCACGAACGAGTCCAGCGTGTGCCCCAGCTTCTCCAGCAGGGGCGCCACCGACCTGTCCCTGACCCCGCGCACCCACTCGGCGAGGTCGCTGATCTGCATCGCGCACGCGTCCGCGATGCTGACGCCCTTGACCTTCGACGACCGCGCCAGCTCCGAGAGCCGGGTCCCGTCGCACTCCGGGCAGGTCTGGAACGTGACGGCCCGCTCGACGAACGCCCGGACGTGGGACTGCAGGGAGTCGACGTCCTTGGACAGCATCGACTTCTGGATCTTCGGGACCAGGCCCTCGTAGGTCAGGTTGATCCCCTCGACCTTGATCTTGGTCGGTTCCTTGTAGAGCAGGTCGAACAGCTGCTTCTTCGTGAACTTGCGGACCGGCTTGTCCATGTCGAAGAACCCGGAGCCGCTGAAGATCCGGCCGTACCAGCCGTCCATGCTGTAGCCCGGGATCGTGATGGCGCCCTCGTTCAGCGACTTCGACTCGTCGTACAGCTGCGTCAGGTCGATGTCGTTGACGCTGCCCCGGCCCTCACAGCGCGCGCACATGCCGCCGGTGATGGAGAACTCCCGGCGCTCCTTGAACTTCTGCCCGCCCTTCTCCAGCGTCACCGCGCCCGCGCCGCTGATCGACGCCACGTTGAACGAGAACGCCTGCGGCGACCCGATGTGCGGCGTGCCCAGCCTGCTGAACAGGATCCGCAGCATCGCGTTGGCGTCCGTCGCGGTGCCGACCGTCGACCGCGGGTCGGACCCCATCCGCTGCTGGTCGACGATGATCGCGGTCGTCAGCCCCTCCAGCACGTCCACCTCGGGGCGGGCCAGCGACGGCATGAAGCCCTGCACGAACGCGCTGTACGTCTCGTTGATCAACCGCTGCGACTCGGCGGCGATCGTGCTGAACACCAGGGAGCTCTTGCCCGAGCCCGACACCCCCGTGAAGACCGTCAGCCTGCGCTTCGGCAGCTCGATACTGACGTCCTTGAGGTTGTTCACGCGTGCGCCGTGCACGCGGATCAGGTCGTGGCTGTCGGCGGCGTGGGCGGCGGGCGCCTGCTTGGCGGTCTTCGGCGGCATGGGTCTGTCTGTCTCCAAGGGTGGGGCGGGCCGGGCTCAGGCCACTTGCTGGATGCGGAGCAGGTTGCCCGCGGGGTCACGGACGGCGCAGTCGCGGATGCCGTACGGCTGGTCGGTCGGCTCCTGGACGATCTCGGCGCCCTTGGCCTGCAGGTGCTCGAAGAGGCCGTCGAGGTCCTTGGACGCCAGGTTGATCCCGCCGTAGGTGCCCTTGGCCATCATCTCGATGATCGTGTTGCGCTCGTCATCGGTGAGACCGGGGTCCACGGCGGGCGGCGTCAGGACGATGGACGTCTCCGGCTGGTTCGGTGGGCCGACGGTGAGCCAGTACAGGCCGTTGTAGCCGACCTCCTTGCGGAGCTCGAAGCCGAGGATGTCGCGGTAGAAGGCCAGCGACTCGTCCCGGTCGTTGTGCGGGAGGTACGCGGAGTGAATCGTGATGTCCATGGCGGTCACACTAGGAGCGGCCCGCGGCCTGTGCTTCTCGATTCCTGACCGGTCTCGTGACCTGCTTCGCCACGCACGGCGGCATGCCCTCCGTCGCCTGCCGCGCCTCACGCCGGTATGTGCTGGGCGGCACGCCGACCAGTTCGGTGAAGCGGGTGCTGAACGTGCCGAGCGACGAGCAGCCGACCGCGAAGCAGACCTCGGTGACGCTCATGTCACCGACACGCAGCAGGGCCATGGCCCGTTCGATGCGCCGCGTCATCAGGTAGGAGTACGGCGACTCTCCGTACGCGGTCTTGAACGCACGGCTGAGGTGCCCGGCCGACATGTTCACGCCACGCGCCAGTGCCTCGACGTCCAGCGGATTCGCGTACTCCCGGTCCATCCGGTCGCGGACCCGGCGCAGCAGCGCGAGGTCGCGAAGGCGCTGCGCGGGCGCGGGTCTGCCGGTCACGACGCGATGGTGCCACAGGTGCGCGGGTGACGATAAGCCCGCTCAGGCGTCCATGTGCTCGCGCATGGCGGGCAGGGCGTACTCGCGGACCGTCGTGAGCACCTCGCGTGCCAGCGCCTGGAACGGCCGCCCGACCTCCAGCTCCCACCACAGCTCACCGATCGGGTAACCGCCGACCTCGACCACCGAGCCGATCGGGGCCTGCCAGCCCATCCACTGGGCCTTCGCCGCCTCGCTCGCCGGGTAGTACGGGCGCACCCGCAGCTGCTCGGCCCACTCGTCCCGGGACATGACACCGATGTGCAGGGTGAAGCGGACGGCCCGCGCCGTGAAGGAACGTGCCTGCTCGACCGCGACCTCGCCCCAGTGGTTCGGGCCCTCGATGCGGAAGCGGCGGCCGACGCCGAAGAATCCGAGCGCGCGTAAGCCCGGGGCCAGGTTCGTGTCGACCATGAACCTGAACCAGTCCTGCGCGTTGCGCTCGATCTCGGATTCCATATTGCCACTAACAGTAGCGTCGCGAACCCGTGGAGTGCTAAGCGTTCGCTATCCAGAATGGATCGTGAGAACAAACTCACCGACCGCGTCACGCGCGCCGAACTCAGTCGTCCCCTGTCCGGAGTAGTGCCGGCAGGAGGACGAGAAGATGACACCGAACACCAACCCGCCGACGGGGCGCACGGCGCACAGCGCCGTCGGCGTCGCGCTCATCGACGGTGTCCCGCTCGTCCGCGAAGGCCTGTCCGCGCTCGTGCACCGCACACCGGGGCTGCGCTGGGTCGGTGCGGCGGAGAGCCCCTCGGTGGGCCTGCGGTTGTGTGAACGGCTGCGGCCGGACGTCGTGCTCGTCGACTCGGGACTCGACCCGCGCGGACAGCTGAGCCACCTGCTGGCCGCCAACCGCGACCTCGGGGTCGTGCTGATGGTCGACGAGGCTCGCCGGACCACCCAGTACGTCGCTGGCGCCGTCACCGGGGGCGTGCGCGGGGTCGTGCTCCGGACCGCGCAGCCACCGCAGCTCGTGAAGGCCATCCAGAGCGTGTGCCAACCGGACGGGCGCTACGTCGACGCCGCGCTGACCGTCAACCTCACGGCCCCGGTCGCCGGCCCCCTCCGCCCGAACGGCGCCCGCCAGCCGTTGTCGCAGCGCGAGCACCAGGTGCTGCAGCTGATCGCCGACGGCCTGGAGAACCAGGCGATCGCGAACGTCCTCTTCGTCTCGGTGGAGACGGTCAGGACGCACGTGAAGAGCATCCTGCGCAAGCTCGCGTCGCGGGACCGCACGCACGCGGTGGCCGTCGCGTTCCGTTCCGGTGTGCTCACGTTGGATGGCGCCGCACACCGCTCACGGCCCGGCGTGAACTGACTTACACCCCTCCCACCTGCCGAAAGTCACCTTCTCGAGCGGTGTGCTTGCCGTGCTCTACTGGCTAGTAATATCCTGAAGTTACCGACGGGTAGCAGATCTTTCGCGGAACCGCGGAGAACGGGGAGCCAGGAGATGGGCCACTACAAGAGCAACGTCCGCGACCTCGAGTTCAACCTGTTCGAGGTGTTCAACGTCCAGGACCGGCTGGGCAAGGGTGTTCTCGCGGAGTCCGACGAGGAGACCGCGCGTGGTGTGCTCGCGGAGCTGAACCGGCTGGCCACGGGCCCGCTGGCGGAGTCGTTCGCGGACGCCGACCGCAACCCGCCGACGTACGACCCGAAGACCTTCTCCGCGAAGCTCCCCGAGTCGTTCAAGAAGGCCTACCAGCTGATGTGGGACGGCGACTGGTGGCGGATCGGCCTGACCGACGACCTCGGTGGTCTCGGCCTGCCCCCGACCGTCCAGTGGGCGTCCGCCGAGCTGATGCTGGGCGCGAACCCGCCGCTGTTCATGTACATGTCCGGCCCGAACATGGCGCAGGTGCTGTTCCGCAACGGCACGGACGAGCAGAAGCGCTGGGCCCAGTTCATGATCGACCGCGGCTGGGGCGCCACGATGGTGCTGACCGAGCCGGACGCGGGCTCCGACGTGGGCGCGGGCCGCACGAAGGCCGTCCAGCAGGAGGACGGCTCGTGGCACCTGGACGGCGTGAAGCGGTTCATCACCTCGGGTGAGCACGACCTGTCCGAGAACATCATCCACCTGGTGCTGGCGCGCCCCGAGGGCGGCGGCCCCGGCACCAAGGGCCTGTCGATGTTCGTGGTCCCGAAGTTCCACTTCGACACCGAGACGGGCGAACTGGGCGAGCGCAACGGCGCCTACGTGACCAACATCGAGCACAAGATGGGCATCAAGGCGTCCACGACGTGTGAGCTGTCGCTGGGCCAGCACGACACGCCCGCCAAGGGCTGGCTGGTCGGCGAGGTGCACAACGGCATCGCGCAGATGTTCCAGGTCATCGAGTACGCCCGCATGATGGTCGGCACGAAGGCCATCGCGACGCTGTCCACCGGCTACCTGAACGCGCTGGACTACGCCAAGGAGCGCGTGCAGGGCGCGGACCTCACCCAGATGCTCGACAAGACGGCCCCGCGGGTGGCCATCACCGCCCACCCGGACGTCCGCCGCAGCCTGATGATGCAGAAGGCGTACGCCGAGGGCCTGCGTGCCGTGTACATGTACACGGCGACGTTCCAGGACCAGGTGTGGACGGGCGAGGGTGACGAGGAGGCCCAGGACCTCGCGAACCGGGTCAACGACCTGCTGCTGCCGATCGTGAAGGGCGTCGGGTCCGAGCGGGCCTACGAGCAGCTGGCCCAGTCGCTGCAGACCCTGGGTGGCTCCGGCTTCCTGCAGGACTACCCGATCGAGCAGTACATCCGCGACGCGAAGATCGACTCGCTGTACGAGGGCACCACCGCCATCCAGTCGATGGACTTCTTCTTCCGCAAGATCGTCCGCGACAAGGGCCAGGCGCTGACCCACGTGGCCGGCGAGATCACGAAGTTCATCGAGTCCGAGGGCGGCAACGGCAGGCTCAAGGAGGGCCGCCAGCTGCTCAAGCAGGCCCTCGAGGACGTCCAGGGCATGCTGGGCTCGCTGATCGGCTACCTGACCGCGTCCCAGAACGACGCGGCGAGCGTCTACAAGGTCGGCCAGCACAGCGTGCGGTTCCTGATGGCGGTCGGCGACCTGCTGATCGGCTGGCTGCTGCAGCGCCAGGCCGAGATCGCGATCGCCCGCCTGGACGAGGGCGCCGCCGAGAAGGACAAGGCCTTCTACGAGGGCAAGGTCGCGGTGGCGACGTTCTTCGCCAAGAACGTCCTGCCCGAGCTGTCCGCGGGCCGCAAGATCGTCGAGGCGGCGGACAACGCCCTGATGGAGATCGACGAGTCGGCCTTCTGACCGACTGAACGCACGCACCGGCCGCGGGTCCTGGCGACCCGCGGCCGGTGTCGTCCTCGGCCAAGGAAACGATCAGGTCACGCTCAAGGTGTGACCACGGCCGATAGGTGGTACTGCTGAGGCCACCAACCCTCTGGCTGAGGAGCACTCATGTGGTCAGTAGGCGCAATCATCGGACTTCTCATCGCGGGCATCGTCCTGGGCATCCTCGGACGACTCCTGGCTCCTGGTGAACAGAAGATCCCGTTCTGGTTGACGATCGTGGCAGGCATCGTCGGCGCACTGATAGGCAACCTGATCGCAGGCTGGGTGGGTGTGCGGGACACCCCGGGCATCGACTGGTGGCGTCACATCTTCCAGATCATCGCGGCCGTGGTCGCGGTGACGCTGGCGGCGTCGCTGTACCCGAAGGCTCGCGCACGCGCCTAGCGCCCTGAATCAGCGAGGGGCCTCCGAAACCCGTGTTCCGGAGGCCCCTCGGCCTGCGCGTTCCCCGATCACTCGGGTGGCTTCGGCGCCTCGCACACGATCTTCGGCTGCGGGTTGTACCGGACGGTTCTGGTGTGGCGGGAGACCTCGCGACCCGAGCCCGCGTCGCGGATGATCCGGGTGTCGGAGGTGGTGAAGCCGGGCGCGCCGTTGCTGGCCTTGCAGTTCTCCTCGGGGCCCTTCTTCTCCTGCGGCGCCGTCTGGTCCGTGCGGCCGCCGGTGACGGACTCGACCTCGTACTTCTTCGTGCCCCAGAGCTTCACGGTGATCGTCGACGGCGTCCAGATCGTCTGGATGGCCACGCCGGTCTCCGAGTTGTTCTTGAACTTCAGGTCGATGACGCTGTTGCCCGCGTGGTCCTGGAACACGGTCGCCTCACGCGCCGCCGGGTAGCGGCTGATGTAGTAGCTGTGCTCCTTGTGCCCGGCGTCCTCCATCGCCGCGAAGTACGCCGCGTTGTAGAGGGTCGTGGCGAATTGGGAGATGCCGCCGCCGACCTCGCGGCCCGGTGCGCCGTCCTTGATCACGCCCGCCTCGACGTAGCCCTGGGCCTTGGTCCTCGGGCCGGTGTGACCGTTGAGGCTGAACGTCTCACCCGGCTTCACGATCGCGCCGTCGACCTCGGCGGCGACCACACGGATGTTGACACCGGAGTCCGCGGCGAAGCCCTGGGTGGTGAACTCGCCGATGACCTCCTTGATGCCGAGCTTGTTCGCGGCGTCGGTGGTCACCTTGGCCGGCTTCGGCGCGTACGTGGCCTTCAGCTCCCGGCCGTCGGACTTCTTCAGGACGTCCATGACCGGCTTCAGCGTCTTGCCCCAGTCGACGGCCTTGCCGTCGACGGACGGCTCGACCTTCGGCGCGCCGGAGCTGAAGACGATCTCCGCGTCCTTGCCCTCGATCTCGGTGGACTTGAGCTGCGGCCCGACCGCGGCCACCAGCTTCTTCTGGTCGATGCTCGCCGTCAGCCCGCCGTCGTCGGCGGGCTTGAACACCAGCGCGCCCGCGATCACGGCGGGCTCGATCGTCGCGTCCTTGCCCTCGCCGTGGACGACCACCGGTCCGGACACCGCGGCCTTGGCGACCTCGTCGACGGCCTTCCGCACGCCGGCCGCGGTCGTCTTGACCTTGGTGATGCTCACCGGCAGCTGCACCGCCTTCCCGGTGGCCCAGTGGTCGACGAGTGCCTGGCGCGCACCGGCGACGTCGAGCTTCTGGCCGGGCTTGGGGTCCACCGCGACCGGCTCGACCCCGTCGAACTTGACCGTGCCCTCCGCGGGCTTGCGGTCGATCTTCGGCTGGAGCGCCTTGACGGCGGCGTCCAGCTTCTTGTCGTCGGTCTCGGTGACGACACCCATCTCCTGCGTGCTGAAGAACGACGTCAGCCGCGTGATCGGGTTCAGCGGCTGCTCACCGGTGCGGGCCAGGGTGGCCTCCCAGTCGATGGCCAGGCCCGCGTCCGCCGCGTTGACCTCGACGTCGACGTCGCCGCCGCGCACCTGCACCGGCTTCTCGAGCCGCGGCTCGATCTCGTCACGCAGGATCCGCTCCGCGTCCTCGTGGGACTCGCCGCCGACGTCGATGCCGACCACGCTGACCCCGCGCGGCACCTCCCCGCTGCTCAGCAGCAGGTCCACGCCGTAGAGGACGACCAGGGCGGCGAAGACCGCGCCCGCGATGATGCCCGCTTTGCGCAGTTTCTTGCCCTGCGCGTCACCCGCGGGCTGCCCGGGTGCCTGAATCCTGACCGTCGGCTCGTCACCAGGGGTTCGCGTGACCGGCGTGAGCACTTCGGTCTTCTCGGCGTGTGACTCCGGCCATTGGTGCTCCACGACTTGCCTTCCCCTAGAGATACAAACCCGTGCCGTGCTCGATCCGCTCGCTCGCGATCGCGTGCAGGTCGCGCTCGCGCATCACCAGGTAGGTCTGCCCGTGGACCTCTACCTCGAGCTGGTCCTCGGGGTTGAACAGGACCCGGTCGCCGACCTTCACGTTCCGCACGCTCGTGCCGACGCCCAGCACGTCACCCCAGGCCAGACGCCGAGCCATCTGCGCGGTCGCCGGGATGACGATGCCACCGGTGCTGCGCCGTTCCCCTTCCTCGGGAGTGAGCTGCACCAGCACCCTGTCGTGCAGCATCTGGATCTCGAGTTTGAGTTCTGGCACCGAGGAATGGTAACCGCCGACCCCCGGCTAACCGCGTGCCGCCTCCACTGCCGACTTGAGTCGCGCGAGGGTGTGCTCCATGTTGCGCTGATTCTGATCCGCACGGTCCCGCACACCCGTGACGAGGTTCGCGAACGGCCTGAACCAGGCGGGCCGCCGGTCCCACGTGCGCTCCTCGACGACGCACCCCACCCCGGCCGCCACGATGTCGTACTGCCAGCGGGACACCGGAATGCCCGCGAAGGAGGACACCTCGAACGCGAACCGCCGCCCCGGCTCGGCGTCCGTGACCGTCGCCGTGGTGCTCCAGCGCCGCCACGCCCGCCTGTTGTGCCCACGGAACCGGGCGCCGACCGCCGCCTCGCCGACCCCGCCGAGCCAGGTGGCGCGGTCGAGCTCCTCGGTCAGCTCCGACATCTTCGGCGGGTCGCTGACCAGCGCGTACACCACGTCGGGTGACGCGTCGACCACGGTCCGCGCGGACGCGCTCGGTTCGATCATCGTTCCTCCGGCTCAGGACGAGCGGCGCAGCATCCGTGTGATGCCCGCGGCGACGGTGGTCGCGAGTATCCACCCCGACGCGACGAGCCCGGCCGTGATCCACTGGGACGCGCCGTCGAAGTGCCACCGGTTCTTGTGCCCGAAGTCGACGATCGGGACGAGCTGGTCGATCGTGAACAGCACCGGGTTCCACACGAGTTTGTCGTCGGCGTTGGACTCGACCGGCACCGGTTGCAGCGAGAACCACACCGACCCCGCGATCAGCAGCGCGACCAGCCACAGCAGGGCACGCATCGGCCGGTAGCCGTAGCCGACCATCCACCGCTGCAGCCAGCTCCACAGCACCACCGGGAAGCCGAGCAGGCGGTACCCGTCGGCGAGCGCCGCGTACCGCCAGCGCTGCTTGTCGATGAGCACGGTCGAGGCGTGCTCCTCGTTGCCGCCCGCACGCAGCATCGTGGCGAGCTGGTCGTACGGCCCCGGCCGGTAGTTGTCGCCCATGGCGTTGCGCAGCAGCTTGAGCCGGTGCTTGACCTGCGCGTCGTCGTCCAGCTCGATCGGCTTGGCGAGCGCGTCGTAGCGGAAGTCGTGCAGCGCGATGTGCCCGGAGGCGTCCCAGAACTTGTCGTTGTCGGCCAGGTTCGCGCAGCGGGCGTGCTGCAGGTTCACGTGGCCGCGTGGCGCGGCGGCGACGTCGACCCGCAGCTCCTGGGTGATCAGGCCGAAGGCGTTGATCGCGGTGACGTTGAGCCGGGAGCCGAGCTCGGCGCCCTGGAAGTTCGTCTGCCTGCCGATCTCCGCCCGCCGGATCCGGATCTCGCCGTGCGCGGAGAACGGCTGACCGTCGCCGCGGGCACAGACGAGGTCGCGGCCGATCTGGGCGACACGCAGGTCGACCGACGGTTTCTGGGACTGGTCGCGCCGGTACCTGCCCGGGCTGAGCAGCCGGGAGGCACGGAGGTCGAAGTTGGCGCCGATCTCGGCCTCCGGCAGCAGGATCGACCCGAAGACCACGAGGCCGCGGGCGTCCAGGTTGCCGCCGGTCGTGAAGCGGCGGCCCTCGACCACGTCGCCGCCGCGGTTGCTCAGCACCGAACCGTCCAGCACGACGCTGCCGCGCGTGTTCACGTCGACCAGCCGCACCTGCCCCGCGATCCGGGTGTTCCGCGCGTCGATGCCGCCGTCGATCTCGGTGCCGTCGAGGTGCAGCGCGCGGTAGCGGTACGGCCCGGGGGCGTCCGTCATGCCGGTCCGCTCCTCGAACGGCTCCGCACGCTCGGACATGTCGATGGTGGCGCCGGACAGGCGCAGCGAGCCGCCGATCCGCCCGTTGACGATCCGCAGCGTGCCGGTGCTGGTGAAGTCCTTGTCCAGGTCCACGTTCCCGGAGACCTGCATCCGGTCGGCGATCAGCGTGGCCCTCGGGTCGAAGAACCGCTGGTTGCCGCCGTCGCTGTAGTCCTCGTCCGCGGGCCGCAGCAGCGCGCCACGCAGGGAGAAGTCGCTCTCGATCCGCGCGCTCGGCAGGGACAGCCGCCCGATCGCGGTGAACCGCCGGATGCTCGACGCGACGCACTGAAAGTTCCCGCCGACCTGGAGGCCGTTGCCGTCCAGCGCGTACCCCTCCGGGTTCTCGAGCAGGGCACCGGCCAGGTTCACGTTGCCACCGGTGCGCAGGCCGGGGATCCGCATCTGGCCGCGCACGTCCACGTTCGCGGCCAGGAGCGCGCCCGCGAGCTGCAGCCGGTCGGCGTGCAGCGCGTACCCGCCAACGTTGACCAGCTTCGTGCCGGTCAGTTCGAGCGAGCCGCTGATCTCGGCGTCCGTGAGGTCGACCCGGCCCTCGATCCTGGTGCCGCCGACGAACCGCAGGTCGTTGTCGCTGTAGAGGTTGCGGCCCTCCAGGCCGGGCAACCTGCAGGTCGCGAACTCGCAGCCGGCGAGGTTGGTCTGCCGCAGGTCCGGCGGGTCCTCGAACCGGCAGCGGACGAACTCGAGCAGGTGCGGGAACTCGACCGCCCGCAGGTCGAGGACACCGACGATGTACTTGTCCGTGAACCGGAGGACGGGCGGCGTGGTGGCTCGCCTGCGCCCCCACGCACCCGCGGGGCGCGACCCACCCGGACCGGGCTCGAACGCGAAGATCTGGCGCACGATCTCCTCGGCCCGCACCCTCGCCCACTCGGGCGGCTGCGGGTCGAACGGTTCCAGCCTGCGGCCAGGTGGCTCCTCGGTCATCAACCGCCCCTCAGTACGCACGTGCATGGCGCGACACTCCGACGCGACCCGGTCACGCACGGTTCCCCCGCCGCGGCAACCTGTGGATCAAATGTTGCACACCGGGCGCGGGAGGGGTCCCGGTCCTACATCAGCACCTTGCCCAGGAACGACTTCGTGCGTTCGTGCCGCGGGTTGGCGATGACGTCGCGCGGGGTGCCCTGCTCGACGACCACGCCGCCGTCCATGAACACGAGCGAGTCGCCGACCTCGCGGGCGAAGCCCATCTCGTGGGTGACCACGACCATCGTCATGCCGTCCTCGGCCAGCTGGCGCATGACCGCGAGCACCTCGCCGACCAGCTCGGGGTCGAGCGCGGAGGTCGGCTCGTCGAACAGCATCAGCTTCGGGTCCATGGCGAGCGCCCGCGCGATGGCGACCCGCTGCTGCTGGCCGCCGGACAGCTCCCGCGGGTAGGACCGGGCCTTGTCGGCGAGGCCGACGCGGTCGAGCAGGTCGAGCGCACTGTCCCTGGCCTTCGCCTTGGCGATGCCCTTGACCTGGACCGGGGCCTCCATCACGTTCTCGCACGCGGTCATGTGCGGGAACAGGTTGAACCGCTGGAAGACCATGCCGATCTCGCGGCGCTTCGCGGCGACCTCCTGGTCGCGCAGCTCGTAGAGCTTGTCGCCCTTCTGCCGGTAGCCGACGAGCTCGCCGTCGACCCAGAGCTTGCCCGCGGTGAGCTTCTCGAGGTGGTTGATGCACCGGAGGAACGTGGACTTGCCCGACCCGGACGGGCCGATCACGCACATCACCTCGCCGGGCATGACCTGCAGGTCGATGCCCTTGAGCACCTCCAGCCGCCCGAAGTGCTTGTGCACGCCCTCCGACTTGACCATGGGCGTGCCGGTCTGCTCGGTCATGCCAGCCCCGATTTCGGCCGGCCGAGCCCGAAGAACCCCGCCTTGCGGGCGGGTACCACACCTCGGGCGTACCGGCGCTCGATGAAGTACTGGACAACCGACAGCAACGACGTCAGCACGAGGTACCAGATGCTCGCCACGACGAGCAGCGGGATCTGCTGGAGGTTGCTGCCGTAGATCAACTGGACCTGGCGGAACAGGTCGCCGACCGCGATCACGCTCGCGAGGGACGTGGTCTTGAGCATCGAGATGGTCTCGTTGCCGGTCGGCGGGATGATCACCCGCATGGCCTGCGGCAGCACGATCCGGCGGAGGATCTTGAGGCGGGTCATGCCGAGGGCCTCGGCGGCCTCCGTTTGTCCCTGGTCGACCGACAGGATGCCCGCGCGGACGATCTCCGACATGTAGGCGGCCTCGTTCAGGCCGAAGCCGAGCACCGCTCCCGCGAACACCGGGATGAGCAGGTTGGAGTCGAAGTAGACGAACTCCGGGCCGAACGGGACACCCAGCGACAGCACCGGGTACAGGATCGCGATGAACGACCAGAAGATGACCTGCACCAGTACCGGCGTGCCGCGGAAGAACCAGGCGTAGAGCCACGCGATGCCGGAGACGATCGGGTTCCGCGAGAGCCGCATGACCGCCACGACGACGCCGAGCACCACGCCGATGACCATCGCGAGCGCGGTCAACTGCAGGGTGATCAGCAGTCCGTCCAGCACCCGGCCGGAGAACAGGAAGTGCCACACCACGTCCCAGCGCCAGGCCGGGTTCGTCACCAGGCTGTTGACCAGCATCGCGGCCAGGACGAGCAGCACCACGGCCGCGATCCAGCGGCCGGGGTGCCGCACGGGCACCGCCACGATCTTCTCGGGCGGGAGCCGGCCCTCCTGCTGGTCGGTGTCGGAAGACGCCATGCTCAGTAGATGGCCCCGTTGATCTTCGACTCCTCGATGGCGCCGCCGCCGGTGCCCCAGTTGTCGAGGATCTCCTGGTACGAACCGTCGTCGATGAGCTTCTGGACCGCGCCCTGCAGGGCCTCCTTCATGGTGCCCGCGTTCTTCGGGATCGCGATGCCGTACGGGGCGGTGTCGGTGTCCTCACCCATCTTCTCGAACGCGTCGCCGGTCTTCTTCACCGCGTAGTCGACGACCGGGCTGTCCGCCATGTACGCGTCGATCCGGCCCGCCTGCAACGCCGCGTTCACGTCGGTCTGCAGCGGGAAGCCCTGCGCCGTCGGCGGCTCCTTGCCCGCGTCCTGGCACGCCTTCACGATCGAGCCCTCGGCGTCGGGCTTGGTCAGCTGGTCGAGCTGGGTGGTGCCGTTCTGCGCGCCGACGGGCTTGCCGCACAGGTCCTCGATGGTCTGGATGTTCTTCGGGTTGCACTTGCGGACCATCGTCGAGGTGCCCGCCTCGAAGTAGGTGACGAAGTCGACGGTCTGCTCGCGCTCCTTGGTGTCGGTGAAGGACGACATGCCGAGCTCGTAGCGGCCGGCCTGGATGCCCGCGAGGATGCCGTCGAACGACGAGTTGACGTACTCCACCTCGACGCCGAGCACCTTGCCGATCGCGCGCCCGAGGTCGATGTCCATGCCGATCGGCTCGTCGGAGCCCTCGAGGGTGTACTCGTTGGGCGCGTACGAGGCGTCGGTGGCGATGACGATCTTGCCGTCGGCCTTGACCGCGGCCGGGACCTTGGCGCCGAGCGCGCTGTCCGCGGCGGCGTCGACGGCGAGCGGCTTCGGGTCGGGCACGTCCGACGGCTCGCCCGGGGTGCACTCGCTCCCACCGTTGCCGCCACCGCCGCCCTGGTCCGCAGGGTTCTCGGTCGTGGCACCGCAGCCGGCCGCGAACAGGGTCGCGGCGGTGCACAGCACGGTCAGCACGGTCAGGCGGGTACGGGACACTTCGTCACTCCTCGAGCCTTACTGGCGGTCTGAGTGCACGCATCCTGCCATTTGGGACGCGACTCGGCACAGTGTCGGCATGTTACGGACGGGTCACCATGCCCTCGGCCACCCGGTGATCAAGGCCGCGACCAGGGCGGTCCACCCGGTCTGGTGGGTCGCGCCGAGACCCTCGCCGGTGTCGCCGTCGAAGAACTCGCTGAACGTGACGTGCTCGGCCCACAGCGGGGCGTCGCGCGCCTCGACGCGTTTGCCGTCCGATGGCCTGCGACCGTTCTCGTCGGGCAGGAACAGGGCGGCGAGCCGCCGGGACAGCTCGTCGGCCGCGTCGCCGAGCGGCACCGTCGTGCCGGAGCCGGTCGGCAGCTCGACGGTGAACTCCCCGCGGTGGAACGCGTCGATGGTGTGCAGTGCCTGGACCAGCAGGGCGTTCGTCGGGAACCAGACGGGACCGCGCCAGTTCGAGTTGCCGCCGAACATGGCCGTGTGCGACTCGCCGGGCTCGTAGCGCAGCCAGTGCTCACGGCCCGCCACGTTGACCACCATGCCCTCGCGGTGTGCCGCGGACAGCGACCGGACGCCGTGCGGGGACAGGAACTCGGCCTCGTCGAGCATGCGGGCGAGGACACGGCGCAGCTTGCCGTCGTCGAGCAGCGACAGCAGGGCGCTGCGCTCGCCGCCCGCCCGCCAGGTGATGAACTGGCCGAACTCCGGCTGGTGGTGCAGCAGGTAGTTGAGCCGGGCCGCGAAGTGCGGCAGCTCCGCGAACACCCACGGCTCCAGCTCGGCGGTCGCGAGCAGCGGGATGAGCCCGACCATCGACCGCACCCGCACCGGCGTGGACTCGACCGAGCCGTCCCCGTGGGTGCGGGACACGAGGTCGTAGCAGAAGCCGTCCTGCTCGTCCCAGATCCCGCGGGCCGCCGAACCGAACCGCGACGACACCTGCGCGATCGACAGGAAGTGCTCGACGAACTTCGTGGCGACGTCCTCGTAGGCCTCGTCGTGGCGGGCCAGCTCCAGCGCGATGCGCATGAGGTGCAGCGCGTAGGTGGCCATCCACGAGGTCGCGTCGGACTGCTCGAACCGCCACCCCTCCGCCAGCCGCTCGGACCGGTTGACCGGCCCGATGTTGTCCATGCCGAGGAAGCCGCCCTCGAACAGGTAGTTGCCCTCGGGGTCCTTCCGGTTGACCCACCAGGAGAAGTTGAGCAGCAGCTTGTGGAACACCCGTGCCAGGAACACGCGGTCGCCGGCTCCGGTCCGGTGCCGCTCGGCCAGGTACACCTGCAGCGCGGCCCACGCGTGGACCGGCGGGTTGACGTCGCCGAACTCCCACTCGTAGGCGGGCAGCTGGCCGTCCGGGTGCATCATCCACTCGCGGCACATCAACAGCAGCTGGTCCTTCGCGAAGGCCGGGTCGACCATCGCGAACGGGACCATGTGGAACGCGAGGTCCCACGCCGCGAACCACGGGTACTCCCACTCGTCCGGCATGGACAGCACGTCGGCGACGTCGAGGTGCCGCCAGTGCACGTTGCGGGCGCCCGGCCGCGTCCGCTCCCGAGGGGCGGGCGGGTTGGCGGGGTCGCCCTCCAGCCAGTGCCGGAGCCGGAACCGGTAGATCTGCTTCGTCCACAGCAGACCGGCGAGCGCCTTGCGGACGACCGCCCGCTCGGCCGGGTCCTCGTTGGGGATGGTGGCGGCGTAGAACTCGTCGGCCTCACGTTCGCGGGCGGCCATGGTGTCGCGGAACGTGCTGCCGAACGCGCGCCCGTGCCCGTTCCCGGCGATCAGCCGCAGCCGCACCGACACCGACTCGCCCGGCGCCACGGACTCGAAGTGGTACCAGGCGGCGGCCTTCGTCCCCGGCTGCGACGCCGTGCCCGGCTCGACGACCTGGCACGCGTCGGCGATCCCGTTCACGACGTGGTCGTCGATCCCGGCCTTCGTGTACCGGCTGGGGTTGCGGCCGCGCCCGAACAGCCCGATCTCGTCGGTCTCGTTGTCGGTGACGAGCATCGTCGGCGACCCGCTCACCTGCAGCGTGTACCGCCCGATCCGGGAGTGCTCGGCGACCACGCGCGTCCAGCCCTGCGCGGTCGACGCGATCAGCGCGGGCCGCCGCGCGTCCCGGCCCCACGACCACGTGTTGCGGAACCACAGCTGTGGCAACAGGTGCAGGGGCGCGGCCTCGGGTCCCTGGTTGGTGACGGTGATGTCGACACAGAGGTCGTCCGGGGCCGCCTTGGCGTAGGTCACCTGGACGTCGAAGAACCGGTTCTCGGCGAGCACACCCGTGTCGGCCAGTTCGGGCTCGCGCTCGTCGCGCCGCGCCTCGGCCGCCCGCGCACGCAGCTCCTTGTACGGGAACGCGGCCTGCGGGTACCGGTAGAGCACGCGCATCCACGAGTGGGTCGGCGTGCCGTCGAGCACCCACCAGTGCTCCTTGACGTCCTCGCCGTGGTTGCCCTCGCCGTTGGTGAGGCCGAAGTACCGCTCCTTGAGGATGTCGTCCTGCCCGTTCCACAGGGCGACGGCGAAGTTGAGGAACCCGTGCCGGTCGCAGATCCCGGCGATCCCGTCCTCACCCCACCGGTAGGCCCGCGACCGGGCGTGGTCGAACGTGAAGTACCCCCACGCGTCGCCGTGCGGCGAGTAGTCCTCACGCACCGTGCCCCATTGGCGCGCGGCGACGTACGGACCCCAGAACCGCCAGGGCGACGTCATCTCGTTCGACTCGGCCAACCGGCCGTGTTCAGCAGTGCGGTCGGTGACCATGGCCCCCATGATGCCCGTCGCCGGAAGTCGTCACCTCGAGTCCCGATATGGCGGCACCACGATGAGGTCTGTCGTATCCTCGGCTACCGAGCGCAGCCGGGAGATCACTGGGGGACTTGGGGGAGGCCGGGAATGAGCCGTGGGACGAACGAGGCCGAGTGGTGATGCGGACGGGGCGCGGAGTCGAGCTTTCCGTCCACCCGCTGCTCAGTCTCATCCGCAAGGAGCGCATGGGAGAGCCGCACCCGGTGTTCGCCGGAGGCGAGCGGTACGTCTCGCCGCGGTTCGCGGAGGAGGCGGAGCGGGCGGTTGCGCAGGAGCTGCGGGACGCCGGGCTCGGGGAGCGGCGGGACTACGGGGAGTTCCTCGACCTCCTCGGTGTCGTGCAGCACGCGAACCTCGAGTACTACGGCTGGATCACCACCGCTGACGAGGCGTACTCGGTTCTCGTCGCCTCCCGTGGACGTGCCGCGGTCCTCGTCGTGCGGTCCGGCACGCGGGTCCGGTTCGAGCCCTGTGAGCTCGACCGGATGGTGGAGACGCTGGTGTGGCGGCTGCCGGACGTCGGCGTCGCCCGCGGCGAGGCGTTTTCCGTGCCGCAGAACGACTTCCACGCGCCGAGGGGACGGACCGACGGCGGGGTGATGCGGCGTTCGGCGCCCGCGCGGCCCGAGGGCGCCCGGCACCTGGACGCGCTCCTGCGGCTCGAACGGATCACCGTCGCCAAGTTCTACGCCGCCAGGCGGGACGCGAGCGGGGAGCGGCAGCGGTCGCAGCGGTGGCTGACCGTGCTGGACACCGTCGAGGGCCGGTGGGCGTTGTCGGTGACCCATGCGCGGCGTCAGGAGTGGATCCACGTGGCGCCCGGGACCGGCGAGTACATCGGCGCCCGGGTGGCCGAGCTAGCGCGCTGACGCCACGAACACCACCGCGACCGCGACGTACAGCCACATCGCGGGGCCGAGCCCGAGGTGGTCGGCGATCGGGCCGATCACCAGCGGGGTCGTCACCCCGATCTGGGCCACCGCCTCCGCCACCGACGACGTCGCCCCCGCCTCGCCGGGACGCAACGTCATGTAGCGCGCCTGCAGGATGATCCACGCCAGGTTGACCGCCGCGCCGACCAACGCCATCGCGATCGCCGCCGTCACCGTGCTCGGCACCAGGACCAGCAGGACCACGCCCGCCAGCAGGGCGAACGAACACGTGCGGAGCCCCACCCGCCTGCCGCTCGTGCGGCTCGCCCACGCGGCCGCCGCCACGCCGCCCGCGAGGCCGGCCCCCGTCGCGACCGTCGCCAGCGCCGGGCTCAGGTCGTGGTCGGTGATCAGGAACGCCACCGCGAACCCGATGAACGTGTCGTCGAACGCGACGATCGTCGCGACCAGCAGCCCGGCCACGATCACCCTGCGGTCGCGGATCACGGCCATCAGCGCACCGAACGCGCTCGGCTCCTCGTCGTCGCGGACCGGGCGCGGCAGCCGCTGCACGGCGAGCACGACGCCGTAGGCCACCATCATCACGCCCGCGGCCCAGAACGCGGCCCGCCAGCCGAGGCCGGTCCACAACGCCGTCGCCAGCAACGCGGGACCCATCAGGTCACCGACGGCCGCCATCAGGTTCGCGCGGGCCAACGCGGGTTCCGCGTTGTCGCCCGCGATCTCGACGAGCGACACCTCGCCCGCGGTCACGAGCAGGTCGCCGAGCGTCCCCATCACGCACACGGCGACGAACAACGTCCAGAAGTCGCCCGCGGCGGCGAAGACGAACAGACCGGCGCCGTAACCGAAGCCCCCGATCGCGGCCAGCACCCTGCGGTTGGCCCGGTCGACGAGCACGCCGAGCGGCGTGGTCAACAGACCGATGCCCGGGTACAGGAACAGCAGGACGCCGGCCTGGGCGTACGTCAGATCGACGTCCGCGCGGATGGACTCCACCGCCGCGTACGGCAGGTAGGCGACCGTTTCGTCGAAGAAGCGCACGAGGAGCAGCGACACCACCAGTGCCGCCGGGAACCTCGGTGCCAGATCAGATCAATGTCGGAACCATGCACGCATGCCGTCGATCGTAACCTTGGCCCATGATCGACGACGACCGTTTTCTGGGCAGCATCCTCGCCGGCGCCGTCGGGGACGCCCTCGGAGCGCCAGTCGAGTTCCTCGCCATCGAGACGATCCGCCGCCGGTTCGGGCCGGACGGCACCACCGGTTACGAGGAGGAGTACGGCGGCCGGGGCACCATCACCGACGACACCCAGATGACCCTGTTCACGCTGGAAGGGCTCATCCGGGGACACCGCGGCGACCACGCGGACCCCTTCGCGGCCATGCAGCACGCCTACCAGCGCTGGCTCCACACGCAGGCGATCGAACCGGACTGGGCACGCAACGGCGGCGCGTTCGCCACGAAACCCCAACCGGACGGCTGGCTGATCACCAACACCGGCCTGTTCGCCCTGCGCGCGCCCGGCAACACGGTCACGCAGGCGCTCCGCTCGTTCGCCCGGGGCAACCCGCGCGGCTCGTTCGCCAACCGCCTCAACAACTCCAAGGGCTGCGGCGGTGTCATGCGGGCCGCCCCGTACGCGCTGCACGGCGAGGACGGCTTCGCGCTGGCCATCGGCAACGCACTGCTGACCCACGGCCACCCGAGCGGCTTCCTGTCCGCGGGCGCGCTGGCGCACCTCGTGCACCTTCTCCTGCGGGACGCCTCGCTGCCGGACGCGATCGCCGCGACGAGGGCGAAGCTGCTCGCGTGGGAAGGGCACGAGGAGCAGGTCGCGGCACTCGACGCGGCCGTGGCGCACGGCAGGCCCACGCCGGAGTCGATCGCCGACCAGCTCGGCGGCGGCTGGACCGGGGAGGAAGCCCTCGCCATCGCCGTCGCCGCCGCGCTCGCCGCCGAGGACATGCGGGACGGGCTCCTGCTGGCGGTGAACCACTCCGGCGACAGCGACTCGACCGGAGCGATCTGCGGCAACATCCTCGGTGCCGTGCACGGCACGACGGCGATCCCGCCGGAGTGGCTCGCCGAGCTGGAGCTGCGGGCCGTGATCGAGCAGGTGACCAGGGACGCGCTCGCCGAGTTCGGCGACGCGCCCCCGGCCTGGGGTGACCGCTATCCGGCCTGGTGAGCGTGGGCGTCCAGGACGTGCGCCACCGACTCGGTGACGCGCTTGGCCTGCGGGATGTGCAGCCACTCGTCCGGCACGTGCGGGTTGCTGTCGTTCCCGAGCGCGCCCGTGACCACGAACTGCGCGTTCGGGTACGCCTCCGCCAGTGACCCCATGAACGGGATCGAGCCGCCGAGGCGCATGGTCAGCCACTGCCTGCCGCCGAACACCGTCTCGCTCACCGCGTCGAGCGCGTTCCGCAGCCACGGCGCGGTGGGCGGCGCGTTCCAGCCGGGGCCCTCCTCGGGCGCGGACAGGGTGACCTGCGCGCCGTAGGGCACGTCCGTGGTCAGCGTCCGCTCGACCGCGGCGAGCGCTGCCTTCGGGTCGACCGACGGCGGCAGGCGGAAGGACAGCTTCAGCGTGGTGAACGGCCGCAGCACGTTGCCCGCGTCCTCCGGTGCGGGCAGGCCCGCCGCGCCGATGACCGACAGCGTCGGCTGCCACGAGTTGGCGACCATCAGCCGGTAGTCGTCGTCCGACGCCGCCGACATGCCGTCGACCAGCGGGAACGCCGACTTCACCGCGCCCGGGTCGAGGTCTGCCAGCGCCTTCATCTCCGCGTCGCGCTCCGGCGGGATCTCGCCGTGCAGCTCGGGCAGCAGGATCTCGCCGGTGGCCGCGTCCTCGACGCGGTCCAGCAGCTGCCGCATGATCCGGAACGAGCTGGGCACGATGCCGCTGGCCGAACCGGAGTGCTGGCCCGACTCCATGACCCGCACGGTCACGGTCGTCGACACCAGGCCGCGCAGCGACGTGGTCAGCCAGAGCCGCTCGTAGTCCTGGCCGCCGGAGTCCAGGCACACGACCAGCGAGATGTCACCGAGCCGTTCCCGGTAGGCGTCCAGGTAGGCGTCCAGGTCGGGGCTGCCGGACTCCTCGGACAGTTCCAGGAGCACGAGGCAGCGCGCGTGCCTGCCGCCCGCCGCCCGCAGCGCCTCGATCGCGGCGGACGCCGCGTAACCGGAGTAGCCGTCGTCCGCGGCGCCGCGCCCGTACAGCCGGTCGCCGCGGACCACCGGGGTCCACGGGCCGAGGCCCTCCGACCAGCCACCGACCGGCGGCTGTTTGTCCAGGTGGCCGTACAACAGGACGGTCCCGCCGTCGGCGGGCATGCCCTCGGACGCGGGCACGTCCATCAACACCACGGGGGTGCGTTCGGGCAACCGGAGGATCTCGACCGTCGCGCCCGGGATGTCGCGGGCGGCGAGCCAGTCGCGCACGTGCTCGGCGGCGGCGTCGAGGTGGCCGTTCTCGGCCCACTTCGCGTCGAACGCCACCGACACGGCGGGGATCCTCACCAGCTCGGACAGGCTCGGCAGGATCTCCGCGTCCCACGTCCGGTCAACTGTTGTTCGTACCTGTGCGTCGTCCACCCGGCGATAGTGCCACTACCAGGCATCGCGCAGCACAGTGTGCTCCGGCTCCGGATCGGACACCGGTCTGGGCGCGATCGACGAGAGGATTTCCTCGGCCGCCTGTGCGGCCTCGTCGAGGGCCTCCTCAGCCCTGCGCACGCGCTCGGTTCGCCAGTCCGCCATTACCGCAGCGTAGTTCGCCTCCGGTGGTCGTCGAGCGAAGACGACTACCATGGCCAGTGACGCAGATCACTTCGGGCAGTGGGGTGGTCGGCCGGACGCCGGAACCGGCGCCACGCGGAGCCCGGGTGACGTGGTCCCCGCGACGGCTCTGAGCTGCCGCGTTCACTGCCCGCCAGGAGGTGGTCACGCACCGGCCGATGAAGGTCCTAAAGTCGGTTGTCCTACGGTTTCCGCAGCTCAGCGGCTCGCGGACGGCCAGATGCCGACGTTCGGACCTCACCGGATCGAGCTAGCGCATGCCAGGATGAGTGCCGAAACCGTCAGCGCCAGCGACGGTCGAACCGCCCTCTACCCCGGGCAGGTGACCGCCGGTGGCGCGGCCGCGCGGACGCCACAAGCGAACGCCCGGCGTCGACAACTAGGAGAACGCATGTCGTCCCCAGAACAGTGGACGCACCCGGAGCCCGGAGTCGGACCGGCCGCCACCGCGGCCAAGCCGACCGCGGAACAGGTGATCGCCGGATTGCGCGCAACGAGTGAAGGTGGCCCGGAGCTGGTACAGCTCCTCACGCCGGAAGGCGAACGGGTCGCCGACAGCCATTGGGACCCCTACGTCGCCGACGTCACCGCCGAGGACCTGCGGAACCTGTACCGCGACATGGTCCTGACGAGGCGGGTGGACCGTGAGGCGAACGCGCTGCAGCGGCAGGGGCAGCTCGGCATCTGGGTGCCGCTGCTCGGCCAGGAAGCCGCGCAGATCGGTTCGGGCCGGGCACTGAAGCCCCAGGACATGGCGTTCCCGAGCTACCGGGAGCACGGTGTCGCGTGGACCCGTGGCGTCAAGCCGACGGAGCTGCTCGGCATCTTCCGCGGCACCGACCACGGCAGCTGGGACCCGATCGCGAACCGCTTCCACCTGTACACGATCGTCATCGGCAACCAGGTGCTGAACGCGGCCGGTTACGCGATGGGCCAGCGGTTCGAGGGCAAGGTCGGCGACGACGACGGCGAGGCCACGATCTGCTACTTCGGCGACGGCGCCACCTCGCAGGGCGACGTGCACGAGGGCTTCGTGTGGGCTTCGGTGTACGACGCGCCGCTCGTGTTCTTCTGCCAGAACAACCAGTGGGCCATCTCCGAGCCCACCGAACGCCAGTCGCGGCTGCCGCTGTACCAGCGCGCACGCGGCTACGGCTTCCCCGGCATCCGCGTCGACGGCAACGACGTGCTCGCGACCCTGGCCGTCTCCCGCTGGGCGCTGAACGAGTGCCGCCACGGCAACGGCCCGGTCCTGATCGAGGCGTTCACGTACCGCATGGACGCGCACACCACGACCGACGACCCGACCCGCTACCGGCTGTCCGACGAGCTGGAGGCGTGGAAGCTGAAGGACCCGATCGAGCGGGTGCGGGTGCACCTGGTGCGCCACATGGACACCGAGAACGAGTTCTTCGACCAGGTACAGGCGGACTCCGACGCGCTCGCCGCCGAGCTGCGCGAGTTCTGCCAGAACATGCCCCAGCCGGAGCACGGCCGGATCTTCTCCGAGGTCTACGCCGAGGGCAACCCGGTGCTGGAGGCGCAGCGCGACAACTTCCTCCAGTACGCGGCGGGGTTCGACGGGGGTGGGCACTGATGGCGGCGCCAGTCATGAACAAGTCAGAGCAGTCGATGAAGACCCAGACCGTCACGCTCGGCAAGAGCCTCAACCTCGGCCTGCGTGCCGCCATGGAAGCGGACCCGAAGGTCATCGTCATGGGCGAGGACGTCGGCAAGCTCGGCGGCGTCTTCCGCATCACCGACGGGCTGCAGAAGGACTTCGGTGAGCAGCGCGTGCTGGACACGCCGCTCGCGGAGTCCGGCATCGTCGGCACGGCCGTCGGCCTCGCCATCCGCGGCTTCCGGCCGGTGTGCGAGATCCAGTTCGACGGGTTCATCTTCCCCGCGTTCGACCAGATCGTGTCGCAGGTGGCGAAGCTGCACTTCCGCAGCCAGGGCAAGATCAACCTGCCGATGGTGATCCGCGTGCCGTTCGGCGGCGGGATCGGCGCGGTCGAGCACCACTCGGAGTCGCCCGAGTCGTACTTCGCGCACACCGCTGGCCTCAAGGTCGTCTCGTGCTCCAACCCGGTCGACGCCTACTGGATGATCCAGCAGGCCATCCGGTGCGACGACCCGGTGCTGTTCTTCGAGCCGAAGCGGCGCTACTACGAGAAGGCGGAGCTGGACTTCGACGCGAAGCCGGAGCCGCTGTTCGCCTCGCGCGTGCTGCGCAAGGGCACCCACGCGACCATCGCCACGTACGGCCCGATGGTGAAGACGTGCCTGGAGTCGGCGGCCGCCGCGGCCGAGGAGGGCAAGGAGCTGGAGGTCATCGACCTGCGCACGCTCTCCCCGCTGGACCTGACGCCCGTGTTCGACTCGGTGCGCCGCACCGGTCACCTGGTGGTCGTGTCGGAGGCGCCGTCCGAGGCGTCGCTGACGTCGGAGATCGCGGCACGCGTGCAGGAGGAGTGCTTCTACTCCCTGGAGGCGCCGGTCCTGCGCGTCACGGGCTTCGACACCCCGTACCCGCCGTCGAAGCTCGAGGAGGAGTTCCTCCCCGACCTCGACCGGGTGCTGGACGCCGTCGACCGTTCGCTGGGCTGGTGAGGCATGCCTGACTTCAAGGTGTTCCCCCTGCCCGACACGGCGGAGGGCCTGGTCGACGCCGAGATCCTGACCTGGCACATCAAGCCGGGCGACGAGGTGGCGGTCAACCAGATCATCGTCGAGATCGAGACGGCCAAGGCCGCGGTCGAGCTGCCGTGCCCGTGGGCCGGGGTCGTCACGGAACTGCACGCGGAGCCGGGTCAGACGGTCAACGTCGGCGAGCCGATCGTGACGATCGACGTGGACCCGGGCGGCGCCGCGGCGCCGCCCGCGCAGGAACCCGCCGCCGCCACGCCCGCCGAGACGAACGGGCAGGCCATGCTCGTCGGCTACGGCCCGAAGGCGTCGACGGCGAAGCGGCGGCCGCGCAAGAACGCGGCGCCCGCCCCGGTCGCCACCGCGCCGCCGCCGGTCGCGGCACCGGAGCCGGTCACCGTGCCGGACTCCCCGGCCGCGCTGGTCGAGCCTGCGTCGCTGGTGCCGCTGGCGAAGCCGCCGGTGCGCAAGCTGGCCAAGGACCTCGGCGTGGACCTGCGGTCGCTGGCCGGCTCGGGTGTGATCACCCGCGAGGACGTCGAACGGGCGGCCCGCGGCCCCGCCACCCCGGTTGTTCCGTCCGGCGAACGCGAACGGCGGGTCCCGGTCAAGGGCGTGCGCAAGATGACCGCGCAGGCCATGGTCGAGAGCGCGTACTCCGCCCCGCACGTGACCGAGTTCCTGACGGTCGACGTCACGCCGATGATGGAGCTGCGGGCCAAGCTGAAGACGCACCCCGCGTTCCGCGACGTCAAGATCACCCCGCTCACGTTCGCCGCGAAGGCCGTGTGCCTGGCGGCGAAGCGGACGCCCGACATCAACTCGGTGTGGGCGGGCGAGGAGATCGTCTACAAGGACTACGTGCACCTGGGCATCGCGGCCGCGACGCCGCGCGGCCTGGTGGTCCCGAAGATCCGCGACGCCGACGGCATGTCGCTGCGGGAGCTGGCGGTCGCGCTCGATGCGCTGACCAACACCGCCCGCGACGGCAAGACGACACCCGCGGACATGCTCAACGGCACGTTCACCATCACCAACGTGGGCGTGTTCGGTGTGGACACCGGCACACCGATCATCAACCCGGGTGAGTCCGCGATCCTCGCGCTGGGCGCGATCAAGGACATGCCGTGGGTGGTCGACGGTGAGATCAAGGTGCGGAAGGTGTGCCAGCTGTCGCTGAGCTTCGACCACCGCGTGATCGACGGCCAGCAGGGCTCACAGTTCCTGGCGGACGTCGGCGCCATCATGGCCGACCCCGCCATGGCCATCACGTTCTGACGACTGGGGCGTGCCGTTCGCGGCACGCCCCACCCAGAACCGTTCGAATCCGCCATCCCTCCGCGCGCGACTCCCTATGCTCGGAACACGAGCGTCCGCGAGGGGGAAATCGATGACGTCACCAAAAATCCGGCTCGCCGTCATGGCGGCCGTCTCTGCCCTAGCACTCACCGCCTGCGACAGCGAACCCACCCCGCCCGTCACGGGTACCTCGACCACACCCATCCCCAGCACACCAACGGATCCCGAGAATCAGGCACCGAAGGTGCGCAACCCGCTCGACATCAAGAAGTTCGTCGACGACCCGTGCAGCAGCCTCACCGCCACCCAACTGGCTGACCTGAAGCTCATCGACCCGGAGGTGAACCGCGGCGACGACGCCTACGAAGCCGAGGTCGGGTGCAACTACAACCTGAACCCCAAGAACACCCTGACGGCGTATGTCAACTACTTCCCGCGCATCAAGAACGGGCTGACCTACATCTACACCGACCGCCGCCCGGCAACCCCGAGCCCCCACTGGACACCTACCGAGATCGACGGCTTCCCGGCCGTTGTTCATGCCCCATCGAAGGACCGGACCCGGTGCCACGTCGATGTCGGCACCAGCGACACCACCTTCTTCGACGTCACGTATTACTACTATGACTGGAACGACTGGGATGGGCGGGACACCTGCGCCGCGGCGAAGAGCATCGCCACCGCCGTGCTGACCACCATCAAGGCCGCCAACTGATTCCGGGCAACAGTCACGCACGTCGGTAGTCGTCGAAGAACGGCACCTTGTCCGTGAGCGGCGATTCGCCGTAGCTCTTGTACTCGCGCACCTGGCGAATCTGATCGAGACGGCGGCGCAGCGAGTCGCCGAGATCCGTCAGTGCCTCGGCGACCTCACGCTCGATCTGCTCGACGTTCTTCAGGTACTCCCTCACGACGTCGCGGAGGTAGTCCTTGTTGCCGACGACCAGATCCTTCTTCGCCGAAGCGGTCTTGACCGCCTCACCGGCCATCTCCACGGCCGTCGCGCCGAGCAGGACTGCGGCGGTCACACCACCCGCGCCAGCCGTCAGAACGGTGGCCGCCGCGGCGACGATGCCCGTGACGACAATCGACTTCACGTCGGCCGAAATCTGGACATCCGCCGGGGCGGGACGCGGACACAACCGAATCAGCCCCTCCATCAACGTGACAACGTCCTCCCCGGCCTTGTGCATGATGGCCCGGTATCGCACGAGATGCTCGGCCACCGCGTACAGGCAGTTCTCCGTCCGCATCTGATAGTCGAGGAAGTCACGCTCATACTCGTGGGCCCAGAGGTCCTCGCGTGCCACCCATGACTTGCGCATGACCAGCCAGTTGATCCGGGTGTCGGTGACGTCCATGTACTTCATGTCCGGGACAGGCCACGGTTCCTGGTCCTTCTTGGTTTCGGTGGTCTCCGTTCTCGGCATGCTCGGGGCACCTTCCCGATGCCAGGTCAGTACGCCGTCCACCAATTTGACGAACGTCTCCTCGATTACCTCGGTGTCGATTCCGCACACCGCCTGGGCGGGCCTGAAGAAACACCCGGGGTCGCCCGCGAAGTCCTCCAGCACCGAAACCGTGTCGTAGATGTTGGCCTGGTCGTCGAGCCGGGGAACCCGGTACGCCATCTCCAGATCCGACGGCGGCGAACCGGTGGCGCCGCGCTGGCGGTAAATACGCGGGCCGTCGTTCGACTCCGGTTGAAGGAGGTACTGAATCCATGCGTTCAGTTCCGCCGCCACCTCGGCCATCCGCGGGTTGATCTCGGCGCGGATGCCGTCGACGGGAATCGGTTCGCAACCGGGAGGCAGGGCCATCGCTACCACTCCCGCTTCGCGTCGAGCTCGCGATGAATGGCGAGGAAACGATCCGCGTTGGTGAGATCCGTACGCACGGCCTTGTCGATGTGCGCCACCAGCGCTTCCCGGTAGTTCTGCAACGACGCGGCCAGCTGTTCCTGGTCACCGGCCAGTTCGCCGACCTGGTAGACGACCTCGTTCAGGAAAGTGCTGATCGCGGGCCGCACGTGGCCGTTTCCCTCGCCCCCGAACCATCCCGGCGTCTGCTGGTCGTGCGCGGCCTTCGCCTGGTCGTGGGCCGCCCGGTAGGTACCGGCGACCCGCTGCACATCCCGGACCACAGGGTCCAGGTAAAGCTCGATCCCCTCCGCCATGTGCGGCGTCGAAATCATGTAAACCTTGGTCGGATCCATCTCCGCACCCATGCGAAAACCCTCCCCAGATAACGCATGATGCACTGCCGGTCACATCGTGTCACAGCGGTACGGCTCGCATGACCGGTTCACGTGAGTCGCCCTGTCAGGGGCGGGGGAGGTCGAAGTAGTTGATCAGGCCCGCCGCGAACGCGATGTCGCCCTTGACTTTCACCTTGCCGCGCATGAAGAGCATGGCCACGTTGACGCTGCCCGTGACCGCGCGCAGGAAGTCCGTCGGCGCGAGGGTGAGCGTGACGCGGGCGTCGGCGGTCGGGGACTGGCCGGACCTGCAGGTGCCGTTCTCGATCACGGTCTCGAAGCGGTCGTAGCCGCCGGGGCCCGCACCGCCGGACAGGCGCCAGTGCACGACCGCGTTCAGCGTCGCCGCCTTCACCGGGTCCAGGTGCTCGCCCATCCGGCGGAAGATCTCGCCGAACACGACCGTCCGCAGGTGCGGGTGCTCCATCAGGTGCTCGAGCTGCGCGGCGGAGGCCCTGGAGACGAACCAGACGAACGTGTCCGTGCGCATCGCGGCCAGCTCGATGCCCGTGCCGACCCGGCCCAGCATGTCGAGCACGTCGATGAGCTGCACGAACTGCTTCTCGTCGAGCCGCACCGGATCGACGGCACGCGCGAAGGCGTCGATGTCGACCGTGCTGTCGACGACCGG
Organism: Actinophytocola sp. NPDC049390; assembly: GCF_044466355.1. Taxonomy (NCBI): domain Bacteria; kingdom Bacillati; phylum Actinomycetota; class Actinomycetes; order Pseudonocardiales; family Pseudonocardiaceae; genus Actinophytocola; species Actinophytocola sp. NPDC049390. The sequence continues at coordinate 242,269 of NZ_JBITMQ010000009.1, forward strand.
ACCACTCAGCGTCGACGCGGCCGGTTTGCGTCTGAATCGCATACGCCACCTTATCTACTGGCGGGTAACGCTACGTTCGACTCTGTACGCTGGCAAGGATCGATCGACTGAGGAGGATCGGTGACCGTGGAGGAACGGCGGCGAGTCAAGCGACTCCCGCGCGAGGTTCGCGAGCGGCAGATCCTCGACGCCGCGGTCCGGGTGTTCTCCGACCACGGCTACCACAACGCGTCGATGGACGAGATCTCCGACGTGGCCGGCGTGTCCAAGCCGATGATCTACGCGTACCTGGGGTCGAAGGAGGACCTGTTCGCCGCGTGCATCCACCGCGAGGCGACCCAACTGCTGGCGGCCGTCGCGGCGGGTGTGCGCACCGAGTTACCCGCAGACATGCAATTGTGGCACGGTCTCGGCGCGTTCTTCGAGTACGTCGGCGCGCACCGGGAGAGCTGGCGGGTCCTGCACCGGCAGGCCATCTCGCAGGGTGGGCCGTTCTCCGAGGAACTGCTCGACATGCGCCGCCAGGCGATCAGCCTGGTCGACACGCTACTGGTCCGGGTCGCCACCAAGGAGGGCCTGGAGCGCGGCGCCACCGAGTCGCTCGCCGCGGCACTGGTCGGCGCGGCCGAGTCGCTCGCGGACTGGTGGCTCGACAACCCGGACGTGCCGAGCCGGGCCGTCGCGTCGCGGCTGATGAACCTCGCGTGGATCGGTTTCGGCGGCCTCGTCGAGGGCACCACCTGGCACCCGAGCGAAGGCTAGGGTTCCAGGCTGGTCAGCAGCCTGCGCAGCACGTCCGCCAGCGCGTCACGGTCCTCCTCGGTCAACGCGGCCAGGATGCGGTGCTCGTTCGCCACGTGATCGGGCAGCGCACGGTCGATGAGGGCACGTCCCTCGTCGGTCAGTGACACGTGGACGACCCGCCCGTCGGTCGGACTGGGCGTGCGCGCCACCAGACCGCGAGCCGCGAGCCGGTCCACGCGCTGGGTGACCGCGCCGGACGTGATCATGGACGAGCGCATCAGCTCGGCGGGGGTCAGCGGCCGGTCGTTGCGGCGCAGCGTCGCGAGCACGTCGAACGACGGGCGGTCCAGGTCGTGCTCGGCGAACGTGCGGTTCAGCTCCGTGTCGAGCACCCGGGCCAGCCGGGAGAGCCTGCCGATCACGCCCATCGGCGAGGCGTCGAGGTCCGGCCGGACCGCCGCCCACTGCTCGAGCACCATGTCCAGGTGGTCACCCATGCGGACACCTTAGCGGTGAGATAACTCCTTGCAGTTCTCTTAGCGCTGAGATACTTTGTCTTAGTGCTAAGCAATCGACTCCTGCTCACTGCGGTCGCGCCCATGGTCTGGGGCACGACCTATCTGGTGACCAGCGAATTCCTGCCGCCCGACCGGCCGCTGCTGGCGGCCGTCGTCCGCGCTCTCCCAGCCGGGCTCCTGCTCATCGCCGTCACCCGCAGACTGCCCACCGGCGACTGGTGGTGGCGGGCACTCGTCCTCGGCACGCTCAACATCGGGGCGTTCCTCTTCCTGCTGTTCGTCGCCGCGTACCGGCTGCCCGGCGGCGTCGCGGCCACGGTCGGCGCGATCCAGCCGGTGCTCGTCGGCGCGCTGTCCGCCGGTCTGCTCGGCGAGAAGCTGCGGACCCGGACCGTGGTGGCGGGCGCCGCCGGGGTCGCGGGCGTGAGCCTGCTGGTGCTGCGTGCGGACGCCCGGCTCGACACGATCGGCGTGCTCGCCGCGGTCGGCGGCGCGGTCGTGATGGCGTGCGGCGTCGTCCTCGCGAAGCGGTGGCGCTCGCCCGCGCCGGTGCTCGCCACCACCGGCTGGCAGCTCACCGCGGGCGGGCTCGTGCTGGTCCCCGCGTTGTTCCAGGTCGAGGGCCTGCCGTCGGCGGTGACCGGCGTGAACGTCGCCGGCTACGCGTACCTGTCGCTGATCGGCGCCGCGCTCACGTACTCGCTGTGGTTCCGCGGGATCGGCGCGATGTCGCCGGTGAAGGTCACGTTCCTGACGCTGCTCAGCCCGCTCGTCGCCACCGTCCTCGGCTGGGTGGCGCTCGGTCAGGGGCTCACCGCTCCCCAACTGCTCGGCGCGCTGCTCGTGCTCGCCGCCGTCATCGCTCCCCAGCTCGTGAAGGAGAAGAAGCCATGCGCATCACCGTCTTCGGCGCAACCGGTGCCGTCGGCCGCGAGGTAGTCGCGGAGGCCCGTGCCCGCGGGCACGAGGTCCGGCCCGCCAGTCGTGCCACCGGCGTCGACGCGACCGATCCGGCGCACGTCGCCCGGCTCGCCGCCGGTCAGGACCTGGTGATCAGCGCGACCCGGCCCCAGCCAGGGCAGGAACCGCAGCTGGTGGCCGCGGCCAGCGCGTTGTTCGCTGGGTTGCGGGGCAGCGGCGTGCGGCTGTTGCTGGTCGGCGGTGCCGCCACCCTGCGCAGACCGGACGGGGTTCTCGTGCAGGACGCCCCGGACTTCCCGGCCGAGCTGCTGCCCATCGCGAACGCGTGCGCCGACCAGCTCGCGGTGTGCCAGGGGCAGGTCGCCGTGGACTGGGCTTACCTGAGCCCGCCCGCGTTCCTCGACGCGGGCCCGCGCACCGGCCGCTACCGGCTCGGCGCGGACGACCTGGTCGTCGACGAGTCCGGCACGTCCCGGATCACGAACGCGGACCTGGCCGTCGCGTTGCTCGACGAGGCGGAACGGCCGAAGCACCACCGCACCCGCTTCACCGTGGGCTACTGATGGTCCCCGTCAGGTGCGGCTTGCCGTCCTTTGCACCGAAGAGATCGAACCGCCACCCGTCGTCGGTCTCGGCGGCCGCGAAGCCGACCTTCGCCGGTAGCAACACGGGGAGCTTGAACGCCACGTCGACCGTGTACGCGTCCGGCAGGCGGCCCTCGAACGCCGCCAGGCAGCGGGCCTTCGTCCACATGCCGTGGGCGATCGCGCGCGGGAACCCGAACATCTTCGCGGTCATCCGGTACAGGTGTATCGGGTTGCGGTCGCCGGACACCTCGCCGTAGCGGCGGCCGATGTCGTCCGGTACGTGCCAGACGGCCGTCGGCGCGGGCGGTTCGGTCCGTTCCGACCTCTCCGACCTGCCGGTCCCACCGCCACGGCGCAGGTACGTCGACACGTCGGTCCACACGACCTCGCCGTCCACCAGCGCCTCCCCGACCACGTCGAACTGCCGGCCGCGTGGGTGGTCGCGCAGGTTCTCCAGGTGGACGCGCAGGTCGAACGACTCGCCGACGCGCAGCGGGCGGGACTGCGTGATCCGGTTCGCCACGTGCACCGACCCGACCAGCGGGAACGGGAAGTCGCCGCCCGCCATCAGCTTGATCTGCAGCGGGAAGGTGAGCAGGTGCGGGTAGGTCGCGGGCAGCTCGTCGGACAGCCGGAACCGGCACACCCGGTTGTACGCGGCGAGATGCGCGGGGTCGGTGCGCACGCCGGACAGCGTGTAGACGGTGTCCGGCAGCTCACCACCCTTGCGACGGAAGCCTGTGAGCACGGCCTTCGGGTACAGCACCCGCAGGCTCGGCGGCGACGACAGCTCGACCATCACGCCCCCAGGAGGCTCTGGCCGCACACCCGCACGACGTTGCCGTTGACCGCCGCCGACGCGGGACTCGCGTACCAGGCGATGGTCTCGGCGACGTCGACCGGCAGGCCGCCCTGTTGCAGGCTGCTCATGCGGCGACCCGCCTCGCGGATGAACAGCGGCACGGCCGCGGTCATCTTGGTCTCGATGAACCCGGGCGCGACCGCGTTGATCGTGGCGCCGCGCTCGGCGAGCACCGGCGCGTACGCGTCGACCATGCCGATCACGCCCGCCTTGCTGGTGCCGTAGTTGGTCTGGCCGTTGTTGCCCGCGATACCGGCGATCGAGGAGACCCCGATGATCCGGCCGTTGGGCTTCAGCACGTCCTCGGCGAGGAGCGCGTCGTTGACCGCGAGCTGGCTGGACAGGTTGACCGCGAGGACGGCGTCCCAGGCGCCTTCCTTCATGTTGGCAAGTCGCTTGTCCCGAGTGATGCCCGCGTTGTGGACGACGACATCGACGCCACCGTGCCGTTCCCGCAGGTACTTCACGAGCTGGGCGGGCGCGTCGGCGGCGGTGATGTCGAGCTGGAGCGCGGCGCCCCTGATCTCGTTGGCGACGTCGGACAGCTCGGCGCCCTGCGCGGGGATGTCGAGCGCGACCACGTGCGCGCCGTCGCGGGCCAGCACCTCGGCGATCGACGCACCGATGCCACGCGACGCACCGGTGACGAGCGCGACCTTGCCCGCGAGCGGCCGCTCCCAGTCGTCGGGCGTGAGGGTGTCGCCGCCGTGGGTGCCGATACGGATGACCTGCGCGTCGACGAACGCGGACCTCGCGGAGAGCACGAACCGCAACGTCGACTCGGCCGCGGCCTCGAACCCGGGCGCGACGTACACGAGCTGGACGGTGGCGCCCTTGCGGAGTTCCTTGCCGACAGAGCGGGTGAAGCCCTCGAGCGCCCGCTGCGCGATCGCGTCCCGGCCGGTGCCCGACGGCGGCGTGCCCAGCACGACGAGACGGGCGCAGGTGCCGATCTTGCGCATGAGCGGGTGGAAGAAGTCGTACAGCTCGCGCAGCCGGGCGGGGTCGTCGATGTCGGTGGCGTCGAAGACCAGCGCGGCGTACTTCTCGGCGTCCGCGACCTCGTCGGTGCCGGTCGCCTTCAGCACCGCGTGCACGGTGTCGGTGAGCCGTCCCTTGCCGCCGACGATGGCGGGCCCGTCGAGCGCGGGCTGCCCCGGCGCGTGGCGTCGCAGCGGTGTCGGGTCGGGCAGTCCGAGCCGGCGGACGAGCTGCCGACCGAGGCCGGACCGGGCAAACTGCTGGTAGCGGTCGGTCATGATGCTCCGCATCTGAGAAGTTCGGGGCCTCACTCGACGCCAAGCCTACTCGCGAGTAGGTTAGGAGTGCCAGCCGGGACCAGTTCGCAGGGGTGTGATCGAGACATGACGCGCAAGGTGGCGATCGTCGGCGGGAACCGGATCCCGTTCGCGAGGTCGAACAAGCACTACGCCACGGCGTCGAACCAGGACATGTTCACCGCGGCGCTCGACGGGCTGGTGAGCCGCTTCGGCCTGCAGAACGAGCGGCTGGGCGAGGTGGCCGCGGGCGCGGTGCTGAAGCACAGCCGCGACTTCAACCTGGCCCGCGAGAGCGTGCTGGGCTCGAAGCTGTCCCCGGAGACCCCGGCGAACGACGTGCAGCAGGCGTGCGGCACCGGCCTGCAGGCCGTCGTCCAGGTGGCGAACAAGATCGCGCTGGGCCAGATCGAGTCCGGCGTGGCGGGCGGCGTGGACACCACGAGCGACGCGCCACTGGGCGTGAACGAGGACCTCCGCCAGGTCTTCCTGGAACTCAACCGGGCGAAGTCGGTCGGTGCTCGCCTGAAGGCACTGGCGAAGATCCGCCCGACGCAGATCGTGCCGGACATCCCTCGGAACGCGGAGCCGCGCACGGGCCTGTCGATGGGCGAACACGCGGCGATCACGGCGAAGGAGTGGGGCGTCACCCGCGAAGCCCAGGACGAGCTGGCGGCGGCGTCGCACCAGAAGCTGGCGGCGGCGTACGAGCGGGGCTTCTTCGGCGACCTGCTCACGCCGTACCTGGGCCTGACCCGGGACGCGAACCTCCGCGCGGACTCGACGGCCGACAAGCTCGCCACGCTGAAGCCGGTGTTCGGCGGCAAGGACGGCACGATGACGGCGGGCAACTCGACCCCGTTGACGGACGGCGCGTCCACGGTCCTGCTGGCCTCGGAGGAGTGGGCGAAGGAACGAAGCCTGCCGATCCTGGCGTACTTCACCCACTCGGAAACGGCGGCGGTCGACTACGTCCACGGTCACGAGGGCCTGCTGATGGCCCCGGCGTACGCGGTGCCGAGGATGCTGGCCCGCGCGGGTATGGCGTTGCAGGACTTCGACTTCTACGAGATCCACGAGGCGTTCGCGTCGCAGGTCCTTGCCACGCTGGCCGCGTGGGAGGACGCGGACTTCGCGAAGACCCGCCTTGGCGTGGACGAGCCCCTTGGCGCGATCGACCGCTCGAAGCTGAACGTGAACGGTTCGTCGTTGGCGGCGGGCCACCCCTTCGCCGCGACCGGCGGCCGAATCGTGGCCACGCTGGCGAAGCTCCTGCACGAGAAGGGCACCGGCCGAGGCCTGATCTCGATCTGCGCGGCAGGCGGCCAAGGCACAACAGCCATCCTGGAAGCCGCCTGACAGCTCGGTTTCGCCGGACGGGCAGATCTCGGGGAGGGCCTTCCGATTCAGGCGTGCTGAGATCTGGCAAGGATGGGTGCTGCCCTCCGGGGGGTCCTCGCCGGACGGGCTGATCTCGGGGAGGGGCCTCACGATTCGGGCCTGCTGAGATCTGGCAAGGATGGGTTCCTGCCTGCCCTCCCGTCGACCTCCCTCCGGGCTATCACACCGCGTCAAGGGGGCCATCACCTTGGCATGGGGGTGTTTCGGGCTGGCCCCCTTGACCCGGTGTGATCGGGCTTCGCCAGGTCGACGGGAGGGCAGGCAGGCCATCTTTGTGGGCTAGCGCCCGGCTTGTGCACGGGGCTGGGGGCCGGCTTCGCGGGCAAGCCACCGAGCGAAGCGAGGTAGGCCGCCACTCAAGAAAGTTCCCACGCTGGGTCGGAAGCGACCGCACCGTGGGGGGTTTGGGGGGCTCGGCCCCCCAAGATGATGACGAAGGGGTGGGCGCGAAGACGCAAAGCGTCGAGCACCCATATGGAAACCCCGCAGTGCTGCCAGGTCGGGGGTCCGCCAGCACTACGGGGTCAACCGGAACATCGTGGGGGGAGCCACGGGTGTTACACGGGTTCGAAGAAAGTTTTTTGGTTACCGGATGCCGGCGGCCTGGCGCTGGGCCATGATCAGGATCTCGTCGCGCATGGCCGGGGTGGCGGCGGTGGCGATCGCGTGGTTCACCGCCCGGCGGTTGCGGGACTCGACGCGGCGGGCGCGGAGCTTGGCGGCGATGTTCATGGTGGTTCTGCGCTCCTCTTTGGTTTCTTCGCTGGTTCCTCAGCTACTGACCATTATGCCTCTTCCAACGCAGCAAGTCACCCGTTTATTCGGTGAAGCGGGGCACACTCCGGTGAATCATCGGTGACATCTCGCTGACACAGGATGTGGGACGATCCTACGATCCAGCTCGATGCAGGCCTATACGACTCTCTAGAGTGAGGACTAGAGAGCCGGATAGAGCGTGAGTCAGTCGTCCATGTTCAGCAGGTACCGGCCGAAGTGCGGCACCGTGAACGCGATGCGGCCGCGTTCGGCCGAGAAGATCAGGCCCTTCTTGATGAGGCTGTCGCGGGCCGGGGACAGGGACGACGGCTTCCTGCCCAGGTGGGAGGCGATGTCCGCCGTGGCCGCGCCCTCGTCGGTCTTGCCCTTCGTCAGCTCGGCCATGGCGCGCAGGTACTCGCGTTCCGCGGGGGTCGCTCGTTCGTAGCGGGAGCCGAAGAAACCGACCGCCAGCTCCGCCTCCGCTTCCGGGGCGGCCACGGCGACGTCCTCCGCGGTGATCGGGTCGCTCGGGGCCGCGTCCCACGCCGCCTTGCCGTACGCCTGGATGAAGTACGGGTAGCCGCCCGCCGCGTCGAACAGGGCGTCCAGGGCCTCGTCCGTGATGCCCGCGTCCTCACGGGCGATCGGGGCGACCACCGCCTGGTCGGCGTCGGTTCGGTCGAGGCGGTCGATCCGCACGTAGCGGAAGAGGCGTTCCGAGTAGGACTTCGACGCCGACAGCACCGCGGGCAGGTGCGGCAGGCCCGCGCCGACGACCACGAACGGTGCGCCGGACTGCGACAGCTCGTGGCACGCCGCGCACAGGGCCGACACGTCGTCGGCCATGACGTCCTGCATCTCGTCGATCAGCAGCGCCACGCCCGTGCCCACATCCTGTGCCAGCTCCGCCACGTCCGTGAACAGCTCGACCAGGTCGATCTCGATGTCACCCGAGTCAGCGCGGCCCTGCGTCGGGGGCACGTCGATGCCCGGCTGCCACCGGTCGCGCAGCTTCGAGTCGCTGGGGCTGGCGCGCAGCGCGAACGCCTTCAGCACACCGAGTACGTCCTCGACACGGTCCGGTGCACGATGCCGCACGGCCAGGTCGCGGACCGCTCGGTGCAGTGCGGCCGACAGCGGGCGGCGGAGACCGGCGTCCGGCCGGGCCTCGATCTTGCCCGCGCCCCAGCCGCGGCGGATGGCCATGGAACGAAGCTCTCCGAGCAACACCGTCTTGCCGACGCCACGCAGGCCGGTCAGCACGAGGCTGCGCTCGGGTCGCCCGCGGGCCACCCGTTCCAGCACCACGTCGAACGCGGCGACCTCCTTCTCGCGGCCCGCCAGTTCGGGGGGTCGCTGTCCGGCTCCAGGGGCGAACGGGTTGCGCACCGGGTCCACGCATCAGACCGTATCCGGGTTTCTAGCAGGATCCCGATATTGGGACAGAAAGGTCTACGGCGTGTCGCGGGACACACCGTGGACACAGCCGGACAAGATCCGTTCTTCGGCTTGTGCCTTCCCCGGAGAAGGCAGCACAGTGCGAGACATGGGTGTTGTCTCCGTGGAGTCGACCGAGTTGTTCGTCGGGTCGGTCGAAGCTCCGCTTCAGGTTGTCCGGGTGTCGTGGGAGGCGGTCGGGGCCGCTCGGGTCCATGTCGAGGGCCGGGGGATCTCGACACCGGCGCCCGTCGAGGTCGCCGCGACCGGTCACGTCGGCATCGAGGTTGGGGTGGACACCCAGGGGGCCGCGCCCGGCACCCGCATCCCGGCGAGAGTGGTCATCGAGGGCGCCGGTGAGACCGAGTTCGAGCTGGTCGTCGCCGAGCCCGGCTGGACGATGCACATGGTGTCCCACTTCCACTACGACCCGGTCTGGTGGAACACGCAGGCGGCCTACACGACCGCGTGGGACGAGCTGGACTTCCCCGGCTCGCCGCGCGGCGCGGTGCAGCTCGCCGGGTTCGACCTGGTCAGGGCACACCTGGACCTGGCGCTCGCCGAGCCGGAATACCGGTTCGTGCTCGCCGAGGTCGACTACCTCAAGCCGTACTGGGACGCCTACCCCGAGGACCGCGAGGTGTTGCGGCGCCTGCTGGCCGAGGGCCGCGTCGAGGTCATGGGCGGTGCGTACAACGAGCCGAACACGAACCTGACCGACCCGGAGACCACGATCCGGAACTTCGTGCACGGCATGGGTTTCCAGCGGGACGTGTTCGGCAGCCGGCCCGCCACGGCGTGGCAGCTCGACGCGTTCGGGCACGACCCGGCGTTCCCCGGGTTCGCCGCCGACGCCGGGCTCACCAGCAGTTCGTGGGCGCGCGGGCCGTTCCACCAGTGGGGGCCGATGGAGAAGACGGCCGCGGGCAAGGGCGATCCGACGCGGATGCAGTTCCCGAGCGAGTTCGAGTGGCTGTCCCCGTCGGGCAAGGGCCTGCTCACCGCCTACATGACCGACCACTACGGCTCCGGCTGGGGCATGAACTCCGCGCCGTCCCTGGAGGCCGCGGCGGAGGCCGCCTACCAGGAGTTCCTCGAACTGAAGCGGGTCACGACCGCGAAGCACGTGCTGCTGCCGGTCGGCGGCGACTACACGCCGCCCAACAAGTGGGTGACCGAGCTGCACAAGCACTGGGCGCGCCGCTACGTGTGGCCGCGGTTCGTCTGCTCGCTGCCGAGGGACTTCTTCGCCGCCGTCCGTGCCGAGCTGGCCGAGCGGGGTGCGGAGCCGACGCCGCAGACACGGGACATGAACCCGATCTACACCGGCAAGGACGTCTCCTACATCGACACCAAGCAGGCACAGCGCGCCGCCGAGGCCGCCCTGCTGGAGGCGGAGCCGTTCGCCGCGTTCGCCGCGATCCTCGCCAACGCCGACTACCCGGACGCCGCGCTCGCGAAGGCGTGGGTGCAGCTGGCCTACGGGGCACACCATGACGGGATCACCGGTTCCGAGTCCGACCAGGTGTACCTGGACCTGGTCACGAGCTGGCGCGACGCGCACGACCTCGCGACCGGTGTCCGCGACAACGCGCTGAAGGTGCTGTCCGGCCTGGTCGCGCTGCCCGGCGGCACCGGGAAGCCCGTCGTGGTCTGGAACCCGCTCAACCACGAGCGGACCGACGTGGTGACGGTGACGGCGGGCGGGATGATCACCGACGACACCGGCGCGACGCTCCCCGCGCTCGTGGAGAACGGCACCACCACGTTCCTCGCCGAGAACGTGCCGCCGTTGGGGTGGAAGGTGTTCCGGCTCGAAGAGTCCGACGGCGAGGGCTGGTCGGCGGTCGACGGTGAGACCGCGGCGAACGACCGGTTCCGGGTGACCGTCGACGCGGCTCGCGGCGGTGGGGTGTCGAGCCTCGTCGACCGCGGCCGGGAGCTGATCACGCACGGTGCGGTCGGCAACGAGCTGGCGCTGTACGAGGAGTACCACCAGCACCCGAGGTTCGGTGAGGGCCCGTGGCACCTGCTGCCGAAGGGACCGGTCACCACGTCCTCGGCCACGGCCGCCGAGGTGACCGTCGAACGCTGCCCCGTTGGCGAGCGGATCACCGCGAAGGGCCGGGTCGGGACGGTCCGGTACACGCAGACGATCACGTTGTGGCACGGCGTGGGCCGGGTCGACTGCACCACGACCGTCGACGAGTTCACCGGCTCCGACCAGCTCCTGCGGGTACGCTGGCCATGCGCGGTGCCGGGTGCGCTGCCGGTCAGCGAGGTCGGGAACGCGGTGGTGGGCCGGGGTTTCGGGCTCATCGACGTCGACTCGGCGCAGCACCCGTGGACGCTCGACAACCCCGCGCACACGTGGTTCGGCCTGTCCGCCGCCGCCTCGCTCCGGCTCGCGGACGGGGCGCTGCGGCCGATCGGCGTCGCGGAGATCATCGTGCCGACCGAGGCGGAGGCGGCGCCGCTGGCCCGTGAGCTGGCGATCGCGCTCGCCAGGTCCGGTGTCACGGCGACCGTCAGCAGCGCGGCGGGCGCCCGCTACGGCGACCTCGGGGTCGACTCGAACCTGCCGGACGTGCGGATCACGCTGGGCGGGCCGGACGTCAACGCGTTCACCGCCGAAGTGGTGGAACGGTCCGGGATCAGCGAGGACGGCGTCTACTGGGTGCCGCCGGAGAAGCCGCTGCCCGAGGTGTGGCTGCCCAGCGCGGACCTGCGGGACGCACGCTCCCTCGGCGTGCTGGTGGTGCCGACCGCGCACATCCAGTCCGTTGTGGACGATCTGGTGGACAACGTGATCGACGTCGGCGCCGGGTACGCGGGCCAGGACGAGTACGCGGGCCGGTCGGTGGCGCTGCTCAACCGGGGCCTGCCCGGGTTCGCGGTCGACGCGGCGGGCACGCTGCACGCGTCGCTGCTGCGGTCGTGCACCGGCTGGCCGTCGGGCGTGTGGATCGACCCGCCGCGCCGCACGGTGCCGGACGGGTCGAACTTCCAGCTGCAGCACTGGACACACGAGTTCCGGTACGCGGTCGCGGCGGGTGACGGGGACTGGCGCACGGCCGGGATCTCCGAGAACAGCGCGGAGTTCAGCCGTCCGCTGCACGCCGTGATCACGTCCGACGACGGTGAGCGCGGGCTGCCAGGACGTGGTTCGCTGCTGCGTGCCGAGCCCGCCGACCGCGTTCGGCTGGCCGCGGTGAAGGCCGCGGGCAACCCGCTCGTCCGCGGTTCCGCGGCTGCCGCCGACCCGCGGGCGCGTCTCGCGGTCCGGGTCGTCGCGCACACGGGTGCGCCCGCGGCCGCGACGCTCGCGTCCGATGTGGTCACGCTGTCGGACCTCACGACCGCGAACCTGCTCGAGGAACCGGGGGACGCGGTGGCCGGGCCGATCGAGGTCGCCGGGTGCGACGCGCTCACCGTGCTCGCCGCCCCGGCCGCTGCGTGGTCCACTGTGGACGGCGGGGCGCTCGGGCCCGAGGCGGAGCCCGTGTTGCCGTTGTACGCCAAGTACTGGCTGCACAACCGCGGTCCGGCGCCGCTGGGCGGCTTGCCGCTGGCGGTGCACGTCACCCCCACACGTGCCGAGGCTGGCGAGGCACTGACGGTGACGGTCGCGTCCGACGCCACGGACGTCGACCTGCACGGGTACGTCCGGCTCGCGCTGCCCGACGGGTGGACCGCCGAACCCGCCGAGCTGCCGTTCGGGTTGCCCCCGGGTGGACACCTGACCAGCGAGGTCGCGGTGACCGCGGCCGCCGACGCCGAGCCCGGCCGCTACCCCGTGCGGGTGCGGGTCGAACCGGCGGGGGACGCCTTGCCGCCGAGCTGGCGGCAGGTCGTGGAGGACGTCGCCGTGGTGACCGTCGGCGCGGGGTTCGAGCAGGACGGGCTGATCCGGTTGTCGGCCGAGCCGGAGCCGGTGCGGCTGGCGCGCGGGGAACGCGGCCGACTGGCCGTGCGTGTCGCGTCGGTGGCGCACGCGCCGATCACGCTCGAGGCGGCGCTCGTGAGCCCGTGGGGGACCTGGGAGTTCGCCGGGCCGCGGCTCGTCGGCGCCGAGTTGCCCGCGCGCGGCGAGGTGGAGCTGGCGTTCGACGTGGACGTGCCGCGGTGGGCCGCGCCGGGTTGCTGGTGGGCGCTGGTCCGCGTGGCCGGGGCGGGCCGGTTGCTGTACTCGCCCGCGGTCGCGCTGGAGGTGACGGCGTGACGGCCGTGGCCTGGGTGTCCGGCAGTCCCCTCGACGTGTCCGAAGTGGACAGCATGGAGTCGGACCTGCGGGCCGGGCCGGTGGGGCCGACGCTGCCGCGCGAGCACACGAGCGAGGGACGGCAGCTGCGGCGGTGGCTCGTGCAGGTGCTGGTGGCGGAACGGATCGTCGCGGCGGAGGCCGGTGCACGGGGGCTCGCGGACACCGACGCCCCCGCGTTGTTCGCGCTCGCGCCGGACCGGGCCGCGATGCTCGGGCTCGGCAGCGTGGCGGCGGACCTGCTGACACGCAGTCCCGTGGCGCGCAGGGTGTTCGTCGCGGTGACCGAGGACGTGGCGGTGTCGGCGGAGGCGGTGGCGGACTTCCACGCGCGCAACCCCGAGCGGTTCCGGGTGCCGGAGGAACGGCTCGTGACGCACACGATCGGGGACGGGCCGCCGCGCCGCCGGGTCCTGCGGCGCGGCCAGCTGGCCGGACCGGTCGAGGAGGCGGTGTTCGCGGCCGGTGCCGGGGACACGGTCGGCCCGGTGCGGGACCCGCTCGGCACGCACACCGTGCTGGTCGAGGAGGTGCGGCCCGCGCGGACGCGCACCCTCGCCGAGGCCCGCGACGAGATCACCGCACACCTGCTGGCTGGCGCGCGACGGCAGGCGTTCACGATCTGGCTCGACCAGCACGTGGCCGCCGCCGTGGAGCTCGCGCCCGGGTTCGAGCACCCCGGCGACCCCAACCAACCCGACAACACCCACAGGCACTGAGGACCATGCTGGCACTGGACATCGGCGGCACGAAGATCGCCGGAGGCATCGTCGGGGCGGACGGCACGCTCGCGCGGAGCGCGACGAGACCGACCGGGACCGAGCCGTTCGCCGCGCTGCGCGCGGTCGTGGCGGAGCTGGCGCCCGGGGACCTCCCGGGGGTGGGCATCGCGTGCGCGGGCCCCGTCGACACGGTGGCGGGCACGGTCTCGCCGATCAACATCCCGTCGTGGCGGGACTTCCCGCTGGTCGAGCGGGTGCGGGAGCTGGTCGGCGCGCCGGTCGCGCTCGCGGGCGACGGGTTGTGCATGGCGCTGGGCGAGCACTGGGTCGGCGCCGGGCAGGGAGCGACCGCGATGCTCGGGATGGTCGTGTCGACCGGCGTGGGCGGCGGGCTCGTGCTGGACGGGCGGCCGTTCGGCGGGAGCAGTGGCAACGCGGGGCACGTCGGGCACGTGGTGGTGGAGCCCGACGGGGTGCCGTGCACGTGTGGTGGGCGCGGCTGCGTGGAGACGGTGGCGAGCGGGACACACCTCGTGCGGTGGGCGCGTTCACAGGGGTGGAGCGGGCCGGACGCTCGCGTGCTGGCGGCCGACGCGCACGCCGGTGACGCGGTGGCCGCGGAGGCGTTCCGGCGTGGCGGGCAGGCCATCGGGCTGGCGATCACGGCGACCGCCGCCGTGTGCGACCTGGACCTCGTGGTGATCGGGGGCGGCGTGGCGCAGGTCGGCGACCTCCTGTTCGAGCCGGTGCGGGCGACGCTCGCGACCCACGCCCGGCTGTCCTACCTGCGGGCGTTGCGGGTCGAGCAGGCGAAGCTCGGCGGTGGGGCGGGTCTGTACGGGGCGGCCGCCCTGGCCTATTCTTTGACTTAGTCAATGAATTGTTTCACGGGAAACGAGGCTCACGATGGCCACCACAGTCTCGCCTGACCGCATCGCCGCAGTACGCGCCTTCAACCGCAGTTACACGAAGTTCCTGGGCGCACTCAACGAGCACCTCCTCAGCACACCATTTTCCTTGACTGAGGCAAGAGTCCTGTTCGAGCTTGGGCAGCGGGACGAGACCGAGGTGACCGTGCTGCGGCAGCTCATGGGCCTGGACGCGGGGTACCTCAGCCGGCTGCTGAGCCGGTTCGAGGACAACGGGATCGTCCGGCGCGACCGGTCCGGCGCGGACGCGCGGCGGCAGGTCATCCGGCTGACCAACAAGGGCCGGGACGCGTTCCGCGTGCTCGACACCAAGTCGGTCGGTCAGATCCGCGAGCTGCTGGCCGACCTCACCGATGACGAGCAGGTCCGGCTGATCGAGGCCATGGAGATGATCCGCAACCGGGTCGACCGGCCGACGGCCCGGCCGGACGTGGCGCTGCGCGACCCGGAGCCCGGCGACTTCGGCTGGGTGATCGAACGCAACGGCGCGCTGTACGCGACCGAGCACGGCTGGGACTCGTCGTACGAGGCGCTGGTCGCGCGGATCGTCGCCGACTACCTGGCCGACCACGACCCGGAGCGCGAGCGGGCGTGGGTGGCGGAGCTGAACGGCGAACGGGTCGGCGCGATCTTCTGCGTGCGTGAGGACGACACGACCGCGAAGCTGCGGCTGCTGCACGTGGAACCGACCGCGCGCGGCGCGGGCGTGGGCACGGTGCTGGTCGAGGAGTGCGTGCGGTTCGCGAAGTCGGCCGGGTACCGGCGGATGGAGCTGTGGACGGTGTCGCTGCTCGCCCCGGCCCGCCGGATCTACCAGCGGTCCGGGTTCACGCTCGCCGAGGAGGACACGGCGATGCGGTTCGGCCACGAGCTGACCGGGCAGACCTGGCGGCTCACCCTCTAGGGATGCGGCCCATCAGGTAGAACTCGTCGTTCGGGCGCAGCGCGGTCAGGTGCGCGATGCGGTTGGAGAGGGCGAACAGGGCGGTGATCGCGCCGACGTCCCAGATCTCGTCGTCGGTCAGGCCCGCCTCGCGGGCGTCGTCGAGGTCCTGCTCGCCGAAGGTGTTCGGCTCGACGGCCAGCGCCAGCGCGAGGTCGACGATCGCCCGTTCCCGGTGGCTCAGTTCGACGGTCCACGGGTTGGTGGCGACCCGGTCGGCGATCGTGGGGTCCTTGGCGCGGATGCGCAGGATGGCGCCGTGCGCGACCACGCAGTAGGTGCAGCTGTTGGCCCCGGACGTGGCGACGACGACCAGCTCGCGCTCGGCCTTCGAGAGCGCGCTGTCCTCCCGTTCCATCACCGCGTCGTGGTAGTCGAGGAAGGCACGCAGCTCGCGGGGCCGGTGACCGAGCGCGGAGAAGACGTTGGGGACGAAGCCGGACTTGTCGGCGATCGCGTTCACGCGGTCACGCAGGTCGTCGGGCAGCTCGTGGGGTTCCGCGACGGGGAACCGGCTGATGTTCTCGGTCATGTGTCGATTGTGGCTCCAGCGGCGATTCCTTTCCGCGTTGACAGGGGTCTACATGGGCCGACCTCGCAGCCCGAGAAGAAAGCCGATCCCCGTGAGCATTCCCGCCACCATGCGCGCCCTGCAGCAGACCTCGCTCGACGGCCCGCAGGACACACGTCTGATCACCGATGCCCCGGTACCGAGCCCTGGACCTGGGGAGGTCCTGATCCGGGTCGCCGCCGCCGGCGTCAACTTCGCCGACATCTCGAGGGCCCACGGCACGTTCCTCAACGGCCCTCGGCCGCCGTACCTGGCGGGCTTCGAAGCCGCGGGCGAGATCGTGGCGGTGGGCGACGCGGTGACCGGCCCGCGACCGGGGGCTCGGGTGGCCGGCGTCGGGTACGGGGCGTTCGCCGAGTACATGGTCCTGCCCTCGGCGGTGGCGACGCCGGTGCCGGTCGGGTGGAGTGCCGAGCAGGCGCTGGGCCTGGTCGTGAACTGGCCCACCGCACTCGCGGCGCTCAGGCCCCTCGGCCGCGTCGCCGCCGGGGAGACCGTGCTGGTCCACGCCGCCGCGGGCGCGACCGGCCAGGCCGCGGTGACCATGGCCAAGCACTACGGCGCGACGGTCATCGCCACGGCGTCGCCGGGCAAGCACGAGGCGGTGCTGGCGCTGGGCGCCGACCACGTCCTCGACTCCCGCGACGACGACCTCGCCGCCGAGGTGCTGCGACTGACCGACGGTGCGGGTGCCGACGTGGTGCTGGAGTCGGCGGGCGGCGCGACCTTCAACGCCAGCCTGACCGCGGCCAAGCCGGTCACCGGCCGGGTCGTCGTCTACGGCGTGGCGGGCGGGGAGGCCGCGGTCACCAACTGGGCACTGGTGTACCGGCACCAGGTCCACGTCATCGGCCTCAACATCGGCGTGCTGAGCCAGGCAGCACCCCGGATCTTCGGCGAGCTCACGAATGAGCTGTCCGCCCTGATCGCCGCGGGCGTCCTCACCCCCGTCCGTGCCACCACCTACGACCTGGCCGACGGGCCCAAGGCCCTCGCGGAACTGGCGGCCAGGGCGACCGTCGGCAAACTGGCCCTGCTGCCATGACTCGCGGCATGATGACGCCCGTGCGGGAGGCGGAGCAGGACCGGTTCACCGTCGAGACCGAGCGGTTCCGCCGCGAACTGCTGGTCCACTGTTACCGCATGGTCGGCTCGGCGCACGACGCCGAGGACCTGGTGCAGGAAACGTATCTCCGGGCGTGGCGTTCCTACGCAGGCTTCGAGGGCCGTGCGTCGGTCCGGTCCTGGCTCTACCGGATCGCCACCAACGTCTGCCTGACCGCGTTGGAGCGGCGCGGGAAGCGGGTGCTGCCCTCCGACCTCGGAGGTCCGCACGACGGACCCGATCGCCCGCCGGTCCAGGTGGCGCCGGGCGAGGTCTCTTGGCTGGAACCGCTGCCGGACCGGTGGGTCGCCCCGGCCACCGACGATCCGGCCGAGGCGGTGGTCGCGCGCGAGTCGCTGCGGCTGGCGCTCGTCGCGAGTCTGCAGCACCTGCCCGCCCGCCAGCGCGCGATCCTCATCCTGCGCGAGGTGCTGGCGTTCTCCGCGAACGAGACCGCGGCGGTCCTCGGCACCACCACCGCGGCGGTGAAGAGCGGTCTGCAGCGTGCCCGTGCCCGGCTGCACGAACTGGCGCCGGAGCCCGGGGAACTGCTCGAACCGGCCGACGAGCGGGCGCGGGCCCTGCTCGACGGCTACATCGCGGCCTTCGAGCGCGCCGACGCCGGCATGCTGGAGCGAGTGCTGCGCACGGACGCCACGCTGGAGGCGACGCCGTTCCGTGAGTGGTACGCGGGCCGGGTCCGGTGCGTCCACCTGCTCGACGAGTACGTGCTCGGCGTGCCCGGCGACTGGCGGATGATCGCGACGACGGCCAACGGCCAGCCGGCCGCCGCCGTGTACCACCGGCGACGGGCGCACGGCATCGTGGTGCTGGACGCGACCGTCACCGGTGTCTCCCGCGTGGTCGAGTTCCACGATCCGTCGCTGGTCGCGCTGTTCGGTTTCCCGGACGTGCTACCCGTTCGAACGAACCTTCGTGGCTGAGCGTGACACCTGGATCTGTGGACAACACAGGTGTCTTCCGGGTGAAGTCGACATGTCGTTCGCATGTCGTCGGCGTCACGCCTGGTCACAGCCTGAGGGTCGAATCAACAGGCTGTGCACAGGGTTATCCACAGGCTGTGGACAAACCTAGGACGCGACACCGGATCGGTGATACTCGGTCAGGTGATTACCGACGATGAGCAGGCAGGCCACGCACCGGGTGCCCTCGTGGCCCGGCTGCGCCTTGTCGACCGGCACGCTGTGACCGCACACCGCCTCGAGGAAGCTCGCCAGTCCGTCCGCCTTCTCGAACGCGTGCACCCGGCCGTCATACCCGGAAAGCTGCCACTGCCACCTGTCGCACATCGCTGACCTCCCACGATCGCTCATGGTGTCGACGACGCCACTCCATGATCGTGATGTGAAAAGCGAGGACCACCCGAAGGCGGTCCCCGCTCTCACCCGAAGAAACGTCAGCCGAGGCGGGTCTTCAGCGCGTCCAGCTCGGCACGCAGCAGCGTCGGCAGCTTCTCTCCGATCTTGGCGAACCACTCCTCGATCAGCGGGATCTCCGCGCGCCACTCGTCGGCGTCGACCTTCAGCGCCGCCTCGATGTCCTCGCGCGAAGCGTCGAGACCGGACAGGTCCAGGTCGTCGGCGGTCGGGACGTAGCCGATCGGCGTCTCCGTCGCGGCGGCCTTGCCCTCGATGCGCTCGATGGCCCACTTCAGCACGCGCGAGTTCTCGCCGAAGCCCGGCCACAGGAACTTCTTGTTCTCGTCCCGGCGGAACCAGTTGACGTAGAAGATCTTGGGCAGTTTGTCCGAGTCGGCACGCTTGCCCGTGTCGATCCAGTGCTGGAAGTAGTCACCGGCGTGGTAGCCGATGAACGGCAGCATCGCCATCGGGTCGCGGCGCACCACGCCGACCTTGCCCTTCGCGGCGGCGGTGGTCTCCGACGACAGCGTGGCACCCATGAACGTGCCGTGCTGCCAGTCGCGGGACTCGGTCACCAGCGGGATGGTGTCCGCACGCCGGCCGCCGAAGAAGATCGCCGAGATCGGCACGCCCTTCGGGTCGTCCCACTCCGGCGCGAGGATCGGGCACTGCGACATCGGCGTGCAGTACCGCGAGTTCGGGTGCGACGACAGCTCGTCCGACTCCGGCGTCCAGTCCTGCTTCTTCCACGACGTGAGGTGCGCGGGCGGCTCGCCCATGCCCTCCCACCAGATGTCGCCGTCGTCGGTCAGCGCCACGTTCGTGAAGATCGAGTTGCCCTTCTCGATCGTGCGCATCGCGTTCGGGTTGGTGTGGTAGTCGGTGCCCGGCGCGACGCCGAAGAACCCGGCCTCCGGGTTCACCGCGTACAGGCGACCGTCCTCACCGAACCGCATCCACGCGATGTCGTCGCCGAGCGTCTCGACCTTCCAGCCCGGGATGGTCGGCTCGAGCATCGCGAGGTTCGTCTTGCCGCACGCGCTCGGGAACGCGGCCGCGACGTAGTAGACCTTGTTCTCCGGGGAGATCAGCTTGAGGATCAGCATGTGCTCGGCCAGCCAGCCCTCGTCGCGGCCCTGCACCGACGCGATCCGCAGCGAGTAGCACTTCTTGCCGAGCAGCGCGTTGCCGCCGTACCCCGAGCCGTAGCTCCAGATCTCGCGGGTCTCCGGGAACTGCGAGATGTACTTCTCCTCGTTGCACGGCCACGGGACATCTTCCTGGCCGGGTTCCAACGGCGCGCCGACGCTGTGCAGCGCGGGCACGAAGTCACGCTCGGTGCCGTCCGGAGCAACGAACCGCTCCAGTGCCTTCGTCCCCATGCGCGTCATGATCTTCATCGACACCACGACGTAGGCGGAGTCGGTGAGCTGCAGGCCCAGCATCGGCTTCTCGGCGGTCAGCGGGCCCATGCAGAACGGGATCACGTACATCGTCCGGCCACGCATCGAGCCGCGGTACAGCTCGGTCATGGTGGCCTTCATCTCGGCCGGGGCCATCCAGTTGTTCGTGGGGCCCGCGTCGTCGGGGTCCACGGAGCAGATGAACGTGCGCTGCTCGACGCGGGCGACGTCGTCGGGGTCGGAAGCGGCCCAGAACGAGTTCGGCTTCTTCTCCAGGCGAGTGAAGGTCCCGGCCTCGACCAGCTCGTCGGTCAGGCGGGTCCACTCCTCATCCGAGCCGTCCACCCAGACCACACGGTCCGGAGTGGTCAGCTCGGCCACCTCCCGCACCCAGGAAAGAAGCCGTCCGTGCGTAGTCGGTGCGTTGTCGACACCTGGGATTGCCACTGCCGTCATCTCGCTTCATCTCCTGACTGGGACACCGAACGACTCAGGACGCCGCGGTCCGTGGGCCCGGACTCCGGCGTCCTGAGTGAACGGCGAGGTACCCGTCCGGGGCCGCCGAACGGGACTTCGCTTGGGGATGCTCACGAGGTTAACCACATGGCGCAGGATCAAACGAGAGCTGACGTGTCGGGTCGGCCACAAGACCGATTCGGATATCGATTCAGTACACAGATGTACGAGTGGTCTACCGCACAAAAGCCGATCCCGGCAGGCAGAGCGCCTGCCGGGATCGGCTTTTGACTGTTTCGTGCGTAAGTGGTTCAGGTCACCGCCACGCGGCGTCCGACGCCGTGGCCGTCGACGCGCCACCGGTTTCGGCCTCGTAGTTGCCCTGCTCGTCGATGTGGCCCTCCTCGACGGTGGTCCACTCGTCCTCGCCCGTGTGCTCGGCCACGGTGACGTCGCCGTCGGACTCGATGATCACGGCCTGGTCGGCCTCGCCGTCGCCGTCCGCGTCGGTGAACGCGTAGGTGGTGCCGTCCGCGTCGGTCACGACCGCGGTGTCGTTGGTGCCGTCACCGTCGGTGTCGTACGTGGCCGGACCCGCGTCCACGTCCTCGCCCGGCATGTCGACGGTGATGTCCTCGCCGCCCGTGCCCGTTTCGGTGGTGTCGGTCGTGTCCGTGGTGTCGGTGGTGTCGGTGCCGGACCCATCGGCATCGTCAGCACCGCCGTCGGTGGGCGCCGGGAGGCTCTCCACGTCCTCAGCGGTCCACTCACCGGTCGACTCGTCGTACTCGGCACCCGCGATCGGGTTGCCTTCCGCGTCGTACTCGACGGCCACGTCGGCGGTGCCGTCACCGTCGGTGTCCGCGAACGCGAGGTAGCCGTCCTCGGTCTCGACGACCGCGGTGTCGTTCTGACCGTCACCGGTCATGTCGACGTTCTCCTCGGCGTGGTACTCCTCGCCGTCGATCTCGACCACCAGGTCGTCCTCGCCCGTGGTGCCGGTCGAGTCGTCTTCGTAGCCGGTGGTGTCCTCGGTGGTGTCGGTCGTGTCAGCCGAGGTGTCGTCGTCCACGTACACGGGCTTGCCCCCTTATATGTGCATTCAGTGTTGCTGGATGTATGACTGACTGTGGGGCCGGACGGTTCCCTCCACGATCGGAGAGGTCACGCCCGGTCCCGGACGGAGCGGATCGCCGCGAGCAGCTTCTCCGCGCGTTCCTGGCCGGCGTTGACGTCGACCAGTCGCTTGTTCACCGCGTTCAGGCGCTTCGTCCGCTCCGCGGTGTCCAACCGTAGTGCCTTGTCTACCTCACGGAGCTCTTCTTCGATACCCGCGATGCGTTTTCCGAGCGCCTCGTCCAGCGAGAGCGACAGCTGCTGCTCCGCCTCGATGAGCTGCTCGGCCAGCAGCTGGTCCACAGTGGAACGCGCGTCGGCGATGGCCTCGGTGAGCCACTGCTTCATGTGCTGCTTGTCCGCGGAGTGCTTGCGGGTGGTCGACAGCCACCAGCCCGCGCCGAGCGCGATGGCGATCGTCGGCACCAGCAGGATCGGCGCCGCGACCACGCCCGCCAGCGGCAGGAGGGCCATCTTGCCCGCCGACAGGCCGCCCGTGGCGCCCATGAACACGAGCAGCTTGTCCTCGGTGGTCGGCGGCCGCTTCTCCACCTGGCGCACCATGATCGGCTGGCCGGTCCGCGCGAACTGGGCGCGGATCATCGCCACCTCGTCCACCGTGAACAGCTCGCCGAGCACCGCCTCGGCCACCTGGTTCAGCCGGTAGGCCACGGACTGGCTGATCCGGCCGGACACCATCTGCAACGCGGCGTCGACCTGGGGCGGCAGCTCGCGCAGCTCGTCCTTGCCCGCGGCGTCGATGGCCTGCCGGAACCACGACTGCACGTCCCGCATCTGCCGCTGGACCTCGTGGTTGTTCTCCACGCGGGTGCGCTGGATCTCGGTGCGCATGCGGACCTGCCACCCCTTGGTGGACGACCGCCGCTCGCCGGTCAGCTCGTCCTTGCGGGCACGCAGCTTCTCGGCCTCGTCCTCACCGGTCGACAGCGCGCGCTTCTCGCTCTCCAGCCTGACCTTCAGCTCGGTCAGCGCGGTCGACAGGGCACGCATCGTGTTGGCCTCGCCGAGCATGGCCGCGCGCCCGGCGATCAGGCCCACGAGCGCGTTCCGCAGCTCCTCCACACCGGACCGCTCGCGCAGCATCGCGGCGGCCTCGGGGCTGGGCGCCTTCGCCGCCATCTCGTACATCCGGGCCGAGACGGGGTGGAACGTGGCGCCGGCGAACCGGGGCGCGTGCTCGGCGAGCAGCGCCTGGTCCTCCTCCATCACCTGCCGCCAGCCGCGGTACTGGTCCACCTTGGACAACGCGAAGACGACGGTCTCGACGCGCTCGCCGACCTCGGCGAGGAAGTTCAGCTCACCGATCGTGAACGGCGCCGAGGCGTCGACGACGAACAGCAGGGCGGTCGCGGAGGAGGCGGCCTCCTTGGCCAGCTCGCCGTGCATGGAGTCGAGGCCGCCGACGCCGGGCGTGTCCACCAGCGTCAGCTTCCCGAGCAGCTCGGACGGGCCGTCGATCTCCACGTACCTCGGCGGCAGCCGGCCGCCGGGCAGCTCGTGCGCCGCGGACACCCAGTTGATCAGCTCGGGCAGCTCGATCGGCACCGGCGGGACCTGGCCGGGGTAGCAGGCGCGGGCCTGCCACTCCTCCGCGTGGGAGAACATCAGGTAGGTGGCGGTGGCCACCTCGGCGTCCACGGGGGACAGGCCGGGCTGCCCGATGAGCGCGTTGACGAGCGAGCTCTTGCCGCGGTTGGTCTCGCCGACCACCACCGCCGACGGGGTGCCCTTGCGCTTGGTCCTGATCTCCTCGACCCACGCCGCCGAGTCCGGGTCGGCCTCCTTCAGCAGCGTCAGCAGCTTCTCGCGGGTCGCCTTGACCTGCTGGGGCAACGACGGCTTCTGCTGCTTCTGCGGCGCGGGCGCGGTCATGACGCGCCCTTGCTGTAGACCGTCACGATCGGCACGCGGAGCACCTCGCCGCGGTCGGAGAAGCCGACGACCTCGGTCTCGGCGACCACGCCGTCGAGCGTCTCGTCGGCGGTCGCGACCGTGCCGCCCGCCTCGTGGTAGGCCGGGTCGAACCGGACGCCTTCCGGACGGATGGCGTCGACGCCGACGCCCGCGAGCCCCTCCTCCAGCCGCTCGACCACACCGGCGCTCTTGGCCCGGTCGAGCGCGTAGAGGCACAGCTGCACCAGCGACTTGCGCTCGGCGAGCGCCTGGTCGAGCGCGACCGCCTCCGGGCTCTGCGGGGTGTCGTCGGGGTCGGCGAAGTCACCGCCCGCCACCAGCCCGTCGGCCGCGATACCCGCCTGCGGCCCGACCCGCTGCTGCTGTTGGTCGGCCGCGCGGACCGCGTCGGCGATGACCTGGGCCTTCACCTCGATGGTCGAGTCGTCGCGCGCGTCGTCGGCCTCCGCCGCGTCGCCGTCGTTCTCCTCGCGGCGCTTGAACCACGATGCCATGTGCCTCACCCCGCCTGTTCGCGAAGCTGTTGCCAGATAAGGAAATACGCGCGGTGCACCACGTGTGCGACGCGGCTCTGCGCCGGTGTCGCGCCGAACGACGCGAACGACCGCCACCACCCGGCCCGCTCCAGGGCGTAGGCGGAAAGCTCTTTGGGCGGTCTGCCCTTCAGCCCGAGCTGCTCGCCGATGTCGGCGCTGCTGCCGACCCGCAGCACCTCCTCGGCGAGGTCCTCCGGCATGGCGACCGCGCCGGACGTGACGAGCGTGAGCGCCTCCAGCAGGCGCAGCTGGTGCGCCTCCGGCTTGGCGAGCAGCACCTCGATCGCGTCGTGGACCCGTTGCCGCTCACCGGGATCGCCGGACGCGTGGGCGAGCGCGGTGACCGACGCGAGCGCGGCGGCGGCCTTGATGCCGTCGGCGCGGGCGCGGAACACGGCGTCGAGCTTGCCCCGCACACCGGAGAGCCCGGAGGCGTTCAACAGCACGCGGCGCAGCGTGCCCGCGGTCATCTCGGGGTCGCGGCGCAACGCGTCGACCGCGGTGCGGACGCCGTACAGGTCGAGCTTCTCGAGCAGCTGCGTCCTGATGCCCGGCGGCACCTCGCACTCCCAGGTGACGAAGATGTCCGCGGACATCAGCATCGTCTCCCAGGTCGCGTCGTCCAGTTTGGACAGCGTGCGCAGTGCGTCCGCGTCGGCGGAGGTGAACCCGCCGGACTCGGCCGACTCGGCGAGCAGGCCGATGACCGGGATCACGTCGGCGACGCGTGGTTTGAGCGTGGCGGCCTGTTTCTCGGCGAGCAGGGTCGCGGCCTTCCACGTGTCGCCGTCGGAGCCCGCGACGGACTCCGGCGCGATGGTGTCGGCCTTGTTGAGGATGGCGATCGCGTTCACCGGGCCCGCCTCGCGGCTCGCGGTGGCGGCGGTGAACGCGGCGAGCGCCTGCTGGTCGTCGGCGCGCACACCCTGGGTCACGACGTAGAGCACGGCCTCCGCGCCCGCGACCGCGTTGCGGGAGGTGTCGTCCAGCTCGTCGCTGTCCTCGCCGCCCTCCTCGGCCTCGTCGTCCTCCGGCTTGCGGTGCTTGGCCGCGCCGAGCAGCTGCTCGGTGCGCTTGACCGACGCGGCGTCGAGCGAGCCGAGGCCGGGGGTGTCGATCACGGTGAGGTCGCGCAGCACGGCGTTGGTCAGGTACGCCTCGAGGTGGGAGACCTTGTCGAAGTCGACCTCGAGGTCGTTGGGGATCATGCCGTCGGCGGAGAAGGGCAGCACCTGCTTGCGCCCGTCGTCGAAGACGATCTCGACCCGGTCGACGGTGCCGTACTGGAAACGGGTGACCAGCCGGGTGCACTCACCGACGTCCGTCGGCGCGACCCGCCGCCCGATCAACGCGTTGACCAGCGTGGACTTGCCGGACTTGATGCGCCCGGCGACCGCGACCTGCAGTGGCGCCGACAGCCGGCGCAACACCTCCCGGAACCCGGCCGCCGTCCGCGCGGAGACCTGCGGCTGCAGGCGCGTGCACAGGTTGGCAACCGCGGCCGACAACGGACCGGCGAGGTGCTGCTGCTCGGTAGCCGTCGTCATCCCAGTCATGTCACCCCCGTTTTCGGACAGCATGCGACCGTGCTGGGGACGATCGTGCCATGCGTGCCACCCGCGCGGGGCCGGGTCCTCCCGATCCGGCGGCGGCCGGGAGGTCAGCCGTGGGGTGGAGTCACGATCAGACCTCGGCGTGACGCCGTCGGTGGCGATCGCTGCCTACTCTTGGGTCGTGCGGCGGCTCAGCCTGTGGATGAAGGCCCACCCGATGGTCGGGGACACGCTGCTGGCTGCCGTCATCGCCTTGCTCGACGTGCTGATCTTCATCGGCCGGACCGCGGTGGCGCCGTCCGAGCAGCCCGCGCCGCAGCCCTGGTACATCACGCTCCCGGTGATCCTCGGGGTGGTCGCGCCGATCGTGTTCCGGCGCAAGTACCCGATCACCGCGGCCTACGTGACGCTCGGGTTCGGGGTCGCGCACACGATGCTGGAGATCGGCGTCTCCAGCATGATCACCACGTGCATCGCGCTCTACACGCTGGTCGCGTACGTGAGCAGGCGCAGCGGGTTGCTGTACGTGGCGATGAACGAGGTCGTCGCGCTCGTCCAGACGCCGTGGCAGTTCCCGGACCAGTGGATCCCCACGTTGATCGTGGTGAACCTGTCGCTCGCGTTCTCGTGGGCGCTCGGGGAGTTCGTCGGGGCGCGCCGGGCCTATCACGCCGAGCTGGAGCAACGGCTCCGCCTGCTGGAGACCGAACGGGACCAGCAGGCGCGGATCGCGGTCGCCGAGGAACGGGCGCGGATCGCCCGTGAGCTGCACGACGTGGTCGCCCACGCGGTCAGCGTCATGGTCGTGCAGGCCGACGGCGCCGCCTACGCGGTGCGCGGCCAGCCGGATCTCGCCGAGCGGGCCGTGAAGACGATCTCCAGCACCGGGCGGGAGGCGCTCACCGAGCTGCGGCGCCTGCTCGGGGTGCTGCGCAGCGAGGACAACGGCGGCGAACGCACCCCGCAGCCCGGCACGCAGTCGCTCTCCGAGCTGGCCGGCCGGGTCCGCGCGGTGGGGCTGCCGGTCCAGCTCGACATCGTCGGCAACGTCGACGACCTGCCCGCCGGTGTCGGGCTCGGCGTCTACCGGATCGTGCAGGAGGCGCTCACGAACTCGCTCAAGCACGCCGGACCCGGCACGTCCGCGACCGTGCGGGTGGCGCGCGTCGGCGACCGCGTCGACCTCTCCATTGTGGACAACGGGAAGCGGACGAGCCGGTCGCTCCTCGGGGTTTCCGGGGGAAACGGGCTGATCGGCATGCGGGAGCGCGCGCTGGTGTTCGGCGGGACGCTGGAGGCCGGGCCACGCTCGGGCGGGGGCTGGCAGGTCACCGCCACCCTGCCCTTCGGGGGCAACTAACTTGGGCTACGTGATCCGGGTGGTGCTGGTCGACGACCAGGAGCTCATGCGTGTCGGCTTCCGCATGGTGCTGGGGGCGCAGGAGGACATGGAGATCGTCGGCGAGGCGGGCAACGGCGCGGAAGCGGTCGCGCTCGCCGAGGAGCTGCGGCCCGACGTCGTGCTGATGGACGTCCGGATGCCCGTGCTCGACGGCGTGGAGGCCACCAAGCTGATCACCGAACGGGGTCTCGCGAAGGTGCTCGTGATGACGACGTTCGACCTCGACGAGTACGCGCTGTCCGCACTCCGCAACGGCGCCAGCGGCTTCCTGCTGAAGGACACGCCGTCGGTACAGCTCGTCGCGGCGCTGCGGTCGGTCGCGAGCGGGGACGCGGTGGTCTCGCCGAGCGTGACGCGCCGCCTGTTGGACCGGTTCCTCGGCGCCGCGGGCGGGCAGCTGCGGGACGCGTCGATCCTCGACGTGCTCACCGACCGCGAGCGCGAGGTGCTGCTGCTGATCGCGCAGGGGCTGTCCAACACCGAGATCGCGCGGAAGCTCTTCCTGTCCGAGGCGACCGTGAAGACCCACGTCGGCCGTGTTCTGTCCAAACTGGACCTGCGGGACCGGGTGCAGGCGGTCGTACTCGCGTACGAGACGGGGCTCGTGCGGCCCGGCGAGGCCTGAGCGAACCGTCAGCTCCGAGCGGGGGTTACCCCTACTTGGGGATGACCCCGAATCAGGGTCGCCTCAGGGTGGTTACGGATTCCACCAGACTTTCGGTTGATGGAGGCTACTCCCAGAAGTTGACCCGAACTGGCGACCACAGGTGGACGTGCGGGAACCCCGCGACCGACCAGTATCTGGGCCGAGGGGTAAACAACCTTCGCGGAGCTTGCGGAGCGAAGCATCGAACACTTCAGGGAGAGACCATGATTGAGGCAGAAGGCCTCAGCAAGCGGTACGGCAAGACGCTGGCCGTCGACAACCTGTCGTTCTCCGTGCGGTCGGGTCGGGTCACCGGCTTCCTCGGACCCAACGGCGCGGGCAAGTCCACCACCATGCGGATGATCCTGGGGCTCGACAAGCCGACGGCGGGCGGCGTCCGCATCGACGGCAAGCGCTACCGGGAGCTGCACGACCCGCTGCGCACCGTCGGCGCGCTGCTCGACGCGAAGTGGGTGCACCCGAACCGCTCGGCGCGCGCCCACCTGCGCTGGCTCGCGAAGTCCAACAGGCTCTCGCCGAAGCGGGTCGACGAGGTGCTGGAGATCGTCGGCCTCACCGACGTGGCGAACCGCCGGGCGGGCGGGTTCTCACTCGGCATGTCGCAGCGGCTCGGCATCGCGGCCGCGCTCCTGGGGGACCCGCAGGTACTGCTGTTCGACGAGCCGGTCAACGGCCTCGACCCGGAGGGCATCCTCTGGATCCGCCGGTTCATGCACCGGCTCGCCGACGAGGGGCGGACCGTGTTCGTGTCCAGCCACCTGCTGTCGGAGATGGCGCTGACCGCGCAGGAACTGGTGGTGATCGGCAGGGGGAAGCTGATCGCGCAGTGCAGCACGGAGGAGTTCGTCGCACAGGCGACGGAAAGCACGGTCCTGGTGCGCAGCCCGCAGCTCCCGCTGCTGCGTTCGGCGCTCGGCCAGTTCGGCGCGAGCGTCCGCGACGAGGGCGACAGCCTGGTCGTCTCCGGCATGGACATCGCCAAGATCGGCGAACTGGCCGCGGAGAAGGGCGTCGCGCTGCACGAGCTGAGCCCGCAGCGCGGCTCGCTCGAGGAGGCGTTCATCCAGCTCACCGGTGACGCCGTCGAATACCACGCCGCGGTGGACCTCGATGACGCCGCGCTGCCCGCCGACCTGACGCCCGCTGGGAAGTGACCCGATGACTCTGCTCGCTGTCGAACGAATCAAGCTCTTCACCACGCGTTCTCCGCTGTGGTGCACGCTGGCCGCGCTCGCGGTCACCATCGGTTTCGCCGCGCTGCTCGCCGGCGTGGACACCGAGAACCTGCCCACGATCGCCTCGACCCAGTTCGGCATGAACTTCGGCCTGATGGTGATCATGGTGATGGCCACGCTGGCGATCACCACCGAGTACCGGTTCGGCACGATCCGGGCCACGTTCCAGGCGGTGCCCAACCGCTCCGCCACGCTGCTCGCGAAGACGACGGTCGTCGCGCTGTTCGCGGGCATCGTCGGTGAGCTGGCCGCGTTCGGCGCGGTCGGGATCTCCAAGCTGATCCAGTCGGGCGCGGATCTCGGCATCAACACCGCGTTCGAGTGGCGTGCCACCGCGGGTGTGGGCCTGGTGTACGCGCTGGCGGCGGTCGTCTCGGTGGCGGTCGGCACGCTGGTCCGCCACTCGGCGGGCGCGGTGTCGCTGACGCTGATCTACGTGCTGCTCGTCGAAAGCCTGGTCGCGCTGATCCCGAACGTGGGCGACGACATCCAGAAGTGGATGCCCTTCTACGTGGTCAACAAGTTCCTGACCGGCGACCCGGACATCACGAACCGGGCGATCACGGAGGGCCCGCCGCCCTCGCTGTCCACGCTGAGCCCGTGGGCCGCACTCGCCTACTTCGCCGGGTTCGCGGTGGTGATGCTGATCATCGCGCTGTTCACGGCCAACAAGCGGGACGCGTAGCGCTCGGGGGAGCCGCTACACGTTCACGGGGGAAGAGGGGCCCGGGTCACCTTCGGGGGGTGGCTCGGGCCCCTTATCGTGCGCCAATCGGGTGAAAAAGCCACCAAGTACCGGGCGCTGGTTAACAAGCGCGAGGGCACCAGCGATGTGCCAGATGGGCCGGAGTGCGGTGTTGTACAACACACCACGCGGTTAAGACCACGTAAAGTCGCCGTGATCCTGCTCACAGCGTGCGGACAGACCTTGTTTACTGAGGTCATATCGAATCAGTGGTCCCCAACCGGCCCAACTGCACAGGGCGTCCTTGGAGGTGGACTTGTGACGGTGGTTGACACCGGCCCCACTACTGATGCCGCTGCCGCGGCTGAGGAGCAACGGCGCTCGTCACACCAACCGTCCACGGCCGAAGCGCTGCGGGTCGAGCCGATGCTCGCCCTCGAGTGGTCGCAGGCCATCGAGCAGTGGGGCGGGGAACAGGACGCCACCACGCCCGCCGAGACCAGACGCTCGTGGCTGCACCGCGCGCCGGAGCAGCAGGTCCTCACGCTGTACCGCGCCATCCAGGAGTCCGACCCGGACGCGCCGGCGCCCTGGTGGCTGCGTGCGCTCGCGGCGGGCACGCTGACCTCCCGCCTCGAGGGGTTCACGGTCGAGGACCGCGTGTCGAAGCTGCTGACCGCCCGCACCGGCTGGGTGTACGTGCCGTGGGGCGCCGACGGCGACTCCGGGTTCTGGGAGTACGTGCCGTCCGAACGCAAGCTGACCGAACCCGGCGTGCCCACGACGCTCATGCTCACCGACCGGCACACCGGCTGGATCGACGTGATCCGCGTGCACCCCAGCGAGGCGAACCCGGCGCCGATCGCGGTGGCCGGCCTCGCGGACCTGCGCGCGAACCTCGCGAGGGTGGAATCGCTCGCCCCTTAGGCTCTCCACCCGTGGAGGCACCCAGGCGCACAGTTGTCAGCTTCGTGAACCGCGGCGGTCGGATGACCGTCGGGCAGACCCGCGCGTGGGAACGGCACTGGTCGGAGCTGGGCCGGGACGTCACGGCGCTGCCGCCGGGCCCGCTGGACCTCGACGAGTGGTTCGGCCGGAGCGCGCCGGTCATGCTGGAGATCGGGTCCGGCATGGGCGAGACGACCGCGAAGCTCGCCGCGGCCGCGCCGGAGGTCAACTACCTGGCCGTCGAGGTGTACCCGCCGGGGCTCGCGCAGCTGATGATGCGTGCCGAGGCGGCAGGGCTGACGAACCTGCGGCTGTTGCGCGGGGACGCGGTGGTGCTGCTCGAACAGCACCTGGCGGAGCGGTCGCTGTCCGGGGTGCGGATCTTCTACCCGGACCCGTGGCCGAAGAAGAAGCACCACAAGCGCAGGCTCGTGCAGCCGTCGCTGGTGTCGGTGATCGCGTCGCGGCTGGTGCCCGGCGGCACGTTGCACATGGCGACCGACTGGGAGCACTACGCGGAGCACATGATGGCGGTGTGCTCGGCGGAGCCGCGCCTGCGCAACCGCCACCCGGACGAGCCCGGTGGCTGGGCGCCCCGGCCGCGGTGGCGCCCGCTGACCAAGTTCGAGAGCCGCGCCGAGGAAGAGGGCAGGGTCAGCCGGGACCTCATTTTCGAACGGGCATGACCGGATTGGGTGGTCTGCGTGTCACATCCGCGGCGAAATGACCGGATCCGAACCGACCCTCGGTAGCTTTCCCCCACGACACGCCACACGTCCAGGTAATCCAGTACGCCTCAACCGGGGCCGATACCCAATGGTGTGACCGCCCTCCGCGACGAGCCCGTCCTCACCCCGGTGCCCGCCCCCGCGCGAGCGCGGCCGCGGGCGCAGTCGCTCTACGACGAGGCCGAGGAGTTCCTCCGCGCGTTCCACCACGCCAGACCGAAGGCCGGGCAGGTGGAGGCGCGGCTCGCGAAGGTGCGCGAGGAGATCGCGGCCACCGGCACCTACCGCCACAAGCCCGCCGAGCTGGCGTACGGCGCGCGGCTCGCGCTGCGGGACAGCGGGTGGTGCCCGGCGAACGTGCCGTGGCGCGGGCTGCTGGTGCGTGACCTGCGGCAGATCCGCGACAGCGCGGAGGTCGCCGCCCAGTGCGTGCAACACCTGCGGATGTCCACGAACGAGGGTGCCGTGCGGCCCATGGTCAGCGTGTTCGCGCCGGACACCCCGTGGCGGCCGGGGCCGCGGCTGCGCAACGACCAGCTCGTCCGGTACGCGGGTTACGCCGAACCGGGACGGGTGCTCGGAGACCGCCGGTACGTCGACTTCACGACCGCGGTGGTCCGGCTCGGCTGGCGGCCCCCCACCGGACGGACCGCGTTCGACAAGCTGCCGCTGGTGGTGCAGACCCCGCACGAAGGGGTCGCCCTGTTCCCGTTGCCGAGGGACGTCGTGCGGGAGGTCTCGCTCGAACACCCAGAGCTGCCGTGGTTCGCCACGCTCGGCCTGCGGTGGCACGCCGTGCCGGTGATCAGCAACCGGCGGCTGCGGATCGGCGGCATCACCTACCCGGCGGCGCCCTACAACGGGGTCTACATCTGCCAGGCCATCGGTGAGGACGTGCTCGCCGACGACGCCGCGTACGGGCTGGCGCGCGTGATCGCCGACCGGCTCGGCCTCGACACCACGTCAGACCGGACCCTGTGGCGGGACCGCGCCGTGGTCGAGCTGAACCGCGCGGTGGTGCACTCGTTCGACGCGGCGCGCGTGACGATCAAGCACTCGGTGGACGCGTTCCTGCCCACGAACGGCGGCGGCAACCGGCCGGCCTTCACGCCCTGGGAGGACGCTCCCGCCTGACCTCCTGGCAGGATCTCGGCATGTTACGTCTGCGTGCCCCGATCGTCCTGCCCTGCGACCCGTCGTGCTCCGTGCTGCGTGACGGGGTGGTGGACGTCGACCCGTCCGGTCGTCTCGGCTACGTCGGCCCGGCCGACGGCGCGCCCGCGACCGAGGCCCCGGTCCGGCAGCTCGACGGCGTCCTCATGCCCGGCATGGTCAACACGCACGCGCACAGCCCGATGACGGTGCTGCGTGGCATGGGCGGCGACCTGCCGTTGATGCGGTGGCTGCGGGAGATCATCTGGCCTGCCGAGGCGAAGCTGTCGCCGTCGGACATGGAGGCCGGGATGTCGCTCGGCTCGGTCGAGATGCTGCGCAACGGCATCACGACGAGCGTCGAGCAGTACTTCCAGCCCGACCACGTGATCCGCGCGGTGCTCGCCACCGGCGGCCGGATGATCCTGGGCCCCGCGATCGTCGACACCCCGGGGCACAGCTGGCGTGCGCAGCTCGACGAGGTGAGCGCCCGCATCGACGTCGACGGGCGGTACCCGGACGACCGGATCGAGATCGGCTACGGCCCGCACGCCGCGTACACGCTGTCGCCGGAGGCGCTGACGACGGTCGCCGAGGCCGCCCGCGCACGGGACGCGTTGCTGCTGATCCACGTGGCGGAGTCGCCCGGCGAGGACGCCGCGCAGCGGAAGTCGCACGGATCGGTGCCGAAGCTGCTGGCGGACATCGGGCTGCTCGGCGGGCGGGTGCTGGCCGCGCACTCGGTGCACCTGTCGGACGAGGACATCGCGATCTTCGCCGAGCACGGGGTCGCGGTGGCGCACTGTCCCGGCTCGAACGCGAAGCTGGCGTCGGGCATCGCGCGGGTGCCGGAGCTGCGGGCGGCGGGCGTGCCGGTGGGGCTCGGCACGGACGGGCCCGCCAGCAACGACGACCTCGACCTGTGGGAGGAGATGCGGCTGGCCGCGCTCGTCGCCCGCCTGTCGACCATGGACTCGGCCGCGCTGACCGCTGCGGACGTGCTGCTGATGGCGACCCGCGGTGGCGCGGCGGCGGTGGGCCGCGACGACATCGGGGAGCTGGCACCGGGCCGCTGGGCGGACGTGGTGCACGTGGACACGGCGTCGGAGGCGTTCGCGGCCGGCCTCGACGTGCCGGACGAGCACCTGCTGGCGAACCTCGTGTGGGGCGCGAACGCACGCGGTGTCCGGAACGTGTGGGTCGGCGGCGAGCAGGTCGTCGCGGACCGCGAGCCGACCAGGGTGGAGCGGGCGAAGGTGCAGGCGCAGGCGGGTGCGGTGACGTCGCGGCTGCGTGGCTAGGAGCTGCTGGCGAACTCGTACACGAACGTCGTTCGGTCTTGCGGGAAACCGAACGCCTCGGCCTCACCGGTGTAGACGGCGACGAGCGTGTCGTCGTCGCGCCACCACGAGTCCGCCAGGCCCTCGACCTCGGGCACCAGTTCGTAGTCGTCGAGGTCGACGGTCTCCACCTCGTCGCCGGTGAGCCGGGTGATGGACTGCGCGGACGTGGTCGCGTGGTGGGCGAGCGCCAGCGACTCCACCCAGCCCTCGACGGTCGCGTGCAGCGGCACCCAGTGGTTGCCGTGGATACCGAACTCGCCGGTCGGGCCGACCATGAACCCGAACGGCACGGCCGTGCGCTGCTCGCCCGCCTCGAACCACCAGCCGTCGTCCGGGGACGGTTCCGGGGTGTCGGCGTTGAGGTAGCGGGGGCCGCCCTCGTACATCGGCGCGGGCGGCAGGACCAGCCCGCCCCAACGGCGCTGGTAGACGTCGACCCGGTCGATCTCCTCGGCCGGGATGCCGAAGCCGAGCCACCGCTCCCGCCACGACGCCACGTCGAGCGCGTCGACCCGCACGCCGTGGGCACCGACGAACCACCTGGCGCGCTGGGTCAGTCCGTCGGGCACGCCCACCCGGTCCCAGTTCATCAGCGGTTCGGCTGCCGGATCACGATCTCGTGGACGTGTGCGTCGCGCGGTGTCTCGACGGCCGCCTTCACCACACCCGCCACGGACTCCGGGCGCATGTACTTCTCCGGGACGTACTCGCCGCCCTCGAAGTCGCGGACCGACTTCTGCATGTCGGTGGCGGTGCGGCCCGGGTGCACCGACGTGACCCGCAGGCCGTGGGGTTCCTCCTCGGCACGGAGCACGTCCGCGTAGGCCCGCAGCGCGAACTTGCTCGCCGCGTACGCGCCCCACTTCGGGTTCGCCTTCAGCCCGGAGCCGGAGTTGATCAGAACCACGTGGCCTTCCGCCTCACGCAGAGCGGGCAGCAGGAGGCGGGTCAGCTCGGCGACGGCGACGACGTTCAGGTCGTACGACTCGCGCCAGTCCGCGGCGGTGACCTCGGTCAGCGGGCCGAGGCGGGAGACGCCCGCCGAGTGGACGAGTACGTCCAGCCGGTCGATGCCCGTGACGGCCGCTGCCAGGGCGTGGTCGTTCGTCAGTTCCACCGGCCACGGGCGGGCCGACGGCAGCCCGGCGGCCTGCGACGCGAGCTCGCTCTCGTCGCGGCCGCCGAGCAGCAGGTCGTGCGTGTCGGCGAGGGCGTCGGCGATCGCCCTGCCGATTCCCCTCGACGCGCCGGTGATCAGGGCGAGCGGGCGATCAGTCATGCCCCCACTCTACGAACGGTAGACCGCCACCACCGACGCCCTCGGCTGCGAGTCGCCGCCGTCCGGCCAGTGCGACAGCGGGTTGTCCGCGCTCGCGCCGTCCAGTTCGCCCGGGTGCTGCACCGACACCAGCACGAAGTCGTCGTCGATCACCGGACCGCACGTCTCCGCACCGGCCGGGACGGTCAGGAACTGCTTGACGTGTCCGCGTTCCCGGCCTTCCAACGGCACCGCGAAGAGGCCGTCGTTGAAGTCCAGCGCGTTGCCGTCGGTGGAGATCCACAGGTTGCCCTTGCTGTCGAACGCCACGTTGTCCGGGCAGGAGATCGGGCTGACCTGCGTCTTGTCGTAGCCGCCGAAGTACGTGTCGTCGGCCGCCGGGTCGCCGCACACGAGGAACAGCTGCCACGAGAACGTGGTCGCGGTGTTGTCGCTACGCCGTTCCTCCAGCTCCAGCACGTGCCCGTGCCGGTTCTTCACGCGCGGGTTGATCTCGGTGGCGCCTTCCTTGCCCGCGTTGCCGCGTTCGCTGTTGTTGGTGAGCGCCGCGTACATCCTGCGGTTCTTCAGGCTCGGCTCGACGTCCTCCGGCCGGTCCATCCTGGTGGCGCCGACCTTGTCCGCCGCGGCGCGGGTGAACACGTAGACCTCCTCTGCGGTGAAGCCGGGGACGAACGACGTGTCGTTGTGCGCGAGCGGGATCCACTCGCCGGAGCCGTCGAACTCGCCGTCGGAGGGGAGCCGCCCGGTGCCGTCGATCTCGGCGGCCGGGCTGTCACCGGTGAACTTCGCGACGTACAGGGTGCCGGAGTCGAGCAGCCGCTTGTTGTGTTCACGCGCGTAGCGGCCGTCGCCCGGCTTGAACTTCCCGTCGGTGACGAACTTGTAGAGGTACTCGAAGCGTTCGTCGTCGCCCATGTACGCCACGACCCGGCCGTCGCGGGCGACGATGACGTTCGCGCCCTCGTGCTTGAAGCGGCCGAGTGCCGTGTGCTTGACCGGGTTCTCGTGCGGCGACAGCGGGTCGATCTCCACGATCCAGCCGAACCGGTTGGCCTCGTTGGGTTCCTTGGCGAGGTCGTAACGGTCGTCGAAGCGTTCCCACTTGCGTTCGCTGGCACCGGCCGGGAAGCCGTAGCGGGCGAGCCTGGCCCGGGCCACCGGGTCGGTGACGGCGTCGGCGTTCGCGAAGTACTGGTTGACGTTCTCCTCGCCGGACAGGATCGTGCCCCACGGCGTGACCCCGCCCGAGCAGTTGTTCTTGGTGCCGAGCACGGTCCGGCCCGCGGGGTCGGCGTTCGTGCGCAGGTACCGCGAACCGGCGGCGGGACCGCGGACGGTGAACGGGGTCCTGAGCGTGATGCGGCGGTTGTAGTGCGGGTCGAGCGTGACCGCGAGCCGTCCTCGGCGGTCGCGCTCGACGACCACCACCGAGAGGCCGTGCGCCGCCCACGCGATCTCCGCCTGCTCACGGGTCGGGTTGTCCGGGTCCCAGCCGTGGAACATGTAGGCCTCGCTGGTGTACTCGTGGTTGGACACCATGAGGTACCGGTCGCGACCGAGCGGGACCAGGCCGCAGAAGTCGTTGTTGAACCCGAACTGCTTGGCCTGCGCGGCGGCCGACTGGTTCGTGAACGACCACGCTGGTGCGTCGGGCAGCACCGGGTCGCCCCAGCGGATCAGCACGTCGTGCTCGTAGCCGTCCGGGACCACGACCGCGTCGAGGGTGTTCGGGGCGACCGGCGCGAAGTCGAGCCCGGTGCCGTGCCGGGCGGGAGCGGCGGCCGCGGCGGTGGGTAACGCCGTCGCGGCGGTACCGGCGACGGCCAGTACGGCGCCCGCCTTCAGGACGCTGCGGCGGCTGACGATCTCCCCGACGACGTCGCCGAAGTAGGGGTTGTCCGAGGTGTTCGGCGCCTCGTGGGCGCACGCGTTGCCGCAGCGGTACTGGCAGGTGGCAGCGGCACGCCGAGGTGAATGGCCGGTGAACAGTGGCAGAAGTTTGCGTTCATCCGCAGGGAACATCAGCCGACCGTAGAACGGCTGATGTTCCCTGCCAAGTGGAGAACGGTCAGAGCTTGTGGTTCCGCTCGGCGCTGGTGGTCAGCGCCCCGCCTTCCACACCGCGACGACCGACGGCCGCGGCTGGCTGTCGCCACCGTCCGGCCAGTGCGACAGCGGGTTGTCCGCGCTGGAGTCATCCAGCTCACCCGGGTGCTGCACCGAGACGAGCACGAAGTCGTCGGTCACGACCGGACCGCAGGCCTCCGCACCGTCGGGCACCGTGAGGAACTGCTTGACGTGCCCGCGCTCGCGGCCCTCGACCGGCACCGCGAACAGGCCGTCGTTGTGCGACAGCGCGTTGCCGTCCGTGGAGATCCACAGGTTGCCCTTGCTGTCGAACCCGACGTTGTCCGGGCAGGAGATGGGGCTGACCTGCGACTTGTCGTAGCCGGCGAAGTACGTGTCCGGGGACGCCGGGTCACCGCAGAGCAGCAGCACCTTCCAGGAGAACCGGGTGCCGGTGTGGTCACCGCGGCGCTCCTCGAGTTCCAGGACGTGGCCGTGCTTGTTGCCGACCCGCGGGTTCGGCTCGGTCGCGCCTTCCTTGCCCGCCTTGCCGCGGTCGGAGTTGTTGGTCAGCGCGGCGTAGACGCGGCCGTTCCTCAGGCTCGGCTCGACGTCCTCCGGGCGGTCCATCTTCGTCGGGCCCACCACGTCGGCGGCGAGCCGCGTGAAGACGTAGACCTCCTCGGCGGTGAAGCCGGGGACGAACGACTTGTCGTTGTGCGCGAGCGGGATCCACTCGCCGGAGCCGTCGAACTCGCCGTCGGAGGGGACCGTGCCGGAGCCGTCGATCTCGGCGGCCGGGCTGTCACCGGTGAACTTCGCGACGTACAGGGTGCCGGAGTCGAGCAGCCGCTTGTTGTGCTCGCGTGCGTAGCGGCTGTTGCCCGGCTTGTACCTGCCGTCGGTGACGAACTTGTACATGTAGTCGAAGCGCTCGTCGTCGCCCATGTACGCGACCACGTGGCCGTCGCGCGCGACGATCACGTTGGCGCCCTCGTGCTTGAAGCGGCCCAGCGCGGTGTGCTTGACCGGCGTCGAGTCCGGGTCGAGCGGGTCGATCTCGACGACCCAGCCGAACCGGTTGGCCTCGTTGGGGTTCTTGGCCAGGTCGAACCGCTCGTCGAACCGTTCCCACTTGCGCTCCGACGCGGTCCCGCGGATGCCGTAGCGGGCGTTGCGCGCCTTGGCGACCGGGTCGGTGACGTTGTCGGCGTTCGCGAAGTACTGGTTGAAGTTCTCCTCGCCGGACAGGATCGTGCCCCACGGCGTCACGCCACCGGCGCAGTTGTTCTGCGTGCCGAGGACGCGGCGGCCGGTCGGGTCCGCCTTGGTCCTCAGGTACGCCGAGCCGGCGGCCGGGCCACGCACCTCGAACGGCGAGGTCATCGTGATGCGGCGGTTGTAGTGCCGGTCCAGCTGCACCTCGAGACCGCCGCGGCGGTTCCGCTCCACCACGACGACGGACAGACCGTGCGCGGCCCAGGCGATCTCGACCTGCTCGCGGGTGGGGTTGGCCGGGTCGTAGCCGTAGAACATGGCCGACTCGGTGGTGTACTCGTGGTTGGACACCATGACGTAGCGGTCGTGGCCCAACGGGACCAGGCCGCAGAAGTCGTTGTTGTAGCCGAACTGCTCGGCCTGCGCGGCCGCGGTCTGGTTCGCGAAGTCGAACCGCGGCGCGCCCGGCAGCACCGGGTCACCCCAGCGGATGACCACACCCTGCTCGTAGCCCTCCGGCACGACGACCGCGTCGAGGTCGTTCGGCGCGACCGGCTCGAAGTCGAGGCCGGTGCCGCGGCCGGCGCCGTGATTGCCGTGACCGCGCCCCGGCGTCGCGACCGCGGTCCCCGTGCCGACGGCGGCCATACCCGCACCCGCGACGGCGATCACCGCGCCGGCCTTGAGCATCTTGCGGCGGCTGACCACGTCGGCCACCACGTCCGCGAAGTAGGTGTTGTCCGAGGTGTTCGGCGCCTCGTGCGAGCAGGCGTTGCCGCACCGGTACAGGCAGGTGATCGAGGACCGCCCGCCCTTGTGGTTCGTGGTGAGCAACGGGAGGAGCCGGGGTTTGTCGGCTGGGGACACGCTTGGCCTCCACTGTCAGGTCTGGGAACGGCCCGACGCTAGGAGGCCAAGACCAGCGGTGCGCGTTGTGCAGATGAAGACAAGATGAACAGCTGGGACATCCGCGCAGGTCACACGGAGTGTGATCAGCTGATCGCAGTCACCAGCACGGTCCCGTTCGCGTCCTTGGCGGTGTAGCCGAAACCCTGCTTCGAGCCACCGAAGTCGGCGAGGAGGAACCGCGCGCCTCGGACCTCGGCGACGAGATCAAGAGGTACCGGCTCGCCGAGTGCCGCCCGGACCTCCAGCTCGTGCACCTGCGGCGCGACCACGAACAGCATCAGGTGTGGCAGGGGCCCACTGTCCGGCACGTCCCCGCCGAGCACCGAATAATCGAGCACGAAGCCCATGGGCGCCGGCCACGTCGGGGGCACCTGCTCGCACATCCTCGGCACCGGCGGGCCTTCCGGACCCTGCTCGGCGATGCACATCTCCTCACCGCGGCCCTTCTCCCGCACGTACAGCACGGCGCTGTGGTCACCGAACCGGCCGAGTTCGACCGGCCCCACGAGGTAGCCGGTCGAACTGCCGGGCTCCGCGGTCGTGGGTCCGGTCGCGACCGGCGCGGACCCTGGTCCGCCGCCACTCACGGCGACGGGCACCGCCACGGCGGCGACCACCACCGCGGCGGCCGCGGCGATCAGTGGGACGCGCCGCCGGGGTCCACCCGCCAGCCGCCGGTCGAGGTCGGCGCGGGCGTGCGGGCTGGGGGGCACGGTGTCGGCGAGTTCGCCGAGACCGGTCCGCAGGCGGTCCTCGAGGTCGTTCATCGGTCATCCTCCCCGGCCAGCGCCTCGCGCAGCGCGGCCATGGCCTGGCTGGTAGTTGCCTTGACGGTGCCCACGGCGATGCCCAGCGTGTCCGCGATCGACCGCTGGTCGAGGTCGAGCCAGTAGCGGAGCACCACGACCTGCCGCTGGCGGCGGGTCAGCCGGTCGAGCGCGTCCGCCACGGCACGGTTGGCGAGCGCGACGGACTCGGCCGAGGCCGTGTCGCGGTCGCGGTCACGCGGCGTCCCGCGCACGACGCGCAGGTGCCGCAGCCGCGACCTGGACAGGTTCACGACCGTCCTGCGCAGGTAGGGCAGCGCCTTGTCCGCGCTCGCGAGCCTCGACCAGCGGCCGTGCAGGCGGACGAACGCCTCCTGCGCGATGTTCTCCGGGTCGTCCGCGCCGAGCAGGAACGCGAGCCGCTTCATGAGCTCGAAGTTCTGGTCGAACACCGCGTCGAACCCCGCACCTGCCGTGCGGGGTTCCGACGTGTGCCCGGTCGCCGTGTTCATGCCCCTTTGACTCCTGGCACGGCTCCTGGGTTTAGAAGCCGATCGCCTCCTTGACGAGAACGACGGTCGCACGGTCGGCCAGGAACTCCCGCTCCAGGATCAGGGTTTTGCCCATGAACGAGTCCATGCCCCGCTCGCGCATCGCGTTCGCCACGATGGGCAGGCAGTGGGTGCGGACCCGACGCAGCGCGGTGTCGAGGTCGGGCACGACCTTCTGCCCGCCGACGAGGTAGATCACCTTCTCCGCACCGGCCGCGTACGGGCCGAGCTGGCTGCCGCTGAACGAGGTCACGACGAGCACGCCGTCCTCGGTGACCGCGTGCACGCTGCCGACGATCACGTCCGGCACGGCGCCCATGGTGATCTGCGCGCGGACGTCGGCCGGGTCGGTGCCCGCGAGCCGGGCACGGACGGAGACGAACTCGTCGCCCTCGTCGATGTCGGCGACCAGGCCGGACAGCCGCACGCTCTCGCTGTTGGCGGTGAAGATGGCCTTGTCGCGGGGCAGCAGGTCACGGACGAGCGAGCGGGCGTCGGCGACGGTGTCGACCACGTGGGTGGTGTAGTTGCGTTCGGCGAGGCCCTTGGCCGCCCGGTGGATCGACTCGGCCTCGGCGACGTGAGCGAACGACTCGTCGACCGGCAGCGCCTCTGTGGTGGTCATAGCCCCTCTTCGATGGGTGGTTCCGATTGGTAACTGACCCCATCGTGAGGAACTATGGTGTGTGCCGGAAGACGGCACCTTTTTCTGCCTCGGTGAGCCGGAGGTAACCGTGCAGGTACCGGAAGAGCAGCGCGACCGGATGTGTCACGCGCGACAGGTCCTGGACCGCGTCGGCGACAAGTGGTCGATCTCGGTGATCTACGAGCTCGGCGGCAAGACCCTGCGGTTCACCGAACTGCGCCGCGCGATCGACGGCATCAGCCAGCGCATGCTGACCTCGACCCTGCGCGCGCTGGAACGCGACGGGGTCGTGGCACGCACCGTCCACCCGGTGGTGCCGCCGCGCGTCGACTACCACCTCACCGGGCTCGGCCTGACGCTGTCCGAGACCGTGTGCTCCCTGATGAGGTGGGCCTACGACCACGCGGACGAGATCGACGAGGCCCGCGCGGCGTACGACCGCCGCGCGGACCAGCGGGCGATCTAGCGGTCCAGCTCGCCCGCGATGAACTTCTCCACCGCGTCGTAGGCCTCGGAGTCGGAGTACTGCTCCGGCGGCGACTTCATGAAGTACGAGGAAGCCGACAGGATCGGGCCGCCGATGCCGCGGTCCAGTGCGATCTTCGCGGCACGCACCGCGTCGATGATCACGCCCGCCGAGTTCGGGGAGTCCCAGACCTCCAGCTTGTACTCCAGGTTCAGCGGGGTGTCACCGAAGGACTTGCCCTCCAGGCGCACGTAGGCCCACTTGCGGTCGTCGAGCCACGGCACGTGGTCCGACGGGCCGATGTGCACGTCCGCCTTCGCCATCTCGTGCGGGATCTGCGAGGTCACCGACTGCGTCTTGGAGATCTTCTTCGACTGGAGGCGCTTGCGCTCCAGCATGTTCATGAAGTCCATGTTGCCGCCGAAGTTGAG
Organism: Actinophytocola sp. NPDC049390; assembly: GCF_044466355.1. NCBI lineage: Bacteria > Bacillati > Actinomycetota > Actinomycetes > Pseudonocardiales > Pseudonocardiaceae > Actinophytocola > Actinophytocola sp. NPDC049390. Next base: position 284,184 of record NZ_JBITMQ010000009.1, read on the forward strand.
CTGGTACGTGCGCAGCAGCTCCACCCCGCGGTCCTCGAACAGCTTCGCCATCACCCGGTGCGTGATGGTGGCGCCGACCTGCGACTTGATGTCGTCGCCGACGATCGGCACGCCGGCCTCGGTGAACTTGGCCGCCCACTCCGGGTCCGACGCGATGAACACCGGCAGCGCGTTGACGAACGCGACCCCCGCGTCGATCGCGGCCTGGGCGTAGAAGCGGTCCGCCTCCTCCGACCCCACCGGCAGGTACGACACCAGGACGTCGACCTTCGCCTCGCGCAGGGCGGCGACGATGTCGACCGGCTGCTCGTCGGACTCGGTGATGATCTCGCGGTAGTACTCGCCGAGGCCGTCGAACGTGTGCCCGCGCTGCACACTCACCCCGAGCGGCGGCACGTCGCAGATCTTGATCGTGTTGTTCTCGCTCGCGACGATCGCCTCGGACAGGTCGCGGCCCACCTTCTTGGCGTCCACGTCGAACGCCGCGACGAACTCCACGTCCCGCACGTGGTAGTCGCCGAACTGGACGTGCATCAGGCCCGGGACGCGGGTCTCCGGGTCGGCGTCACGGTAGTAGTGCACGCCCTGCACCAGCGACGCGGCACAGTTGCCGACGCCGACGATCGCCACCCGGACGCTGCGACGCTGTTCGCCCATGCCGGTTCTCCTTCTCCCTGTGTGAACCGCGACGCCCCGGTCGCGGTGGTCCGAAGTCGCAGATCCGCACTGACCTGCCAGTGTCAGTCAGCGCCGTCATTCGACGCCGTCCTGCCGTTCCTTCTGCTCTCTCTGTTCGGTCGCGATCAGCTCGTTGAGCCAGCGGACCTCCCGCTCGCTGTGTTCGAGCCCGAGCCGGTGCAGCTCGCGGGTGTAGCGGTCGATCTGCTCACCCGCCCGCGCCACCGACGAGCGCAGCCCTTCCCGGCGTTCCTCCACCCGGCGCCTGCGGCCTTCGAGGATGCGCATCCTCACCTCGGCGGGCGTGCGGGAGAAGAACGCCATGTGAACACCGAAGCCCTCGTCGTCGTAGGCCTGGGGGCCGACGTCGGCGAGCATCTCCGCGAAACGCTCCTTGCCCTCCGCGGTGAGCTTGTAGACCCGCTTGGCGCGCTTGCCCCAGGCACGCGCGGCCGCCCGTTCGTCCACGCCGTCCTGCTCCCGCTCGTCGTCCTCGACGATCAGCCCGGCCTTCAGCAGCCTGCGCAGCGTCGGGTACAGCGAGCCGTAGGAGAACGCGCGGAGCGTGCCGAGCATGTCGAACAGTCGTTTCCGCAGCTCATAGCCGTGCATCGGGGCCTCGTGCAGCAACCCGAGGATCGCGAACTCAAGCATCCGCCACTCCTCTCGTGCGCACCTGACCTACTCGGCCACTATATCGCGCCGATACATCAGGGAGGTTTCGAAGAAGTAGACGTGGCAGTGATCACGAACTCTCAGGACACGGGAACGTCTCGGCGAGGTCACAGCGCAACCGCAGGTCACGGCCGTTGACAAACCGTGACCACATCACTTCTTCAACGCAGAGTGGCGACACTGCCGCGCGCCGTGCGCCAATCGGCGCGTGGACGTGGTAACGGCGCCGCGTACGCTGTGCTCCGTGCGTACACAGCGGCAGGTGGTCGACTACGCGTTGCAGCGCAAGGCGCTGCTCGCGGAGGTGCACTCCGGTCGTGTCGGCACCATGGACGTGTGCGACGCGAACCCGTACCTGCTGCGTGCCGCCAAGTTCCACGGCGAACCGAGTGACGTGACGTGCCCCGTCTGCCGCAAGGAACCGGTGACGAAGGTGTCCTGGGTCTACGGCGACGAACTCAAGCACGCGTCGGGCTCGGCCCGCGCGCCGGAGGAGCTCGTGCGGATGGCGGCGCTCTTCACGGAGTTCACGGTGTACGTCGTCGAAGTTTGCCGCACCTGTGGATGGAACCACCTGGTGCAGTCATACGTCCTGGGGACGGGTGGGATAGACACCCACAAGCCACGGAGGAGGACAGCGGCGGAGTGAGACTGACGGTTTTGCCTGCTCAGCTGCCCTCGACCACCACGCGGCGTGCCCTGCCGTGCGTCGCTCTGGGAGGCCTGTTCACGTGAACGACCATCGCAACCACCGGTATCGCGAGAGCGAGCCGGCATGGCCGAGTGGTGACGATCCGCGTTCGCGCGGTAACCGCGGAGAGGAGGCTCAGGAGCGCACCGGCTTCTGGAGTCCTCTCTGGGAGGACGACGGCGACGACGCCGCGCCCGCCCGCCCGTCCAACGGGCACTCGAACGGACGTCCCCGCCACGAGGCCGCCCCGAGCAACGGGCGCTCCGGCGGCAGTCACGCCCGCCGTGACGACGCGCCGCAGTGGCCGGGCGCCGACAGCGGCGGTGGCAACAGCGGCGGTGAGCACCGCTGGCCGGACGCCGAGCCACCCGCCCGGCCGCCCGCCCCACCCCGCCCCGCGCCGCGTTCGTCCGGGCCCGTCGCGTGGCCGAGCGCGGAATCCGGCGCGCCAGCGGGCCGCCGCCCCGGTGGCCCGCACACGCCGCCGCCCGGTGCGAACGGCTTCCCGAACGGCGCGCCCGGCCCGGCAGGCGCCCGCCCTCCCGGTGGTCCCGGGCAGGCGACCCGCGTGGTCCGTCCGCGACCCGCCGGCCCGCCACGCCCCGGCATGACCCCGCCCGGCGCTGGCCCGGACGGCCCGACCGAGCTGCTGCCGCCCGTGCACCGGGGCAGCGGCCCCGAGCCGGAGCTGCTGACGCACCGCGAACCGGACTACGACGAGGACGTCAACGACGATCCGGACCTCTACTACGACGAGGACGAGGACGGCCCGCTGAGCGACGAGGACCGCAAACGACGGCGCAAGAAGATCTGGCGCCGCGTGCGCCGCACCGGCTACGTGATGACCGCGTTCGCCATCATCACGCCGATCATCGGGTTCTTCGTCGCCTACCAGGTGGTCGAGGTGCCCGACGCGAAGGCGGTGGCGGCCGAGCAGGGCCAGGTCGTGACCCTGACCTACTCGAAGGCGTCCGGCGGCAAGCAGCTGTCGCAGATCGTGCCGCCGAACGGCAACCGCCGGATGGTGACGTACGAGGAGATCCCGGACACGGTCAAGCACGCCGTGTACGCCGCGGAGGACGCCGAGTTCGAGACGAACCCGGGCTTCGACATCGGCGGTGTGCTCCGCGCGGGCTACAACCAGGTGACCGGCGGCTCCGGCGGTGGTTCCACGATCACCCAGCAGTACATCAAGAAGGCCACGGGCAAGGAGGAGTCCGAAGGTCTCGGGGGTTACACCCGCAAGGCGGTCGAGGTCGTCAAGGCCTACAAGATGAACAACACCTACACCAAGCCGCAGATCCTCACCTCGTACCTGAACACCATCTACCTGGGCCGGGGCGCGAACGGTATCTCCGCCGCCGCGAAGGCCTGGTTCGGTGTCGACGACCTCAACAAGCTCACCGCGTCGCAGGCCGCGCTGATCGCGGGCATGATCCAGCGCCCCAGCCAGGACTCCGAGGAGCCCGAGGACGTCGCCTACCAGCAGCGCCGCTGGAAGTTCGTGATGGACCAGATGCTCGACAAGGGGTGGGTCACCGCCGAGGAGCGGAAGGCCGCGACGTTCCCCAAGCTGATTCCGAGGGACAAGGCGATGCCGAAGGCCGTCACCGGTCCTGGCGCGCACATCCAGGCGGCCGTGCTCGAGGAGGCCGAGGAGGCGGGGTACCCGCTGGAGGAGCTCCAGCAGAAGGGCTACCGGATCCAGACGACGATCGACCAGCGCGCGCAGAAGACCGCGCAGGCCGCCGTCAACGAGGTGCTGAAGGGCCAGCCGAAGAACCTGTTCCCGGGCATGGTGGTGGTCAACCCGAAGAACGGTTCCGTGCTCGCCTACTACGGCGGCAAGGCAGCGGGCTTCGACTGGGCGAAGGCGCGGCAGGAGCCGGGTTCGTCGTTCAAGCCGTTCGACCTGGTCGCGCTGCTCGAGAAGGGCAAGGGCCTCTACGAGACCTACGACGGCAGGACCGACCGGATCTTCGACGGCCGCAAGGTCCGCAACTCCGGCGGCATGTCGTGCGGCGAGAACTGCACGGTCGCCGAGGCGATGAAGAAGTCGATCAACACCGTGTTCTACGACATCGCGCTGAACGAGGTCACGACGAAGAAGGTCGCCGCCGCGGCGGCCCAGGCGGGCATCACCTCGCCGCTGGAGGGCGAGAACGGCGCCGCGCCGGACGCCAACATCTCCATCGGTGGTGGTAAGACGCGGGTCAGCACGTACGAGATGGCGTCGGCCTACGCGACGTTCGCCTCCGGCGGCATCTACCACAAGCCGCACATGATCGAGGCGATTCTCGGCCCGGACGGCAAGACGGTGTGGAAGCCGGACCAGGAGACGCTCGACGGGAAGCAGGCGTTCGACAAGGACCCGGCGAAGAACCGGCAGATCGCGCGGAACGTCACCGAGTCGCTCCTGGAGATCCCCGAGTACTCCGAGATCCCCTGCGACGACGGCCGTGCGTGCGCGGGCAAGACGGGCACGCACCAGTTCGGCGCCACCGAGGACAACGCCAAGGCCTGGATGGTGGGCTACACCCCGCAGGTCTCGGTCGCGGTGTCGCTGGCCGCCGAGGAGAAGAACAAGCAGGTGCCGCTGAAGGACGCCGACGGCAACATCATCTACGGCTCCGGTCTGCCGGGCGAGATCTGGCAGAAGTTCATGAACGACTGGCTCAAGGACGCCGAGAAGCTGACGTTCGGCCAGTTCGAGCCGATCGGCAAGCCCGAGCCGGAGCTGAACGACGACGACGACAACGGCGAGAACCGCCCGTCGGACAACCGCCCGTCGGACAACCGTCCCACCGACAACAGGCCGACCGGCGACAGGCCGCCGAACAGCAAGCCGGACGAGACGACCGAGACGACGACGCCGGAGCAGACGACGACCGACGAAACGGATCCGGAGGGACCAGGGATCCCGACAATCGGTGGCGGTGGCGGCGGTGACCGATCACCGAGCGACAACTGACGACAGAGGCCCCCGAGCGGGGCCTCTGTCCGTTTCCGGGGAGAGGTGCGCGGCCGGACGATCACCGGGCCCCGTAGCATCGCGCCCGTGCCGGGCGAGACGGAGCCAGACAAGGTGGCGGACGACACGCCGACCGGGACGGGCGACGTCAGCGACACCGCGACACTCACCCCTGCCGATCGGGTGATCCCGACGTGGACCGAACCGCTGGCACGTGCGGGCAGCGGCCCGGTCGGCGGCCCGCTCGGCGTGCACGCCGTGATCGGCAGGCACTGGTTCTGGACGCCGCTGCGCGTGGCGCTGCTGATCGCGATCATCGGCCTGGCGATCGGCTGGTTCGGCAAGGCCGCGTGCGTGCAGCAGTACTACAACGAGGACTCGAAGCAGCTGGAGCTGGACTGGCGGTCGAACCGCCCGTTCACCGCCATGTGCTACTCGGACATCATCCCGCTGTACTCGGCGGAACAGCTGGACAAGGGCGGCTTCCCGTACAAGACCAGCTGGTACGACGACGAGGGCAAGCCGACGCAGCACGAACGCTGGATGGAGTACCCGGTGCTGACCGGCCTCTTCCAGTGGGTGAACGCGAAGATGACCGACGGCTGGCTGACGATCGCGGCGGCCGGGTGGCTCCCGACCGGCCTGGCCGTGACCGTGTTCTTCGACATCTCCGCGTTCTGGCTGGCGCTGGCGTGGCTGGTGACGATCTGGGCGGTCACGCGGACGAACCGCCGACGCCCGTGGGACGCCGCGCTCATCGCCGCGTCGCCGCTGGTGATGGTGCACGCGTTCACCAACTTCGACACGCTGGCGACTGCCTGCGCCGCAACCGCGCTGCTGGCGTGGGCGCGACAACGCCCCCTCCTCGCCGGCGTGCTGCTGGGGATCGGCGGCGCCGCGAAGCTCTACCCGCTGTTCCTGCTGGGCGCGCTGCTGGTGCTCTGCATCAGAGCCGGCCGGATGCGTGCGTTCTGGACCACCACGGCGGCGGCGCTGCTGACGTGGGCGGCGGTGAACCTGCCCATCGCCCTGCTCTACCCGAGGGGGTGGTGGGAGTTCTTCCACCGCAACAGCCTCCGCGGCGCCGATCCGGACTCGCTGTACAACGTGGTCGCCCAGTTCACCGGCTGGCAGGGCTTCGACGGTCCACTCGCGTTCGGCGAGACCCCGGCAGTGCTCAACACGGTGACGGCGGTGCTGTTCCTCGCGTGCTGTGCGGGTGTCGCGTTCGTCGCGTTGCACGCCCCGACCCGCCCGCGGGTGGCGCAGCTGGCGTTCCTGATCGTGGCCGCGTTCCTGGTGACCAACAAGGTGTGGAGCCCGCAGTACTCGTTGTGGCTGGTGCCGCTCGCGGCGCTGGCGATCCCGAGATGGCGGCTGCTGCTGGGCTGGATGACGCTCGACGCGCTGGTCTGGGCCCCGAGGATGATGTTCTACCTCGGCGACGACAAGAAGGGGCTGCCCGCCGACTGGTTCCTGTCGTTCGTGGTGGTCCGGGACCTGGCGGTGCTCGGCCTGTGCGCGCTGATCATCTACGAGATCTACCGCCCGGCGAAGGACCTGGTCCGCGTCACCGGCGACGACGACCCGGCGGGCGGTGTGCTCGACGGCGCGCCGGACAAGGTGGTGCTTCGCGGCCGTCGCCGCCGCCGCGAGGAGGAAGTGCCGGTGTGAGGCGTGGCCTCCTGTCCACAGGGTCGCTGTGGACAACTCGCCGGCCTGTGGACAACTCGGCACTCACCGACCGGGAATGTCGGCCCCCACGCGTAGGCTGGCAACCGGGGGCCGGAGGCCGACCCACACCCCGTCGACGAGCGGAAGTCCTTGTGGCTCTTGGGTTTCAGGGCGTCCGGGCGACCGCCGAGCCTGGCCTCCGGCCCCCGGTCGCCACGCTACCGGCGGCCACCGACGGTTCCGGCGCGCGAGCGAGGCGCCTGTGGACAACTCAGCGGGTGCGCAGCTTCAGGCGGCCGTTCGCGGCGGTCAGCAGTTCGTCCAGCAGGCCGTCCGCCGACAGCGGCTGGAGGCGGCGGCGCATCGCGTTGAAGTACTGCTCGCCCGGCCACCACACCGTCGCCAGCACGAGTGTGCCCAGCAGTCCGGTCAGCAGGGCCCCGCGTTCCTGCCCCGCGAACGCGATGACCAGGCACGACAGCACCGGGATCTCCGTCACCGGCAGGCGGTAGACCACCGTCTTCGACAGCCAGACGTGGATCTCGTCGCGGGTGGGGCGCTGTTTGGGGGTGATCACCGGGTCGACGAACAGCATCATCACCAGGAAGCCCGCCGCGCCCAGCAGCAGCGGGATCAACGTCGCGCCCGTGATGCCCAGCGTGGCGTCCGGCAGCGCGAACAGTCCGACGACGCACAGGCCCACCGAGGACGCCACCACGGCGCCCGCCAGCACGCTCGCGTCCGTGCCTTCCGCTGCCGTCATGCGCGCATGTAAGGGCAGCACCACTCAGACTGTCAAGCGTTCCCGCCGGAACGTCTCCTTCGCGGACAGGAACGCGAAGAACAGGGCCACCAGCAGCGCCGCCCTGCCCCACACGCCGATCATCACCGCCTGCGCGGCGAAACCGTCGAGGATGTCGCCGTGCTCGCCGTAGAAGATCTCGTAGTACCAGCGGAAGATGCCGATGCCCATCGCCAGGTCCGCAACCAGGTAGGCGAGGATCCAGCCCCACCGGACACGCAGCAGCACGAACATCGGGATCAGCCACAACGTGTACTGCGGCGAGTGGACCTTGTGCAGCAGCAGGAACCCGCACAGCATCGCCGCCGACACCGGCACCCACGGGTAGGAGCCCTCGCGCTGGTACCGCGCCCAGCCGATGGCGCACGCGACGACGAACGACATGAGCATGAGCACCGGCGAGAGGACACCGATCAGCTCCTGCACCGGCACGTTCTCCGGGTTGGAGCTGGGCCGAAGGCCCCAGAACCAGATGGAGTTCGTGGTGATGTCGGCCTTGCGCAGCAGCTGGAACGTGAACGACGCACGCCAGCCCTCGAAACCGGCCACCATGAACGGCACGTTCACGGCCACCGCGGTGCCCAGGGCGGTGAACGCGACCCGCAGCGCGCCCTTCCAGTCCGGGCTCGGCCGCCCGTCGTCCTCCCTGCCGCCCCGGCCGCCGGTCAGCACGTACAGCATCAGCGGCAGCACGAAGATCGCCGGGTACACCTTGAACGCGAACCCGAGCCCCAGCAGCACGGCCGCGGCCGTCGCGCGGGTCAGCAGCGGGCGGTCGGAGCCGCGCCTGCCCCACCCCCTGTGCACCACGTAGAACGCCGCCGTCGCGCACAGGACGACCGGCAGCTCCCAGTTGTGGAACGCGTACAGCACGAGCGGTGGGCCGATCGCCCACAGCAGCGCGCGCCACCCCGACATGCGGCCGAGCAGCCACACCGTGGCCAGGCCGAACGGGGCGAGCAGCAGCGCCGAGTACAGCAGGAAGTCGGCGTCCGTGGCCGCGGGGATCGCCGACGCCCAGATGAACACGCCCGTCAGCACCGGGTACTCGACCACACCGCCGACCGGCCAGCCCTCCTCGGAGAGGCTGCCGTGGACGTACGGGAACACGTGCCGGTCGATGTCCCTGCCGATCCACAGGGTCTGGATGTCCGAGTAGCAGACGTCCTCGTAGCGGCGCATGTCGAAGTCCGGCTGGCTGCGGCCCCACTCGTCGAAGCGCGGCCCCGAGCAGCGGTCCTTGTTGACGAACCCGAGCACGAGGGTGATGCCGCACAGCACGGTCAGCAGGACCAGGCCGAGCGAGGTGAGACGGGCGCCGACGCCCGGCCGCTCGGCGGCACCGTCCCCCGCCGAGCCCACCTCCTCGGGCACGTCGTCCTCTCCTGACCTCGGCTGCGACTCTGGTGCCGCCGCACCGGCCGGCACCGTGCTCACCGGCCCATGGCCTCACGCAGGTAGGCGATGTCGTCGGCCTGCCCGTCCGCCGGGGTCTCCACCACGACGGGCGCGCCGGCCTCCTTGACCACTGCGGCGAGCTGTTCGGCTTCGATCATGCCAGTCGCGATGTTGGCGTGCCGGTCCCGCGATGACCCGAACTCGTCGCGCGAGCTGTTGAGGTGCACCAGGTCGATGCGGCCGGTGATGGCCTTGACCCGCTCGACGATGCCGACCAGGTCCTCACCGGCGGCGAACGCGTGGCAGGTGTCGAGGCAGAAGCCCGCGCCGAACTCGCCCACCTGGTCCCACAGCCGCGCCAGCATGTCGAAGCCGCGCGCCATGGCGTTGTCGCCGCCCGCGGTGTTCTCGATGAGGATCGGCAGCGGGAAGCCGCCTGCCTCGGCCTGGCGCTCGAAGAACTTGCGCCAGTTGACCAGGCCGTCGGCCGGGTCGTCCTTCTGCGTGACGTGGCCGCCGTGCACGATCAGCCCCTTCGCCCCGGTCTTCGCCGCCGACTCGGCGTACTGGGTGACCGTCTTGCGCGACGGGATGCGGATCCGGTTGTTCGTCGAGGCGATGTTCACCGGGTACGGCGAGTGCACGAACACGTCGATGCCCGCCTCGCGCAGGGCGTCGGCCTGCGGGTGGGGCGGCTGTGCCTTCCAGCTCTGCGGGTCGCCGAGGAAGAACTGCACGACGTCCGCGTTGCGCTCCCGTGCGGCGCCGAGTGGGTCGTCGCTGTGGATGTGGGCGCCGATGCTCATGGCCCGCGAGCGTAGTCGGCCATGGCGAACACCAAGAGGAGGCGTCGGCGTACACCGGCCGAGTGGTCGGTTGCGCCGGATGGTGGAACGGCATCGTTACGGTCACGGATCCACCTGGCCACCGTCACCAACCCGGGTTACGGTCGTTGAATCCGTAGGTGTTACCGACGAGTACCAGGAGGGACGGCATGCGCGGGCGCGTAAAGAGGCTTGCCGCCGCGATGGCACTCGTCCTGACGACGACACTGACGGGTCTGGTGGCGGGCAGCGGCACGGCCACGGCCGCCGACCCCATCGTCATCGGCTCCTGCGCGGCGTCGGTGGAGGGCAAGCCGGGCCAGCCCGTGTCGCTCGCCCCGGCCGCCGTGATCGACGTCGTCCTCGACGTCGTGCGCGCCGTGCCGCTGGGCGGGCCAGTGCTGGCGGGCGCGGTGCGGCCGGTCTTCGCCGCGCTGCCGCCCATCCCGATCGGCGCGGTCCCCACCGGCCAGGGCTACATCACCGGCGGCACCATCGCGAACGCCGTGACCGCCGAACTGAAGAAGATCCCGCTGCTCGGACCGGTGCTCGCGGCCGTCGTGGAGGGCGTGCAGTCCGCGCTCACGGCGGGCTGCGGCGTGACCGTCAAGGGCGTCAACGCGGCCGCGGCCCCCGTTCAGGACGGTGCCGACGCGGTCGCCGACGCGTCCGAGAGCACCACCGCGAAGGTCATCGAGAGCCTCCCGGGCCTGCCCGGTGGCGGCGGCGGTGGTGGCGCCGAGACCCCGCCGGGCTCCGGCACCGGCGGCACGGGAGGCAACGGCGGCACCGGCGGCATGCCCGCGCCGAACCAGCCGCCGCTCGGCGGGCTGCCCGGCGTCGGCCTCGACCTCTACCAGCCCGGCCTGTGGGACTTCGGCCGCTGGCCCATGGCCGACTACTCGAACATCCCGTTCGCCCGCGCCGGCCTGTGGGCACCGGCGCCCGGCGTCCGGTACGGCGGCGGCGTGCCCGGCTACTCGCCGGAGTTCGGCATCGTCGGCGACACGCCACCCGACGACGGCGTGGACGTCGCGGGCCGCGCCGAGGCGATCGACCCGCCCGCCGGTCAGCGCGTCGAGTTCCCCGTGCTGCTCGCCGTGCTCGTGCTGTCGTGCGTGACGGCCGCGCTGGTCCGCACGTGGGTCCTCCGCAAGGCGCCGCGACCCGCCCTGTAGCCTGTTGGGCGCAAGACCCCTCCTGCCACGGAAAGTCCGTGGCCGCCGAGTCCACAGGAGGTGAGTGGTCTTCATGCGTCATTACGAGGTCATGGTCATCCTCGATCCCACTCTGGACGAGCGGACCGTGCAGCCGACCCTCGAGAACTTCCTCAACGTGATCCGCACTTCCGGCGGGAACGTGGAGAAGGTCGAGGTGTGGGGCAAGCGCCGCCTCTCGTTCGAGATCAAGAAGCACACCGAGGGCATCTACGCCGTGCTCGACGTGAACTCCGACCCCGACGCGGTCAAGGAGCTCGACCGCCAGCTGGGCCTCCAGGAGTCGGTGCTGCGGACCAAGGTCCTGCGGCGCGACGCCGCGAAGGCCTGAAACCGGAGGTACCAAGATGGCCGGCGACACGATCATCACCGTCATTGGCAACCTCACCGCGGACCCCGAGCTGCGCTTCACGCAGTCCGGCGCGGCGGTCGCCAACTTCACGGTGGCGTCGACACCGCGCACCCTCGACCGGGCGACCGGCGAGTGGAAGGACGGGGAAGCCCTCTTCCTGCGGTGCAACATCTGGCGGCAGGCCGCGGAGAACGTGGCGGAGTCACTCACGCGTGGCGCCCGCGTCATCGTCAGCGGCCGGCTCAAGCAGCGGTCCTTCGAGACCCGTGAGGGCGAGAAGCGCACCGTCGTCGAACTCGAGGTCGACGAGATCGGTCCGTCGCTGCGGTACGCCACCGCGAAGGTCAACAAGGTCGCCCGTGGTGGCGGCGGCGGTGGTGGCGCGGGCGGTGGCGGCGGCTACGGCGGTGGCGCCCCGGCCGACGACCCGTGGGGTTCGGCCCCGCCCGCCGGTTCCGGTGGCGGGTTCTCCGACGAGCCGCCGTTCTGACCCTCAGCTTCTTTCGATAGACCAGACTCAGGAGTAACACCGTGGCCAAGCCACCCATCCGCAAGCCGAAGAAGAAGGTTTGCGTGTTCTGCAAGGCGGACAAGAAGGCCAAGGCCAACTTGGACCAGATCGACTACAAGGACACCACGCTGCTGCGGAAGTACATCTCCGACCGCGGCAAGATCCGTGCCCGCCGGGTGACCGGCAACTGCAGCCAGCACCAGCGCGACGTCGCCATCGCGGTGAAGAACGCGCGGGAGATGGCACTGCTGCCCTACACCTCGACCGCGCGCTGATCCGGGGGAGTCACGATGAAGCTCATCCTCACCGCTGACGTGGCCGGCCTCGGTGGCCCCGGCGACATCGTCGAGGTCAAGGACGGTTACGGCCGCAACTACCTGCTGCCGCGTTCGCTCGCGATCGTCGCCTCCAAGGGCGCCGAGAAGCAGGTGCAGACCATCCGCCGTGCGCAGCAGGCCAGGGCCATCCGCGGCCTCGACCACGCGCAGGAGGTCAAGGCCGCGATCGAGAAGGTCGCGCCGGTGCAGCTGAAGGCCAAGGCGGCCGCCGGTTCCGGCAAGCTGTTCGGTTCGGTCACCACGGCCGACGTCGTCTCGGCGATCAAGGCCGCCGGTGGCCCGGTGCTCGACAAGCGTTCGGTCGAGCTGCCCGGTCACATCAAGACCGTCGGCAAGCACTCGGTCAACGTGCGCCTGCACCCCGAGGTCAACGTCGCGCTCAAGCTCGAGGTCACGGCCTCCTGAGCGAACATCGCTGTCGGGCCCCTTCGAGAAGCACGACGGAGAGTAATCGCCATCGCGTCAGCCCCGTGTCGGGTTCCCCGAACTCGGCCGGGGCTGACGGGTGTCGTGGACCCGTCGGAGGACGACACGCCGAAGGCGCGGCACGCGGCGACACGCCGGTCGGCGCCGGGCGAGTTTTTCCACAGCCTGTACACAGCCCCTGAGCTGGGGTTTCTTTGGCGACCGCGCGAGCTGTCCCCAGGTTATCCCCAGGCTCGGGGGACCACCTGTGACTGGTTGCCGCGAGGCATCCACACACTGTCCACAAGGTTGTTTTGCCAGGTCCGGACGGGGACGCCTACGGTCCTCTTGGCCGCTCGCTCCGTGTGCGCCCAGCCGCTGAATGCTAATGTGGGATGTCGAACAGGTGTTCGACGGTCGAGGGGGTGTCTCGGTGGCTCTGACCGATGACCGCGCGGCCGCATCGGGGGCGGAGGGCGGCAACGGGTTCGATCGGCAGCCGCCACAGGACCTCACGGCGGAACAGAGCGTGCTCGGCGGCATGATGCTGTCCAAGGACGCCATCGCCGACGTCGTCGAGGTGCTGCGCCCCGGCGACTTCTACCGGCCCGCGCACCAGCTCGTGTACGACTGCGTCCTCGACCTGTACAGCCGCGGCGAGCCCGCCGACGCCGTGACCGTGGCCGCCGAACTGGAGCGCCGCGGCGAGATCAGGCGCGTCGGCGGCGCCCCGTACCTGCACACGCTGATCGCGACCGTACCGACGGCCGCGAACGCCAGCTTCTACGCGGAGATCGTCGCTGAGAAGGCGACGCTGCGCAGGCTCGTCGAGGCGGGCACCCGGATCGTGCAGCTCGGCTACGCGGGCGCCGAGGGCGCGGACCTCAACGAGATCGTGGACCGTGCGCAGGCGTCGATCTACGAGGTCACCGAGCGCCGCACCACCGAGGACTACGTGGCGCTGGAGGAGCTCCTCCAGCCGACCATGGACGAGATCGACGCGATCGCCTCCCGCGGCGGCACCTCGCTGGGCGTCCCGACCGGCTTCGCCGACCTGGAGGCCGTCACCAACGGCCTGCACCCCGGCCAGATGATCATCGTCGCGGCGCGACCCGGTATCGGCAAGGCGCTGGCCCTGGACACACCGCTGGCGACGCCCAGCGGCTGGACGACCATGGGCGCCGTCAAGGTCGGTGACCACCTGATGGGGGCGGACGGCCGCCCGACCAGGGTCGTCGCCGCCACCGAGGTGATGGTGGGCCGTCCTTGCTACGAGGTCGAGTTCTCGGACGGCACGGTCATCGTCGCCGACGCCCAGCACCAGTGGCTGACCGAGACTCCCGCGTCACGAGGCGTGCGGACCACCGAGGAGATCGCCGCTGATCGCGGCCTGCCCCACACCGTCGCCAACGCCCAGCCGCTGGACCTGGCGGAGCGCGAACTACCTCTGCCGCCGTACACCACGGGCGTGTGGCTCGGCAGCGGTCACGCGGCCGGTGCCCGGCTCACCGTCACCGATCCGGAGATCACCTGGCACGTCGAGGACGAAGGGCAGGCCGTCGGCGACATCGGTGCGCTCGACCACCGACGGATCCCCGCCTGCTACCTCCGGGCGGGCGAGACGCAGCGGCGGGCGCTGCTCGCCGGGATGCTCGACACCGACGGCACGGTCGACACGACGGGTGCCGTCCAGTTGTCGGTCACCGACGAGCGCCTGGCGGAAGACATCCGCGAGCTGGTCGTCAGCCTCGGCTACGAGTGCGCGACCACCGGGCCCGGGCCGCACCTGATCACGTTCGGCACCGACGACGAGGTGTTCCGGCTGGAGCGGAAGCGGCTCCTGCACAAGGAGCGGAACCGCGGCGGGAACCCGGCACGTACCGGCTTCCGGTACATCGTCGACGTGCGTCCGGTGCCGAGCACGCCCGTGCGGTGCGTCGAAGTCGACAACGACGACCACCTCTACCTGGCGGGCAGGGCGATGGTGCCGACGCACAACTCGACCCTGGGACTCGACTTCGCCAGGTCGTGCTCGGTGACCCACGGCATGACCAGCGTCATCTTCTCGCTGGAGATGAGCCGTACCGAGATCGTCATGCGCATGTTGTCGGCCGAGGCGAAGATCCGGCTGCAGGACATGCGCGGTGGCCGCATGACCGACGACGACTGGACGCGGCTCGCGCGGCGGATGAGCGAGATCAGCGAGGCGCCGCTGTTCATCGACGACTCGCCGAACATGACGATGATGGAGATCCGGGCGAAGGCGCGGCGGCTCAAGCAGCGGCACGACCTCAAGCTGGTGGTCGTGGACTACATGCAGCTGATGACGTCCGGCAAGCGCGTCGAGTCCCGGCAGCAGGAGGTCTCGGAGTTCTCCCGTCAGCTCAAGCTGCTGGCGAAGGAGCTCGAGGTGCCGGTGGTCGCGATCAGCCAGCTGAACCGCGGTCCGGAACAACGCACCGACAAGCGACCGATGCTGTCCGATCTGCGCGAATCGGGTTGCCTGACCAGTCGCACGCGAGTGCTTCGAGCCGACAGCGGCACCGAGGTCACGTTCGGCGAACTGCTCGAGTCCGGCGAACTTCCCGTCGTGTGGTCACTGGACGAGCGGCTCAGGATGGTCGCCCGGCCGATGACGAAGGTGTTCCCGAGCGGCGTTAAGGAAGTCTTCCGCCTGCGTATGACGTCCGGCCGCGAGGTGGAAGCCACCGCCAACCATCCCTTCCTCACCATCGACGGATGGGTGCCGCTCGGCGATCTGGTGGTCGGCGACCGGTTGGCCTCGCCACGCCAGGTTCCGCAGCCGGTCGACGCGAAGTCGATGCCGGACGCCGAACTGGTGCTCCTGGCACATCTGATCGGTGATGGCTCGTTCGTCAGGAGGCAGCCGATCCGGTACGCCAGCACCGACGAGGAGAACCTCCGCGCGGTGACCGAGGCCGCGGAACACTTCGGCATCACGGCCGTGCGTGACGATCATCCGCAGGCCAGGTGCACCTCGTTGCGACTGCCCGCCCCGTACCGGCTCACCCACGGCAGGCGGAACCCCATCGCCGCCTGGCTGGACGAGCACGGTCTGTTCGGCCTGCGCAGCCACGAGAAGTTCATCCCGGAACGCGTGTTCGGTGCCCCCACCGAGCAGGTCTCCCTGTTCGTCCGGCACCTCTGGGCGACGGACGGCTCGGTCCGGTGGGACGAGAAGGCGCGGCAGGCACGGATCTACTACGCGTCGACGAGCAGGCCGCTGGTGGACGGGCTCGCGCAACTGTTGCTCAGGGTGGGCGTGCTGAGCCGGATCAAGCGGGTCCGGAAGCCCGGCTACCGCGACAGCTGGCATCTCCACATCTACGGCGCGGAGAACCAGTCGCGGTTCCTGAAGGACGTCGGCGTGCACGGCGCACGAGGTGTCGCCGCGCGTGCCGTCACTGAACAGCTGCACGACGTGCTCGGGAACACGAACGTCGACACGATCCCGGGCGAGGTGTGGACGCGGGTGCGCTCGACACTCGCCACGAAGCACATCACGCATCGTGACTTCGCGGCCGCCATGGGCTCCCGGTTCTGTGGCTCGACGATGTGGAAGCACTCGCCGAGCCGTTCACGGGTGGCGCGGGTCGCCGCGATACTCGAGGACGCCGAACTCGAGATGCTCGCCACGAACGACGTGTTCTGGGACGAGATCGCGGAGATCACCTCCCTCGGCGACCAACCCGTGTACGACGCCACGGTGCCGGGCACACACAACTTCGTCGCGAACGGCGTCCACGTCCACAACTCGCTCGAGCAGGACGCGGACATGGTCATCCTGATCAACCGCCCGGACGCCTTCGAACGCGACGACCCCCGTGCCGGCGAGGCGGACCTCATCCTGGCCAAGCACCGAGCAGGCCCGACCGCGACGATCACCGTGGCCCACCAGCTGCACTACAGCCGCTTCGCCGACCTGGCCCAGTCGTGAGCACCGATCACGGCCTGGTCAGCGAGTCCTGCAGCTGTCTCTTGGCCATCCGATAGCTCTGGTGGAAGGTGCTCTGCCGCCAGTGCTCCGGCGACCGGGCGAACTCGGTCACCTTGGGGAACAGGGTGGCGCTCAGCGCCGGTGGCTCGGGTAGGACGTCCACCGCTCCCTCGACGAACCGCCTGCGTGCGCGTTCCTCCCGCAGAGCGGCCTCGGCGAGGACCGGGTAGTTCTCCCGGTACTCGTCCGTCAGGTCGCTCATGTAGTCCAGCATTGCCTGCACACGGCCGTCGATCTCGGTGCCGACGAGGTAGCGCTCGCGCTGAACCAGGTGCAGCGCCGAGCGTGCCTCGGCGAGTCGCGGGATCTGCTCGATGAAGGTCGCGGCCGTAGTGCTCGCGGCGAGGAAGAACCTCGCCTGTTGTGCCTGTTCGTAACCGGCCTTCAGGTTTCGCAGCGCTCCGGTCAGAACGACCTTTCGATCCTCGGCAGCCGCCCGGTTCGTGGCCCGCTGTGCCAGCACGGCCGACAGCACTCCGGTGATGAGCACGGCGACGATCAGGTTCATCGCCGTCTTGGCGCCCTCCAGAGCCAGGTCCGCCGAGGGGTCGGCGAGGGTGAGGAGCACGACCAGGGCGACGACGAGAACGGCGACAAGGCCGCCCAGTACGGCCATCTGTTTGCCCATTCGATTGAGCATGTCAGTGCGACGTCACCGCTGGGCTTCGGCTCAGGACCGGCTTGGAGTAGGGCGTCAGGCCGACATACCGTGTGAGGCATGGCTGATCGGCGTGCCTCGCTCGGGCGGGTGCAGGCGTACCTCGGGCGGTGCAGTGCCGCGGAGGCGTTGGCCAATCGGGACGCGTTCGGGGGTGTGACCCTGCAGGGGGTGCACGGGCTCAAGATCGCGCGGGTGCTGGACCGGGCCGGGGAGTTGACGGGGGTCGACCTCGACCCGGCGGCGTATCTCGCGCGGGGGAAGCCCGCCACGCCGGTGGTGCGGGGGCAGCTGGGGTTCGATCTCGACCTTCCCGTGTTCGACTGGATCGAGGTGCAGGCCGAGCTGGGGTTGCCGGTCATCCGTACGGCCGGGCCGCGGTTGCGGGTCGGGCAGGTGGACGCGCTCAAGGCGGAGCTGGACCGCGACTACCCCGTCCCCGTGTCCGTGACGCTCGTGCTCGACGGCGGTTGGCTCGGGTCCCGGCACAGCGGGGTGCTCGCCGAGCAGCTGCGTGCCGCGGACCGGGACGTTTCGCTCGTGCTGGGGGCACCGTTCGACCCCGTCGACTCCTCGTACAAGGTGCAGGGGCTGCGGCGGCTGTTGCGGTGGAGCAACCGGACCGGGCGGCGGCTCGAGCTGCTGCGCACCGGGCCGATCGGGATTCCGGCGGTCGCCGCCGGGGCGAAGGTCGCCGCCATCGGGCTTTCCTCGTCGACCCGGCACCTCGGTGGGCCGGTGGCCCGGCGGGCGGACGGGACGCGGCCCAAGCGGAGTCCTCAGGTGTTCGTGCCCCGGCTTCTGCACTGGCAGCGCGGAGTCGATCTCAAGGGCACCGAGGTCACGCACTGCGCGTGTGCCGCCTGTGCCCGCGCCGGGTCCGGGTTGCAGCGGTTCGACGTCGCGTTCGACAGCTCCGTGCCCGCCGGGGTGCGGAACGCCGCCCGGGAGCACGACCTGCACGCGCTCGCGGCCGTCGTGCGGGGAGTGGGGGCCGCGCCGGATCCCCGTGAGGAGCTTGCCCGGTTGCGGCAGGACGCCCAGGACCTCGCCGAGACCGTCGGGGTGACCGTGCCGAAGTGGCTCGGTGGCTGGGACTAGCCATCTGGGAACGAGATCACCGGTACGGGTGGTGTCGTGGTCCTTGCACTGTCCACCCTGGACGGGGAAGAGTGCGCGCCATGAGCATGGCTCACCTGGCGTCGCCGGCCGGCGAGGTGTGGGACGAGCTGGCTGTCGGGATGCTGTTGTGTGACGGGCGCGGTCGGGTGCGTGCCGTCACCGGGTGTGCCGCGCGGCTGCTCGGGCTCACCGACGACGAGGTCTCGCGGCCGTCCGGGTGGGGGCTCGCCGACGACCTCGGAGTGCCGCTGCCAGACCTGCCGGTCATCGCGGCGCAGGTGTTGCGCGCTGGGACCGCGGCGACGCTGCCGGTCGTGGCCGGGCGGCGGCGGTTGTGGCTTGAGGTGTACCCCGTGGCGACCGTCGCGCTCGCCGTTCTCCGGCCGGTGCACAACGACGTGTTGCGGGACAAGGGTTTGTTCGACCCGGTGACCGGGCTGCCGAACCGGGTGCTGCTGTTCGACCGGCTCGACCAGGCGTTGCGGCGGGCGCGGGTGCGCGGCACGACGGTCACGTTGGTGCTGGTGGCGCTGCCCGACGAACGACGGCTGCACGAGACCGGCGCGCTGCTGGTGACCGGTCTGGACGCCGACCACACCGTGGCCCGCTACGGCGTCGGCACGGTCGCGGTGGTGGCCGACGGGGACGTCGACATCGCGCGGCGGGTCGCCGGGCTGGTGACCCGGCCGGTGCGGGTCGGCTGGGCGACAAGCGACGGCACGCACTCCGTGCACGACGTGGTGAGCAGGGCGGAAGCCGCGGTCCTGGCATAGGAGAAGGGCCCGGGAGCGCCGGCTCCCGGGCCCTTCTCGGCTACCCGATCAGGCGATCGGGTGGGTGGTGAAGAGGTTCGCCAGCGCGGCGCGGGTCGAGTCGAGCGACGACCCGCCCAGCTCCGGCGTCTGGACGTCGGACACGGCCGGGACCGGCAGGTGGCCGACCGACGGCGCCTGAACGACCGGCGCGGAGGAGATGTCCTCCAGGCCCGGGGCCGGGATGACCGGCATGACCGTGGTGATGTCGGTCAGCTCGTCCGTCGCGGGGATCGCGGGGATGAGCGTCGTGACGTCCGTCAGGTCCGAGGGCACGTCGGAACGGGCACCGCGGGAACGGTCGAAGGTGTCCAGGGTGACCGTGGGCAGCGGCTCGTAGACGTCACCGGACACCGGCAGCGCCGGGGTCTGCGGCATGACGTCGGGTGCGGGCAGCGTCACGGGGACGTCGCCGCGCGCGGGCAGGATCTGCGGGGCGGGCGCCACCAGGTTCGCCACGTCGGTGACGTGGTCCTGGCCGAGCAGCCAGGTCATGCCGTGCGCGAACCTGCCCAGCACGCCGGTGAACACGCCGCGGAAGTCGTCCTCGGGCGCGGACCGCTGCGGCGCGAACGTCGGCAGCTCGGTCGGCGACATGCCACCGCTGACCGGCAGGTGCAGCTGCGGCTCAGCGTCGCCGACCTGCAGGTCGCTGTTGTTCACGGCCTCGGTCATCGCCTGGGCGAGCACCTCGACCGGAACGTCGTACACGGGTGCGTTGACGCCGATGGGCAGCGTGCCGTCGATGCCGGACAGCGAGCCGAGCCTCCCGCTCGTGGTGGACGTGCCACCGGCCAGGCCCTGCGTCGCGGACAGCCCCTGGGCGTAGGACCTG
Organism: Actinophytocola sp. NPDC049390; assembly: GCF_044466355.1. Taxonomy (NCBI): domain Bacteria; kingdom Bacillati; phylum Actinomycetota; class Actinomycetes; order Pseudonocardiales; family Pseudonocardiaceae; genus Actinophytocola; species Actinophytocola sp. NPDC049390. The sequence continues at coordinate 304,165 of NZ_JBITMQ010000009.1, forward strand.
CCCGACAACACGGCCAACGCGTCGCCGAACGGCTGCACGGCCGCGGCCGTGGGCACGTCGAGCAGGTTACCCGACAGGTAGCCCCTGTCTCCGGTGGTGTCGATGTCGCCGCCGGACTCGGCCTCGGTCGCGTTCGTCGCCGACGAGGAGTTGATCCCGCCGGCCGCCGACGCGACGGCGGCGAAGCTCTGCGCGATCGGCAGAGCCTGCGGCGACGCCACGTTGCCCGAGAGCAGGCCGCTGTGACCGCTGGTCTCGGTGTCGCCACCGGCCTTGGTCTCCGTCTCCGACGCGGCGAGCGAGTGGTTGAGACCCAGCACGGCGGCGGACTCGCCGAAGGCCTGGACCGCACCCGCGACCGGCGCGGTCACGACGTTGCCTGCGCCGGCACCGTGGGTGCCGTCGCTCGTCGCGTCGCCGCCGGCCCGCATGTCGGTTTCGTTGAGCGCGGCCTGCGTGCCCTTGGCGAGCCCGCTGGCGCCGGTCCCGAACACCTGGAACGGCACGGAAACCGGGACCTGCCCGATGTTGCCGGACCCGAGACCGGCGGTGCCGGTCGCGTTGCTGTCGCCACCGGCGGTCACCTCGTTGTCGGCGGTCGCCGCGGCGTCGGTGAACGCCACCGCGCCCGCGCTGTTGCCGAAGGCCTGCGCGGCCGTCGCGACCGGGGTGTGCACCAGGTTGGAGGCGACGACGCCGTAGTCGTCGTCGGTGTTGTTGCCGCCTCCGGAGGACACGGTCTTGGTCTCCGCGCCCACCGCTTCGGCGGCACCGAGGCCCGCCGCGCTGTTGCCGTACAGCTCGGTGGGCGAGCTCACCGGGGAGGTGACCATGTTGCCGCCGACCAGGGAGTCGTCGCCGGTGGTGCCGGTGTGGCCACCGGCCTCCGCGGCCGCGTCGTTCGTGACGGCCGACTCGGCGGCGCCCGCGGCGGCCACCGAGTTCGCGAACACGTCGACCGTGCCGGCCACCGGCGCGTTGGCGGTGCTGCCGGACACGACGCTGTCGTGGCCGCGGGTGTAGGAGTCGCCGCCCGCGGTCGAGTCGACGGTGTTGGCGGCGACCGCCTCCGTGTCGCCGACACCGGCGGCCGCGTTGCCGAAGCCCTGGACGGGCAGCGCGACCGGGAGGGCCGCGATGGCGCCGGAGGCGACGGCGCCATGACCGGTGGTGCGGCTGGTGCCGCCCGCCTCGGTGGTGGTGGCGGTTTGACAGGCCGCGGTGGCCTCGCCGCCGGCCCCGCCCGCGTTGCCGCACAGCATGGCCGGGCCGGACGCCGCCGGCTGCACGATGTTGCCGGCCGCCAGGGCCGGGTCACCGTTCGTCTGGACGTACGTCGGGACGCCGTACATGCCGGTGCGGGTGGCGCCCGCGGAGGCGTCGGCGGTCGAGTGGGCCCACGCGTCGGCGTCGCCGAGACCCATGATCGCGTTGCCGTTGACCCGCGCGGGCACGGCCACCGGGACCGGCACTGCGTTGCCGCCGCCGATGCTGTCCGCGCCGGTGGTGCGGATGGACCCGCCCGCGTCGGCGGAGGTCGAGGCCTCCGAGCCGGCGTCGGCCCAGCCGCCGCCCGCGACCGCGTTGCCGTCGACCTGGACCGGTGTCGCGAACTGCGGCGCGATCACGTTGCCGCCGAGGAAGCTGTGCGACCCGTCGGCGTCGATGTCGCCCGTGGCCCAGGCTTCCTGCGTGGTGGTGCCCTCGGCGGACGACCTGCCGACCGCCGCGACCGCGTTGTTGGTGACCTGCACGGGCAGCGCCCAGTCCAGGTCGACCACGTTGCCACCGACGAAGCGTCCGGACCCGTTGGCCTCGACGTCGTGGTTCCAGCCGTAGCCGTGGTGCGATTCGTTGGTCGTCTCGGCCCTGCCGAGCACCGCGACCGCGTTGCCGGAGACGTCGACCGGCACGACCATGTCGAGGTTCGCCTGGTTGCCCTGGGCCGGGGTCCCGCCCATCCTGTCGACGTCGGGGACGCTGACCTTGTCCAGCGACGAGACGGGGGGCAGCTTGTCGCCCACGACGGGCAGCGACTCCAGCTTGCCGGTGACCGGCTTTGCCTTCTCCACGACCGGGGCGGCGAAGTCACGGCCGTCGCGCGGCAGCGGGGCAACGGCGTCCTGGGCCTTGTTGACAACAGGCGCGGCGGTCTCGGCCGCCTTGGCGACGATCGGGTCCGTACCGGACGCGACCCGGTCGGCAGGGATGGCGTCGGTGATGTCGGAACCGCGGAACGTGATGTCCCGGTGGACCGCGGGCACGGCCTTCTGACCGAACGGCGTGCCGAGCACGTTGTTGTCCATGTGGACGGGGACGGTGACCGACCCGTCAAGCGGCGACGCCGGCTTGTCCGGGTTCACGTCCTCGTCGGCAGAAGCGATGCCGGTACCCAGCATCAGCAAACCACCGGTGACTAGCGCGGTCTGGAGACCTCGCTTCGCCCAGGTTTGCATCGTCGGATGCTCCTTTCGTTTTCCCTTGGGGGTTTTGGCGGGTGGCCGCGGACGCGCAGGGGGCATGCGCGTCGGGGCATTCGGCCACCCGGGTCTGGGGGTGGGCGCGGGAACGAAGCGCGCGGGGGAAAGGCGCGCGGCACCGCGGCACGGTGCGGCTCAGCGGTCAACGCTGATGGCGCGCCACGCGGTGATCAGTCGGGTGCGACACCGGGCTGCGTGCCCGGACGGCCGTGGGTGGCCGCGTCGGAAGCGGCGGCGATTCCGCCGCGCGTGAGGCCGAACGTGCTGTCCTGCAACGGAAGCGTGGCGAGCAGGTGCGAGTCGACCGAGTTGCTCGCGGAGCCGTGGCCGCCCGAGGTCGGCACGCCGGTCGGCGTGAACGGGATCGGGCCGGGAACGTCCGGGCGGTCCGGGAGGTGCGGCAGGACGGGCTCGGGGGAGCCCCGCCTGCTCATGCCGTCGGCGAGGGCGCGGTCCGTCGCGGTGCGGTGCGCGGTGGCGTCGGGTTCGGCGCCGGGCACGTGGGAGACCGCGGTGGACGAGGCCGGTGCCTGTGCCGGGACGTCCGAGCGGCCGTAGCCGTCGGACCGGTAGTCGCCCCGCGCGCCGTCGTCGACGCAGTTGGCACAGCCGGGCAGCCGTCCCAGGCCGTCCTTCGTGTCGGAACGGAACTTCTCGGCGGCGTCCTTCACCTTGTCGCCGAGCATCGTCAGCGGGTTCTGCGGCACGGTGTCCCGCAGGTGCCGCGTGGCGGTGCCGACGGCGGTCTCGACCGGCCCGGTGACGGGCTCGGCGAGGTCGCGCACGTCCGTCACGACGGTCCGCACCTGCTGCTCGACCGGCTGCAGCGGCTGCCGCGGCTCGGCCGACGCGGAGGCCGTGGACAGGCACCAGGCAAGCGCGGTCCCGGCGGCGACGCCGCCGATGACCGTCAGCGTCCGGCAGACCACACGCCGCGCGAACGCGGCGGTCTGCAGGACGTTGTTCTTCGCCTGATCCACTGAACCTCACTGAGTAGGACGGAGCGGGTGATCACACGCTGAGCGTTCGGTCGCTCACGCTGGGTTCCGCAGCCGTGCAGCGAGACACTTTCATTCATCACCCCGCGCTCGCACGTCCGAACGGGACAGTCCCCCCGATCGTGTGATAAACACAAGGTGCAACCGAGCCTGACAGAACGTAGTCATCCGTGGTCGCGCGGATCGGCTGCCAAATGTCCGAGTTGCTCGATACCTTGCGTAGGTGACCTCGTCTCCCGAAGAGAAGTCCTCGCCACCGCCGAAGAAACGACGCAGGACCCCGCCTGCCGACGTGACCGGCCTCGTGCCGACCGGCCTGCGCGTGAGTGCCGCGCTCGCGTGGCGCTTCCTCATGGTCATCGCCGCGCTGTACGTGATCATCTGGTTGTTCGGCTACTTCTCGCACCTCGTGGTGCCGGTCGCGATCGCCCTGCTGCTGGCCGCGCTGATGGCGCCCGGGGTGGAACGGCTCGTGCGGTGGCGGGTGCCGCGTGGCGCGGCCGCGGCGATCGTGATGATCGCGGGCATCGCCGTGCTCGGTGGCCTGCTGACGTTCGTGATCATCACGTTCACCAACGGCCTGCCACAGCTGCAGTCACAGGTGTCGGACAGCCTCGACCAGATCAGGACCTGGCTGATCGAGGGGCCGCTGCACCTGCAGGAAGCGCAGATCACCGACTTCATCAACGACACGATCGACACGATCCAGGAGAACCAGGCCGCGATCACCGAGGGCGCGCTCACCACGGCGACCACCATCGGCGAGATCCTGACCGGCTTCCTGCTGACCGTGTTCGTGCTGATCTTCTTCCTCTACGACGGCCCCGGCATCTGGCGGTTCCTGATCCGTGGCGTGCCGGCCCGGGTGCGGGACCGCGTGGACGTCGCCGGGCGGCGCGGTTTCGGCGCGCTCGTCAGCTACGTGCGGGCGACCGCCGCGGTGGCGCTGGTCGACGCGGTCGGCATCGGCATCGGCCTCGCGATCGTGCAGGTGCCGCTGGTGATCCCGCTGTCCGCGCTGGTGTTCCTGTCCGCGTTCGTGCCGATCATCGGTGCGGTCGTGGCGGGCACGGTCGCGGTGTTGATCGCGTTGGTCGCCAACGGGTTCATCTCGGCGCTCGTGGTGCTCGCGATCGTGATCGGCGTGATGCAGCTGGAGAGCCACGTGCTGCAGCCGTGGCTGCTCGGCCGCGCGGTGCGGTTGCACCCGCTCGCGGTCGTACTGGCGATCACCGCGGGCCTGCTCGCGGCGGGGATCGCGGGCGCACTGCTCTCCGTTCCGCTGCTGGCGGTGCTGAACGCGGGCATCAAGTCGCTGGTGCACGACAACGAGACCGCGCCGGAGGAGATCGACGTCCTGCGCCAGGACGAGCAGGCGCCGCCGGGTGAGGACGGCGAGGGTGGCGAGAGCGGCGAGGAGAAGAAGGACACCAAGGCGACCTGGAAACCATGACAGTTCACGTCGGCCGCGACCCGACGCTTCCGCTGTGGCGTGCGGCGGTGTTGTTGCGGGTCCTGACCCTGTTGTTCGCGCTGGGCGTGATCGTCTACCACCTCGACGAGTACCGGCGGCCATGGCTCGCGCTGGTCATGGGTGGCGTGATGACCGTGTGGACGGTCGTCGTCTCGGTCCGGTACCTGCGGCCGGCGGAGAAGCTGCTCGCGTTCACGGTGGTCGACCTCGCCGTGTGCTGCGCGGTCATGACCAGCTCGCGGCTGATCCTCACGCCACCGCAGCTGCACGGCGAGCCGGTGCCGCTGATCACGACGGTCTGGGTGACCGGTGTCGTCGCCGCCGGTGCGGTGGCCGCCGGTCCGGTCGCGGGCGGGGTGTTCGGCGGTGTGGTGGCGGCGTTCAACTTCGGGGTGCGCGGCTACGTCGACACCGACCTGACCCGCGACCTGATGCTGCTGGTCGGCGTGGGTTTCGTGCTGGGGCTCGCGGCGTCGTCGTCGCGGCGGTCGGCGGCGCGGCTGGCGACCGCGTTGCGCACCGAGGCGGCGACCGCGGAGCGGGAGCGGCTCGCGAGGTCGATCCACGACAGCGTGCTGCAGGTCCTCGCGCACGTGCGCAGGCGCGGTGGGGAACTCGGCGGTGATGCGGCCGAGCTCGCGAAGCTGGCGGGCGAGCAGGAGGTCGCGCTGCGGGCGCTGGTGTCGAGCGCACCCGCGTCGACGGAGAGCGGCGCCGCGGACCTCGGTGCGCGGCTGAAGATCCTGGAGACGGGGCGGGTGTCGGTCTCGGTGCCCGCGACGCCGGTGCCGCTGCCCGCCGCGACCGCGAACGAGCTGACGTCGGCCGTGCGGGAGGCGCTCACCAACGTGGACAAGCACGCCGGTGCGAGCGCCAAGGCGTGGGTGTTGCTCGAGGACCTCGGGTCGGACATCGTGGTCAGCGTCCGGGACGACGGGGTCGGCATCGCACCCGGCCGGGTGGCCGAGGCGGAACGGGAGGGGCGCATGGGCATCGCGCGTTCGCTCCGTGGCCGGGTCGCCGAGCTGGGCGGCAGCGTGACGCTCGAGACCACGCCAGGAGAGGGGGTCGAGTGGGAACTCCGGGTTCCGAGATCTCGGTGATGGTGGTCGACGACCATCCCATGTGGCGGGACGGGGTGGCGCGCGACCTCAGCGAACGCGGCTTCGAGGTGCGCGCGACCGCCGGGGACGCCCCCGCGGCGGTGCGGATCGCGCGGACCGTGCGGCCGGACGTGGTGCTGATGGACCTGAACCTCGGCAACAGCTCCGGGGTGACCGCGACCGGGCAGATCACCGGTGAGCTGAACGACACGCGCGTGCTGGTGCTGTCCGCGTCCGGTGAGCACGCGGACGTCCTGGAGGCGGTGAAGGCGGGTGCGTCGGGCTACCTGCTGAAGTCCGCGTCGGTCGAGGACCTGGTCGACGCGGTCCGGCGCACGGCGGCGGGGGACGCCGTGTTCACGCCGGGCCTCGCGGGGCTGGTGCTGGGTGAGTACCGGCGCATGGCCGCCGACCCGGGACCGAAGGACCAGCCGAGGCTGACCGACCGGGAGACCGACGTGCTGCGGCTGGTCGCGAAGGGGCTGACCGCGCGGCAGATCGCGACCAGGCTGGTGCTGTCGCACCGGACCGTGGAGAACCACGTGCAGTCGACCCTGCGCAAGCTGCAGCTGCACAACCGGGTCGAACTCGCCCGGTACGCCATCGAGCACGGGCTCGACGAAGAACCGGACGGCACCCGGCAATAGCGACGACCGCTCCGCAAGCTCCCTCAGTAGGCTGGGCCGCATGCATGACCCGCGCCTTCTGCTCGACCCGGCCACGGACGCCGTGCGCAAGCTCGCGCGCCGCGGCTTCGCCCTCGACCTGCCCGCGCTGGAGAAGCTGTTCTCCCAGCGCACGGCGGTGATCGGGCAGACGGACGAGTCCCGCGCGGAGGCCAACCGGGTCGCCAAGGAGGTCGGCGCCGCCGCCAAGCGCGGCGAGGACGTGACCGACCTCAAGGAGAAGGCCCGCGCGCTGAAGGCACGCGTGCAGGAGCTCGAGGAGCAGCAGCGGCAGCTGGCCGCCGAGCTGGACGAGGTGATGCTGGGCATCCCGAACCTGCCCAACGACGACCTGCCCGACGGCACCACGGACGCCGACGCCGAGCAGGTCAGCACCTGGGGTGAGCCGGCGTCGCTCGACTTCACGCCGCGCGACCACGTCGAGATCGGCGAGACGCTCGGGATCTTCGACTTCGCGCGTGCCACCAAGCTGGCCGGGCCGCGGTTCAGCGTGACCCGCGGGGTCGGCGCGCGGCTGGAGCGGGCGATCGCCACGTTCCTGCTCGAACTGCACACCGAACGGCACGGCTACACCGAGTTCGGCGTGCCGGTGATCGTGAACCGGCCGACCATGACCGGCACCGGGCAGCTGCCGAAGTTCGAGCAGGACCTGTTCCGCACGAACGTGGCCGACCGCGAGCTGTTCCTGATCCCGACGGCCGAGGTGCCGCTGACCAACCTGCACGCCGGTGAGACGCTCGCCGCCGAGGAGCTGCCGTTCGCCTACACCGCGAACACGCCGTGCTTCCGGTCGGAGGCGGGCTCGTACGGCAAGGACACCCGCGGCCTGATCCGCCTGCACCAGTTCCAGAAGGTGGAGCTGGTCCGGTTCTGCACGCCGGAACAGGCGGACAAGGAGTTCGACGTGCTGCTGTCGCACGCGGAGGCAGGCCTGCGGGAGCTGGGCCTGGCGTACCGCGTGGTGAAGCTCGCGGCCGGGGACATCGGGTTCTCGGCGGAGCGGACCTACGACATCGAGGTGTGGCTGCCCGGCCAGCAGCGGTACCGGGAGATCTCCAGCGTGTCGGACTTCGGCACGTTCCAGGCGCGCCGGGCGGGCATCCGGACTAAGGCCAAGGACGGCACGCGCGGGTTCGCCAACACCCTGAACGGTTCCGGGCTGCCGATCGGGCGCACACTGGTGGCGATCCTGGAACAGAACCAGCAGGCGGACGGTTCGGTCGTGATCCCGCCCGCGCTGGTCCCGTACACCCGCTTCGAACGGATCAGTGCCGACGGAACCGCGGACGGCACCGTGGGGGAGTGATCAACGTGAGCGAGCAACCCGGGCCGGTCGGCCCCGTCGACCCGCGTGAGCTGCGGGTGTCCGACGCCGAGCGCACGCACGTGGTGAACGTGCTGCAGAAGGCCATCGGCCACGGGATGCTGTCGCTCGACGAGTTCACCGAGCGCACCGACAAGGCCCTCGCCGCCAAGACCCGCGGCGAGCTGAACGCGGTGCTCGTCGACCTGCCGGGCGTCACGCACACGGACACGCGGGCGCCCGTGCGGGAGAAGCCGGTGGAGCTGCGCGCCAGCTTCGCCACGCTCAAGCGCACCGGGAACTGGGCGGTGCCGCGCGAGCTGGTGATCTACAACCGGCTCGGCTCCACCGACCTGGACTTCTCCGAGGCCCGCATCCCCCACAGCGAGGTGCGGATCGAGCTGAACTGCGGCGGCGGGTCGGTCCGGCTCGTGCTGCCGGACGGCGCGTCGGTGGTGCACGACGAGGTCCGCATGACGGCGGGCAGCATCAAGGACAAGGTCGGCGGCGGGACGGGAAGACCCCGGTTCGTGCTGTCCGGGTCGGTCACCGCGGGTTCGCTGGTGATCCGCAGACCCAGCTACGTGCGCATCGGCAACCTGCTGATCCACTCGTCGTTGCGGATCACCCGCGCGGCGGACTGAGGAAGGACGAGACGCGTGAAGGCTCTGGTCAAAGTGGCCCAGGGACCCGGGCTGGAGCTGACGGAGGTGCCCGAGCCCGAGACGGGACCGGGTGACGTGCTGATCCGTGTGCTGCGCACCGGCATCTGCGGCACGGACCTGCACATCCAGTCGTGGGACGAGTGGGCGGCGAACACCATCAAGCCGCCGCTGGTGCTCGGGCACGAGTTCGTCGGCGAGGTCGTCGAGGTCGGCGCCGCCGTCACGAAGGTCAAGGTGGGTGACCTCGTCTCCGGCGAGGGGCACCTGATCTGCGGCACCTGCCGCAACTGCAAGGCCGGTCGACGGCACCTCTGTGCCAACACGATCGGGCTCGGCGTGCACACGGCGGGCGCGTTCGCGGAGTACGCCGTGCTGCCCGAGCAGAACGCGTGGGTGCACACCCACCAGGTCGACCTGGACGTGGCCGCGATCTTCGACCCGTTCGGCAACGCCGTGCACACCGCGATGTCGTTCCCGGTGCTGAACGAGGACGTGCTGATCACCGGCGCGGGCCCGATCGGCCTGATGGCGGCGGCCGTCGCGAAGCACGCGGGGGCACGGCACGTGGTGATCACGGACGTGTCGGAGCCCCGCCTGGACCTGGCCAGCAAGATCGGCGCGGACCTGGCGCTGAACGTGGCCACCACGAAGATCTCCGACGTCTACGGCCAGCTGCGGATGAGCGAGGGCTTCGACGTCGGCATGGAGATGTCCGGCCAGCCGTCCGCGCTGCGCGAGATGATCGCGAACATGACGCACGGCGGCCGGATCGCGATGCTCGGCCTGCCCGCGAACGAGATCCCCATCGACTGGTCGCACGTGGTGCTGAAGATGCTGACGATCAAGGGCATCTACGGCCGCGAGATGTTCGAGACCTGGTACTCGATGTCGGTCCTGCTACAGGCGGGGCTCGACATCTCCCCGGTGATCACCCACCGGTTCCCCTACACAGAGCACGAGGCCGCGTTCGCCACCGCGCGCGACGGCCGGTGCGGCAAGGTCATCCTGGATTGGACGGAGTCCTGATGTTCGGTGCCATGCGCGAGAACCTGCGGTCGGAGCTGGACGAGATCCGCGCGGCGGGCCTCTACAAGGCCGAACGCGTGCTCTCGACCCCGCAGAACGCGGCGGTCAAGGTCGGTTCGGACGCCGAGGTGCTGAACTTCTGCGCCAACAACTACCTGGGTCTCGCCGACCACCCGGCACTGGTGGCCGCCGCGAAGGACGCGCTCGACCGGTGGGGCTTCGGCATGGCGTCTGTGCGGTTCATCTGCGGCACGCAGGAGCCGCACAAGGAACTCGAGGCGAAGCTGTCCGAGTTCCTGAGCACGGAGGACACGATCCTCTACAGCTCCTGCTTCGACGCGAACGCCGGCCTGTTCGAGACCATCCTCGGCAAGGACGACGCGGTGATCTCCGACGAGCTGAACCACGCGTCGGTGATCGACGGCATCCGCCTGTGCAAGGCGCAGCGGCTGCGGTACAGGAACCGCGACATGGCCGACCTGGAACGCCAGCTCAAGGAGGCGGCCGGTGCGCGGTACCGCCTGATCGCCACCGACGGCGTCTTCTCCATGGACGGCTACCTGGCGCCCCTCGACGAGATCTGCGCCCTGGCCGACCGGTACGACGCGCTGGTCATGGTGGACGACTCGCACGCGGTCGGCTTCACGGGCCCCACCGGCCGCGGCACGCCCGAGCTGTTCGGCGTGCAGGACCGGGTCGACGTCGTGACCGGCACCCTGGGCAAGGCACTCGGCGGCGCGAGCGGCGGCTACACGTCCGGTCGCGCGGAGATCGTCGAGATGCTGCGGCAGCGGTCGCGCCCCTACCTGTTCTCGAACTCGCTGGCCCCGTCGATCACGGCCACGGCGCTGGCGGCGCTGAACCTGCTGGAGTCGTCCGGCGAGCTGCTGTCCCGCCTGCGTGCCAACACGGAACTGTTCCGCGCCAGGATGACGGACGCGGGCTTCGACCTGCTGCCAGGCGAGCACCCGATCATCCCGGTGATGATCGGCGACGCGGCTCTCGCCGGGCGGATGGCGGACCTCCTACTGGCGCGCGGTGTCTATGTCATCGGCTTCTCGTACCCGGTGGTGCCGCACGACAAGGCCCGCATCCGCACCCAGATGTCCGCGGCGCACTCGACCGAGGACGTGGAGCGCGCGGTGGCCGCGTTCGTCGACGCCCGGTCCGCGATGTGAACACTCTTCGCAACCACGCGAGTACGCCATTCGGTGTTTCGTGCGCAACTGCTAACGATTAGTTAGCGCCAGGCCAACGGGGTGCCACAATGTTCCCCGTCTCTGAGACATTCAGAGCCCCAACGCCGGCGGAGCCGAGCGTCGGGGCCCGGCTCCGGCCGGGCTTCGCGCCGCTGGCATCGGTCGCGTAGCCCCCCGAGCGATCGATGCCAGTGGCGCGGTCCACACCGCGACCGAAGCGACTTTCCGGGCAGTGGCGCTAGACCACCACGTTGACCAGGCGGTTCGGGACCACGATCACCTTGCGGGGTTCGTTGCCGCCGGTCAGCGCGGCCACCTTCTCATCCGCCAGTGCCGCTGCCTTCACCTCGTCCTGCGTGGCCGAGGCCGGCACCGTGACGCGGGCGCGGACCTTGCCGTTGACCTGGATCGGGTACTCGACCGTGTCCTCGACCAGGTACTTCTCGTCCGCGGCCGGGAACGGGCCGTGCGCCAGCGAGCCGTCGTGGCCCAGTGCCGCCCACATCTCCTCCGCGATGTGCGGGCACAGCGGGGCCAGCATCAGCACCATCGGCTCCACCACCGACCGCGGCGCCGGGTTGTTGCCGTACGTCTTGGTCACGTGGTTGTTCAGCTCGATCAGCTTCGCGCCCGCGGTGTTGAAGCGCATGTTCGCGTAGTCGGCGTGGACGCCGTCGACGGCCTTGTGCAGTGCCCGCAGCGTCGCCTCGTCCGGTGCCTCGTCGCTGACGTGGACCTGACCGGTGCTCTCGTCGACCACGTTGCGCCACATGCGCTGCAGGAACCGCTGCGCGCCCACGACGTCCTTGGTGGCCCACGGCCTCGACACGTCCATGGGGCCCATGGCCATCTCGTAGAACCGGAACGTGTCGGCGCCGTACCGTTCGCACATCTCGTCCGGAGTGACGACGTTCTTCAGGCTCTTGCCCATCTTCCCGTACTCCTGCCTGACCTCCTGGTCGTTCCAGAAGTACTTGCCGTCGCGCTCGACCACCTCTTCCGCGGGGACGTAGACGCCCCGCGCGTCGGTGTAGGCGTAGGCCTGGATGTAGCCCTGGTTGAACAGGCGCCGGTACGGCTCCTTCGCCGACACGTGGCCCAGGTCGAACAGCACCTTCTGCCAGAACCGGGAGTACAGCAGGTGCAGCACGGCGTGCTCGATGCCGCCGATGTACAGGTCGACGCCGCCGGGGTCGTTCGGGCCGTGCACCTGCGGCTGCGGGCCCAGCCAGTAGCGCTCGTTCTCCGGCTCGCAGAACCGTTCGGTGTCGGTCGGGTCGACGTAGCGCAGCTGGTACCAGCACGAACCCGCCCACTGCGGCATGACGTTCGCGTCGCGGCGGTACTTCTTCCTGCCCTCGCCCAGGTCCAGCTCGACCTCGATCCACTCCGTCGCGCGCGACAGCGGCGGGGACGGCTCGGAGTCGGCGTCCTCCGGGTCGAACGTCCTCGGCGAGTAGTCGTCCACCTCGGGCAGCTCGACCGGCAGCATGTCCTCCGGCAGCGCACGCGGCAGCCCGTCCTCGTCGTACACGATCGGGAACGGCTCGCCCCAGTAGCGCTGGCGCGCGAACAGCCAGTCCCGCAGCTTGTACTGCAGACGGCCTTCGCCGTGGCTGTTCTGCTCCAGCCAGTTGATGATCGTCTTCTTGGCCTCGTCGACGTCCATGCCGTCCAGGAAGCCCGAGTTGATCGCGGGGCCCTCGCCGGTGTAGGCCTCGCCCTCGAAGCCCTCCGACGGCTGGACCGTGCGGACGATGTCCAGGCCGAACACCGTCGCGAAGTCCCAGTCGCGCTGGTCCTGGCCGGGCACCGCCATGATCGCGCCGGTGCCGTAGCCCATCAGCACGTAGTCGGCGATGAACACCGGGATCTTGACGCCGTTGGCCGGGTTCGTGGCGTGGACGCCGACGAACACACCGGTCTTCTCCTTGTTCTCCTGGCGGTCCAGCTCGGACTTCTGCGACGCGGCACGCCGGTACGCGGCCACGGCCTCCTTCGGCGTCGCGTGCCCGCCGGTCCACCGCTCGTCGGTGCCGTCGGGCCACGCGTCCGGCACCATCCGGTCCACCAGGTGGTGCTCGGGCGCCAGCACCATGTACGTCGCGCCGAACACGGTGTCGGGACGGGTGGTGAAGACCTCGATCTCGTCGCCGGCGGTGCCAACGCCGACCGGGAACCGGATGTGCGCGCCCTTCGAGCGGCCGATCCAGTTGCGCTGCATGGACTTGACCTGGTCGGACCAGTCCAGCAGGTCCAGGTCGTCGACCAGCCGGTCGGCGTACGCGGTGATCCGCATCATCCACTGGCGCAGGTTCTTACGGAACACGGGGAAGTTCCCGCGCTCGCTGCGGCCGTCAGCGGTGACCTCCTCGTTCGCCACCACCGTGCCCAGCCCGGGGCACCAGTTGACCGGCGCGTCCGACAGGTACACCAGCCGGTGTGCGTCGATGACCTTGCGCTGCTCCACGCGGGACAGCTCGGCCCACGGACGACCGTCCGCGGCGGTGCGGGTGCCCGCGGCGTACTCGGCCTCCAGCTCGCTGATCGGGCGGGCCTTCCGCTGGTCCTCGTCGTACCAGGAGTTGAAGATCTGCAGGAAGATCCACTGCGTCCAGCGGTAGTACGTCAGGTCTGTGGTGGCGATGCGGCGGCGCTCGTCGTGGCCCAGGCCCAGCCTGCGGATCTGCCGCAGGTACCGGTTGATGTTCTCCTCGGTCGTCTTGCGCGGGTGCTGGCCGGTCTGCACCGCGTACTGCTCGGCGGGCAGCCCGAACGCGTCGAAGCCCATGGTGTGCAGGACGTTGCGGCCGGTCATGCGGTGGTAGCGCGCGAACACGTCCGTGCCGATGAAGCCCAGCGGGTGCCCGACGTGCAGGCCCGCGCCCGACGGGTACGGGAACATGTCCTGCACGAACAGCTTGTCCTCCGGCGCGTCGCCCTTCAGCGGGCCGACCGGGTTCGGCGCCTCGAACGTCCCGTGCTCGGCCCAGTGGTCCTGCCACCGCCGCTCGATGGAGTTGGCCAGCGCGGCCGTGTAGCGGTGTTCGGGTGCCTCCGAGCCAACTACTGCGGCGGCGTCACTCATCGTGGGTCCTTCCCTGGTTGCTCTGCTCCGGAACACAAAAAACCCCTCTGCCGCAGGGCACGAGGGGTTAGCCGCACTGACCGGGCGAGGTCAGCGCGGCCGGCTAAGGAGCAGGCGTCCGGCGCTCATACCATCAGTCTATCGCGGACGCCAACCCCGTTTCGCCGCACTACCGGATCGCGAGCGCGACCACCTGGGACACCTGGCTCGACGAGAAGTTGTCGTCGCTGACCAGCAGCAGGGTGCGCTCGCCGGACCGCAGCCGAGGTCCCCACGTCATGCCCTCGATGTTGTCGACCGTCGACAGGCCGAAGTCCGAAAGGTCGGCGACCAGCTTCTTGCGCACCGGCCGCACCTTCTCCCCGGCGAGCGAGTCGAGGTCGGCGACGTTCGTGGCGCCACGCGTGCCGATCTCGTGGATCCGCACCTTGTTGCCGACGCCGGTGACGAACGACCGCTCCACGACGAGGTACCGGCCGGGGCCGGACTCCAGGATCGCCGTGACGCCGTTGTTCGAGAACGCGCCCGGCGGGTTCGGCTGGGCGAACACGGGCTCCTGCGGGTACGCGTACTGCGCGACCAGGCGGCCGGACCTGGTCTGCACGGAGATGCGGGACAGGGTGCCGCCCGCGGGGGTGGCCTCCGGACCGTCCTGCAGCAACGCACCCTCCAGGGCACTCACCACGAGGGTGCCGCCGCCCGCGAACGTGAGCGCCTCGAGTGCCTGGTTGCGCCGCGGCCCCTGGTCGTCCGCGCTCATCCGCTCCACCTCGGGCAGCGGCAGCACCCGGCGGAACGCGCCGTCGCGCTCGGCGACCTGGACCGACGGGTCGATCAGCACCTGCCGGGCCGGCTCGACGATGCGCTCACCCTCCTGGCTCCACACGTAGTCGCCCGTCCACGGGTCGACGCGGATGTCCTCCGGGTCGACGGTGGTGCCGTCGGTGGTGGCGAGCGGCGGGTAGGTGGTGCCGTCCGGCCGCAGGAACGGGTGCGTGCCGGTGAGCCGGACCTCGCCGAGGCCGCGTGCGTTCACGTCGATCGTCGCCGTGTAGAAGCGCGCGGGCTGCTGGTCCGACCGGTCGTCGCTGATCAGCACGTAGCCGCCGGTGCGCGGGTCGCGGTCGATGCCGGACAGGCCGCCGACCGTGGTGCCCTCGAACGTGCCCTTGGGGACGATCCGCTCGCCCAGCAGCCGGGCTCCGGGTTCGGCGGCGGCGGGTGCGGTGGTGAGGCAGGCGGCGAGCGCGGAGACGGCGATCGAGGCGGCGAGGACACGGCGGATCTGCATGGCGTGCATCGCACCGCACCAGGGTGGCCAGTGCGTGACGACCAGGCCAACCCCGCTTGTCAGGCCGTGAGCCGGGACAGGTGGTGGTCGACGAGCGCGATGGCGTCGTCCGGGCCGCGGTGGCCGAGCAGCACCGCGTCGCCGAGACCCGCGACCACGGCCAGCAGCAGGTCGGCCTCCCGGACCGGGTCGAGACCGGCCGCCAGCTCACCCGCTTCCTGGGCGGCCGCGACCATGGCGGCCAGCGCCTGGCTCAGCTGGGTGTGCCCGGCGCGGATTCGGTCGGCGATCTCCTCGTCCTTGAGCGCGCGGACCAGGAACGCGTTCGCCACCAGTGCCTGGTCCCGGCTCTCCTCGTCCAGTGGGAGCAGCGCGACGAGCGTGTCCCGCAGCCCGCCCGTCACCCGCTGCTCGACGTGGGCCCGGAGCGTGCCGGTGGCGTACCGCAGCATCGCGTCCTTGGTCGGGAAGTAGTGCTGTACCAGACCTTTCGAGATGCCCGCGGCGGTCGCGACCTCGCCGAGGCTCACCGCCTCCAGACCGCGGTCGGCGGCGATGCGCCGGACGGCCGCCGCGATCAGCCGTCTGCGTTCCTCGTGATCGACCCGCTTGGGCATCGCACGAGTACGACGTGGCCTACGACCGGGCGTTCGCCACCCTGCCCGCGCCCGCCGAGCAACACGACGTGACCACGGACTTCGGCACCGCGCGGGTCTACCGCTTCGGGAAGACCGGGCCCGCGCCGCTCGTGCTGCTCCCCGGCCGGGCGGGGACGTCGATCATGTGGGCGCCCAACCTCGCCGGGCTCGCCGCCGAACGCCCGGTGTGGACCGTCGACCTGATCGGCGAGCCGGGCCGCAGCGAGCAGACCGCGCCGATCCGCGACGGTGCCGACCAGGCCGCGTGGCTCGACGCCGTTCTCGGGTCACGCGACCTGCGTGGGGTCCACCTCGTCGGCTACTCGTTCGGCGGGTGGCTCGCCGCGAACCTGGCCGTGCGGGCGCCGGACCGGCTCGCGTCCGTGACGTTGATCGACCCGGTGCGGACCTTCGCCGGGTTCCCGGTCCCGTTGCTGGTGCGCACGACGCTCACGCTCGTCCCCGGCATCCGCCGCTGGGCCCGCCCGTCGTTCCTGCGGTGGACCGCGGGCGGCGCGGACGCACCCGCCGACGACCCGGTGTCGGCGATCATCGACGAGGGCATGCGGACCTTCACGATCACGCTGCCCGTCCCGACGCTGTTCACCGACGAGCAACTCCGGTCGGTGCGGGTCCCGGTGCTCGCGCTGATCGCGGGACGCAGCGTCATGCACGACGCGCGCCGGGCCGTCGCCCGCGCGCGGGCACTGCTGCCGGACGTCCGGGCGGAGCTGTGGCCGGACGCGACCCACGCCATCGCGGGCGAGGCACCGGACGCGGTCAACGCCCGGATCCTGGAGTTCGTCCGGTGATCGCGCTCCTGCTGTGGGACGCCGGGCTGCCGCTCGCCGCCTACTACGGGCTGCGGCTCGCCGGGCAGAGCGACCAGCTCGCGCTGCTGGGCGGAGCGCTGCTCGCCGCACCGCGGATCGGGTGGGTCGCCGTGCGGCACCGAAAGCTCGACGCGGTCGCGGCACTGCTGACGGCCGTGCTCGCGGTCGGGCTCGCGCTGTCCCTCGTGTCCGGCGACGCCCGGTTCATCCTGGTCAAGGAGTCCTTCGGCACCGCGGCCGCCGCGACCGCGCGCCGCGACCCGTTGATCCTGGTGGCCGTGCGTGCCGGGGCGAAGCCGGGGAAGCGGGCCGAGATCGACCGGCTGTGCGCGGACGTGCCCACGTTCCGGCGCGCGTTCGTGCTGATGTCCGTGGTGTGGGGAATCGCACTGCTGCTGGAGGCCACTGCCCGGGTGCCGCTCGTCTACCTGCTGTCCCCGGACGTCATGGCCGGGTTGAGCGTGGTTCTGCTGCTCGTCGTGATCGGTCTGCTGTCGCTGTGGACGGCCAGGTACGCGGGCCGGGTGCAGTCCCGTCACCCGTCCCGACCTACCATCGACTCGTGTTCGTAGTCGCGCTGGTTCCGCTGGTCGTCGGGTTGGTCGTCGGGTCCGTCGGTGTGCTCGGGTTCCTCGAGCGGTTGCCGCGCAACCGGTTCGGCGGGGTGCGCACCCCCGCGACCCTGCGCGACGACGAGACCTTCCGGGTCGGCAACAAGGTCGCCGGGCTGCCCATCGCCGTCGCCGGCGCGGTCGGGATCCTCGGCGGCGGGCTCGCGCTCGCCATCACCGGGACCGCCGCGACGCTCGTGACCGCCGTGCTCGCACTGGTCGGGATGGTCGTCATCACCGGAGCGGGTGGCGTGCTCGGGCACCGGGCCGCGGAGGCCGTGCCCGAGCCGGAGCCGGAGCTGCCCGCCGGCTGCAAGGGTTGTCAGTGCGGTGGCTGCGCGATCACCAAGTCAGTTGGTGCGAACGTCGCCGGGGTGGGTGGCGAGTAACGCCAGCGGCATCCCCTGCCGCCGCAGCACCCGGCCCCACAGGTCCTGGTCGGTCGGCGCCAGCACGTCGCTCGGCAGCGCCGGGACCACGATCCAGTCGCCGCGCTCGATCTCGCCCGCGACCTGGCCGACGTCCCAGCCCGCGTAGCCCGCGAACACCCGCAGGCCCTTGAACTTCGGCACCAGCTGTTCGGGGTCGGCGTCGAGGTCCACGAGCGCGACCGGGCCACGCACGCCGATCAGGCCCTTCACCCCGTTCGCCTCCTCGCCGGTGCGCAGGGAGGCCAGGCAGAGCGCGGTCTTCTGTTCGACCGGGCCGCCGACGAACACCGAGCCCGGGTTCGTCACGTGCGGGCCCCAGTTGGGCAGGACGTCGTCGACCGGGACCTCGCTCGGCCGGTTCAGCACGACGCCGAGGGTGCCTTCGCCCCGGTGGTCTATGACGAACACGACGGTCCGGCGGAAGTTCGAGTCGGTCAGACTGGGTGCCGCGACGAGCAGCGTGCCCGGCTCAACGGCCGCGTCGGGAGCGTCGGATCGCACCAGGACATGATCCCATTCATTCAGCGGGAATCCAGCATGCCTACGGTACCCGGGGAACAATGGGAGGGGCCTCCTCGTTGAAGGAGGTGGCTGGACATCATTGTGTCCCCCGGGCTCAACCAGAATCGCCTTCGTGGAATACCGTTCGGCAGGAGCCACGTCGCGCCAACCGCCGAGAGGCGACCGGGTGCCCAGCCGCCCGTACGGCGGGTGTGTCACGCGAGTGGCTCACCCGCCGTTCGGTTTTCTCGCCGCGACCGGCTCTCCCATAGGCTCAACCACCGTGACCACCTCCGCTGACGTGTCCGATCCGCATCACATCCGGGTCGGTGCCCGTCGGCTCCTCGCCATCGACGGGTTCCGCAGGCTGCTGTTCAGCCGGTTCTCGTCGCAGTGGGGTGACGGCCTGTTCCAGACGGGACTCGCGGGCGCGGTCGTGTTCAACCCGGAGCGGGCGGTGTCCCCGGCGGAGATCGCGGCCGGGTTCGTCGTGCTGCTGCTGCCGTACTCGGTCATCGGGCCGTTCGCCGGCGCGCTGCTCGACCGGTGGGACCGCCGCCGCGTCCTCGTTGTGGCGAACCTGACACGCGGCGCGCTGATCCTCGTGTCCGCGGTCTGTGTCGGCACGGGGGTGGCCGGTTTCCCGATCCTCCTGCTCGCGTTGATCGTGATCGGCATCAGCCGGTTCGTCGGGGCGGGACTGTCCGCGTCGCTGCCGCACGTGGTGCCGGTGCGCAACCTCGTCGAGGCCAACGCGCTGGCGGTCACGCTCGGCGCGGTGATCTCGGTGCTCGGCGGCGGGTGCGCGGTCGGGCTGCGCGTGGTGTTCGGAGAGGACAACGTGGGCTCCGGCCTGACCGCGGCCGTCGCGGTCGTCGGTTCGGTGCTGGCGGCGTGGCTCGCGTCCCGGTTCGCCCGCGGCGCGCTCGGCCCCGACCAGGTCGTCGAACCGGCGACCGCGCTCGCGGCGGTCGCCAACGGACTGTTCGACGGCGGCCGGGTCGCGGCCCGCACGCCGACCGTCGCCGCCGGGTTCTGCGCGCTGCTCGCGCACCGGGCCGCGTTCGGCATCTCGTTGCTGCTGACCGTCATCCTGATGCGCTACAGCTTCGAGGACTGGGGACCCATCGAGGCCGGGCTGCCCGGGCTGGGCGTGGTGCTCGGCGCGGGCGGTGTCGGCATCTTCGTCGCCGGCCTCACCACCGCGCGCCTGGTCACCGCGCTGGGGCGCAAGCGGACGGTGTTCATCGCGCTCGGCGTGGCGGCGGTCTCCCAGTTCGCGCTCGGCCTGCCGATGCTGCTGCCGACCACGCTGGCCGCCGCGTTCCTGATCGCCTACACCGGACAGGTCGTGAAGCTGTGCGTGGACGCGGCCGTCCAGCGCGACATCGGCGACGAGGCCCGCGGCCGGGTGTTCGCCCTCTACGACATGCTGTTCAACATCACGCAAGCGCTTGCGGTGGCCATCGCGGCCACCGTGATCCCGGCCAACGGCGAGTCGGTGGCCCTCATCGTGGCGGCCACCGTCCTGTACCTGGCCGGGATCACGGGCTTCGAACTGGTCAGCCGACGAGCACATCGCTGAACCGCGGCCCCAGGTGGTTGCGTAAGCAGCCCCCACCCGATCCCGGGGGCCGGCCCCGGTCCCATTCTACTGGCGGGTGCCGACAAAACCGCAGGTCAGCCGTAGCTGTGGATAACTTTGTGCCACGAGTCCGAGCGAATGGGACATTCAGCCGACGAGGTCGGCGAGCAGCGTGACCTGCTCGGGGTCCCGGCCGTGGCAGTACAGCACCACCTCGTCCGCGCCCAGGTCCGCGAGCTGGCGAATGACGGCGCGGATCTGCTGTGGCGTGGTGAGCAGGCCGTCGACCATGTACTGGGCGCGGTCGGTGAACGCGTAGTACTTCGCGATCGCGGCGCGGGCCTCGTCGACCTCCGCGCCCAGTGCGACGTTGGCCTGGGCGACGATCCGGGGTGCGCCTTCGCGGCCGTGCGACGCCCACGACTTGCGGACCGTGTCGAGCAGACCACCCAGCCAGGACGGCGGCGCGGCGGCGAGGAACCCGTCGCCCCAGCGGGCGACGCGGGCCAGCGCGGCGGGCTGGAACCCGCCGAACAGGACCTCCGGGCCGCCGGGCCGGGTGGGCGCGGGGCCGATCGGGCCGACCTCGTCGCTGTACGGCTCACCGGACCAGACGCGACGCAGCACCGCCATCTGCTCGTCGAGACGGCGGCCGCGGGTGCGCAGGTCGGTACCCGAGGCGAGGTGGTCGTCAGCACGGCCGCCCACGCCGAGGCCGAGGACGAACCGGCCGCCGGACAGCCGGTCGAGCGTGGCCGCCTGCTTCGCGAGCAGCGCGGGTTCGCGCAGCGGGGCGAGCAGCACCTCGGTCTGGAGCCGGATGCGTGCGGTGGCTCCGGCGAGCACGCCGAGCGCGACGAGTGGCTCCGGGTTGTCGTACACGAGCCGGTCGAGCAGGCCGAGCGTGCTGAACGGGCCCGCGTCCGCTCGCCGGGCCCAGTCGAGCAGCACGACCGGGTCGGAGACGGGCAGGCCAAGACCGATGTTCATCGGGAGAACTCCTGTATGAGGGGACGGCAAAGGAACGTGCCGCCCCTCCTGGTGGTGGGCTCCCGCACTGCGGCGTACTTCTGGAGAACCCGGTTCGGAGTGAGCCCGACTCTAGATCAGCTCTCGGCCGGGGGCGTGATGTTTTCCGCCGCCGCCCACTTGCGCAGCTCCGCGATCGCCTCGTCGTGGTCCAGTGGGCCGCGGTCGAGGCGCAGCTCCTTCAGGTAGCGCCACGCCTTGCCCACCAGCGGGCCCGGCGGCAGGCCGAGGAGCCGCATGATCTCGTTGCCGTCCAGGTCCGGGCGGACCTTCGCCAAGTCCTCCTCGGCGGCGATGCGTGCGATCCGTGCCTCGAGGTCGTCGTACGTGCGCTGCAACGCGGCCGCCTTGCGGCGGTTGCGGGTCGTGCAGTCCGCGCGGACCAGCTTGTGCAGCCGGGACAGCAGGGGACCGGCGTCCGTCACGTACCTGCGCACCGCCGAGTCGGTCCACTCGCCCCGGCCGTAGCCGTGGAACCGCAGGTGGAGGTACACGAGCTGGGCGACGTCCTCGGTGATCTCCTTCGAGAACCGCAGGGCGCGCAAACGCTTGCGGACCATCTTGGCGCCCACGACCTCGTGGTGGTGGAAGCTCACGCCGCCGCCCTCGACGAACCGCCGCGTCGGCGGCTTGCCGATGTCGTGCAGCAGCGCCGCGAGCCGCAGCACCAGGTCCGGCTCCGTGCCCGGCTCCTCCAGGTCGATCGCCTGGTCCAGCACCACGAGCGAGTGCTGGTAGACGTCCTTGTGCTGGTGGTGCTCGTCGATCTCCAGCCGCATGGCGGGCACCTCGGGCAGCACGTACTCGGCGAGCCCGGTGTCCACCATCAGCTCGACACCGCGCCTCGGGTACCGGCCCGTGAGCAGCTTCGCCAGCTCCACCTGGATCCGCTCGGCGGTGATCCGCCGCAGCTCACCGGCCATCTCGCGGATCGCGGCCAGCACGCGCGGCGCGACGTCGAAACCGAGCTGGCTCACGAACCGGACCGCACGCATCATCCGCAGCGGGTCGTCGGCGAACGACTCCTGCGGGGTGGCGGGCGTGTCGAGCACGCGCCGCTTGAGCGCGCCCCGGCCGTCGTGCGGGTCGACGAACTTCTTCGTCACCATGTCGATGGCCATCGCGTTGACCGTGAAGTCACGGCGGAGCAGGTCACCCTCGATCGAGTCGCCGAAGCTCACCTCGGGGTTGCGGCTCATCCGGTCGTACGAGTCGGACCGGAACGTCGTGATCTCCACGGTGGCGCCGCGCTTGGCCGCGCCCATGGTGCCGAACGCGATGCCGGTGTCCCAGATCGCGTCCGCCCACCCAACCAGCAGCTCACGCACCCGCTCGGGCCGCGCGTCCGTGGCGAAGTCGAGGTCGTTGCCGAGGCGGTCCATCATCGCGTCGCGCACGGTGCCGCCGACGAGGTACAGCTGGTGCCCGGCTTCCGCGAAGCGGGCGGCCAGCTCGTCGGCCACGGGAAAGCGCACCTGTTCCTCCGGGTCGCGAGTACTTGCGTCGATGGTGTGGGACAGCGACGTGGACGATGACACGAGGAACGAGCGTAACTGTCCTGATCGGGCAACCCGGACGCTGCACCGGCATTACGATCGCGAACATGCCCCCGTCGTCCGGCAGGTCGCGTGGCGCCCGGTCGGGACGCCGCGGCAGGCGACGCGGGCGCCGCATGGCCGCGGTCGACGAGACCTCGGCGGGCGGGGTCGTCTTCAACGTGGCCCGCGACAAGATCGTGCTCATCGGCAGGCTCGACCGCCGCGGTCGCCTGCTGTGGTCGCTGCCGAAAGGCCACATCGAGGAGGGTGAGACCCCGGAGCAGACCGCCGTGCGGGAGGTCGGGGAAGAGACCGGCATCCAGGGCGAGATAATTCGACCGCTCGGCACCATCGACTACTGGTTCGTCGCGGAACGCCGCAGGATCCACAAGACCGTGCACCACTTCCTCATGGAGGAGCGCGGCGGCGAACTGTCCGACGAGGACGTCGAGGTGACCGAGGTGGACTGGGTCGCGCTGGACGAGCTGGAGGACAGGCTTGCGTACGCGGATGAGCGCCGCCTGGTCCGCAAGGCGCTCGAACTGCTCGCGATCCGCACGGACGAGAGCACACAGGACGTACCGGTCGAGGCTGATGGGGGCTGACCAACCATGACGCGCGGCTGGCGGGCGGGTGCGGCACTGCTCGCGTCCGCACTGCTCGCACTGTCCGCACCGGCCACGGCGGCGGAACCCGCCCGGGCCCAGCCGGTCGGGCAGCCGGTGCAGCCCGCCGGCGGCGAACAGCCCCGCCTGCAGCTGACGGTCGACAAGATGTCACCGCGGGTGGTCACCGCCACCACCCAGCAGCTGACGGTCAGCGGCCGGGTCACCAACACCGGTGACCGGCGCATCGAGGACATCAGCGTCCGCCTGCAGCGCGGCGAGGCGATCGGGTCCGACCGCGCCATGCGCGACGTGCGCAACCAGCCGACCGACACGGCGACCGGCGACTTCGCCGACGTCAGCCGGTCGCTCCAGCCGGGCGACAGCGCGAACCTCTCGGTGACCATCCCGGTCCGCGGCGACGGCAAGACGCTGGGCATCGACGGGCCGGGCGTCTACCCCCTGCTGGTCAACGTCAACGGCAGGCCGGACTACGGCGAACAGGCCCGGCTCGCGGCCGTGTCGATCGCCCTGCCGGTCCTGTCCGTCCCGGGTGGCGGCCCGGCGGCCCAGCCGAAGGCGACCCCGCCCGCCGTGACGATCCTGTGGCCGCTGCTCGACGAACAGCCCAGGTCGCTGCCCGCCGCCGACAACAGCACCCTGCTCGCCGACGACGAGCTCGCCGACTCGCTCGCGGCGGGCGGCCGCCTGTTCAACCTGGTCAACTCCGTGCTCACGGCGACCACGACGAACACCGACCTGCTGCGGTCCATCTGCTTCGTGGTCGACCCGGACCTGCTCGACACCGTCTCGAAGATGACCGAGGGCTACCGGGTGCGGACCTCGGGCGGCAAGCTCGTCGAGGGCAGGGGCGCGCAGGCGGCCGCCGACTGGCTCACCCGCGTGCAGGACCTGACGCGCGGGCACTGCGTGGTGTCGCTGCCGTACGCGGACGCCGACCTGTCCGCGCTGTCCCGCGCGGGGTCCACCGACCTCGCCCAACTGGCGGTGCCCAACGGTGCCGCGATCACCAGCAGGCTGCTGTCGCCGG
Source organism: Actinophytocola sp. NPDC049390 (assembly GCF_044466355.1). NCBI lineage: Bacteria > Bacillati > Actinomycetota > Actinomycetes > Pseudonocardiales > Pseudonocardiaceae > Actinophytocola > Actinophytocola sp. NPDC049390. The sequence goes on from NZ_JBITMQ010000009.1 coordinate 328,300, forward strand.
TGGAGCCGCTCCCGAACGTGTACTGGCCGGCCAGTGGCACGTTCGACCAGAACACGCTGGTCGGCCTGTCGACCGGCGGCTCGCCGACGATCCTGGCCGACCCGGCGCACCTGCGGAACGTCGAGGGCCGCGCGCCGTACGTGCTCAACGCCCCGCAGACCGCGAACCCGGTCCGGGCGCTGCCGGTCGACTCGCTGGTGTCGAACGCGCTCGCGAACAACCCGCGCGACGCGGGCGTCTCCGTGCAGAACGGGCTCGCCGCCCTGACCTACCGCGCCGCGTTCGACCAGCGGGTCGGCGGTCAGGTGCTGGTCACGCCGCCGCGGCGGTGGCTCGCGTCGAACGCCGAGCTGGAGCAGTTCCTGTCGCTCGCCGGAGCGCTGTTCGAAGGCGGGTTCACCACCCCGCTGCCCCTGGACCAGGCGGTCCAGGCGCCGGACGGCGGCACCGCGGAGAGCGTCACCTACTCCCCGCAGGACAGCAGGCTGGAGATCCCGACCCAGATCACCGCGAACGTCATGCGGATCAACGCGACGCGGCGGGACCTGCTCGACGCGATGCCGTCGGACAACACGACCCGGGTCGAACCGAACCAGCTGCTCGCGCCGCTGGAGTACGGCCTCCTGCGCGGTGTCTCGACAGCGTGGCGCGGGCACGTCGACGGTGCCGCCGCCATGGTCTCCTACGTGGACGCGCGGCTCGACGGGCTGCGTGACCTGGTGGTCATCAACGACCCCGGCCGCCCGTACTCGCTCGCCTCGGGAGACAGCCCGATCCCGATCACGATCTACAACGGCCTGCCCGTCGCGATCGTCGTGCGGGTCACGCTCAGCCCCGTGCCGGGGCTGCGGCCCGAGACGATCCAGGACGTGCCGATCCCGCCGCTGTCGTCCGTCGGCCGCTACATCCCCGCCGAGGTGTCGAGATCGGGCCGGTTCACGGTCGACGTGCGGCTGACCACCCCGGGTGGCACGACGCTGGGCGAACCGGTGCGGCTGGAGCTGAACTCGACGTCGTACGGCATCATCAGCGTGGCCGTGACCGGCACGGCGGGTGCGGTGCTCGTGCTGCTCGTCGGGGTGCGTATCTTCCGCCGGGTGAAGGCGGCACGCGCCGGTGCACCCGAGGCGAGTGAGGAAATCGTTCAGCGATGATGTTCGCTCCGCAAGCCCCGCTCAGCGTAGCGGCGATATGACCCGGCGCCTCGGGTCACAATCACAGACCGTGGACGGCCGGTCGCAGCAGAAACCGCCCTCGCTCGCCAAGGCGAGCGGGTCGATGGCGATCGCCACCCTGGTCAGCCGGATCACCGGGTTCGTGTGGAAGATCCAGCTCGCCTGGGTCGCGGGCCTCGGCGTGGTCAACGACTCGTTCACCGTGGCCAACACGCTGCCGAACATCGTCTACGAGCTGCTGCTCGGCGGTGTGCTGGCGAGCGTCGTGGTGCCGCTGCTGGTCCGCTCGCAAGACGACCCGGACGGCGGCCAGGGCTACACGAACCGGCTGCTGACCGTCGGCATGACCATGCTGTTCGGCGGCACGATCATCGCGGTCGCGCTGGCGCCGCTGCTGACGAACCTCTACATGGACGACTCGGGCGGGTCGGCGAACTCGGAGCTGACCACCGCGTTCGCCTACCTGCTGCTGCCGGAGATCGTCTTCTACGGCCTGTTCGCGCTGCTGTCCGCGATCCTGCAGGCCAAGCACGTGTTCGGCCCGACCGCGTGGGCGCCCGTGATCAACAACCTGGTGATCATGGCGACCATCGGCGCGTACGCGCTCGTGCCGGGGGAGATCTCACTCGACCCGGTGCGCATGGGCGACGTGAAGCTGCTGGTCCTCGGTCTCGGCGTGACGCTCGGCATCGTCGTGCAGGCGCTCGTCCTGGTGCCCGCCCTGCGGCGGACCGGCTTCAGGTTCCGCTGGAACTGGGGCTTCGACGCCCGGCTCAAGGAGTTCGGCGGCCTCGCGCTGTGGGTCGTCGGATACGCCGCCATCAGCCAGATCGGTGTCGTGATCACCACCCGCGTGCTGACGTCGGCGGCGTCGGGCGGTGCCGCGATCTACGCCAACGCGTGGCTGCTGTTCCAGCTGCCGTACGGGGTCATCGGCGTCTCGCTGCTGACCGCGATCATGCCGAGGATGTCCCGCGCGGCCGCCGACGGCGACACGGCGAAGCTGGTCGGCGACCTGTCGCTGGGCAGCAGGATGTCGACGGTGATGCTGGTGCCGATCAGCGCCATGCTCACGATCGCGGGCTCCGCGGTCGGCGTCGCGTTGTTCGCCGTCGGTGAGGCCGACCTCGACGACGCCGCCCGGCTCGGCGACGCACTCGCGTTCTCGGCGTTCGGGATCCTGCCGTACGCGCTGGTCATGCTGCAGCTGCGGGTGTTCTACGCGATGAAGGACTCCCGCACACCCACGCTGATCATGATCGTGATGACGGTCGTGAAGATCCCGCTGCTGTACTTCTGCGCCGACCGGCTCCGGCCGGAGGACGTGGTCGTCGGCGTGCTGCTGGTGAACTCGCTCACCTACGTGGTCGGCGCGGTGCTCGGCCAGATGTGGCTGTGGGTGCGGCTCGGACGGCTGCAGAGTATGCGCGTGGTCAAGGTGATCGTGCAGACGATCGTCGCCGGGGTCGCCGGGGTGCTCGCCGCGTGGGGCGCCACGCTGCTGGCCGACCTGGTGCTCGGCGACGCGGGCCCCACGCTGACCGCGTGGGTCCACCTGGTGATCCAGGGACTCGTGACGCTGGTGGTCGCGTTCGGCCTGCTCGCGGCGTTCCGGGTACCCGAATTGCAGCCCGCCACGCAACGAATCACCCGACTGGTGCGTCGCGGTTAGTAGTCAACGACAGGAACAACGAACCCACGTCACGTACCCTCGTTCTGATACTCACAACAGCGGAGGGTGTCCGTCGCGCGCTGGGCGCTGGGCGGGGAGAGAGCAGTGACCACGAGACGAACCGAGTCCCTGACCGGCGAGTTGCCCCCCGGCGGAGAGCCAGGCGGGGAGGGTTTCCTGCTGCCCGGAGCCGTGATCGGGGACGGCCGCTACCGCCTGCTCGCCCAGTTCGGCCACGACATGCGCGCCGAGGCACAGCTGTGGCGCGCCCGCGACGGGCAGCTGCGCCGTGACGTCGCGCTGACGGTGCTTGTCGGCGACGCTCAGGACGGCCCACGCGCCCAGGCCGCGCGCCGCACGCTGGAGCGGGCCGCGCACGCCGCCGCGTTCACCCACCCGGCCACCGCCCGCGTGCTGGACGTGCTGAGCCTCGGCAACGGCATCTCCCCGGGCGAGGGCCTGCTCGGCATCATCGTCGCCGACTGGTCCTCCGGCACCGACCTGATCGACCTCATCGCCGAGCACCCGCTGCCCGCGGGCAACGCGGCCCGGCTGCTGGAGCCGCTCGCCTCGGCCGTCGAACGCGCCCACCACGCCGGTCTCGTGCTCGGCGTCGACCACCCGCAGCGCATCCGCGTCGGCACCGACGGGATGCTGCGGCTGGCGTTCCCCGGCCCGCTGCCCGAGGCCGTGCCACGCGACGACGTCAAGGGCCTGGGCGCGGTCCTGTACGTGCTGCTCACCGGCCGCTGGCCGCTGCCGGGCGGGCCCGAGGCCATCCCGACCGCACCCGTCTCGCCGGACGGCCTGATCGTGCCGCCGCACGTCCTCGCTCCGTTCATCCCGCCGGGCCTGTCCGCGCTCGCGATCCGCAGCCTCGAGGACACGCAGATGGGCGGCATCCACACCAGCGCGACGCTGCTCGCCGTGCTCGACGAGGCCGCGCGGTCGGCGGAGCGCACCGAGTTCCTCGGGCCCGTCGCCGTCCCGGCCGACGAGGGCGAGGGCGGCGCGGTCTGGACCACCAGACCGCCGATCCGCGACCGTTCCCGCAGACGCAAGCTCGCCATCGGCGTCACCGCGCTCGCGATCGCGGTCGTCGCCATCCTCGCGTGGCTGGGCACGCTGCTCATCGACTTCTTCGGCGACGACCCGGGCAGCGGCGGCGACACCGTGGTCGTCGAGCAGCCCGCGCCGACGAGCGGGAACAGCCCGGCACCCGCGCCGAAGCCGGCCAAACCGCTGCAGCCCGCCTCGATCGAGGTGTTCAACGTCGGCGGCACCCCGGACAACCCGCGCCGCGCCGGTTTCGCCACGGACGGCGACCCCGGCACGGAGTGGCGCACCGACACCTACAAGCAGCAGTTCCCGGCGCTCAAGCCCGGGGTCGGGCTGATGGCGTCGTTCGCGGAGTCGGTGAAGTTCGCGTCGGTGATCATCGAGTCGCCGAGCCCGAACACCGTGGTGGAGATCCGCACGTCGCCGTCCGGCACCCCGTCGCTCGACGAGACCAAGGTCATCGGCAAGGCCACGCTGCAGGGCGGCAGGACCGAGATCAAGCTCGCGAACGCCGAACCGACCCAGTACGTCCTGGTCTGGATCACCCAGCTCGGCGACGGCAACAGGTCCGCGCTGGGCGAGGTGCAGTTCATCCGCGCGCGGTGACCCCTACGCCACCGTGGGCAGGGCCACACCGCGAATGGGTGAACGCGCGACCGATATCCTCCTCACGTGACCACCGCTGCCAGCTCGGACGCCGACCTCATCGCGGCACACGCCGCCGGGGATCCGCGTGCCTTCGGCGAGCTGGTCCGCCGGCACCGTGATCGCATGTGGGCCGTCGCCCTGCGCACCCTCCGGGACCCCGAGGAAGCATCCGACGCGTTGCAGGAGGCGTTCATCTCCGCCTTCCGCGCCGCGGGTTCCTTCCGGGCCGAATCGCAGGTGACCACCTGGCTGCACCGGATCGTGGTGAACGCGTGCCTGGACCGGGTGCGGCGCCGGCAGGCCAGGCCGACCGTGCCCCTGCCGGAGACCGGACCGGGCGAGCCAGTCGCCCCGCGGGACTCGATGTCCGAGCGGGAGACCAAGCTCGTCGTGCAGAAGGCTCTCAACGGCCTGTCCGAGGACCAGCGGGTCCCGATCGTGCTCGTCGACGTGGAGGGCTACTCGGTGGCGGAGACCGCCAAGATGCTCGGCATCGCGGAGGGCACCGTGAAGAGCCGGTGTGCGCGGGGTCGCGCCAAGCTGGCCAAAGTTCTGGGGCATCTGCGGAACCCCGATGCAGATGCGAACGTCCCAGATGGCGCAGTTGAAGGGCGAGACGTGCCGGTGCGGCGCCGCTGGGAGGGACGATGACGGACAGCACGAGGGGAACGGGGGTCCCTAACGGGCCGCCGTGGTCTGTCGACGTGCTCGCCGACCTGCACGCAGGCGCCCTGGACCCGAGGCAGTCCGCGGCACTGTGGGCGCAGGTCAACCGGGACCCGGAGGCGCAGGCGATCCTCGCCGCGCTCGACAGCGTCAAGCACGACCTCGACGGGCTCGACGACGGACCGTTCGAGCCGATGCCCGCGCACTTCGCGGCCCAGCTCGACAACGCCATCGCCGCCGAGGCCGCCAGGACCATGCCCGCCGCTCGGCAGCCGGGCGTCGCCCCGGTCTCCGACATGGCGCAGGCACGCCGCAAGCGCAACCGCAGGATGGGGTGGGTCGGCGGGCTGGTGACCGCCGCGGCCGCCGTCGCCGCGATCACGTTCGTGGCGCTGCCCGGGCAGGAGACGGGCGGCAACCCGGTGGCCGGGGACAAGGGCAACAGCTCGCAGGAGGCGCCCGGCCAGGAGCCGCCGCTCGCGCTGAAGGGCGACGACCTCGGCCCGGCCATCAACGGCCTGTCCGGCAAGAAGGACTACGGCCCCTTCGACGACGAGCAGGGCCTGAAGGACTGCCTGTCGGAGAAGGGGATCGCGGACCCGTCGGTCATCGGTGCGCGGGAGGTGACGCTCGACGGCACGGAGGGCGTGGCCGCGCTGCTCGCAGGCGGCGAGGACGGTCACCGGTTCCGGCTGGTCATCGTGGCGCCCGACTGTTCCGGCGACCTGATCACCGACACGTCGATCGGCTGAGCAACAACACTTCGCGAGCCGCGGGTGGAACCTGGTTTCCGCCCGCGGCTCCGTTATGCGCACGGTCACCACGTACGCGTGGAACAACCGACACCTACGATCGTGTTACACGAGTGCGCAGCAACGAGCGCCCCGCTTCGGAGGTCTGATGTCCGAGAACGTCCGCGACGTGATCATCGTCGGGTCCGGCCCGGCCGGCTACACGGCGGCCGTGTACACCGCACGTGCCCAGCTGGAGCCCCTGGTCTTCGAGGGCACACAGTTCGGTGGCGCCCTCATGACCACCACCGACGTGGAGAACTACCCGGGTTTCCGCGACGGCATCATGGGGCCCGACCTCATGGAGCAGATGCGGGCGCAGGCCGAGCGCTTCGGCGCGGAGCTGCGGGCCGAGGACGTCGAAGAGGTCCAGTTGGACGGCCCGGTGAAGTACGTCACCGCGAACGGCGTCCGGTACGCCGCGAAGGCGGTCATCCTCGCGATGGGCGCCGCCGCGCGGTACCTGCACGTGCCGGGTGAGCAGGAGCTGCTGGGGCACGGCGTCTCCGCGTGCGCCACCTGCGACGGCTTCTTCTTCCGCGACCAGGACATCGCCGTGGTGGGCGGCGGTGACTCCGCGATGGAGGAGGCCACCTTCCTGACCAAGTTCGCGCGGTCGGTCACGATCATCCACCGGCGCCAGGAGTTCCGGGCGTCGAAGATCATGCTGGAGCGCGCGCGGGCCAACGAGAAGATCCGGTGGCAGCTCGACTCCGAGGTGCTCGAGGTGCTCGGCGAGGGCAACGTCGCCGGCGTGAAGCTGCGGAACACGGTCACCGGCGAGGAGTCGGTGCTGGACGTCACCGGCCTGTTCATGGCCATCGGCCACGACCCGCGCAGCGCGCTGGTCAAGGGCCAGGTCGACCTGGACGCGGACGGGTACGTCCAGGTTCGCCCGCACACCACGTACACCAACGTCGACGGCGTGTTCGCCGCCGGTGACCTGGTGGACCGCACCTACCGGCAGGCGATCACCGCCGCCGGCTCCGGTTGCTCCGCCGCGATCGACGCGGAGCGCTGGCTGTCCGAGCACGGTGAGCCGAAGGCCGAGACGGCACCTGAACTCGTCGGCGGCGGCTACGCCCCGACTCAGAACTGAAAGAGGGAGAACATGGCCGGAAACACCGTGACCGTCACCGACGCGTCCTTCTCCGACGACGTCCTGAACAGCGACAAGCCGGTGCTGGTCGACTTCTGGGCTACGTGGTGCGGGCCGTGCCGGATGGTCGCGCCGGTGCTCGAGGAGATCGCCGCCGAGCACGGTGACAAGCTCACCGTCGCGAAGCTGGACGTCGACGCGAACCCGACCGTCGCGCGTGACTACCAGGTCCTCTCCATCCCGACCCTGATGGTCTTCAAGGGCGGCGAGAAGGTGAAGGAGATCGTGGGTGCCAAGCCGAAGGCCGCGCTCCTGAACGATCTGTCCGACTTCATCTGAGCCGTGTGTCCTCTGTGACAACCGTTCAACGGCGCGCACCGTCCTTCAGGTGTGCGCCGTTGTGCCATATGGGGTGAGCGGTTGGACGCGGCACGTGACCCCGCAAGCCGCGGCTCTGGAGACAGGGCACAATAGTGGACCAGCAGACGTGCTGCGACAGGAATGGAAAATCTGCGCCGACTCGGGTCGGTGCCCGATCCGAGCGAGGGGTGCATGCGGGTACTCCGCCGCGGTGACGCGGGACCGGCGGTCGCCGAGGTTCGCGCGACGCTCTCAGGGCTTGGCCTCCTGCCGGCGGATCCGTCAGCCCCTCCGGAGGCTGCGGTCTACGACGAGGCCGTCGCGCACGCGGTGAGCACGTTCCAGCAGCAGCGTGGCCTGATCGCCGACGGCCTCGTCGGCCCGGCCACCTACCGCGCACTGAAGGACGCCACGTACCGACTGGGGGCGCGACCGCTCGCGTACCTCGTGTCGTCGCCGGTCAGCGGTGACGACGTCATGACGCTGCAGGAGCGCCTGCTGGAGCTGGGCTACGACGCGGGCCGCGCCAACGGCGTGTTCGGCGCACAGACCGAGGCCGCGCTGCGGAACTTCCAGCGGGACTACGGGCTGACCGTCGACGGCATCTGTGGTGCCGAGACGGTGCGTGCGCTGCGCCAGCTGTCGCCGCGTGCCCGTGGCGGGTCGCCGGTGCTGCTGCGTGAGCAGGAGCGGGTCCGCAAGGCCGGGCCGCGACTGCGCGGCAAGCGCATCGTCATCGACCCGGGTCACGGGGGCTCCGACACGGGTGTCTCCGTCGGCGGGGTGAACGAGGCCGACCTCGTGTGGGACCTGGCACGGCGCCTCGAGGGCAAGATGGCCGCGACCGGCATGCAGGCGCTGCTGTCCCGCGGGCCCGACCAGTGCCCGACCGAGGGCGACCGTGCGCACTTCGCGAACGAGGTGGGCGGCGACCTGTTCCTGTCGCTGCACTCGGACGCCAACCGCTCCCCGCTGGCGCAGGGCGTGGCGAGCTTCCACTTCGGCACGGCGACCGGCAGCACGTCGACCATCGGGGAGACGCTCGCGGGCTTCATCCAGCGGGAGCTGGTCGTGCGGACCGGCCTGCGGGACTGCCGTGCCCACCGCAAGACGTGGGACACGCTGCGGCTGACCCGCTGCCCGGCCGTGCGCGTGGAGATCGGCTACCTGACCAACGCCGACGACCAACGCCGCCTGACCGACCCGTCCTTCCGGGACGTGGTGGCCGAGGGCATCCTCGTCGCGGTCAAGCGCCTGTACCTGCTGGGCCAGAACGACCAGCCGACCGGCACGTTCACGTTCGCGGACGTCCTCCGGCACGAGCTGGCCAAGGCCGAGTAGAAATCGAATGTTTCACATGAAACAGCCCCGGAGCTGACCACTCCGGGGCTGTTTCGCGTCTACTGCTGTAGCGCGGGGCTCGCCGTGGACACCGAAACGGTGCCCAGGAGCCTCTCCAGGGCCGCTTCGACGTCTTCCTTCCACCCCAGTGCCGAACGCAGCTCCAGGCGCAGACGGGGCCAACGAGGGTGCGGTCTGACCGTCTTGAAACCGACGCTCAGGAGGAAGTCCGACGGGACGACGCACGAGACCTCCTCGTCGGGCTTGGCGTCGCCGAACGACTCGATGGCCTTCACACCGCGCCGGGTCAGGTCCTTGGCCACCGCCTGGACCAGCATCCGGCCGAGGCCGCCGCGGCGGAACTCGGGCAGCACCATGAACCCGGTCAGCAGAACCGCGTCCGGGCTGGGCGGAGAGGTCGGGAACGCCGACGCACGCGGCACGGCGTTCGGCGGGGCGTACAGCACGAAGCCGACCGGCAGCTTGTCGCTGTAGACGATCCGCCCGCAGGAACCCCACTCGAGCAGCACGCTGGAGACCCAGGCCTCTTTCTCCAGCTCGGAAGTGCCGAACTCCTCCGCCTGCTCCTTGAGGTGCGGGGCGAGCTCCCAGTACACGCACGAACGGCTGTGCTTGGGGAGATCCTCAAGGTTGTCCAGCGTGACGCCCACAACGCGTCGCGACACCTGACCTCCCACCCTGGGCCCTTGAACCGGCCCTGACCACCGTGTGCAACGCCAGGATAAGCCTGCCTCAAGGGACGCTGGAACCGGCAAGGGGTGAATATCGGCCCGGTTACACTCGAACGACTGAGTACGCACCGGCTGAAGAGAGCCTTCTCATGTCCCTCGAGCCAACAGGCAGCAGAAGCCTTGACCCGCACCTCGGCCGCTACGCGGCGCGAGCTGCCGGAATGACGGCCTCCGAGGTACGAGCTCTCTTCGCCGTCGCCAGCAGGCCAGAGGTGGTCTCGCTGGCGGGCGGCATGCCGAACCTGGCCGCGTTGCCGCTGGACTCGCTGTCCGGCGAGGTCGCGGACATCATCGCCAAGGACGGTCTGGTCGCACTGCAGTACGGATCCGCCCACGGGCTGCCTGAGCTGCGGGACCAGATCGGCGAGGTGATGGCCCTGGAGGGCGTCACCGGGCACCCGGACGACATCGTCGTGACGGTCGGCTCGCAGATGGCGCTCGACATGGTGACGAGGATCTTCTGTGATCCCGGTGACGTGGTGCTCGCCGAGGGTCCGTCGTACGTCGGCGCGCTCGGCACGTTCGCCGCCTACCAGGCCGACGTGGTCCACGTGGCCATGGACGAGGACGGCCTGATGCCCGACGCGCTGCGCGAGGCGCTCCGGACGGCCGAGTCGGCGGGCCGGCGGGTCAAGTTCCTCTACACGATCCCGAACTTCCAGAACCCGGCCGGTGTGACGCTCGCAGTGCCCCGGCGGGCCGAGATCCTGGAGATCTGCAGGCGGCACAACGTGCTGGTGGTGGAGGACAACCCGTACGGGCTGCTCGGCTTCGACGGTCAGACGTACCCGGCGCTGCGGTCCATGGACCCGGACAACGTGGTGTACCTCGGGTCGTTCTCGAAGACGTTCGCGGCCGGGCTGCGGGTCGGCTGGGTGCTGGCACCGCACGCGGTCCGCGAGAAGCTGATGCTGGCCGCCGAGTCGGCCACGCTGTGCCCGCCCACGTTGAACCAGATGATCGTGTCGCGCTACCTCGCGACGCACGACTGGAAGGGGCAGGTCAAGTCCTTCCAGTCGGCGTACCGGGAGCGGCGGGACGCGATGATCTCCGGGCTGGAGCAGCACATGCCGCCCGGCTGCTCGTGGACCGTGCCCGCGGGCGGGTTCTTCGTGTGGATGACCGTGCCGGAGGGCGTGGACACCAAGGCGATGCTGCCGCGTGCGGTCACCGCGCGGGTGGCGTACGTGTCCGGCACCGGGTTCTACGCGGACGGGTTCGGCAGCAGGCAGATGCGCCTGTCGTTCTGCTACCCGACACCGGAGCGGATCCAGGAGGGCGTGCGCAGGCTCGCGGCCGTGCTCGCCGCCGAGCTGGAGCTGTCGCGCACGTTCGGACCGATCAACGGGCGGCGCGCGTCCGGCCCGCAGGTGCCCGGTCCGGACATCGCGTAGTCTCCTTCCCCCGCAAGCAACTTCGCGTCCACTGTCCACAGTGGACGATCTGGTCCGTTGAGGAGTCGAGCCGTGTCCGATCTCGCCGTGGCGGTGCTGTCCGGAGGTCTGTCCCACGAGCGTGAGGTGTCGCTGCGGTCGGGCAGAAGGCTGTCGGCGGCGCTGCGGTCGGTCGGGCTGACGGTCGACGAGTGGGACGCGGACGCGGCGCTCCTGGAACGGCTGCGGAAGCACCGGCCGGACGCGGTGGTCGTGGCACTGCACGGGGTCGAGGGCGAGGGCGGCTCCGTGCAGACCGTGCTGGAGATGCTGGACGTGCCGTACGTCGGCGCGGACTCGCACGCGTGCCGTCGCGCGTGGGACAAGCCCACCGCCAAGACGGAACTGGCCCGCGCGGGCATCGCGACGCCGGACTGGGTCGTGCTGCCACACAGCACGTTCCGGGAGCTGGGTGCGCAGCCGGTGCTGAACGCGATGGTCGACCGGCTCGGGCTGCCGATGATGCTCAAGCCGGACCAGAGCGGGTCGGCGCTGGGCGCTCAGGTGGTGCGGGACGCGGCTGAGTTGCCCGCCGCGATGGTCGGCTGCCTCGCGTACGGGGACACCGTGCTGGCGGAGCAGTTCGTCGAGGGCGTCGAGGTGGCGGTCGCGGTCGTCGAGGGCGCCGACGGTCCCGTGGCGCTGCCCGCGGTGGAGATCGAGCCGGCGACGGGGATCTACGACTACACCGCCCGCTACACCGCCGGGCTCACCACGTTCCACTGCCCGGCCCGTCTCGACGAGCGGGCGGCCGCGGCGGTGGCGGACCTGGCGGTCGCCGCGCACCGGTTGCTCGGGCTGCGCGACGTGTCCCGGACCGACGCGATCGTCGCGCCGGACGGGACCGTCCACTTCCTCGAGGTGAACTCGTCGCCGGGGCTGACGGAAACCTCGCTTCTGCCGATGGCGGCGGAGGTCGCGGGCCACTCGCTCGGCGACATCTACGCCGGGCTGATCGAACGAGCGGTCGCTCGCACTCGGTGATCGTTGATCATCGGAGAGCAATCGTCACCGTGACGTAAGGCCCTGGGGTGATCCCTAAGCCTCGTCACGAATCCCATTTGTCCCATTTTTCGACATCAGTTCGACGATGCGTTCGAGGTCGTCCACGGACCCGAACTCGACCACGATTTTGCCCTTGCGCTTGCCGAGTTCGACCTTCACGCGGGTGTCGAACGTGTTGGAAAGCCGGTCCGCCACGTCCTGGAGGCCCGGCGCCTGGATCGGCTTGCGCTGCGGGGCGGCCTTCTGCTTCGCGGGCGCCTGCCCCTTGAGCAACACGACCGCTTCCTCGGTGGCCCGCACCGACAGCCCCTCGGCGACGATGCGGGCGGCCAGCTCCTCCTGCTGACCGGCGTCCTCGAGACCGAGCAGCGCGCGGGCGTGCCCGGACGAGAGGACCCCGGCCGCGACCCGGCGCTGCACCGCGAGGGGGAGCTTCAGCAACCGGATCGTGTTCGTGATGACGGGACGGCTGCGTCCGATGCGGGACGCCAGCTCGTCGTGCGTCACCGAGAACTCCTCAAGCAGCTGCTGGTAGGCCGCCGCCTCCTCGAGGGGGTTCAGCTGCACGCGGTGGATGTTCTCCAGCAGCGCGTCCCGCAGCATCGCCTCGTCGGCGGTCTGCCGGACGATCGCCGGGATCTTGCCGAGCTCCGCGCGCTGGGCGGCACGCAGCCGCCGCTCGCCCATGACCAGCTCGTACGAGTCCGGGCCCAGTTCGCGGACCACGATCGGCTGCATGAGCCCGAACTCTCGGATGGAGTGTTCCAGCTCGGCGAGCGCGTCCTCGTCGAAGACCTGACGAGGCTGTTTCGGGTTGGCCTTGATCGCGTCGACCGGCACCTCGCGGTACACCGCACCGGCGACCGTGCCGCTCGGCACCGCGGGCACCTCCGGCGCGGCGGCCGCGACCGGCGGCTTCGGACGCGGTGCGGTCGGCAGCTTCATCGCACCGCCACCCGCGCCGTCCGCCGGTCCCTGTGGGATCAGTGCCGCGAGACCCCGGCCAAGACCACCCTTGCGCTCACTCATGCTTCTACTCCTCGCCGAACGCGCGTTCGGCCATCTCCCGTGCCGCGTCCAGGTAGCTCATCGAACCTCGCGAACCGGGGTCGTACGCGAGCACCGTCTGTCCGAAGCCGGGGGCCTCGGACACCTTCACACTCCTGGGGATCACAGTACGCAAGACCGTGGCGCCGAAGTGCTTCCGGACCTCCGCGGTCACCTGATCGGCGAGCTTCGTACGCCCGTCGTACATGGTGAGCAGGATGGTCGACACGTGCAGGTTCGGGTTGAGGTGGTTCTGCACCAGCTCGATGTTGCGGAGTAGCTGCGACAGACCCTCCAGCGCGTAGTACTCGCACTGGATGGGGATCAGCACCTCGTCGGCGGCGACCATCGCGTTGACCGTCAGCAGGCCGAGCGACGGCGGGCAGTCGATGAACACGTAGTCCGGGTTCAGCTCGTCGAGCGCGCCGGTCGGCAGCGCCGCCTTGAGCCGGGACTCGCGACCCTCCATGCCCACCAGCTCGATCTCCGCGCCGGCGAGGTCGATGGTCGCAGGCACGCAGTAGAGGTTGGGGGACTGGTCGCTGACCGCCGCCGCGTCAGTGAGGGAACACTCGCCGAGCAGCACCTCGTAGATCGACGGCACGCCGGAGCGGTGGTCGACGCCGAGCGCGGTGCTGGCGTTGCCCTGCGGGTCGAGGTCGATCACGAGCACTTTCAGCCCGTGCATCGCGAGCGCTGCCGCGAGGTTGACCGCGCTGGTCGTCTTGCCGACGCCACCCTTCTGGTTGGCGACCGTCATGACGCGGCGGTGCGGCGGCTTGGGCAGGTCGCGCTTGGGGTGCAGCATGCGGGTCGCGCGCTCGGCCTCTTCGGCGATGGGCGTCCACCCGGACACCGCGGTCGCGGCCTCGACGTTGTCGTGCATGGTCCCGCTGGCGCCCTGGACATCATGGCGTCCGGTCATCGATGGCTGCACCTCGCCTCGTTCGACACGTGTTTCACGTGAAACAATCCTCGCTCCATCACTTCTTGGTCCGCCGCGGACCACGCCCACGTGCACCCTGAGGTGGGTCGGAACGTGTGACCACGATGATGGTCGTCGGTACCGCAAGGACGTCGGCGCCACACCGTTCGACCACCGGAAGCGAACCACCCGCACGGGTCACGGCGCCGCCATCGCGTGCCACTTCCTCCGCGGCACTTTCCCCTTTGAGCGCGACCAGCCGGCCGCCCCGCCGAAGCAAGGGAGCACTCCAGCCCCACAGGCGAGCAAGCGGCGCGACCGCTCGCGCGATGACAACATCGGCACCCGCGAGCTGATGCTTGATGGCCGGCTCTTCCGCGCGGCCCCGAACCACACTTGCGGACAGCGAAAGAGTATCGACGACTTCGGTCAACCACGCCACCCGGCGAGCCATCGGTTCCAACAAAGTGAGGTCGAGATCCGGCCGGGCGATGCAGAGCGGTACGCCGGGCAGCCCAGCGCCCGACCCGAGGTCCACCACGCGGGCGCCTTGGGGGATCGCCTCGGCGACCACGGCGGAGTTCAGGAGGTGCCGGTCCCAGAGGCGCTCAACCTCACGGGGCCCGATCAAACCTCGTTCAACGCCGACGGCGGCGAGCAGTTCCGCGAACTGCACCGCCGCCGTCAGAGCGTCACCGAAAACTGTTGTAGCGGTCTCCGGGGGCGGAGACGCGGAGGGCGTCTCAGCCAACCCGGATGCCACCTTCTTCGAATCGATGTTTCACGTGAAACCGTCAGCCCGTCACGACTTGGGGAAGACCACGACGCGCCGCCGCGGGTCCTCACCCTCGCTCTCGCTGTGGACACCGTCGATCGTGGCGACCGCGTCGTGCACGACCTTCCGCTCGAACGGCGTCATCGGCTGGAGACGGACCTTCTCGCCGTCCGCCAGCACGCGCTCCGCGGTCGCCTTGCCGAGGTCCTTCAGTTCCTGACGACGGTCCGCCCGCCAGCCCGCGATGTCCAGCATGAGCCGGCTACGCGTGCCGGTCTCCTGCTGGACGGCGAGCCGGGTCAGCTCCTGCAGCGCCTCGAGCACGTTGCCCCGAGGCCCCACCAGCTTGTCCAGGTCCTCGCCACCGTCGATGCTCACGACCGCCCGGCCGGCCTCCACGTCGAGGTCGATGTCCCCGTCGTAGTCGACCAGGTCGAGCAGGCGCTCCAGGTAGTCCCCAGCGATGTCGCCCTCGCGGACGAGAAGGTCCTCTCCCGACGGCCCCCGGTCACTCTCGTCGGCGACCGCCTCGGCGGTCTGTTCATCGGCGTCGGTTGGCACCGCATCGCGATCGGCGTCCGACTCCTGCACCGTCTCCGGCACGACTTCTCCTCTCCAGGTCCGGATCAGCTCGTGTGTCAGCGCTTCTTCCGGCCTGTGTTCTTATTACGGGAACGGTCTGCGCTCAGACCGGAATTCGTGGAGCCGCCCTTGCCCGTGGCGCCGTTGGCGCTCGCGGAGCCGGTCGACTTGGTGGTGTCGTCCTTGGGACGTGCGGTGCCCGCCGCCTTCGCGTTCGGCGCGGGCTTGGCACCGGCGGCCTTGGCGTTCGGGGCCGGCTTGGCGCCGGGGGCGGGCGCGGTGCCCGGACGCTTCTTCGTCTGGTCCGGCTTGGCACCCGGCTTCGGCGCGAGGCTGGTCCGCTTCTCGACCGCGGCCGACTTCTTCGCCTCTTCCTCGCGGTCGATGCGCTTGTAGACGAGGCGCTGCTGCATCAACGTCCAGGTGTTGTTCGACAGCCAGTAGATCAGCAGACCGATCGGGAAGAAGAAGCCGAAGATCAGCACACCCAGCGGGAAGATGTACAGCGTCAGCTTGTTCATGATCGCGGTCTGCGCGGTGGCCGCCTCGGGGTTCTGGCGCTGGACCGAGTGGCGGGCGGTCAGGTGCGTCAGCACGCTCGCCAGGATCATGAGCGGGATGGAGACGATGATGACCGCGGTGCGGTCCGACCCATACCGCGCGAGCACGTCCGCGGGCTGGGTGATGAAGTTCGACAGACCTGCGCCGAACAGCTTCGCGTTGACGTACGACTCCACGCCCTGCGCGTCGAAGAAGTAGTTCTCGGTGTGGCCCGGCTGGAACGAGCGAAGCACGTGGAACAGACCGATGAACACCGGGATCTGCAGCAGCATCGGCAGGCAGCCGCCCAGCGGGCTGAACCCGTGCTCGCGCTGGAGCTTCTGCATCTCCTGCGCCTGGCGCTGCCGGTCGTTCGCGTACTTCTTCTGGATCTTCTTGATCTCGGGCGCGAACTCCTGCATGGTCCGCATCGAGCGGACCTGCTTCACGAACGGCTTGAACATGATCGCGCGGAGCGTCCACACCAGGAACACGATGCCGAGCGCCCACGCGATACCGCTGGACTCACCGAAGACGTGCCCGAACACCCAATGCCAGCACCAGAGGATGAACGACACGGGGTAGTAGATGAAGTCGAGCACGAGAGCTACTCCTTGGCGGCAGTGTGGTCTTCCGGGCCGGCCTCGGCCCGCTCTTCAGAGTCGGTGTGTCGGGGTGGCACCGGGTCGTACCCACCGGGGTGCCACGGACCGCAGCGCAGCAGCCTGCGCACGGCGAGCCAGGAGCCGCGCAGCGCACCGTGAGTCGTGAGCGCCTCGACGGCGTACGCGCTACAGCTCGGCTCGAACCGGCAGCTGGGGGGAAGCACCGGCGAGATCCAGCGCCGGTAGAAGTTGACGGGCACCAGGAGCACCCGCGCCACCGGACCTGGCCGCCTCGATGTCGCGGGCGTCTGGTCCTCGGTGTCGTGCGTGGTGGTCACTGGGCACCGCCGGAGTCACTGTGTTCGCGGCCGAGCCGCAGCCGCCGGAAGGCGGAGTCGATGTCGCCGCCGAGTTCGGCGCTCGCCGCCGTGGCAGCGGACGGCAGCGCCCGCACGACCAACGTGCAACCCGGACGGACGGTTCCCAGCCGCTCACGCACGACGTGACGAAGGCGGCGGACGACTCGGTGGCGAACCACCGAGTTGCCCACCGCCTTGCTGACCACGAAGCCGACCCTGGGTGCCGCACCGGCGTCAGCCAGTGCCGCATCGATTTCACGCGCGCCGAAGCCCGCGACCTCCTCGGCCGTGATGGCATGCACGACGAGCCTGGGACGCCCAGCGCGGCGCCCCTTCCTGGTCACGAGCCGAAAGTTGTCGCTACCGGTCAGTCGACTGGGCGCGGGGAGCAAACTCAGGCAGACAGGCTCTTGCGACCCTTGCGACGACGAGCCGCGAGGATCGCCCGGCCGGCACGGGTGCGCATGCGCAGACGGAACCCGTGGGTGCGCGCCCGGCGGCGGTTGTTCGGCTGGAAAGTACGCTTGCTCACGGCTGGATCTCCCGGATACTGGCTCGTCGAAAGTACGCTGTCCCCGTCGCGGCCTGACGGCGCGCAGGACTCACCCACAACTGACGGGAGACCTTCACAGCGTACGCACCCCGGCCAGGGCCAACGCACCCGGGGGTGCGTTGGGACCGCTCGACGACACGCCGCGCACACTCAGTGCTTGCTTCCGAACATGCCTTGTGGCATGGCCCGGCGCTTGTTAGCGTGCGTGCTCTTGGTTGGCCAGTCGGGAGTGGGAGCCCGCTGCGCCGCGGAAGTTACGGCAGGCCCTCCGGCGGGTTCCGCTGCGGTTCGCCGTACCTTCGTGCACAGTTGTGGACAACTTGTGGATGCCGCTCGTAGCCGGGCCGCGTCCGCCACGGCTGAGGGGTCGCAGTGATGGTGCATGGCCGGCGAGGGGAGGGGAGCTCGTAGGTGTCCGAGCAGCAGATGAACCTGAGTGTGGTGTGGGAGCAGGTCGTGCGGGAGTTGTCCGCAGGCACGCTCTCCCCGCAGCAGCGGGCGTGGATGCGGGTGACCCGGCCCATCGGATTGCTGGACGGCACGGCGCTGCTCGCCGCACCGAGCGACTTCGCGAAGGACGCGATCGAACGGGCGCTGCGCGACCCGATCACCGATGCGCTGTCACGCAGGCTCGGCCGAGTCGTCTCACTGGCCGTGAAGGTCGACCCCATGGGCACCCAGTCCGCACCGCCGCCTCCGGTCGTCGTGCCGCCGGTGCCCCAGCCGCCACAGCAGCAGCCGCGTCCCGCCGCGCCACCGCCGCCCATGCCGATGCCGCCCCAGCCGCGGCCGGGCACCCCGCGCCCGGGGGTGGGCTCACTCGTCGAGCAGACGCTCGTGATGGCGCCCATCAAGGCAGTGGACCCTAGTAATACTGACAAGCCGCCGAACGGCACCGACACCACGGACAGGACCGACTCGGACAACGACGAGGTGGACGAGGTCGGCGACGCGCTCGCCACGGTCCACGAGATCTGGCCGCCGTTCAACGGGCAGCAGCCGCCGCAGAGCGGGCAGCCGTTCACCGCGCCCGCCCAGCCGCAGACCGCGAAGACCCGGTTGAACGAGAAGTACACGTTCGACACGTTCGTCATCGGCGCGTCGAACCGGTTCGCGCACGCGGCCGCGGTCGCCGTCGCGGAGGCACCGGCCCGGGCGTACAACCCGTTGTTCATCTGGGGCGAGTCCGGTCTCGGCAAGACGCACCTGCTCCACGCGGTCGGCCACTACGCACAACGGCTGTTCCCCGGCATGCGCGTGCGGTACGTGTCGACCGAGGAGTTCACGAACGACTTCATCAACTCGCTGCGCGACGACCGCAAGGTGGCGTTCCAGCGCCGCTACCGCGACATCGACATCCTGCTGGTGGACGACATCCAGTTCCTGGAGGGCAAGGAAGGCACCCAGGAGGAGTTCTTCCACACCTTCAACACGCTCCACAACGCGAACAAGCAGATCGTCGTGTCGTCCGACCGGCCGCCGAAGCGCCTGGAGACCCTGGAGGACCGGCTGCGCACGCGGTTCGAGTGGGGTCTGATCACCGACATCCAGCCGCCGGAACTGGAGACGCGCATCGCGATCCTCCGGAAGAAGGCGGCTCAGGACCGGCTGCCCGCGCCCGCCGAGGTGCTCGAGTTCATCGCGGCACGCATCGAGCACAACATCCGTGAGCTGGAGGGCGCGCTCATCCGCGTCACCGCGTTCGCGTCGCTGAACCAGCAGCCGGTCGACGTCGGGCTCGCGGAGATCGTGCTGCGCGACCTGATCCCCGACTCGCAGGTGCCGGAGATCAGCGTCTCGACGATCATGGCCGTGACGGCCGAGTACTTCAGCGTCTCGATCGACGACCTGTGCGGCCCCGGCAAGACGAAGGCGCTCGCGCAGGCCCGGCAGATCTCCATGTACCTGTGCCGGGAGCTGACCGACATGTCACTGCCGAGGATCGGCCAGACCTTCGGCGGCCGCGACCACACCACCGTCATGCACGCGGAGAAGAAGATCCGCAAGGAGATGGCGGAGCGGCGTCGTGTCTACGACCAGGTCCAGGAACTGACCTCCCGCATCAAGCAACGCGCTCGCGGCTGACACCGAACCTTCTTATGAGGGCACGACTACCCATGCCTGTCGTGTCCTCCGTTGTGGTCTCCGTCGCACTCCCGGCCCCTCGTCACCCGGAAAGGGGATTCATGGCCATCCCCAACCCTGTGCATCGCCTGGGGGCAGACCGGGTCGCCGCTGGGGAGCAGCCTGTGGACAACTGTGGAGGAGCTGTGGAAGAACCTTGCACAGGTTCGAGTTGTCCACGTGGCCCCCGAGTTGTCCACGAGTTGACCCCAGGCTCTGCCCACAGCCGTCGATACGTCGCGACGTGGGCGTATGAGGGTTATCCACACCATCCACAGGGCTTACTACTACGACTGAATTTCTCTCTAAGAAGTATCAACAGAAGAAAAACAGGGGCTGTGTGTGCGCGAGCGCGCGTCGCGTCGCGGAGGCACCGGGACCGCAGGGCCGAGATGCAGCGGGGGATCCGCACGCTCTACGGTTGCGAGCAACGTCTGGTGCTTTCTCGAGGCGGCCCGGTCTTGTGTGCCCCTCGTGTCTGGAAAGGACTCTCATGAAGATCCGCGTCGAGCGCGACGGTCTCGCCGACGCCGTCGCCTGGGTCGCGCGCTCGCTGCCGTCCCGGCCGCCGGTTCCCGTTCTCGGCGGGATCCTCCTGGACGCCAGCGGCTCCGACGGGCTGACGATCTCCGGCTTCGACTACGAGGTCTCGGCGACGGTGGGGGTCGCGGCGACGATCGCGGACGGCGGTCGCACCCTCGTGTCCGGCCGGCTGCTCGCGGACATCACGAAGTCCCTTCCCGCACAACCGGTCGAGATCCTCGTCGACGGCGCCCGCGTGTCGATCACGTGCGGCAGCGCGAAGTTCTCGCTGCCGACCATGCCGGTCGAGGACTACCCACAGCTCCCGGCCATGCCGCCGCACGCGGGGCAGCTCGCCGGTGAGGTGTTCGGGCTCGCCGTCAGCCAGGTCGCCGTCGCGGCGGGCAAGGACGACACGCTCCCGATGCTGACCGGTGTCCGCGTGGAGATCGCGGGCGACAAGCTGACCCTCGTCGCGACCGACCGCTTCCGGCTCGCGATGCGCGAGTTCGCGTGGCAGCCGGACGAGAGCCTCGCTTCCGCGGGCGAGATCGCGGTGCTCGTCCCGGCACGCACCCTCGCCGACGCGGCCAAGTCGCTCGGCACCGCGGGCAACACCGTCGAGATCGCGCTGTCCCCGAGCGACGGGCTGATCGGTCTGTCCGGCGCGGGGCGCCGCACCACGAGCAGGCTCCTCGACACCGAGTTCCCCCGCTACCGCCAGCTGCTGCCGTCCGAGCAGACCGCGGCCGCGATCATCGACGTGGCTCCGCTCGTCGAGGCGATCAAGCGCGTGTCGCTCGTCGCCGAGCGCGGCACCCAGGTCCGGCTCGAGTTCGGTGACGGTGGTCTGCGCCTGTCCGCCGGCGGCGACGACGAGGGGTCGGCGGAGGAGGAGCTGTCGGTCGAGTACTCCGGCGAGCCGGTGACGATCGCGTTCAACCCCGGCTTCCTCCAGGAGGGGCTCGGCGCGCTGCACGCCGACCGCGCGGAGTTGTCCTTCACCACACCCAGCCGACCGGCGTTGATCAAGCCGGTCGGGGACGATGGAAACGTCGTCCCGGGTTACCTGCACCTGCTGATGCCGGTGCGGCTGCCCGGCTGACCGGTTTCCATTCCAGGGAGGGACAAGCCAATGCAGCTCGGTCTCGTCGGTCTCGGCCGGATGGGCTTCAACATGCGCGAGCGGTTGCGCGCCGCGGGCCACGAGGTCGTCGGGTACGACCGCAACCCGGACGTGAGCGACAGCGAGTCGCTGGCCGACATGGTGTCGAAGCTGTCCGCGCCGCGCGCGGTGTGGGTGATGGTCCCGGCGGGTGACCCGACCCGGCAGACGATCGCGGAGCTGTCGGAGCTGTTGTCCGACGGCGACATCGTGATCGACGGCGGCAACTCCCGCTTCTCCGACGACCAGGCGAACTCAGGCCTGCTCGCGGAGAAGGGGATCGCCTACCTCGACTGCGGGGTGTCCGGTGGCGTGTGGGGCAAGGACAACGGCTACGGCCTGATGGTCGGCGGTGCCGCCGCCGACGTCGAGCGCGTGATGCCGATCTTCGACGCGCTGCGCCCGGAGGGGCCGCGCGAGGAGGGCTTCGCGCACGCGGGCGCCGTCGGGGCCGGCCATTACGCGAAGATGATTCACAACGGCATCGAGTACGGCCTGATGCAGGCGTACGCCGAGGGCTTCGAACTGCTCGAGGCCGCCGAGGTGATCGAGGACGTGCCCGCGACGATCAAGGCGTGGCAGCGCGGCACGGTCGTCCGGTCCTGGCTGCTCGACCTGCTCGTGCGCGCGCTCGACTCCGACCCGGAGCTCGACGACCTGCGTGGCTACGTCGAGGACTCGGGCGAGGGCCGGTGGACCGTCGAGGAGGCGATCAACCTCGCCGTCCCCGCGCCGGTCATCTCCGCCGCGCTGTTCGCCCGGTTCCGCTCGCGGCAGGAGGACTCGCCCGCGATGCGTGCCGTCGCCTCGCTGCGCAACCAGTTCGGCGGGCACGCGGTGCAGGCGGCGGGACCGACGTCCGGTTCGGGCAGCACACAAGGCTGAGAGTGTGTACGTCCGGCACTTACAGGTCACGGACTTCCGGTCCTGGGAGCACGCCGACCTGGAACTCGAACCGGGACCGGCCGTGCTGGTCGGGCAGAACGGGCAGGGCAAGACCAACCTTGTCGAGGCCCTCGGCTACGCGGCGACGCTCGGCTCGCACCGCGTCGCGACCGACGCGCCGCTGATCCGGCACGGCGCCGCCCGCGCGATCGTGCGGACCGCCGTGGTCAACGAGGGCCGCGAGCTGACGATCGAGCTGGAGATCACCGCGGGCAAGGCCAACCGCGCGCGCGTGAACCGGGGGCCGGTGCCCAGGACCAGGGACGTGCTCGGGATTCTGCGGACGGTCCTGTTCGCGCCGGAGGACCTGGCGCTCGTCCGGGGCGACCCCGGCGAACGCAGGCGGTTCCTCGACGACCTGCTGGTGCTGCGCGCACCGAGGTACGCCGGGGTCCGGTCGGACTACGACCGGGTGCTGCGGCAGCGGAACGCGTTGCTGAAGTCGTCGGGCCACGCCCGGCGCGCCGGTTCGAAGGGGGACATCGGAACGCTGGACGTCTGGGACGGGCACCTCGCCCGGCACGGCGCCGAGCTGCTCGCGGCCAGGCTGGACCTGGTCGCGGACCTCGCGCCACACGTCACCGCGGCGTACGCGGGGGTCGCGCCGGAGTCGCGGCCCGCGACCATCCGGTACCGCTCGGGGATCGCGGACTCCTTCCCGGAGGAGTACGGGACGACCGGGCGCGCGGACATCGAGGTGCTGACCGACGCGCTGCTCGCGGCGATGGCCGCGAACCGCGACCAGGAGCTGGAGCGGGGTGTGAGCCTCGTCGGCCCGCACCGCGACGAGCTGGAGCTGACGATCGACGTGTTCCCCGCGAAGGGCTACGCGTCGCACGGCGAGTCGTGGTCGTTCGCGCTCGCGCTGCGGCTCGGGTCCTACGAGCTGCTGCGTGCCGACGGCAACGAGCCGGTCCTCGTGCTCGACGACGTGTTCGCGGAGCTGGACCGCCGAAGACGGGAACGCCTCGCCGAGGTGTCGGTCGCCGCGGAACAGGTGCTCGTGACCGCCGCCGTGCCGGAGGACGTCCCAGGAGAACTCGCGGGTGCCCGCTACCTTGTCTCCGACGGGGAGGTCCGCCGTGAATGATCACCGGAACGTGACTGCGCGTGGTGTGACGCGTCGCACATCTGGGGACAAACCTGTGGATAGTGTGGATAACGCTGTCACTCGGCGTCCTTCCGCGCCCCCCGAGCGGGGGAAATCCGGCGATCTGACCTCCCCGAACGAGGTCGCCACCGACGGCGCCGCACGACCTGCCACGGAGAGTGACTATCCACAGCTCCGCGGTTCGGACCTCGCGCGTGCCGCTCTGGCCGCCGCGCGGGCCGCGTCCGGCGGTCCGGAGGCCAAGAAAAAGAAGTACGTCGCCCGCGGCGCGGGCGCGGTCAACCGCCGCCGCCGCCGGTGGTCCGGCCCCGGCGCCGACGAACGCGACCCGCAACCGCTCGGTCGCATCGCCTCTCGTATCGCGCTCGAGCGCGGGTGGGCGCCCCGCCTCACCACTGGCAGGCTGTTCGACCGGTGGGCGCAGATCGTCGGCGCCGACGTCGCCGAGCACGCGCAGCCGGTCGAGCTCAAGGACGCCGAGCTGACCGTGCAGGCCGACTCGACCGCATGGGCCACCCAGCTGCGGCTGCTGCAGAAGCAGCTGCTGGCCAAGATCGGCGCGGGCGTCGGCCACGACGTGGTCAAACGGCTGAAAGTCCTCGGTCCGACCGCCCCGAGCTGGCGGTTCGGCACACGCCACGTGCGCGGCCGGGGCCCCCGGGACACCTACGGGTGACCTCGGGTGGCGCTATCGGGCCGGAAGGTGTGAAATCCGCGAAGTAGGGCCCACGCAGGCGTACGGGGTCGGCCGAGAGCCCCTTCGGGCGTCTGTGACGGAGCTAGGGGTGTGTTCGCGCCATTCTGCGCGCCCGCACCAGTATGATTGATACAGGCGATCGGCTTGGCCCTTTCCCGACAGGAGACACCCCGCCCGTGGCGACTAACAACCATGAATACAACGCGTCCTCCATCAAGAAGCTGGAAGGCCTCGAAGCGGTTCGCAAGCGCCCCGGCATGTACATCGGGTCGACCGGCGAGCGCGGTCTCCACCACCTGATCCAGGAGGTCGTGGACAACTCCGTCGACGAGGCGATGGCCGGGTTCGCCACACGAGTCGAGGTCACGCTGCTGGAAGACGGTGGTGTCCGGGTCGTCGACGACGGGCGCGGCATCCCGGTCGAGTACCACCCCGAGTACAAGCGGCCGACGGTCGAGGTCGTCCTGACCGAGCTGCACGCGGGCGGCAAGTTCGACAGCGACACCTACGCGGTCTCCGGCGGTCTGCACGGCGTCGGCGTCTCGGTGGTCAACGCGCTGTCCACCAAGCTCGACATCGAGGTGCACCGCGACGGCAAGATCTGGCGGCAGCACTACGAGCGCTCCGAGCCGGGCCCGCTGACCGAGCACGGCGACACCGACGGCACCGGCACGTCGGTCAGCTTCTGGGCCGACGGGGAGATCTTCGAGACCACCACGTACAACGCGGAGACGATCGCCCGCCGCCTCCAGGAGATGGCCTTCCTCAACAAGGGCCTCACGATCGTCCTCCGCGACGAGCGGGTGGCCGACGAGGAGACCGCCGAGGACGCCGAGGGCCACGCCGCGCGGGTCAAGGAGCGCACCTACCACTACCCGGGCGGGCTCGAGGACTTCGTCAAGCACATCAACCACACGCGCGAGGCGATCCACGGCAGCGTGATCTCCTTCGAGGCCAAGGGCGAGGGCCTCGAGGTCGAGGTCGCCATGCAGTGGAACACCGGCTACAGCGAGTCGGTGTACACGTTCGCCAACACGATCAACACGGCCGAGGGCGGCACCCACGAGGAGGGCTTCCGCGCCGCGCTGACCCGCGTGGTCAACGTGTACGCGCGCGACAAGAAGCTGCTCAAGGAGAAGGACCAGAACCTCACCGGCGACGACATCCGCGAGGGCCTCGCCGCGATCATCTCGATCAAGCTGGCCGAGCCGCAGTTCGAGGGCCAGACCAAGCAGAAGCTCGGCAACACCGAGGCCAAGACGTTCGTGCAGACCAACGCGAACGAGATGCTGGCCGACTGGTTCGAGCGCAACCCGTCCGACGCGCGGACGATCGTGACGAAGGCGGTTTCCTCGGCCCAGGCCCGCATCGCGGCCCGCAAGGCGCGCGAGCTGGTCCGCCGCAAGGGCGCGCTCGACATCGGCGGCCTGCCCGGCAAGCTCAAGGACTGCCGGTCGACCAACCCCGAGGAGTGCGAGCTCTACATCGTCGAGGGCGACTCCGCCGGCGGCTCGGCCAAGGAAGGCCGGGACTCGCGCTACCAGGCGATCCTCCCGATCCGCGGCAAGATCATCAACGTGGAGAAGGCGCGCATCGACCGCGTCCTCAAGAACACCGAGGTCCAGAGCCTGATCACCGCGCTCGGCACCGGCATCCACGAGGACTTCGACGAGTCGAAGCTGCGGTACCACAAGATCGTGCTGATGGCCGACGCCGACGTCGACGGCCAGCACATCCGGACCCTGCTGCTGACCCTGCTGTTCCGCTTCATGCGGCCGCTGGTCGAGCACGGGTACGTCTACCTCGCGCAGCCGCCGCTGTACAAGATCAAGTGGCAGCGCGCCGAGCCGGAGTTCGCCTACTCCGACCGCGAGCGCGACGGGCTGATGACCGCCGGTCTCCAGGCGGGTAAGAAGATCAACAAGGACGACGGCATCCAGCGGTACAAGGGTCTCGGCGAGATGAACGCCGACGAGCTGTGGGAGACCACCATGGACCCGGCCCACCGCCTCCTGCTGCAGGTCACCCTGGACGACGCCGCGCAGGCGGACGAGCTGTTCAGCGTGCTGATGGGCGAGGACGTCGAGGCCCGCCGCTCGTTCATCACCCGCAACGCCAAGGACGTCCGCTTCCTCGACGTCTGAGTCGAGGGACGCGCGCCTGAAAGGAACCCCCGTTCGTGACCGACACCTTGCCGCCCGTGCCGCCGGAGTCCGACCGCACCGAGCCGGTCGACATCCAGCAGGAGATGCAGCGCTCCTACATCGACTACGCGATGTCCGTCATCGTGTCGCGCGCGCTGCCGGACGTCCGCGACGGCCTCAAGCCCGTCCACCGCCGCGTCCTGTACTCGATGTACGACACGGGCCTGCGACCCGAGCGCAGCCACGTCAAGTGTTCCCGCATCGTCGGCGACGTCATGGGTAACTACCACCCCCACGGCGACTCCGCGATCTACGACGCACTCGTGCGCCTCGCACAGCCGTGGTCGATGCGGTACCCGCTGATCGACGGGCAGGGCAACTTCGGCTCACCGGGCAACGACCCGCAAGCCGCCATGCGGTACTGCGTGGACGGCGACTCCCGGGTCAGGCTGGCCGACGGCACGAGCATCCGGATCGCGGACGTCGTGCCGGGCGCGAAGCCCAACAGCGACAACCCGATCGACCTGAAGGTCCTGGATCGCAACGGCGACCCGGTACGGGCCAGCATGCTCTTCCACTCCGGTGCGCATCCGACGCTGAAGCTGACGACCACCGAGGGCTTCAGCCTGACCGGTACCCACAACCACCCGGTGCTGTGCCTGGTCGACGTGCTCGGCGTGCCGACCCTGCTGTGGAAACTGCTGGAGGAACTCACCCCCGGCGACCATGTCGTCCTGCAGCGCATGCCTTACGACGCTGACGAGGTCCCGTCCACCAGGGATTTCGCTGCCGCGACCGTCGCCGGTGCGTTCGTGAGCGAGGGCTTCGTGTCCGAGCGCAGGGCTGGGTTCAACAACATCGACGAAGCGTTCTTCACGTTGGTGGCCAGGGCCTACGACATGGCGGTCGGAGGGCCGAGGTACATCTCCTCCCGGACGATCGCGTCCGGATCCGTGCTGCACGAGCTCGACGTGCACAACCTCGGTGCGCTGAAGAAGTCCGTGCTCGGCGCCATGGTCGGGCAGCGCAGCGCCGACAAGCACGTGCCGGAGTTCGTCTGGCGTTCGGGGATCGCGCTCAAGCGTGCGTTCCTCCGGGCGCTGTTCACCGGCGACGGTTCGGCATCGGCGCTGCCCAGGAAGTCGGTGCAGGTCTCCTACTCGACACGGAGCAGTAGGCTCGCCAGGGAGGTCCAGCAGCTCCTGCTCGAGTTCGGCGTGGTCGGCAAGCAGGTCCGGCACGCGAGCGGCGAGTTCAAGGTCGTCATCACGAACCGTCGCGATGCCAGGATCTTCGCCAACCGCATCGGCTTCATCGGGGTCAAGCACGACAAGCTCGCCGCGATCCTCGACGCTCTGCCGCTGCGCAGCTCCGCGCTCTCCAGGGACCACGTGCCGTTCGTCGCCGACTACATCAGGGCGAACGGTGCCCAGAACCCGTCCGAGCGCAACTGGCTGGCGCTGCACAACGTCGACCGGATCGACCGGTGGGCGGATCGGCGTCCCGAGATCGTCGAGCGGATCACCGAGCCCGAGGTGCTCGATGTGGTCGAACCGCTGGTGGACGGGCGCTTCTACTACGCGGAAGTGAAGTCGGTGGAGGACGCCGGTGCCCGTGAGGTGTACAGCCTCCGGGTCGACACCGACGACCACGCCTTCATCACCGACGGCTTCGTCAGCCACAACACGGAAGCGCGGATGACGCCGCTCGCCATGGCGATGCTGCAGGACATCCACGAGGAGACCGTCGACTTCGCCGACAACTACGACGGCAAGACGCAGGAACCGACGGTCCTCCCGTCCCGCATCCCGAACCTGCTCGTCAACGGCAGCAACGGCATCGCGGTCGGCATGGCGACCAACATCCCGCCGCACAACCTGCGCGAGGTCGCCGCCGGTGTCGTGTGGGCGCTGGAGAACTGGGACGCCTCCGACGAGGAGACCCTGGCCGCGATGATGCAGCGGATCAAGGGCCCGGACTTCCCGACCAAGGGCCTGATCCTCGGCACGCGCGGCATCGAGGACGCCTACCGCACCGGCCGCGGCTCGATCCGCATGCGCGCGGTCGTCGAGGTCGACGAGGACGCCAAGGGCCGCACGATCCTGGTGGTCACCGAGCTGCCGTACCAGGTCAACCCGGACAACCTGATCGAGAACATCGCCTCGCTCGTCCGCGACGGCAAGATCGGCGGCATCGCCAACGTCGACGACGAGTCGTCGAAGCGGGCCGGCATGCGGATCGTGATCACGCTCAAGCGGGACGCGGTCGCGAAGGTCGTGCTGAACAACCTGTACAAGCACACCCAGCTGCAGCACAACTTCGGTGTGAACATGCTGTCGCTGGTCGACGGCGTGCCGCGCACGCTGCGCCTGGACCAGATGATCCGCCACTACGTGCGCCACCAGGTCGAGGTCATCGTCCGGCGCACCCGCTACCGGCTGCGCAAGGCCGAGGAGCGGGCCCACATCCTGCGCGGCTACGTCAAGGCGCTCGACGCGCTCGACGAGGTCATCGCGCTGATCCGCCGCTCGCCGACGGTCGACGAGGCCCGCAGCGGCCTGATCGAGCTGCTCGCGGTCGACGAGATCCAGGCCAACGCGATCCTCGAGATGCAGCTGCGCCGCCTCGCCGCCCTCGAACGCCAGAAGATCATCGACGAGCTGGCCGAGATCGAGACCTACATCGCCGACCTGCAGGACATCCTGGCCAAGCCGGAACGGCAGCGCGCCATCGTGCGCGACGAGCTCATGGAGATCGTCGACAAGCACGGCGACGACCGGCGCACCCAGGTCATCCCCTACGACGGCGAGGTCTCCGTCGAGGACCTGATCGCGGTCGAGGACGTCGTCGTCACGATCACCCGCACCGGCTACGCCAAGCGCACCAAGACCGACCTGTACCGGGCGCAGAAGCGTGGCGGCAAGGGCGTGCAGGGCGCGGGCCTGAAACAGGACGACATCGTGGCGCACTTCTTCGTGTGCTCCACGCACGACTGGATCCTGTTCTTCACGAACAAGGGCCGGGTGTACCGCGCGAAGGCCTACGAATTGCCGGAGGCCAACCGCAACGCGCGCGGCCAGCACGTCGCGAACCTCCTCGCGTTCCAGCCGGACGAGGAGATCGCGCAGATCATCGAGATCAAGGACTACCAGGTCGCGCCGTACCTGGTGCTCGCGACCAAGAGCGGCCTGGTCAAGAAGAGCCGCCTGTCCGACTTCGACTCCAACCGCGCGGGCGGTCTCATCGGCATCAACCTGCGCGAGGACGACGAACTGGTCGGCGCTGTCCTCTGCGCCGCGGAGGACGACCTGCTGCTGGTGTCCGCGAGCGCCCAGTCCATCAGGTTCCACGCGAGCGACGAGGCGCTGCGGCCGATGGGCCGTGCCACGTCCGGTGTGCTCGGCATGCGGTTCAACGACGGTGACGAACTGCTCACGCTCGGCGTGGTCCGCGAAGGCACGTTCCTGCTGGTAGCGACCAACGGTGGCTACGCGAAACGCACCCCGATCGAGGACTACCCGGTCCAGGGACGGGGCGGTAAGGGCGTGCTCACCGTTCAATATGACAGCAAGCGTGGCAGGCTGGTGGGTGCACTCATCGTCGACGAGGACGACGAGGTGTACGCGATCACGTCCGCGGGCGGGGTCATCAGGACCTCTGCCCGGGAGGTTCGCAAGGCCGGACGGCAGACGAAGGGGGTGCGCCTCATGAATCTCGGAGACGGCACCACCCTGGTCGCGATCGCCCGCAGCGCGGAGGCCGAGAACTCCGAGGAAGTCACCGGTGAAACAGCGCCGGAGAGCAACGTGAGCGACGATCAGGGCGTCATCACCAGTACAGCCGACGGCACGGACGGCGACACGACGCCGCCCGAACCGGAATAAGCCGCGAGACACGTAGGGGACCCGCGTGACACCACCCGACAAGCCCGGACGCACCGGCCAGGAAGCGGAGACGGACCACACGTCCGCCGTCGCCATCAGCGGCCAGGCCAACAAGGTCGACCAGGCCGGTGGGAACCACGACGGAAACGGCAGTGCGCCGGCCACGACACACGTGGCCGGCGCGGAGGACCTCGAACTCAGCCACGGCACCCCACCACCGTGGCAGCGCGTCACCGCCGACAGCCAGGCCACGACGCAGCAGACCCGCCGCCCCGAACCACCGGGGGAGAAGACGGTGCAGGTCGAACGCCCGGTCGTCACCGGGTCGGCCGCCAACCGCCTGTTCGGCGGCAGCACCGACGCACCGACCGTCAACGTGCCGCAGACACTGCCGACCACCCCCGGCACCCCGCCGGGCGGCGTCCCGTCCGCGGCCCGCACGACGGTCCACCTCGACGGCGGCGGCAACCCGGGCACCGGCCCACTCCGATCCGTGGGCACCAGCGCCGCGGCGCCCAGCGCACTGCGCAGGCCCGGCCGCGGCCCCCGCCGGGCCAACCTGCAGATCAAGCGCTTCGACCCGTGGTCGGTGCTGAAGCTGTCGCTCGTACTCGGCGTCGCGCTGTTCTTCGTGTGGCTCGTCGCCGTGGGCATCCTGTACGCCGTCCTCGACGGGATGGGCGTCTGGGACAACCTGAACGGCATCTCCGACGAACTGCTCCAGGGCGCCAACGAAAGCGGCACCCCACTCATCAGCGCGGGCCGGGTCTTCGGCGTCGCCGCGATCATCGGCGCCGTCAACATCGTGCTGTTCAGCGCCCTGTCCACGGTCGGCGCCTTCATCTACAACGTGTCCGCCGACCTGGCCGGCGGACTGGAGGTAACCCTCGCCGAACGCGAGTGATACCCCGTTGGGGGCCCCAACCGCCGTGTTGTAGAGTTTCCCTCGCAACAGGGGCCTATAGCTCAGGCGGTTAGAGCACTTCGCTGATAACGAAGGGGTCGGAGGTTCAAGTCCTCCTAGGCCCACAGCACCTCAGGGCCGGTTTCCCAACCAAGGGAAACCGGCCCTGAGACTCTAAGTGGGACTCTAAGAGGTCATGGTCGTCTGCTGAGCAGATCGATCCTCCGCACGCCCGTTCCAAGCAGCGGGATGGCCGTTACGAGCCGTGGTCGTACAGGTCGCCATAGCTGGGCTCAAGCCAGACGACATGGAAGGTATCGAGGATACGAACGCCTGCCATGGGGAGACGACCGTGGTACCGGAAGACCATGAACCGCTCCTGATCTTGGAACTGCTCAGGGATCGGCGCGCGAAGTTGTCTCTTGGGCATCAACTCGAAGCCAAGGCCATGTCGACGTTCTGACTTCAGCTCACGCCACTTCTTCGTGCATCTGACCTGCAACGCGGCCGCGAAGGACGCGCGAGCACGATCGTCGGGCAGGCTCGGAATATCGAAGCCTCGCTGGATATGGGCTAGGCAGAACTTCGGCGTCATGTCGTCGTAGTCCACCTTTGGCGGCGCGACCGGGAGAGTCTCAGAACTTCTGTTCGGCCTCTTACCGCGACCCGCGTTACTGCGACCCATGGCCGCTACCGTCTCACCGACTCGAAGTACTGCTTCAGCTCGCTCTTCGGAATAACCACCGAACGCTGCCCGCTGAAGTGATCCTTCCAGGGGCGTTCGTCGTGCGTCATGTTCCGAAGCCGCCAGGCCGCGTAGCCGCCATAGGTGTTCCACACCTTGCTCAGGAACTCTGCGGTGTCCTCGTCGACATCCTCGAAGTCGAACGGATCGTCAGGTTCTAGCGCAACGTCGTGAGAGCCATAGTGCTTGAACTCGTGGTACACGGTCGGAACCACCGGCCCGTGCGACCACGCTTGGATCTCTTCCCGAAACAGAGGTGACCCGGTAGCCGCCAGATGGTGACCCTGCGCGTAGTACAGCAGCTTCTGAAGCTTCAAGTTGGAGAGGTCAGCCCCCTCCTCTTCCTCAGCCCATGCAATGAACCACTTTGCGATGGTCATCACGCCGTACTGGGTGCTCACGTTCCCCCTCTCGGACGAGCCACTACTACAACCTGAGTTATCCACAGGTCCACACACAGTTAACAACCACTTGCCCACAATCTATCCACAGCATCTCACCTCCTATGGTGAGTGTTACCTAACCGGGCCGCATTACTCCAAGTGCTCACTAGATTGCGGATGGACGCACGACTAGAGCCCTACTCAGTGTATCGAACATAGATTCGAATTAGAAGTCTCGGCTACGCTCCGTTATCTCGTCTATAACAGGTCGGGGTCGTGTGTGGTTGGGTGACCAGCACCTCGTCATGGGTCTCGTTGACGTGGTCGGTCCCTGCGGTCGCGCCGGACGGTTTGACAACCGCTGGGGCGGCTTCCCAGATCAGGAAGCCGCCCTCCGCGCAACGCTAAGCAGCTCTGTCGTCTTCTGGCCCGCTGAATATGCGGTCCATAGCTTCGGCCCCGTGCTCCACGATCGGCCTGAGTTGATGGCGATACACCAGCTCGGTGACCGCCGTGCCGTTGTGGCCCATCAGCCGCGAGATCTGTTCGATGGGCATGCCGCTGTCGGACAGCAAGGACACGAAGCTGTGCCGGAGTTCTCGCGGGGTCCAGTCCGTCTCGACCAAGTCGGCCTTCTTGGCTACCTTCCGGAACGCGCGCCTGACGTTGTGCGCGTCCAGTTCGGTCCCGACCGCTGACGCGAAGACCAGGTCGTTCTCCTGCCACCGGTCTCTGGCAAGCCGTCGCATGTACGCGAGCTTGGCTTGATGTGCCTTCAGTGCGTCAATGCATCGTTGGGGGAGCGCGAGGGACCGGCGAGACTTCCGGGTCTTCGTGTCGCCCCCATCCCGCACGGACCGCCACACCATGATGTGCGGAGGTATCGGCGGCTCGGCGTCCGGCTTGCCGACCAGGTCAACGTGCGACCAGGTGAGTGCGCGCATCTCCTCCGTTCGCGCGCCGGTCAGCAGGGACACCACGACGTAGGCCCGCATCGGGGTTCCCTCGGCTGCCTTCAGGATGGCTTCGGCCTGGCCGAGGGTGAGGGACTTCGAAGGCCGACCGGGCTTGCCCTCGGGGACTTCGCACAAGAGCACGACGTTTCGCCTCACCTTGTCCCGCTTCTGTGCCCTCGCGATGGCACGCCGAAGGATGGAGTGCAGGTCACGGAGCGAACGAGTGGAAAGGATCTTCGCCTTCTTGGCTAGCCACTTGTCCACGTCGTCAGCGGTCAGTTCACGGGCCTTCCGTGCGCCGAGGTCGGGAATGACGTGGCAGTTGGCTAGGGTTGTCAGCTTCTCCACTGTGCTCGCTGACCGGCGCGGCAGGCCGAAGTTCAGGAAGTCGGTAACGGCCTGGCGCACGGTGTACAGCCGGTCTTCGGAGGGCAGCCCGTCTTCGAGGTCCCGAAGCATCTCCCTGAGCTTCGCTTGTGCCTCCGTCTTGGTCTTGCAACTCGCCTTGCGGAACCTCCGCTTGCCCGCAGGCGTGTACCCGACGGTGACCTTGGCCACCCAACGCTGACGGTCGTCGTCCCAGTACAGGCTTCCGTCGCCGCGACTACGCCGCTTCGTCACAGGGACACCTCCGACTCATCTATGAGCATCTGGACGTAGGTCTGAATGGCGGCCGCCGGGATGAGCCGGGCGCGGCCCTGCTTGACCGAGCGCAGTCGACCGGCACGGATCTGCTCGTAGATGAACGAGCGGCTCATGGACAGGAGCTTCATGGCCTCGGTGACCCGGTACAGGTGCCGTCCGGGCACCGCCACAGGGGTGGGCATCGAGTTCGTCATCACGCTTCCCCCGCACTGTCGGATGTGTTGTCCGCGACCGGCGCGACATCCGCGACCGCACTGGTCTCAGGGGTCGCGGACAGCTCTGGGCGTCCGCGACTGTCCGCGACCTGTCCGTGAGTCCGGGTCGCGGAGGTCGCGTCTGGTTGCGCGACTCGTTCGGAGTCGCCGGGTTGGGTGACCTGGTCGGTCGCGGGCGTCGCGGAGGTCGCGCCTGCATCGGGCGGGGGCAGGTAGCGGCTCCATGCGTCGGACAGGCCGCCGTCGCCGTCTACGCGGTAGCCCTTCAGGGCTTTGCCGTTGACCTTCACGTCCTTGGGCCGGACCGAGTAGCGGTCCAGTTCCTTGGCGAGTCGGCGACTGTCGAGCGGCTTGCCTTGGAGGTCTGTCCACGGGCCGTCTTCGATCGCATGTAGCTCACGGATCAGGTCGGCTGTTGTCATGCGGTCGGTCTTCTGTGCGGTGAAGACGTCGCGGATGTCCGCTAGCAGCCGGACGCCGGTCGAGACGTTCTGCGGTCCGGCGTCGACCACGAAGTGGCGGCACGCCTTGCGTGCGGTCTCCGGCCAGTGCCCGCCGGCCGAATCCGCGAGGGCGAGCAGTGGACGCCAGATCTCGGCCGCGCGGTCGCGCACACCATCCGGCCGTTCGGGCCGTGCTCGTGCCACGTCGTCAGCGACGCGTTGTGCCCATGCTTCGAGATCGGCGCTGACGGGTGCGGCTTCCCTCTCCACGTCTTCTTCTATGAACTCCTCGACCAGTTCGTCATGCCGACGCTTGCGCATGTGGATGGTCACCGCGCGAGTGGTGATCGTGGCTGGCATGCCTCCCGCGATTCCGGCCAGTGCGACCGGTGCGTAGACCGGGAAGCGGGTGACGTTCATGCTCTTCGCGTCCCCGACACACCGGGCGACCGTGGCCGTCCGCTTGTATCCGGCGTTGAGCAGTGCGCGGAGGTCTTCGTTGTTGCCGCCGGTCTTGGGGTTGAACACGGCGTCGATCTCGTCGAAAAGCAGCGTGATCGGGCCTTCGACCAGCATCCGGAACACGGCTGCGGGCGTGATGCTGATCGTCATCTCGGGCTTGGCGACCAGGTACTGACCGACTTCGAGCACGCGCGTCTTGCCACTGCCCGGTTCGGCCGAGTCCAGGATGAGCCGAGGCGTGACGTACAGCCGGTCCGCAATGTGGGTGTGGGCGTACCAGAGCGCCAGCGTCGGCGCACAGTGCTCGTTCGGGAACGCGGAGAACCGCGACACGAACGCCACCACCGCATCGAGTACTTCGTGACCGGACTTGACGAACGCGTTGGCCGGGGCCGGACCGAGCCACGTCAGCGGCCGGGCAGGAGCGACCTCAGGCACGTCGCTGTTCGGGGCAGAGCCGTTGTCCTCGGTGTGCTTGATGGCTGCCTGCCGTGTGGTCCAGGTGGTCTGGCACGCCTCCGAGCAGAACTCGTCGGACGGGGAGCCGTCGCGGGAACCTCCGCACTCCACACAGGCCCGTTGATCGTCGGCAATGACCGCGTCGATCGCCGAGAGAGCTTCGGTGAGATCGGGCATCAGGCCGCCACCTTCAACCGCGTCGCGTCGCCGGTCTGGTCGCGGGCGGCCAGGTAGCGGCTCCACAGGTCGTCCACGCGGCTCGTGTCGTCGGTGACGTCGAACAGCGACGTCGTCGACCACTCGTCATCGACGCCTTGCACCAGGCGCAGGCCGTGGGCGCGGACTGCCCGTCGCCAGGCGGCCTTCAGTACGAGCGATTTCAGCCAGGCACCGGCAGCCTCGGGCGCGAGCGGCGCGTGGTGGTAGGTGTCGGCGATCCACAGACCGATGTTGTGGAGTCGTCGCGGGCCGCCGGTCCACGGCCGCTGGTCGGTCGTCTCCCACGCGCGGTCCAGGAGGGCGAGCGGCGCGGGTGCCTGGTCTTCGGCGGCCAACTCGATGGCGAGTTGGAGCACGTCGGCCGCGACTGGCGAGCCGAGGTCTGCGGCCTGCATCCCGGCGAGCAACCTCCGGGCCGGGACGGTGCCGAGCTGCATGACGCAGCCGAGGAACTGACGTTCTGGGTCAAGGATTGGTGAAGTCATCGGAAGCCCTTCGAAGCGCGGGACGGCGGTCAGCGGTCGTCGTCTCGGCGGTTGCGGTCCCGCGCTTGGCGGATGGAGCGGCGGACCCGGACAGCGGCGTTGTAGGCGCGGCGACCAGCCCGGAGCGTGCGACCGGTGCCGTTGCAGCGCCGACAGAGCCGGATGGCGCGCAGGATCGGCGAGCGGAAGTCGCCCACTCCGCGGCACGAGCGGCACGCCTTGTACGGGTAGACCGCACACGACCAGGCGTAACCGAGAGCGACAAGGATCATGACGAGCAGGAACGGGCCGGTCAGGCTGTCGAGGGTGTTCATGGGGTGTCTCCTGGGCTGTTTTGGGCCGCGTTCGGCCCACGCCTCTAGGTGCTAGGGCGCTGATCAGGAAAGGTTTTGGTGTCTAGGGAGGGCTCTAGGTCTAGAGGGCGAGGGCTCTAGACCTAGAGCCGCGCAACGCGCTAGCCGCGACCTCGAAGCCGCTCACTGTCCGTGAGAAGTTCGGTGAGCCACTCACGCTTGATGCCCATGCGGTTGGCGCTCTTGCCGGTTGTCGGGTCGGTCGCCCACACCTGCTTTGTGGAGATGCCGAACGGCTTGAGCGCACCGGCCAACTGCGTGGCCTTCGCCGCGCCGGTCGGCAACTCGGCCCACGGGCCGTAGACCGCCGGGCGCAGCTCGGCGAGCCGATCCACGATCGTCTCCGACCACGCCTTGTCCGCGTCGCCGATCGCCGTCAGCACGTCCGGCAGCAAGGTGCTGCCGTCGCGCTCGTCCTCCTCGGGTGTGAGGTCGAGTCCGGCCGCGTAGCCGGTGAGCCGACCGGCCGCCAGCCGTGCGGCACGAGCGCGCGCCGCGAGCTGTTCGGCGTCCGGGCCGTCGATGTAGACGCCGCGCGTGGTCCGCGGCTCGTCTCCCTCGCCGAGCAGGATGCCGATTCCCTTGTCACGGAAGGAAAACGTCGTGGCCTTGATGCCGTTGCGGTAGGCGGACGTGCCGAGAACCATGTCGTTCGCTGGCTGGCCGGTGACCTTCAGGCAGAACCGCATGACGGCGTTGTCGCTGATCGCGGTCGGGATGCTCTTCGCGTCCGGTCGTTGGGTGGCCAGGATGATCACGATGCCGAGCGCCGGGCCGCGCTTGACCAGGTCGGTGCAGATCGCCTCGATTTCCGCGCCGTGCTCGTCGTGCTCGAACCACTTCTGGCACTCGTCGATGCCGATCACGATCGGATGCAGGCCGAGGGACTTCTTGTCGGCAAGCTCCGGCGTGACCTTGTTCTCCGGACACAGGTCCTTCGGCAACTCGCGGATCACCTTCGCTCGCCGTCGCAGCTCGGTACTCAACGCGCGTAGGTCCGCCACGGCGTACGCGATGTCTTCCGGCTCGTCCCCCGCCCGGTAGCGATGCGAGATCGGCGCGAGCGGCGACAGGTCGCCTGTGCCCTTGAGGTCGTACGCGTGCAGCTCGGCGCGCGGGTCCATCCCGGCGAGCAGCAGCAGTTCCCGCAGCGTGAACGTCTTGCCCATGCGGGGAATCGCGCCGATCACCATCGAGATGAACATCAGGGTGATCTCGACCCACCGGCCGCGCTGATCGGTGCCGAACGGCTGAGGCTTGAACAGGTCCACGCTTCCGGCCTTGCGCAGCGGCCACACCGGTTGGCGGGACTTGGACATGTCCTGGTCGCCGACCCACAAGACCATCCGTCCGGGATGGACTTCCGCGTTGCCTTCCGGCCACACGCAACCCAGCGGACGGCCGAGGGCGGACGCGAGCTTTGCCCGACGCTCGATGACCTCGGCAACGGTGACACCAGGCGGCAAGTCCACGTCTGCGCGCCAACCAGGTCCGTCCCGCTGAATCGGCGCGGTGAAGCCGATCGCATCCGGGTTCTTGGCTAGCGCCTGGTTGATGCCCGCGATGCCCAGTACGGACAACGCGTGAACGACGTTGTCACTCGTGAGCTTCTGGATCTTCGAAGCCGTCACTGCACGAGTAGCGACGATGGGGTTGTCCTTTGTGGTGCCGAGTTTCCCAAGCAGGCCGACCGCCACGACGCCGCAGGCCCACAAGACCCACGCTGGCAACGATTCCGGCAGGAACAGCACCAGGCCGAGCACGATCGCCGCAGCCAGGCCGAGCTGAGTCCAGCGCAGCACCACACGCCGGTCCCGTTGCTGCGACAGCTTCAGGTACAGGTCGGCGGTGTCGGCGGTCGCGGTCTCGGATCGCGCCGGGCGACCCTCCGCGTCGGTCACGTATCGGCCGGTCGAGGCTGCCAGGAACAACAACCCACGTGGGGAGCGCACGGCCAGCCTCAGCGCGTACAGCGGCGACCGGGCGACGTGGTAGCCGATCTTGTGGGCGTAGTGCACGCCCACCCACTTCGCGGCCTGCTTCGCCTCGCCCAGCGTGCGGAGGTAGGACGGAATGATCGGCTGACGTTCCTGGTTCCGCAAGCGGTCCAACCAGGTCGAACCGTCCGTGACGGTCGTGTCCACCGAGACAGCGGGTGCGCTCTCATCGACCAACTCAGCGTCGACGATCTCCGGTGCGGGTGCAGGCCGTGTCACGGGAACAGCGGACGGGAATGCGATCACGTTGCCGGACTTGCCATTGGAGAATCCGTCTGTGGTGGTTGCCATCAGTCGTTCACCTCCTGGCGGGCGTGGAGCAGGTGAGCGAGAGCGGCACCGCACCCGAGCACGACCACCGGCAGGCACGAGACGAGCGTGGTGATCGGCCATGGGGCGTGCGTGACACCAGCCGCGGTCATCAGGTGGTACGCGACTTGTCCCGCCATCCCGAGGGCCAGCGAGCCGAATGCCGACCACTTGGCGAACTCACGGGCGCGAGCAGGCCCGGTCGCATCCGACAACCAGACCCGCATTGCGAACGCCGCGTAGGTCTCAACCCCGATCGGCAGCGTGATCGCCGAGTTGATCGACAGGCCGTCCCAGATGCCGGGGAGCAGTTCGATCGGCCCGAAGCCGGTCAGGCGGCCGAGCCCGACCCAACCACCCCAGATCGCCACGAACGCCGGTAGGGCCAGCAGCAGGAGCGGCCAGGACGGGACAGGCCGCGGAGCCAGACCCGAGTCTGCAACGGCCCTGACCTGCACGGTCGACTGTTGTTGCTCCCGTACGTGCGGCTTGTCCGTGCCCGTCTCCGGGGCGGGGTTCTCACCGGATTCCGGGACGGAGTGAAGGACCCGGACCGGCGCGTTCTCGCGCTCGCTGTTAAGCGCGTCCAGGATGGCGCGCGCCTTGGGGGCACCCACCCGGAACTCGGTCATGATCCGGTTCCGAGAGGGCGTGGAGCCCAGGTCCGCGACCCATGCGCGGACTCGGGGAAGCAGCCCTTCCACAGAAGGCGGGTACGCGCTTCCCGTGCTCTTGTTGGGCATGTTGAGCCCTACCATTAAAGTCTCCTGACTTGCCTCGTGTCGGTTGGGAGACCCGGTCCGGCGGATGGTTCTTGGCGGTTCCGTGCGCCGGGCCGGGGCGAGATCAAGCAGCCGCGTCGTCCGTGTGGTTCGACTGGCCGCGAAGAACGGCGTTGACGGTCTGGCGGTTGAGACGCCGGACGTGTCGATTGGTCGCCACGTGATCCGTGACAGCGGACGGCAACCCGCTGGTCTCGTCGGCTGCGAAGTACTCCGCGAGCAGGGCGTCAATGTCCGCCTCGTACAGGCCGTCCGGCGCGTAGCTGAGCGGCGGAATGCGGTCATCCATGAGCGATCGGCTCCAAGTTCGTTCGTGGTCTCCCGCTTGGGAGCGGCCCTTTGGCCGGGGCACAAACGTAAGATGTATCTATCAACTCTGTCAACAGACATGCTTGAACTCACTCAACTGAGTTGCTTCGCCTACCCTTGTCGCATGGCCTCTTTGGACCCTGACGATCCGCGCGCCCCGTACCTGCAAGTGGCCGGCGGCCTGCGCGCCGCGATCCGGTCGGGTCAGTACGGCCCCGGCGCGCAGTTGCCCACCTACCAGGAACTGGCCGACACGTGGGGCGTCGCGATCAACACGGTCAAGGCCGCTGTGACGCTGCTGCGCGATGAGGGCCTGGTCGTCACCCAGCACGGCAAGGGGTCGTTCGTGCGAACCCAACCGGCGGAAGGCGAATCGCTCACCCGCGACAGCGGGGGAGACGAGCGCGTCTGGCAGGCCATTGCCGAGATCCGCCGTCGGCTCGCTGACATCGAACGGCAGCTCGACCGCTAGCCGACCAAGGCGCGAATGACCCCCGCCAAGCCGTCGACCAGCGCGCCCAAGCCGTCGAACAGAGCCGTCGCCGCGTTGGCCGCTTCGTTCGGGTACTTCACGACGAAGACCAGGAGCGCCAAGACAATCGCGGTGCCGATCAACTTGGACAGAATTCCGCCGCCGGTTTTCATTCCGGGGATTACGTTCTTCGCCATTGGTTTTCCTTCCGCTGTAGTCGGTCATGTACCAACTGTGCGGTGTGCGCGGCTTCACGAGAAGTGCCGAAATAGACCCCCAACACTGAACTTTCACTGAACCGGAAGTCCTGAACTTCCGCCGAAGGCACTGAACTTTCACCGAACTTGGGCCGCCTTGGGATGTCGCTCCGGCCGTCGGCCTGGGAGGCTGGCGGCATGCAACTGAACGGAGCGCCCGCGACCATCGACCAGGTCAAGGCTCTGGCCCTGACCAACTACGGTCACTTCACGTCGATGCTGACAGAGGATCGCCGTGTGCGTGGTCTGTCGCTCCACATGCAACGCCTGGCGCGCGACTGCCGCCAGCTCTTTGACGTCGACCTGGACATTGACCAGGTGCGCCACTACATCCGCCACGCGTTGACGGATGCGGACCCACGTACGGTCGCGCGCGTCACGGTGTACGACCCCGGGATTGAACTCGGCACGATCGGCTCGGACGCCGACCCGCACATCTTGGTGACGACTCGGTCGGCGTCGCCGGACTTGCCTGCGCCTCTCCGCCTGCAAGCTGCCTCGTACCGGCGAGAGATGCCCGCGCTGAAGCACATCGGCCTCTTCGGCGCCCTCCGTTGTCGGCGGACCGCGCAACGAGAAGGCTTCGACGACGTTCTTTTCCTGAACCCGGACGGGACTATTTCCGAAATCGCGACATCGAACATCGGATTCGTGAGGGACGGGCAAATAATCTGGCCGCGGTCGGAGTGGCTGACCGGCATCACGATGACACTGTTGAACCAGGCCCTTGACGAGCCGATCCACACCGAGCCGGTGACCCTCTCGGACCTGCCATCCATGGAGTTCGCGTTCGCCACCAACGCGGCGGTCGGCATCCGCGCGGTCGCTTCAGTGGATGACCAGTCGTGGCCCACGGACCACGCGAAGCTGAAGCAGGTTCGCGACCTGTACGCGGACATCCCCGCCGAGCAACTCTGACCACAGCGTCTGCGCCGCCGCGATCCGAGCAAATGCCGCGGCGGCGAGCTGACGAACGTTCCCCGTACATGCCCCCAACTTGCCCCCTTGCGTGCCGTCGATCTTGAACGCTCTGCTGTCGATGCTGAAGCCATGACCAGCACGACAGAGCCGAATCGACGAAGCCTCCGCAAGGTGGGCGCTGCGCACGGTCGGCGTCAGCACCACACAGGGTGGTGGCCGGTGTGAGCGCGCCCTTGTGGGAGTTGATCGTTTGGCTACTCAGCCTGGTTGCGGTTGTCGGCCTCGGTGAATACGGCGCGGCGTTGGTGGTCCGAACCGAAGAGCGGCAGTGCGGTCACGACGCTGACGTGAAGCCACGCGCTGACCGAGCCACAAACCGCCATCCCCACCGATCTTCGGCGAATATGCGCGCCGCCTCCGCAGCAAGCGCGCAGTTCGCTGGCGCGGCCGCCCCGATCCGGGTTGCGCCGCCCGCCGCACGGGGGTGGCCGCAGCCCGTTCGCGAATGACGATCTGTGTCTGCGAACGGGTGGTTCCGTTCCTGGTGATGGTGTCCCCGGAACGGAACCTCATTCCCAGCTACACGCCTCCATCCTCGTGTAGCTGGTGCGGCCCGCCTCCCGACGCCCCCGACCGCATCCGGGAGGCGGGCCGCAACTCGGCATCGATCAACCTGCCGCCATTCCTTTAAGGGCAAGGAAACTTGGTGATCAGTCATGGCATCGGAGAATGATTCCGCGCTGTACCAACAAGGTGCACCCGACACCGTGCGTCGCCCGCAGCGGCCATTCACGTTGGCCGACGCGGAAGAGGTGGTGTGGCAGCGACGGCCGAACCCTGATGCCAGCACGGCGGAACGAATCGCGTTCCATCGCCGTAGCGCCGAGGTGTACGCGCGTGCTGCCAAGACCGATCAACGGCACCAACACGAAGCAATGCAGTGGGCCGCCATGGAAATTCGCAAGGCGCGTGAGATCGAGGAGCGACACAGTCGCCCCGCCGAGGAGACTTAAGTGGAGAGAGCTGCGACGTCCACGGACGACGGGCATGTGGTCGTGGGTGTGACCGAGGAAGCGATTGCCAAGGCGGTGGGTGAGGAACTGCGGATCGCCCGGGAGACGTTGGGGTGGTCCCGCACCTTCATGGTCAGCCGACTGCCCTCCGGTATCGGTGACCGGACGCTGTTGTCGTACGAGCATGGGATGCGGCAGATCACCGTTTTTCGGTTGATCGAACTCAGTGAGGCGGTGGGACTGGCGTCGTCGTCAGTGTTGGCGATGGCACTCCAACGCGCCCGAGTCGATCTCGCGAACCTGGAGCTG
This sequence comes from Actinophytocola sp. NPDC049390, assembly GCF_044466355.1. Lineage (NCBI taxonomy): Bacteria > Bacillati > Actinomycetota > Actinomycetes > Pseudonocardiales > Pseudonocardiaceae > Actinophytocola > Actinophytocola sp. NPDC049390. Next base: position 370,917 of record NZ_JBITMQ010000009.1, read on the forward strand.
ATCGTTGACCTGCGGTCCCTACTTGCCGACTTCAGTCCGCAGTTCCGACCGCTGCACCAGTGGGCGAAGAACAAGGGAAACCAGTGTCCGGATGGAATCGCTCGGATACCACCGGCAGCGATAGACGAACTCGCCACGTTCATGGGATGCACACCCCGCGACCTGGTGCTACACCTGACGAAGTTCACACCGGACTATGTCGCGGAAGTGGTGAATGGCCGTGCGCAGCGGGGCTTGCTGAAAGTTCCCGACTGACAGTCCGAAGTAGACACGCGGTCAGTTGTCCAGGGTTTCTGCCATCACCACGCACCGGAACCCGGTGTCGTCGTCGCACATGGACTCGGCCGCATCGTTGAACGACGATGGTGTTGCCCGCAGGAACGGACTGGTCCAGGCACCACCCTTGAGTTCACGTCGACCAGGCTTGGACTCGGACGAACACCACTCCCAGACGTTGCCGCACATGTCGAAGACGCCATACGGGCTGACTCCGCTCTGGTAGCACTCCACAGCCGTCGTGCTGCCCACACCGTTCTCACGAACGTTGCATTTGGCCGGAGTGGTCTGGTCGCCCCACGGGTACACGGTGCCCCGGGTGCCGCGCGCAGCCTTCTCCCATTGCTGCCCGGTGGGTAGCGACTTGCCTGCCCACTCAGCGTACGCGGCGGCGTCGCTCCAGGTAACGAAGACCACGGGATGGTCGCCGCGGTCGGTGGCCGGCCGCCCGTCCTCCCAGTCCTGCGGCGGGGTGTGACCGGTGGCCGCGACAAACCGCGCGTACTCGTCGTTCGTCACCGGGTAGACGTCGATGTAGAAGGTCGGCAACCAGATGGGTTCGTTGCTCGGCCCCGACAGAAAGACACTCCCATCGACCCGCGCCATGGAACGGCCGTCGACCGGGTGGCGAACGTGGCCACCGCCGATCGGTTCGGCAACAGCGCTGCCGTCCTCCTCGGGCACAAGCGAGTCACCGGTGAGGAACGAGAAGCGCGCCTGTGTGTCGGGGTCGCACCGCGACAGCGCGGTATCGAGAGCAGCTTGATTGACCGGCCGAGGGCGGATGTTCTCCTTGCCCGCCTCCCACTTGGAGATCATCCGCTCACTGACGCCCAGATGAGCCGCGAACTCCCGGATGCTCATCCGCTTGGCCTCGCGGAGTGCTCGTACCTCGACTCCTGACCAGCGCTGAACCGTGGCCACTTCGCCGCTTCCCCCTGTCTCTGGTCCCCCTGCCCCGACAACGACGTGAGCGCTACGACCTGTTGGTGACGAACGTGCCCTTGACCGGCACGGTGATCACGAGCCCGCGTTCGCGCAGTTCCCTCGTCGCTCGTCGAGCGGTGCCGAGGCTGACGCCGTACTCGTCGGCGAGTTCCCGTTCCGCGGGAAGGCGGGTGTTGGGCGTCAGCTCCCCGGCATCGATGCGCGCCGCGATGTGATCGGCCATGGCTACGTAGAGGTAGTCCGGGCCGACCTTCGCTGGGTCGAAGTCAGGGATCTTGCTCACGAGCGCACTGTATGTAGTCAGTAATATCCACGGAACGTAAGGACGCGTCCTAACGCTATACACCGCGTCACAGTGCGTCCTATGCTGACCTGCATGAACGCGATAACGGCCCCCGAGGAACAGGGCCGTCCGTCGCCTGCGAGTCGAACGGAGAAGGACAAGACTGCGCCATCGGGCAACGGCCTGCTGACAGCGGCAAGAAAACGGATCGAGTCACCGAGCACGCCGGGCCAACACATGACACGCCAGGAGCTGGCAGAGGCAGTCAACGACCACGTCTTTCGCGCAACCGGCACACCAGGAGCGGTCGACGCTCGACATGTCGGCCGCTGGGAACGGGGCGTCACCAGGTGGCCCGCAGCGCGATACCGAGTTGCACTCCGCGCTGTTCTCAACGTGGCGACGGACGCCGAGCTGGGATTCAGGAGGCCGTCGCGGACTACCGTGGAGGACGTGAACCGCAAGACCTTCCTGAAGACAACGCTTGGCGTTGGCGCCGGAGTCTTGCTAGCGCCATCAGACGCCAATCTGATCGAGATCCTGTCCGGCCCGACCACGCACTACCGGCAGATGGAGTCCGCCGTCGCATCGGACCGGCTGTCTCCGGCCGTAGACGCACACCTGCACCTGGCTGTCGGCATCGTGCGGGATCGCCTCCGCACGTCAGACGGCTTCCGAACGCTGTCCGAGACCGCCGGGTTGGCAGCCTGGCTCGCCGCGGACCGAGGCGACAACGCCACGGCACGACGCCGTTACGTCGAGGCGATCAAGTACGCCGAACGTGCACATCATCCGCTGTTGGCCGCGTACATGACAGCCAGCCTCGGCCACTTCGCGACGGAGACCGGCGACAGCAGCCAGGGCCTGTCCCTACTTCAACGCGCCTCACGCCAGCTCGACGTCAGCGCACCCGCCACTGCACACGCCTGGTTGGCGTCCCTGCTCGCCGTCGCTCACGCGTGCGCGGGTGACCGTAAACAAGCGCTGGCCGAGCTTCGCCGAGCAGAGAAGCTGGTCGCCCAGCAACCGGACGAACCGCAGTGGCCGTGGGTGTTCACGTTCTCCCCGGCCAAGGCAGCTCGGTACCGAGCCAGCGCACTCGGCCGCCTCGGCGATGTCCGAGCCGCGCGATCGGCCTACGCAGCGGCCAGCCCCGCGCTGACCGCCGCCAAGCCGCGCGCGCTCGCCCAAGTCGAGCACGCCATGGTCCTGGCCCGCGCCGGTGACATCGCCACAGGCTGCTCACTGGCAACCGAGGCCCTCACGGTCGGACGCGCCTACGGCAGCGAACGCATCACCAGCCGCGTCCGAGAATTCCGCGCCAGCATCAAGCCACGCACCACCGAAGCCGACGCATTGGACAACGCCCTGGCCGCACTCTACGAACGGGACGACGGATGACACGCCTCGCGGTAACCGGACACCGCGGCCTCTCCGCAGCCACAACCGCACTGGTCGATGCCGCCCTGCGCAGCGAGATCGCCAATCGAACCAAGTCCGGAGACCTGGTCGGCCTGAGTTGCATCGCCGACGGCGCAGACACCCTCTTCGCGAGAGCCGTACTCGACCACGGCGGCACACTCCACGTCATCGTCCCCGCCCACAAGTACCGCGATGGCCTACCCGAAGACCACCACCCCACCTACGACGCGTTGCTCACCGAAGCTGCTGAGGTCACCCATCTCGACCATGTCGAGTCGGACTCGGAAGCGCACATGAACGCCAGCCTGCGAATGCTCGTCGACGCGGACGAACTGCTCGCCATCTGGGACGGACAACCAGCCCGCGGCTACGGAGGTACGGCAGACGTCGTCCACGTAGCTCGTGACCAGGGAATACCCGTCACGGTTGTCTGGCCGACAGGGGCCTCGCGGGACTGATCTGGAATTGAAGACTGGGTCTCCAAGTGGGACTCAACGACCACTCCAACCCGGAGACGTCCGTGGACAACCGCGGACGCTGCTGACCAGTGCAGGAGCACCAATATATAAGGTCAAGATCGTGGGGGAGTTGGCCTGATAACGAAGGGGTCGGAGGTTCAAGTCCTCCTAGGCCCACCGAACTCCGGACGACCCTGCTCGTTGCCTTCGGCAACTCGCCGGGTCGTTCTTCGTTATGTTGGGGGGCCGAGCCCCCCAAACCCCCCACGGTGCGGCTGGTTTCTGACCCAGCCTGGTGGCCTTTGGGTTTTGGTGTCTTGCCATTCCATGTCGTCGCTTTGGGTCTTGGTCTTTGGCGGGGGCTTCTCCTTCGGGGGTGTGGGTTGTGGCAGACTTGTGGGGCCCCGGCCACGGGGATCGCAGGGGTCGTGGTTGGGCTTGATCTTGTTTGCCGAAGGAGGCAATGGACGTGAAGAAGCTTCTCGCTCTGGTGGCTGTCGCTGGCACCGTTCTCTTCGTGGTGCGCCGGAACAAGTCGGCCAAGGCGCAGGACGAGCTTTGGCGTGAGGCCACCGCGCCCGCCGGCAAGAAGGCCTGAGGTCGGCTGCCTTCAGTGCAGCTGTGCGTGGGCTCGGGGCCCGCGCGCCCGGGGACGTAGCTCAATTGGCAGAGCACTGCCTTTGCAAGGCAGGGGTTAGGGGTTCGATTCCCCTCGTCTCCACGAACGCTCGCCGACCCTGTTCAGAAAGCGGTGACGGGCCACAAGAAACGGCGCCATTCCAGCAGCGCCTCGCTGGGGTCGGTCGGCCCCGGGGAGCGGGCGTCGAGCTTCGCCAGTGTCCGACGCAGCGTCACCGCCCGGTCCTGCTCTTCTGAACCTTTCGCGGCTTTCCCGCGTGTCATCGGATGTCACAGGGGACGGGAGTTGCGATGGTCGTGCGGGCACGGTGGGCGTTGTGGACGTTCGTCCTCGTCAACGTCCTGATCGTCGAGGTGCTGTTCTTCACCGCGGGCGCGGGCAAGAACGACGTGCTGACGGTGGCGAAGTTCTTCGGGCTGCACGCCGCGCTGCTGCTGTTCATCCAGCTGCTGTTGATCGCGCGGCTGCCGTGGCTGGACCGCCGGATCGGGATGGACCGGCTCACCGTGTGGCACCGGTGGGTGGGGTTCGGGCTGTTCTGGACGATCCTGACCCACGCGTTCATCGTGGTGCTCGGCTACGCGGTGCTCGACGACGCGTCGATGGCCAGGACCTTCCTCGCGCTGGCCGGGGTGCCTGCCTCTCTGCTCGGCATGTGCGCGGCGCTGCTCGTCGTGGTGGTCGCCACCGTCTCGACGCGGTACGTGCGGCGCCGCCTGCGGTACGAGACGTGGCACGCGCTGCACATGCTGGTGTACGTGGTGCTGGCGCTCGCGTTCGTGCACCAACTCCTGGAGACCACCACGTTCACGTCGTCGCCGTTCGCGCTCGGCTACTGGTGGGTGCTGTGGCTGTTCTCCTTCGGGGCGTTGATCGCCGGCCGGGTGGTGGTGCCGCTGGTGCGCAACGCGCGGCACCGGTTCCGGGTGGAGGCCGTGGTGCCGGAGTCGGACGACGTGGTCTCCGTGTACGTGACCGGCCGCGATCTGGACCGGTTGCCCGCGCGGGCCGGGCAGTTCTTCGTGTGGCGCTTCCCCGGGCACCACGGGTGGTGGCGGGCCAACCCGTTCTCGCTGTCCGCCGCACCGGGCGGGGGGCGGTTGCGGCTCACCGCGAAGGCCGTCGGCGACACCAGTGCGAGCCTGCGGCACCTCCGCGTCGGCAGCCGGGCGTTCCTGGAGGGGCCCTACGGCGCGTTCACGTCGGCGCAGCGCACCCGCCACGGCACGCTCCTGATCGCGGGCGGTGTCGGCATCACCCCGATCCGCGCGCTCCTGGAGGAGGGCATGCCCGGCGACGTCGTCGTCCTGTACCGCGTGCGCGACGAACGTGACGCCGTGCTGCTCGACGAGGTGCGCTCACTCGTCACGGCCCGCGGCGGGCGGCTGCACCTGCTCACGGGCCGGACGGCCGACGGGGTCCGGCCGTTCACCCCGGACGGGCTCCGCGGGCTCGTCCCCGACGTCGCCGACCGCGACGTCTACGTCTGCGGCCCGGCCGCGATGACGGCGACCGTGCTCGCGAGTCTCACGGCACTCGGCGTGCCGGACCGCCAGGTGCACTCAGAACGGTTCGCGCTCGCCTAGTGCCGCCTCGAAGCGCGCGCGGTACGCCGCCGCCGACGGGAGCGACTCGAAGCCGAACAGCACGGTCGTCACCGGCACGTCGACCACCGCGCGCACAGCGGCCCCCGGCACCGGTCCCATGCCGCCGCACAGCTCGATCCGCTCGACGCCCTCGGCCACCAGCTTCACGGCGGCCGCAGGCGCCTCGTCGGCGGAGGGGACCGTGGCCACCGTCGAGCCGCCGAACCGCCACGTCCTCGGCGCCGGGTCCTCGAACAGCACCCCCACGGCGGCCGACGGTTCGACGGCCCCCGCGAAACCCACCGGCACCCCCGGTGCGGCGGCGACGACCGCCGCGGCCGCGTCGACGCCCATGCCGCCGTACAGCTCGATCAGGTCCAGCTCACCCGCCGACCCGACCGCCGCCACCGCCTCGTCGACCGACGTCACCGGCACGATCGCCGTCGACGACAGCTCGTCGGCGTGCACGACCGGCGCCGCGGGTTCTCCGACCAGCAACAGGAAGAGGTTCCGGAACATCATGACTCCCTCGGGTGTCGGGCGAGGCCGCTTGTGGTTGACTCTGCGCCCTATGAAACGCGTCCTTGTGCTCGGGCCCCTGCTGCTGGCCGCGCTCGCCGCGTGCACGGTGAAACCCGTCGAGAACCGAACCGTCGACGAGGAGCCCGTGTCCACGCCGACGAGCGAGGCGCCGGTCCAGCTCCCGCCGGACCCGGAACCGACCGCCGACGGGCCGTGCCCGTACCTCGACGAGGCCTACGTCGAGGAGACCAACGGGCAGCGCGTGTCCGAGGTGCGGATCTCGGCGGACGACCCGCCCGCGTGCTTCTTCCTGCGCCCGGACGGCAACGTGCAGCTGTCCGTGCGGATCTACAACGGTGAGGAACCCGTCGCCCGCGGCCTCGTCGACGCCGCGGTGCCGGTCGCGACCTCCAACCCGGCCGAGCTGTCCGGTGGCTGGGAGGGCGGCTCCGAGGCCAAGGACTCGGGCGCGGTGTACGCGGTCGCCAAGGGCGGCACCGCGGTCGTCGTGACCACCAACCAGGGGCAGACGATCAAGGCCAAGCAGATCGCCCAGGAGTCGATCACCGCGCTCGGCCTCTAGACACACCTCCGGACACACCGAGGGCCCGCCGGGTACGTACCCGGCGGGCCCTCGGACGTCACCGCTAGTTCTTCGCGGACGACGACGTCTGCTGCTGACCGTTCAGCTGTGCGTCCGCGGTGGCGTCCGCCGGCGCCGTCTCCGGCCTGGCGGACTCGTCCCGGCGCGGCTCCGGCACGGACTGCTCCTGTGCCGCCGCCTTGCTGCGCACCACGTACGCGATACCGCTCGCCACGATCACCAGCAACATCAGCTTCGGCCAGCGACGCTTGCGCTTCGGCTGGTCGGAGCCCGCCGCGGCGCGCGCTTTCACGGCCTTCGCCTCCGCCTTGACCTGCGACTTCAGCTTCTTCGCGTCCGCCTTGGCCTGCTTGACGGACTTGCCCGCCTGCTTCGCGGACCTGCTCTTCGCGGCGTCCCTGCGGGCCTGCTTGGCGGCCTTGGCCAGGTCCTTCCGCGTGTGCTTCGCCGTCTTCGCCAGCTTGCGCCGCGCGCGACGGGTGGTCTTCGCGACCTCCTGGCGTGCGACCTCGGCGCCCTCCGCGAGTGCCTCCGCGACCTGGCGAGGCGCGAGCCCGCGCTCCGTCAGCTTGCGATCGGCGGCCTGCGCGGCCCGGGACGTGGCCTCCGCGCCGGCAAGACCAGCACGTTTCGCGTTGTGGCGCGCCGAACGCCAGCCGGAGCGGGCGGCCTTGCCGACCGTCTCTCCGGCCCGGGTCATGGCCTTCACATCGTCCATAGTCTGCTCCAGGGTGGCTTGTCGGACACGTACCATCCTGCCCCTTCCGGACCGATCTCGCTGTGGATGGCACGATGGCCGGGTGGCAGACAGCAACGAGTCCCTCGTCGGGGTGAAGGTTTCGGCAACCCTCCACACCACCAAGGGCGACATCCGGATCAACCTGTTCCCCGACTACGCGCCCAAGACCGTGTCGAACTTCGTCGGCCTGGCAGAGGGCACGAAGTCCTACAGCCCGCGCAACGCCAAGGGCGAGACCTCCGGCCCGTACTACGACGGCATGATCTTCCACCGCGTCATCGACGGCTTCATGATCCAGACCGGTGACCCGACGGGCACCGGCCGCGGTGGCCCCGGGTACGAGTTCGCCGACGAGTTCACCCCCGAGCTGCAGTTCAACAAGCCGTACCTGCTCGGCATGGCCAACCCCGGCCGCGCGAACGCCAACGGCTCGCAGTTCTTCATCACGGTGGCGCCGACGACGTGGCTGAACTTCAAGCACACGATCTTCGGTGAGGTCGCGGACCAGGAGTCGCGCAACGTCGTGGACACGATCGCCACGTCGAAGACGGCGCCGCCGCACGACAAGCCGCTGGAGGACATCGTCGTCGAACGGGTCACCGTCGAACGCGAGGGCTGAGTGTCCGTAAACAGGCAGCAGGACCTGCCCGCCTGCGTACGGCACCCGGACCGGCCGACCGGCCTGCGCTGCGTGCGGTGCGACCGGCCGGCCTGTCCGGACTGCCTGCGTGAGGCCTCCGTCGGCTACCAGTGCGTCGACTGCGTAGCCGAGGGCAGCAAGACGGTCCGCCCCGCCAGGAACACCGGCGGTGCGCGGACAAGACCCGGCGCGCGGTCACTCGTGGTGGTGCCCGCGCTCATCGGGATCAACGTGCTGGTGTTCGTGCTCACCGCGGTGCAGGCCGGGAGCATCACGGAGAACCAGCGCTCCGAGCTGTTCATGCAGGGCACGCTCATCCCCGGGACGGTCCCGGCCGGCGAGTTCTGGCGCCTGCTGACGTCCGGGTTCCTGCACTTCGGCAACTACGGCGGCTACGGCCCGGTCCACCTGGCCTTCAACATGTTCGCCCTGTGGGTCATCGGGCGGGACCTCGAGGTGGCGCTGGGACGGGTCCGCTTCCTGGTCGTCTACCTGCTGTCGCTGCTCGGCGGGTCGGCCGCGGTGATGCTCTTCGGTGACCCGATGGGCAGCGTCGCGGGCGCGTCCGGCGCCATCTACGGCCTGTTCGGCGGCATCGCGGTGGTGGTGTTCCGCGCCAAGCTGAACCCCGCGCCGGTGCTCACCCTGCTCGGCATCAACATCTTCCTGAGCGTCGCGCTGCCGGGCATCTCCCTGCTCGGCCACCTCGGCGGGCTGGTGATCGGCGCGCTGGCGACGGCCGCGCTGGTGTACGCGCCCCGCCGGCACCTCGTGCGGTTCCAGACGATCGCCTGCGCGGCGATCACCGTGCTGCTGGTGGTGAGCATCGTGACGAGCGCGGCCACCATGGGCGTGCACTGCGAGCTCACGTCGTTCGACCAGGGGATCTGCTACGAGGTCTAGGTCCAATGCCGTTCAGTTAGGGCGGTGGGTGGGTTGTCAAGGCGGCTGAGATAGGCAACGGGGTTCCTGCTAGAACAGCGTCGACCAAGATCGATGTT
>NZ_JBITMQ010000010.1:0-365712 GCF_044466355.1 Actinophytocola sp. NPDC049390
GTCAGGACTCAACGTCCAGGAACACCGAGTGCTCACCAACCGGGCGGCTACCGACCAAGAGTGTGCCGGACGGCTCACTCTCAGAACTGATTAGGCAACACCCATGAACTCTCCGCGTTCCGCCGCCGAGCCGTCGTACGACGTGATCATCGCCGGGTGCGGGCCGACCGGCGCGATGCTGGCCGCCGAGCTGCGGCTGCACGACGTGCGGGTACTCGTACTGGAGAAGGACACCGAGCCCGTGTCGTTCGTGCGGATCGTCGGGCTGCACATCCGCACCCTCGAACTGATGGCGATGCGCGGACTGCTGGATCGCCTGCACGAACACGGCAGGCGCCGCCCGGCAGCCGGGTTCTTCGCCGCCATCGCCAAACCCGCGCCCACGAACCTGGACTCCGCGCACGCCTACCTGCTGGGCATCCCGCAGCCGGTCATCGTCCGCCTGCTCGAAGAACACGCCACCCACCTGGGTGCGGAGGTCCGGCACGGTCGCACGGTGGCCGACGTCGAGCAGGACGACGAGGGTGTGACCGTCGTGCTGGCCGACGGCGAACGGCTGCGTTCGCGCTACCTCGTGGGCTGTGACGGCGCGCGCGGCACGGTGCGCAAACGGCTCGGCGTCGGCTTCGCAGGCGAACCCTCGCGGGCCGAGACGCTGATGGGCGAGATGGAGGTGGGTGCGCCGCTGGAGGAGATCGCCGCCGCCATCGCCGAGGTCCGCGAGACCCACCACCGGTTCTCGATCCGGCCCTTCGGCGGAGGGATCTACAGCGTGGTGGTGCCCACCGCGGGTGTGCGCGACCACGCGGAACCACCCACTCTGGAGGACTTCGCACGGCAGCTGCGTGCCATCGCCGGCACCGACTTCGGCGTGCACTCCCCACGCTGGTTGTCCCGCTTCGGGGACGCCACCCTGCTGGCCGACCGCTATCGGGTCGGCCGGGTGCTGCTGGCGGGCGACGCGGCACACATCCATCCGCCCATCGGCGGACAGGGTCTCAACCTGGGCGTCCAGGACGCGTTCAACCTCGGCTGGAAACTGGCCGCGCGGCTGCGCGGCTGGGCGCCGGACACCCTGCTGGACACCTACCAGGCCGAACGCCGCCCGGTCGCCGAGGACGTGCTGGACAACACGCGCGCCCAGACCGCGCTGCTGTCCACCGAACCGGGCGCGCGGGCCATGCGCGCGCTGCTCACCGAACTGATGGACTTCGACGATGTGAACCGGCACCTGATCGAGAAGATCACCGCGATCGGCATCCGGTACGACCTCGGCGCGGGCCCCGACCTGCTCGGCCGCCGCCTGCGCGACATCGACCTGGCGCAGGGCCGCCTGTACGACCGGCTGCGCCGGGGCCGCGGGCTGCTGCTGGACCGCACCGGAGGGCTGACCGTCGGCGGCTGGTCGGATCGGGTCGACCACCTCGCGGATCCCACCGCGGCACTGGAGGTTCCGTGCGTCCTGCTGCGTCCCGACGGCCACGTCGGCTGGATCGGCGACGACCAGCAGGACCTGGACGACCACCTCGCCCGCTGGTTCGGCACGCCGTCGGCGGTGGACTGAAGCCGCCATAGGCGGTTCCCCGTGACTTCCCCTTCGATGAGCCGACCGGGATCTACCATCCGGCTCCTGGCACACCGCCCAGCACGTCGAGCAGCGAGCGGTGACAGACCTTGCCCGTCGGGCCGAGCGGCAGCGCGTCGAGGAACAGGACGTGTTCCGGGTGTTTGTGGCGGTCGAGGCCCGCGCCGGCGAGGAACGTCAGCAGGCCGGCCGCGGTCAGGCCGGCGCCGGGGCGTGGCACCACGAACGCGCACACCCGTTCCCCGAGGTCCGGGTCCGGCGCGGCCAGGCACGCGCTGTCCACGACCGCGGGGTGGGCGCTCACGTGCTGTTCGACCTCGGCGAGGCTGATGTTGTGGCCGCCGCGGACGGCGATCCGGCGCAGCCTGCCCGTCACGTGCAGCCGGTGCCGCTCGTCGAGCCTGCCGCGGTCGCCGGTGCGCACCCAGCCGCCGATCAGCCGGTACCGCTCGTCGAGTTCCGGTGCGTTCACGTAGCACAGCGGGGTCATCGGGCCGCGTGCCAGGATCTCGCCGTCCGCGACACGGATCTCGGTCACCGCCGGGTCCGGCCTGCCCACTCCCCCGGCCGTGTCCCGGGTGTGGCAGTTCACCCCGTCCGAGGAGCCGTACACGTTCACCACCGGGCACCGGAATCGCTCGCGGCACGCCGTCGCCGTCGCCGGGGGCAGGTCCGCGCCGCTCGCGACGACCGCCGCCAGGCCACTCACGTCCACTGTGGACGGGTGCTCGGTCATGCGGCGCAACATGGTCGGCACACCGAACACGTGCGTCGGCCGGTGGTCGGCGATCATGCGCAGCGCGGCGGCCGGGTCGAATTCGGCGGCCAGCAGCAGGGTGCCACCGAACCGGGCGAGCGTGACCGGTGTGCCGAACGAACCGAACGCCGACGCGAGCGGCACCAGCACGAGGTCCCGCATGTCCGCGCCGCGGTGCACGGCACGCACGTAGTTCCCTCGGCCACCGGCCATCGCGTTGTGCGAGTAGGCCACCATCTTCGGTTCCGTCTCCGACCCGGACGACACCAGGATCCGGGCCGGGGCCTCCGGGTCGACGGGCGCGGGCCGCCACGCCGGGTCACCCGCCAGCGCCGAGGGCGACCGGCACACGACGACGTCAGGGAGCCCGGGCGGCGTCGCGGTGATCACGACCCGCGCCCGCGACCGGCCGAGCAGGGCGCGGGCGTCCCGCGGGCCACGGCCCACCGGGTACGGCAGGGCGACCGCGCCGAGCGCCGCCACGGCCAGCTCCGCGATCACCGCGTCCCGCCCGTTGGGCAGCTGGATGCCGATGATGTCCCGGTGTCCGAGGCCGAGCCCGGCGAGCCCGGCGGCGGCCCGGCGCACCGAGGCGTCCAGCGCGGCGTAGGTGAGCGAGCCGTCGTCGTCGATCACCGCGACCCGCTCGGGGTGGGCGCGCACGCGGTCGGTGAACAGCGAGTGGATGTCGCGGTCCGGGCAGTGCCCTTCGGCCACCCACCGGCGGCGCAGCCGGGTGGGCACGAGGTCACGCAGCACCACGCCGTCGCGGGACACCCAGATCATGTGAACTCCCATGGCGCACGGACGAAACAGCACCCGTCCCACTCCACCGCACGGGCGAACCGGGGGTCGCGGGCGAGCGCGGCGAGGTCGGTGCACACGTCGACCGCGGGCGCCACCCGGGCCACCGGTCGCGCGTGCCTGCCGGTCATGGCGGCCGACAGCAGCGACGAGTCGACCCGCTGCCCGCACCCCGTCCTGGCCCGCGCGGTCAGGCCGGCGAGCACACCCGTCGCCGACACGACACCGCCGAGCACGTCCGTCAGCGTCATCAGCGACGGCCCGCGGGCCGCCATCCCGCTGTAGGCCTGGACGACGTAGTCGGTGCCGACCGGTGGCCGTGGGCCGAGCCGGTCGCCCCAGCCGGACGCCTGCGCGTACACGAGCCCCGGCCGCACCCGCGCCAGGTCGTCGGCGGCCAGCGCCAGCGCCTCCGCCTTGCCCGGCGCCCAGTTGTGCAGGAACACGTCCGCGGCGGCCACCAGCTCACACACCGACTCCCGGCCGCGCACGCTGGTGATGTCCGCCTCGACGACCCGCTTGCCCCGGTTGAGCGCGAGGAACCGGGCCGAGCAGCCCCGCGACGTCGGCGGTACCCACCGCAGTGGGTCGCCGTCCGGCGGTTCGACCCGGATCACGGTCGCGCCCAGCAACCGCAACAGGTGCCCGGCGAGCGGTCCCTGCACCCGCCGGCACGACTCGACGACCACCAGCCCGTCCAGCGGCGCCCCGGCACCGCTACCCAGGCCGGGCTGGGCGGCGGGCGCGGCCAGCGGTGTGACGTGCCACGGCGGCGGGACCGGCGTCGCCCACGTCGCGCTCACCGCCATGACGCTGACATCCGCGGCCTCGGCGTGGGCGACCAGGTCGCCGAACCCCCACCGGCGGGTCGCCTCGTGCAGGTCGACCGGCAGCGGGCACGTCGCCGTGGCGAACCGGTGCTGGAACGGCCGCCAACCCCGCCGCACGGCCGTGTCCGGCGCTCCGAGGCGGGACCAGAACCGTTGCCACGGCTCGGCGTGGAGTGTCTCGATCTCGAACCGGACGCCGTCCGCCGACGTGAACGGCGGCCCGCCGGGCCCACCGAATACGTCGCCGTCCTCTGTTGTAGCGGCCGCGACGTACTGCGACACGGACAGCAGCGCGGCCTGCGCGACCGAGGTGGACACCCGGCCGATCGGCACACCGCGCATCCGGCCCAGCCGTGCGGCGAGCCCGCCCTGCACGGCGAGCAACCCGGCGGTGAGTGACGCGTAGTCGAACGCGAGCGGCGCCGGTGTGCCGCGTCGACGGCCGTTGACGTGCATGATCCCGCACGCGGCCTGCACGTCCAGCTCGTCGTGCAAGGGGAGGTCGACCGGCCCTGCCCAGCTCACCGCACAGTCCACCGCGGCGTCGAGCGTGGCGGTCACGGACGCCGCCCCTGCACGGAGTAGAGGACGCTCGACGACGCGCGGAAGTCCGGGTGTGCCAACAGCGCGCGGACCCTGGTCAGGTCGCGGGCGGTCATGCCCGCCGCCAACAGCTCGGCCCGCAGCTGGTGGGTCGTGTGCGCGAGCAGCGCGAGCCCGGGAGCTCCCGGCCGCCACAGCGTCACGACCGGGACCGCGTCGACCGCCACCAGCCCCGCGGCCGACATGGCCTCGGCCACCCGCCGGCCGTAGGTGCCCTCCACCCCGGCGGCCGCCATGACGGCGTCCCGTGCGCGCAGGAACCGTTGGTACAGCAGCCGTCCGCTCGCGGACGGCGCCACCAGGCACGGCTGGCAGCCGGTGTCGAACTCGTCGATCTGCAGCAGGCCGCCGGGTTTGAGCGCACGCACCAGCCGGCCGAGCACGTCGTCGCGCGCCGGGAGGTGCCGGAGCACCAGGCGCGCGACGATGAGGTCGAAAGCGTTGTCCGGCAAGGGGTCCCGGGTGATGTCGTGCGGCAGCGGGGTCACGCCGCGGGCGGCGGCGGGCCGGGTCAGGTCGGTCGCGAGGACGGACCCGGCCGGCCCGACCCGGTCCGCGAGCCACGCGGCAACGGTGCCGCCACCGGTGCCCACGTCGAGACAGTGCCAGCCCGCGCCGACGCCGGTGCGGATCAGGCGGGTGCGGGTCACCTCGTCGTAGGCGTCCGCGAGGAGGCGTTGCTGGGTCCGGACCGCGTCGCCCGCCGTGCCGAAGACGTACTCGGCGGTGGTGCTCACGTCCAGCGCCCCGTGCCGTGGATGTCGGTGCCGCCGAGCAGCCGGTCGTGCAGCGCGAGCCTGCGGACCTTGCCGGTGGCGGTGCGGGGCACGTCGTCCCACGCCATCAGCACCGGGTCGGCCAGCGGCGGCAGGTCGGTGACGGCCGCCCGCCACCTCGTGTCGTCGAGTGTGCCGCTCGCGGTGACCAGCACCGGCAGCGGCGGTCTGCCGACCGAGCCGAGCACGACGCACTCCACGACGTCGGGCAGCCGGTCCTCCAGCACGTCCTCGACCTCCACACAGGACAGTCCGGGCACGACGTCGACCTCGCGGTCGAGCAGCCGCACCCGGCCCGTCCGGTCGATGGACCCGACGTCGCCGGTGTTCCACCAGCCGTCCCGGTCCTTGGCGGCCCACCGGTCCTGCTCGCCGACGTACCCGGGGCAGCGTGCGCTCGTGCGGGCCAGGAGCAGGCCGGTTTCGCCGCGTGGCACGGGAACGAGCGTGTCCGGGTCGACCACCCGCAGCCCGGTGCGACCGGGGACGGGACGCCCGAGGTCGCGGGTGGTCGGATGCCGCTCCCCCGCCCGCGCGACCGACCGGCGGGTGAGGAACCGGAACGTGAGCGGGCCCGTCTCGGTCTGCCCCCAACCCTGCAGCCACAGCGGGAACCGCCGTGCCGACGCGTCGAGGAACGCCCGCACGGCAGGCGGGTGCACGGCGTCGTAGGTGCTCATGAACAGCCGGACGTCGCGGAACGGGTTGCCCTCCGACGAGGTCAGCGGCTGCCAGCGGACGAACACGGCCGGCACGGCCTCCAGCAGCGTCGGCGGGTGGGCGTGCAGGAACGGCGCCGCCCGGTGCGGGGCGAAGTCGGTCACGACACCGATCTCACGCGGCGCGAGGCACAGCACGCTCGCCGTCCAGCAGAACGTGCGCCCGTGCACGAACGACGCGGCGTTGACGACGGTGTCGTCGCGGCGGGTGGCGAGCAGCGGCCAGCGCACGGCCTCGAACCGGGCGAGCCGGTTGACGATGGTCTCGGTGGAGTGGACCACCAGCTTGGGCACGCCGGTGGTGCCGGACGTGTGGGTGACCACGAGCGGGTCGTCCACGCCGCGGCGGTGCGCGGGCGGTGCGTCGTGCCCACGGAGGTCGCAGACGGCCACGGCACCCGCCACCGGTTCGTCGAGGCTGACCGTGCGGCGGGCCGCACCGGCCAGGTCGGCGCCCGCGTCCTGCCCGGCACGCAGCACCCGGGCGCACGTCACGAGCACCGCCGGGTCCAGCCGCTTGAGCATGGTCTGCAGTGTCGCCGCGGGCAGGGTGGCGGCGACCAGCGCGGGCAGCGCCCCGATCCGCACGGCCGCGCAGGCGAGGAGAACGCAGTCCCAGTGGTTGTCCTTGACGATGGCCACCCGGTCACCCGGCCGGGCACCGGCGGCGGTGAGCCAGCCCGCGGCCTCGGCGACCAGCCCGGCGAGGCGCGGGACGTCGTAGTGGACGCCACCGTCCGGTGCGATGTCGAACGGGCGGTCGAGGTGGACGGTGGTGCGTGTCCCGATCTCGGCGCACTGGTCGAACAGCAGCCCGACGTCGGTCGGTTTCATACCGGTTCCTTCCGGGTGGCACACAGGTGGGTGACGCGGGCGGCGGTCGTCGCGGCGGCCCGGATGGCGCCCTCGCTGCTGGGGCGCGCCATGATCCAGTCGCCCGCGTAGTCCACCGGCCTGGACGCGCGGGCGAGGAACCCGCGCCGCGACCGCAGCGCCGCCGGTGTCGCCTCCGGCAGGCCGTGGGGGAAGCGGTGCACGAAGTTCGCGACCGTGGCCGCGGCCAGCCCGGGCACGAACGGCTCGGCGTCGGCGGTCATGGCGCGGACCACCTCGTCGTCGGGGGCGGTCAGCAGGTCCGGCATCGCGGACGGCGCGGCCAGCAGCGTGAGCAGTCCCCGGCCGGGCGGCACCCGCGCCGGGTTCTTCACGTGGTCGACGATGATCCCGGACAGCACGCCGTCCCGGCCTCGTTCGCGTGCGGGCACCAGCAGCGCGTAGACGGGGCGGGCCGACGGTGGCGACAGCGGCCGGTCGAGCAGGCAGCTCACCTTGAGCATCGGGGTGAACGTGCTGGCGGACAGGAACTCCCGCTCGTCGGCCGGTGCGTTCGCGTACAGGCGGGCGGCCACGGGCGCGGGCACGCACAGCACGGCGGCGCGGGCGGTCAGCGTGCCCTCCCCCGTGTGCACGAGCGCGCTGTCGGTGCCTGCGACCACCTCGTCGACCGGGACGCCCGTGCGCACGTCGACGCGTTCGGCGAGGCGGCGGGCGAGGGTGTCCATGCCGTCGGCGTAGGTGCGCCAGGTCGACGCGGGGCCCGCGGCCCGCATCAGGCTGACGAACGGCGCCGCCGCAGAGCGTGCCGGGTCCCACCCGAAGAAACCCGACACGACCGGCTCCAGCAGGAAGTCGCCGACGTCGGGGTGGTGGTGGGCGGCGAGGTCGGCGACGGTGCCCATGCCGAGCGGCGTGTCCTCCGGGCGGTCCGGGTCGAACGCCCGGGCACGCCGTGCGATCCGGGCCTGCAGCCGCAGCAGGTCGAGACGGCCGCGCACGGACAGGCCCGCGCCGGTGAGGAGCCCCAGCGGGTGCGCGAGCCCCGGGTGGGCCCGCCCGTCCCGCCAGACCGCGAGCATCCCGCGCACCGTCGGCACGTCGGCGAGCGGCACGTCCAGCTCGCGCAGCAACCGCCACGTGTGCTCGTAGCCGTACGTCGGCACCTGCTCCGCGCCCGTGTCCACTGTGTACCCGTCGTGGCGGAAGCACGCCATGCGGCCGCCGACGTGGTCGTTCGCCTCCAGCACCCGCACGGCGAGACCGGTGCCTGCCAGGCGGTGGGCGAGCGACAGCCCGGCCGGGCCCGCCCCCACCACCACGACGTCGAGATCCGGTGACATCAGGCGCCTCCCACCAGGTTCACGACGACGAGCGTGAGCACGGTGACGCGGTGGATGACGATGCCGAGCCTGCGGGCACGCAGGATCTCGTGGCGACCGAAACCGAGCCGGTACTGGTTGGCACGCAACAGGATCGTCGGCAGCAGGGCCAGCGGGAACCACCACGGACCGCCGACGAACGGCGCGCACAGGACCAGCGCGGTCTCGGCGACCGACACGGCGGCGACGAACACCGCGTTGCCGCGCCGCGACACCAGCGCGGCCACGGTCGGCCGCCCGACCGAACGGTCCCCGGCGATGTCGTTGGTGTTGGAGTACACCCCGAACAGCAGCGGCCCCAGCCCGAAGATCAGCGCCTGGACGAGCACGTACCCGGACGCGTCACCGGCGACGAGCCCGTACGGCGCGAGCACGAGCGCCCAGCCGAGCGCCGCGATGTACAGCTCCTGGCAGCCGCGGTAGCTCAGCGCCAGCCCCCAGGAGTACTGCGGGTACAGCACGAGCGTCACCGCGGTGACCACCAGCGCCCACGTCGGCGGGTCGGCGGCGGCCGTCACCGCGACCGTCCACAGCAGAGTGCCCGCGAGGAAGGTCAGCACCGCGAACCGCACGACCTGCGGCTCGGTCAGGGTTCCGGCGAGCAGCGGCTTGCGGCGCAACCGGCGTGCGGGCGCGTCCGGCCCGTAGTTGCGCAGGTCGCTGCCGTCGCGGTACCCGGTGCGGTCGTCCAGCGCGACGAGGCACGCCATCAGCAGCACCTCACCGGCGAGGAACAGGGCAAGGACGCCGAGGTTCCGCTCGTCCAGCCGTGCCGAGGGCGCCAGCATGGTCCACACCAGCAGGGCACTGAGGTAGTAGTCGAAGACGTCCAGTTTGGCCAGACGTGCGTAGGCCTGCCAGGTGCCCGCCTGCCGCGCCTGGCCGCGCACCGCCGTGGTCACGGCTGGTCCAGCGCGATCAACGCGGAGAACGACACGTCGCCGCCGTAACACAGTTCGCCGCGTTCGACCAGCCGCGCGCCGGGCAGCGCGTCGAGATAGTCGGCCAGCGAACGCAGCCGCGAGTAGCGGCCGACCGGGACGGCGGCGTCGGTGTACTCGACGAGGACCAGGTGCGCGGCGGAACGGGCGATGCCACGGCAGGCGGCGGCGAACTCGGCGTCGTCGAGGACGTGCATGAGCACCCACACGCACACCGCGACGTCCACTCTGGACTCGGGGATCGCCAGCCGCTGGGCGGTGCGGCGCTGGAACTCGACGTTGCCGAGCCCGGCGCACGCGACCCGCGCACGCGCGAGCATCTCCTCGGTCATGTCCACGGCCAGCACCCGTTCGGCGGTCGCGGCGATGGTCGGGGTGAGCCTGCCGATGCCGCACCCGATCTCCAGAGCCGATCGCAACGGCCTGCCGAGCAGGACCGACAGCCGGTCGAGGTGGCCGGCGACCTGCCCGCGGGTGGCCGCGGTGACCGCGGGTGCCAGCTCGGCGGGCTGGGAGGCGCGCATCACGGGCCCGAGGCCGGTGCGGCGGGCCCGCCTGCGCCACTCCTCCTCGATCTCCGCGATGGTCGGCGGTTCGGTGCGCTGTCGTAGCGGGTGCACGGGACTCCTTTGGCTCAGCGGGTGAAGCCGACGACGGCGTCGGCGATGTGTTCGACCTCGGCGTC
The DNA here is from genome assembly GCF_044466355.1 of Actinophytocola sp. NPDC049390. NCBI lineage: Bacteria > Bacillati > Actinomycetota > Actinomycetes > Pseudonocardiales > Pseudonocardiaceae > Actinophytocola > Actinophytocola sp. NPDC049390. Next base: position 9,917 of record NZ_JBITMQ010000010.1, read on the forward strand.
GGTCAGGTGCGGGTAGACCGGGATGGCGAGCGTGTGCGCACTGGCGTGCTCGGCGTGCGGCCAGGTGCGGCCGGGTGGTGCGTAGGGGGCGAACGCGGGCTGGCGCGGCAGCGGCGCCGGGTAGTAGACGTGCGCGCCGATCCCGTGTTCTGCGAGGTGTGCCCGCAGGTCGTCGCGGCGTTCGGCCAGCAGCGAGTAGACGTAGTGGCAACGTCCGTCGCGGCGGGCCGGTGGCGGCCGGACGCCGCGGTCGGTGAGCGGGGCGAAGCGTTCGGTGTAGTACGCGGCGATCCGCGCGCGGCGGGCGAGCCGTTCGGGGAACGTGCGCAGCCGGTGCAACTGGAACGCCGCCTGCAGTTCGTCGAACCGGCTGTTGTAACCCACGCGGTGGTGCACGAAGCGGTGGCGGCCGTCCTGGCCGTGGTTGCGCAGCATGCGCGCGGTCGCGGCGAGGTCGGCGTCCCTGGTGACGACCACCCCGCCCTCCCCCGGCATGCCGAACGTCTTCACCTGGACGAAGGAGAACACCCCGGCCTCTCCCCACAGCCCGGCGGGCACGCCGTCGAGCACGCCGCCCTGGGCCACCGCGGAGTCCTCCACGAGCCGCACCCCGGTGGTGTGCGCGAGCGCGCGGAGGCGGGGCATGTCGGCCATGACGGAGAACATGTGCGCGGCGACGACCGCGTGCGTCCGGCCGGTGATCGAGCGCTCGACGTCGTCCGGGTCGACGACCATCGTGTGCGGGTCGATGTCGGCGAACACCGGGGTGGCGCCGAGGTTGACCACGGTCGCGGCGAGCGGCGCGCACCCGAACGCGGGCACCACGACCTCGGCCCCGGGCGTGACGTCGATGGCGTGCAGCACCATGCCGAGCGCGGACGTGCCGCTCCCGCACGCCACGACGTGCACCGACCCGTCACCCAGCGACGCGGCGAGCGCCTCCTCGAAGCGGGCGGTGCGTTCGCCGAGCACGAACCGTTGTGCGGGGTCGAGGCCGACCTCGCGAATGAGGTCTAGCAGCACGTCCCGCTCGCCGTCGAACAGGTCGGGCGGGAAGAACGGCAGCACCATCATGCGTGCCGTCCCGTGTAGAACCGGGCGATGGCGTCGCACACCTCGTCGACACCGTCGAGGTCGAGGTCCGGGTAGAGCGGCAGTGCGAGGGTGTGCCCGCACGCCCGCTCCGCGACCGGGCACGAACCCGGCCGGTACCCCAGGTCCGCGAAACACGGCTGCAGGTGCAGCGGCACCGGATAATAGGTTTCCGTTCCGATATCACGCGCCGCCAGATACCGTGCCAATTCGTCACGGCGGGATACCTCGATCACGTACACGTACCACACGTCCGAAGTAGGCACCGACCGCGACACCACGGTCGGTAGCCGAAGTACACCCGGAATATCGGCGAGTCGCGTGGAATACGCCTCCGCCAGCAGAGCACGTTTCTTGATGTCCACGTCCAGCCGGGCGAGCTTGGCGAGCAGAACCGCGGCCTGGATATCGTCCATCTTGCTGTTCATCCCGGCCACCTCGGTGGCGTGGGAAATGCCGGGGAAGTTGTCCAGTGTGCGGCCGAACCGGCCGTGGTGGCGCAGGGCGGCGGCTGTCTGGCCGACCTGGGGATCGTCGGTCAGCACGGCACCCGCGTCGCCGATCGCGCCGAGCGTCTTGGTCGGGAAGAACGACAGCACCCCGGCCCGGCCGAGCAGCCCGGCGTGGGTCCCGTCCCAGCGCATGCCGATCGCCTCCGCGCTGTCCTCGACGACGGTCAGGTCGTGCTCGGCGGCTACGGCCAGCACCCCGGACAGGTCCGCGAGCTGCGAGAACAGGTGCACCGGCAGGACGTGCGTGGTCGCGGGGGTGACCGCGTCGGCGACGGCACCCGGGGCGATGCCGTAACTGTCCGGCTCGACGTCGGCGAAGACCGGCGTGCCACCGGCCAGCACGACCGACGACGCCGACGCGATGAAACTGAACGCCGGGACGACCACCTCGTCACCGGGCCGCAGCCCCGTGGCGCGCAGTGCGATCACCAGCGCGTCGGTGCCGCTGTTGACGCCGACCACGTGCCGGGCGCCGGTGTAGGCGGCGAGCGCGGACTCCAACTCGGCGACCGCATTGCCGTGCGAGTATTTTCCGCGCCGAATGATGTCGTCGACGCGGCGTTCGATGTCGGGCCAGAGATCGGCGAAGCTGGTCGATTGGGAAAAGAACGGCACTGCCAACGCACACCTCCCGCGAACTCGGCAGCCCCCCGACCATAAGCGCGAACCACCGTCTTCTCGACCGGTCCGGTCGCGATTCCGCGATGTTCACCCAATTCGGCAACGCCGCCGACCGTGAACTTGACACGCCGCACCCGGGCGGGAAATGTCGGGGCGGGGAATTCCTCCTGTGCGGGCGAATCGGAGGCGCATGCGGTCGCTCATCATCGGTCTCGGCAGGTCCGGAGCCGGGCTGCACCTGCCCGCGCTGCTGCGGCTGCGGTGCGGCGGCTCGCCGGTCGTCGGCGTCGACCCGGCCGGTGTGCCGGACGTGCCGGGCCTGGTGGCCGCCCGTTCCGTCGCGCACGCCGCGCGCCTGCTCGACACCGGCGACACCGTGGTGCACGTATGCACGCCGCCGACCACGCGGGTGCCCGTGCTCGCCGAGCTCGCCGCGCACGGTTTCCGCGACGTCCTCGTGGAGAAGCCACTCGCCGCCGGTGACGAGGAGCTGCCCGAGCTGCTGCGGCACCGGTCGCGGATGCTCGTGGTCGCGCCGTGGCTCGCCAGCGAGCTGACCCGCGCGCTCGTCCGGCTGACCCGCGCGGGCACGCTCGGCGAGCTGCGCACGATCTCGGTGGCGCAGCACAAACCCCGGTTCCACCGGTCGACGAACACGCGGGGTCATCCGACCGCGTTCGACGTCGAGCTGCCACACGCGATCGGGGTCGCGCTCCGCCTCGCGGGCCCTGCCGAGGTCACCGCCGCGAGCTGCACGGACCTGCGGCTCGGCGACCTGCGGGTGCCCTGGCTGGGCCGGGCGAGCCTGCGGCTGGCACACGCGAGCGGCGTGCACAGCCGGTTCACCTCCGACCTCACCGCACCGGTGCGGGCCCGGCGGATCACGATGCGCTTCACGCACGGCACGGTCACCGGCCACTACCCCGTCAGCGCCGAAGACGACATGGCGCAGCTGGTGGTCAGGACCGGGAACGAGCGACGGCACACCGCCTTCCGGGACGACGCGCTCGGCGCGTTCCTGCTCGACGCCTACCGCCGCTTCGAGCGGCCCGGCGATCCCGGCGCGGACGACCTCGACGTGGCGGTGCACGTGGTCCGCCTGCTCACCACGGCCAAGGAGCTGTGCGGCGCTACCGAAGGGAGACAACGCGATGCCGGCTGAGCCGGTCATCCTCGCGGGCGTCGGGGACGAGGCGGCGCCGGACCTGGCGGGGCAGCTCGCCGCCGTCGCCCGCGCGGGACTCGACGCGATCGAGCTGCGAACCGTCGACGGTGTCGCACTGTCCGATCTGGACGATCACGCGTTCGCCGACGTGGTCGACGCGCTCGAGTGGTCCGACACACGGGTCGTGTGCGTCGACTCGCGGATCGGCAACTGGGCGCGGCCGGTGACCGGGCCGTTCGAGCTCGACCTCGACGAGCTGGCCGTCCTCGCCCGGCGCTGCGCCGTGCTCGGCTGCCGGTACGTCCGCGTCATGTCCTACCCCGGCGGCGGACTGTCCGAACGCGACTGGCGAGCACGGGTGGTGGCGCGGCTGCGGGTCCTCGCCGACCGGGCGGAACAGGCCGGGCTCGTGTTGCTGCACGAGAACTGCGCGGGCTGGGCCGGGGAGTCGGCGCGACGGACGCTCGACCTCCTCGCCGCGGTCGACAGCCCGGCGCTCGGCGTGCTGTTCGACACCGGCAACGGCGTCGCCCACGGCTACGCGGCCCACGACATGCTGTCCGCGCTCGTCGACCACGTCGCACACGTGCACGTCAAGGACGCGGTCGCCGGACCCAGGTACACGCTGCCCGGCCAGGGCTGGGCGCGGGTCGCCGACTGCCTGCGCCTGCTGCTGGACAACGGGTACCGCGGCGCGTTCTCGCTCGAACCGCACCTCGGCGTGCTACCGCACGAGGGCATGACGTACACGCCCGACGCCGCCGCACGGTTCGTCGAGGCCGGTACCGCGCTCCGGCGGCTCGTGCACGAGACCCTGGTGGCCGTGTCGCGGTGACCACGCTGCTCGACACCGACCGGGACCTGTTGCTGCGCCTGCTGGCGCTCCCCACCGCCGGACCGCTCGAAGCCGGCCACGACGCACCCGTCCGGTTGTGGGAGGCGCAGCACGAGTACGCGCGGGCCGCCTCGGCGTTCGGCATGACCACCGTGCACCACGCCCCGGTGACCGCCGCCGCGCTCGCCTGCGACGACGTGCCGCTGGCCGTCCGCAGCGCCGCGGCCACACCCGGGTTCCTCGACGCGCAACCCAGCCTCGTTCTCCGCCTCGGCCCCGCGCTGCCCGTGTCGGCCACCGTGATGTTCAACGTGCACCTCGACACGGTCTCCGGCCACGAGCCGGTCACCTTCGACGGCACCCGGTTCACCGGTCGCGGCGCGATCGACGCGAAGGGACCGGCGGTCGCGGTGCTGGCCGGTGTCCGCGCCGCCGCGGCCGCGCACCCGGCGATCGGCCGGGACGTCGCCGTCCTGGTGCAGGCCGTCTCCGGTGAGGAGGGCGGGGCGATGGGCACGATCGGCACCCGTCCGCTGGTGGCGGCGGGCTGGTACGGCCGGCTCAACGTCTTCTGCGAGCCGACGGGCCTGCGGTACCTGCCCCGCGCCACCGCCGCGATGACCGCGTGCGTCCGGGTCGACGGCGACGGCGCGATCGACGACCGCCCGGAGACCGGCCACAACGCCACCGTCCTGCTGGGCTTCCTCGCCCAGCACCTCGGGTACGCGCTGGCCGGGGAGGGCGTGTGCGTGGCGGGCCTGCACACCGGCCGGATGCACAACCGCGTGTACGGCACGGGCAGGCTGCTGCTCAACATCGGTTACGCCACACCGGAGTCCGGCGCACGGCGGGAGCGGGCACTGCGGGCGGCCCTCGACGAGGGGCTCGCCGCGTTCACCGCGCGGTTCGGCGGGGTCCGCGAGTTCGCCCGCACCGCGACCGACGCCACGAAGATCACCACGTTGGAGTGGCACAAGCGCGGCCTGCCGACGCTCACCGGGTGCCCGCCGTGGTGCACCGACCTGTTCGCCGAGGCGGGCATCGCCCGCTGGCCCGCCGACGAACCCGCGTTCACGTGCGACGCGATCTGGCTCCACGACCGGCCCGGCACCGCCACCGTGGTGTTGGGCCCCGGCTCGCTTTCCGACAACAACGCGCACGCGTGCGGTGAGTACGCCGACCTCGCCGACCTCGAACGGTTCGCCGCGGCCGTCACCACCACGCTGCACACCTTCGCCGCGAAAGGACAACCATGATCCGCGTCGCACACCGCGACCTGCTCACGTTCACCACCGCGGTGTTCACCCACCGCGGGCTCCCGCCCGCCAGGGCCGCCGCGGCGGCCGAGGCGCTGTGCCACGGCGACCTCACCGGCACCACCTCCCACGGGCTGGTCAACCTGACCCGCCTGTACCTCCCGCTGTTCGCGGAGTCCAGAGTGGACCCCGCCGCCGACCTCGAGGTGGTGCGCGAGGTCGGCGCGTGCGCGGTCGTGGACGCACACCGGGCGCTCGGGCTGTGGGCGGCGGGCGCCGCCATGGACCTCGCGGTCGACCGCGCCGCGGACCTCGGCGTCGGCCTGGTGAGCGTGCGCGGCGCCACCCACATCGGCTGTGCGGGGCACCACGCCGCCCGCGCCGTCCGGCACGGGATGGTGGGGGTGGTCATGAGCAACTGCGGCCACCAGCGCATCGCCCGCCCACCCGGTGGTGCGCGGCCGATGCTCGGCACGAACCCGCTCAGCGTCGCGGTCCCGGTCGCCTCGGCGCCGCCGTTCGTGCTGGACATGAGCACGACCGTCGTGCCGACCGGCCGGGTCCGCGCCGCGGCCCGCGCCGGCACCCGCGTTCCCGAGGGCTGGCTGGCCGACGACCACGGCGCGCCCGTCACCGACCCGGCCGCGTTCGACCGGGGCGCGGCGCACCTGCGCTGGCTCGGCGGCACCCCCGAGACGGGCGCCCACAAGGGTTTCGGCCTCGCGATCGTCGTGGAGGTGCTGTCCGCGCTGCTGTCCGGCGCGGGGTTCGGGCCGAGCGCCGGTGCCGGCGGCCGGGACGACGACATCGGGGTGTTCGTCATGGCCGTCGCACCGGACCTCCTGCGCCCGGCGGGCACGTTCGCCGCCGACGCCGACGAGTTGTTCACCACCCTGCTCGGCTGTCCACCGCTCGACCCGGCACGGCCCGTGCGCTACCCGGGCCTGCCGGAGGCGGAGACCGCGCGCGAGCACCTCCGCGCCGGGGTGCCGCTGCCCGACGAGCTGTTCGCCGAGCTGTGCGCGGTCGCCGCCGCCGCGGACCTCCCGGCACCGGCGGCCCTGGTGACAGCATGACGCGGCCGCTGCGACTCGGGGTCGTCGGGCTCGGCGTGATCTCCCGGTTCTACCTCTCCGCGATACAGGGCGTGCCATCGGTGCGGCTGGCGTCGGTGTGCGACCAGAGCGAGGCGCGGCTGTCCGCGTACCGCGGCAACGTCGCCTGCTACCGCACCCACCGAGCGATGCTGGCGGGCACCGCGCTCGACGCGGTCGTGGTGGCGGTGCCCAACGACGCGCACTTCGCGGTGTGCCACGACGCGCTGGCCGCCGGGCTGCCGGTGTGTGTGGAGAAACCGCTCGCGCTCACGCTCGAACAGGGCACACGGCTGGTGGCGCTGGCCGCGGAACGCGAACTGCCGCTGTTCACCGCGTTCCACCGCCGGTACAACGACAACGTGCGTGACCTGGCGCACCGGCTCGCCCGGCGGGCCCCGATCGAGTCCGTCCGCGTGCGCTACCTGGAACGGATCGAGGACCACGCGGGCGACGACGCCTGGTACCTGGACGCCACCCGCTGCGGCGGGGGCTGCGTCGCCGACAACGGGCCCAACGCGTTCGATCTCGTGCGGCTGCTGGCGGGTCCCGTCCGGGTCACCGACGCGAAGATCACCCGGGACAGGGCGGGCGTCGACCGCCGGGCGCATGTCGTGCTGCGGTCCGTCGACGGCGCCACCGCGCACGTCGAGCTGGACTGGTCGTACTCGGGCGAGGTCAAGGACGTCGAGGTGCGCCTGACCGACGGCGCCGTGCTGCGGGCCGACATGCTGGCCGGGCACCCGAGGTTCAAGGGCTCGCTGTGGCACGAGTACCACCGGATCGTCGACGAGTTCGCACGGGTCGTGGCCCGCGGCGAGCACGACACCTCCGGCGGGCTGGCCGCACTGTCCCTCGTGGACGAGACGTACCGGCTGGCGGTGGCGGCCGATGCGTGAGGACGGCGCCAAGCGCGCGGTGTCGGGGGTGCTCGTGAAGGTGCTGGTCCACCGCCGCGACGACCGGGGGATGCGCCTCGAGCCGTACGCGAGCCGGTGCGTGCGCCAGGGTGAGCTGCACGAACTGGTCACCACCGACCACACCGGCACCGAGGAGGGCACGCGGATCGACCGCGTCGGCTTCCTCGGGTTCGTCGAGATCGGCACCGCGGGCGTGGTCGACCGCGGTGACGAGCTGTGGCTCGGTGACACCAGGGTCGGCACTGTGCTCGGGTTCGACGCGTGCCACTTCCCCAACCACTACAACATCCTCGTGCACAGCGAACACCCGCGCACGGGTGCGGACCTGCGGCTTCGCCCGGAGCTGCCGGTGCGGTTCCAGCCACGTCCACTGTGACGCGACAAGGCGCGCCCGGCCGCGTCGCCGGGCGCGCCTCTCGCCGTGCCGGGTCAGCGACCGCCGAGCAACCCGATGTCGAGCTTGCCCGCGTGGAAGTCCCGTACCGCGTTGATCAGCTCCTCGACGCTCAGGTGGCCGCTCTGGTCCTTGTCGAGCTGCTGGAACGCCGACCTGGCCTGGCTGTCCGGCACGCCGACGGCCTTGAGCCACCGACCGAACTCCGTCGGGCTCACCTCACCGTCGCCGTCGGTGTCGCAGATGTTGACGATCGCGGTGATCGTCGGGCGCAGCACCCGGTTGAAGCCCGCGTCGCCCTGCCCGAACATCTGGTTCTCGACGTAGTCCACGAACTGGTCTTCCGAGATCTCCTTGCTGCCGACCTTGCGGGACATCTGGTCGAACATGCCGAGGTAGGCGTCCAGCAAAGCGCGGCCCTTCGACGAACTGGGCGGTTCGCCGAACGCCTGGAGAATGCGCGTGGCCTCGGCTTCGTAGTCGCCGCGCTCGATCACCCCGTTCCCGTTCACGTCCCACTTACGAAAACGCTGGCGGAGCCGGTCGTTCTTCACAGCGGTCGTCATGACGGTTTCTCCTTATTCATCAGCGGAACAATTTCATTCATTCACCGGGAATGGCTTCGCGGGCACGATCACAACCTGTGCACACGTTCGCCGAAGGATTTCCCCCGCGTGTCGAACAAGAGCCTGGCCGTGCGCGCGAGCCTGCCGAGGTCGTACGCACGGTGTTCCTGCAACAAAATCGTCAGGTCGGCGGCCGCGACCGCGGGCCACGGTTCCCCCGTCGCGCGCGGGAACCCGGGAAGGTCAACGCGGTACGGATCGTGGTAGCCGACCAGCATGCCGTGGTCCGCCAACCGCTCGGCCACGGCGGCGGCCGGCGACTCCCGCGTGTCGGGCACGTCCTGTTTGTAGGTCACCCCGAGCAGCAGGACCCGCGCGCCACGCACCGGCACTGCGTGCTCGGCCAGCAGCGCCGCCGCCCGCCGCGCAACGTACGCGGGCATGCCCGCGTTCACCGCGTGCGCGGCGTCGAGCACCCCGAACGAGAACCCGGCCGACTCGGCCGTGGCGGCGAGGTACCGCGTGTCCACCGGGATGCAGTGCCCGCCGACGCCTGGGCCCGGGGTGAACGGCGCGAAGCCGAACGGTTTGGTCCCCGCGCAGTGCAGCACGTCCCACACGTCGACGCCGAGCCGGTGGCAGAACGTCGCCACCTCGTTGACCAACGCGATGTTGACGTACCGGTAGGAGTTCTCGAGCAGCTTCGCCAGCTCCGCCTCCCGTGTGCCGCGCGCGACCACCACCGAGTCGACGAACCGGCCGTAGAACGCGGCGCAGTGCTTGGCGCACAACGGGGTGTGGCCGCTGACGATCTTCGGGGTGTTCCGGACGCCGAACCGCCGGTTGCCCGGATCGACCCGCTCCGGCGAGTAGGCGAGGTGGAACTCCTCCCCCGCCGTCCAGCCGGTCGCCCGCTCGATCAGCGGCCGCACCACCTCGTCGGTGGTGCCGGGGGAGGTCGTGGACTCGAGCACGACCAGCGCGCCGATCCGCAGGTGCGCCGCGACCGTCGCGGTCGCCTCCCGCACCGACCCGAGATCCGGCCGTCCACCGGCGTCCAGCCCGGTGGGCACGCAGATGACGACGACGTCGGCGCGAGCGATCACCTCGGGGTCGGTGGTGGGCGTGAAGCCGTTGGCCAGCATCAGTTCCACGTCGCGGTCCGGCACGTCCGACACGTGCGAACGGCCCGCGGCCAGCCCGTCGACGACGCTCTGGCGGACGTCCAGGCCGGCGACCGAGAGGCCTGCCTCGCTCGCCCGCCTGGCGAGCGGCAGACCGGCATGACCGGTGCCGACGACGACCACGTCGAACCGCGTGTCCGGCCGGTTCACACCGAGAAGCTGCCCGTGGCGGGCGGTACGTGCGTGCCGTGGCCCGGGAGCACGGTCAAGCTGGGCGTCAGGCAGAACGGGTCGGCGTAGATCCTGACCTCCGAGTCGGTCCGGTTGGCCAGCAGGTGCGCGGCGGCCGGCAGTTTCACGCACCCGGACGGGTTCTCGTACCGCGTCGTCGGCGCGAGCTCGTGTTCGAACACCAGGACCGTGCCGTTGGCCGCGCGCGTTTCCGCGTTCGCGGTCGCTCCTCCGGCCAACCCCACACAGCTCACGACCGTCACGACAAGCGCCCCGATTCTCCGGCGCATCCCCACCACCTGCTTTCGTAATTCCGGTAAACCGGCTCCGAAATTACCAGCGCCACCCGGGACGCGCGCTCAGCGGAAAGCCGAGTCACCTGACCAGGGATCCGGCGAGCCGATTTCTTACTCCGGTCGGCAATTTCCGCCACGTGCCGCCACCGACGTCCGCGCCACCCGGCCACGTATGCCGTCGAATACGGGTGACCGCCAGGCATATCGCTGCGCAGCGTCACTACACCCCGGCAAACACGGGCGGTGACGCGCCACTGGTTCGAGTGGTTACCAACGGATGACATACGCAGGTCGCGCGCGAATTCGACGGATCGAATTCCGGGGTAAGAATGGAATCACCGCGATGTCGTCGGCGACAATCGTCCACTGTGCTCATCGCGTCGGCACGATCGCCCCGAGGAGAAACCATGTTCAGCACACGCAAGGCACTGTTCACCGTCGCGTCCGCCGCCGTGCTCGCGGCCGGTCTCGCCACGCCCGCGGCGGCCGCGACGGGCGCGGTCATCGCCTACACCCACGACTTCACGCCGCTGGCCGTCTGGGAGGACCCCTCGGGGTGCACCCAGCTGCCCCTCGGCACCCACATCATCTTCAACGAGACCGACGGCCCGATCACCATCTACGGCGACCCGCTGTGCCTGATCCCGCTGGAGCCGATGGCGCAGGTGGCGTCCGGCTACGGCACACACGTCAGCGCGGTCGGCAGCTTCAGCGCCTGACCGGGGTCACCAGGGGACGACGCCCTCGTCGTCGAAGAAGCCGCCGCGCGGCCCGTCGTCGGGCAGGGTGGCGAGCCGGATCGCGATCGCGGCGCCCTGCTCGGGGGTCCGCGGCGCGGCGAAGCCGGTGAAGTCGGTCGCGACATAGCCGGGGCAGCAGGCGTTCACGATGACGTGCGTGTCGGCGAGACGGCGAGCGTACTGGGCCGTGATGCTGTTGAGCATCGACTTCGACGGCGCGTACGCCGCCATGACCGGGCCGGTCCGCAGCGTCAGCGAGCCCATGTTGCTCGACACGTTGACGACACGCGGCGCGTCCGCGCGGCGCAGCAGCGGGAGCATCGCGTTCGTCACCCGGACCACCCCGAACACGTTGGTGTCGAGGACGGTGCGGAGCACGTCGAGGTCGAGCGTCGTCGGGTCCTGCGCGCCACCGTCGGTCCGGCCCGCGATGCCCGCGTTGTTGACGAGCACGTCGAGCCGTCCCGCCGTCCGCGCGATGGTCGCCGCCGCGGCGGCGACGCTCTCGTCGGAGGTGACGTCGAGAGCGACCCCGAACGCGTCGGCGCCCGACGCGCGCAGGCGCTCGACGGCCTCGTCGCGCCGGGCGTCGTCACGCGCCCCCACCGCGACGGTGTTGCCGAGCGCGCCGAGCCCGTGCGCGACGGCGAAGCCGATTCCCTTGTTGGCGCCGGTCACCAGCGCGATCTTCCTGTCGTTCACTCGACCCATGCTCGGCGAGCCGCACCGGCGTTGTCCAAGATCGATTCAGTCAGTTCTGATACTCAGTGGGTATCAGGCGGTAGGCTTCCGTCCGTGCACGATCTCGAGACCCGCGAGCTGCGGTACTTCGTCGCCGTGGCCGAGGAACTGCATTTCGGGCGCGCCGCCGACCGGCTCGGCATCGCGCAGCCGCCACTCTCCCGCGCGATCCGCCTGCTGGAGAAGCGGCTCGGCGTCCGCCTCCTCGACCGCGACCGGCGCGGCGCGGCGCTCACCGACGCCGGCGAGGTGATGCTGCGCGAGGCCAGGGCAGCGCTCGACGCGGTCGCGGCGGTCGCACGCCGGACGCGCCGAGCCGCGCACCCGACACGGCCACTGGTACTCGCGACAAAGGCCGGCGCGTCGCACGAACTGCTGCAGCGCCTCCTCGACGCACTCGCGAACGACCCGGACGCGCCGCCGGTCGAGGTGCTCCTGTGCGAGGTCGGCGAGCAGACACGGCTGCTCCGCGACGGGCACGCCGACGTGGCGCTCATGCACCGCCCGTTCGACGACCTCGCCGGCTTCGACACGAAGGACCTCCACACCGAAGGCCAGGTCGCGATCCTCCCGGCGACGCACCCGCTCGCGACCCACGACCAGCTCACACTGGCCGACGTCGACACCGTGCCGGACCTGCCGATCGCACGCTGGCCCCGCCTGGACGGGTCCTACCCGGACGGCCCCGGCCCGGAGGTCCACACCCAGTCGCAGCTCGCGCAACTCGTGGCGCTGGGCAGAACGCTGCTCGTCATCCCGGCCTCCAGCCGCGCCTGGCAGTGGCCGGAACACATCTCGGTGCCCGTAGTCGACGCACCACCGGTCACCACAGTCATCGCGTGGCCCCCACGCACCCACTCACCAGCGATCGCATCACTGGTCGACACCGCAACCAAACTACGCACCCCCACAACCTGAACACCAACTCGGAACCCACAAACCCCGCGAGTCACGCGCCCACACACACCGAGCCGTCAAGTTCGTGCAGGAACTACCAGAAGCCAGACCAGCACGAACCACACAACTCAACATGCCCGACAACGCGACTCGCGAACCCACAACCCCGCGAGTCACGCGCCCACGCACACCGAGTTGTCAAGTTCGTGCAGGGATTGCCAGGAGCCAGGTCAGCACGAATCGCGCAACTCGGCATGTCCGACAGCGCGACTCGCGGTGTCGGGGAACGAGCCGTCGGCGAACAGGAGACGTGCGGCGGCCGCCCGGCCTGGCGGGGTGCGCAGCAGCCGGAACGCCAACTCGACGGTGGCCGGATTCCCCACCCTGGACAGGATGTCGCGCAACACGAGCCTGCCGCGGAACCGGGCACGCAAGGCCGCGCCGTCGTAGTGCCGCAGCACCGCCGAATCGCCGGTGCGCAGGTAGTCACCGGTGACAGTCGCGGCCAGTCGCGAGAGGCGCAGGCACGGGTCGAGACCACCCGCCGTCAGCGGTGAGACCGCGCCCGCGGCGTCACCGACGAGAAGCCCTTCCGTGGACACGATCCGCCGCAACACGCCACCGACAGGGATCGGCCCGCCGCGGCGGCGCACCGGCCCGGCAGGGGCAGGCGTCGCCGCGAAGCCGTCGCGAAAAGAACGCAGCAGCCGGGGAAGCGGCGCGGCGAGCCGGTCTGGCCGCCCGGCCAGACCGACGTGGGCGTGCGTCCCGTCGTCGACGAGCCAGGCGAGGTAACCGGGCGCGAGCCGGGGGTCGAGCACACAGTGGAACGCGGGCGCTCCTGTGGACTGGACGGGAAACACCTCCTCGGCCCCGACGATCATCCGCCGGTTGACGTCGAGCCCAAGCCTGCGCGCCACGGTGGACCGAGCCCCGTCCGCGCCGATCGTGAAGCGTGCGGTGACACCGCCCACCGGGTACCGAACGCCCAGACGCACCCGCGCCCCCGCCCGCCTGGCCTCGGACAGGGCGTACGCGTAAATCCCCGCCATGTCGGCGACCCGAAACTCGTCACGGTCGCTGGCCAACTCGACCGGCTCCCGCCGAGACGGCGGATAGAGCAGAACCCGCCGCACCGCGGGCCCAAGATGGTGCTCGGGCAAGGCGAAGTCCTCGAGCGTCCGCCGCACGAAGATCCCGGTAGTCCGGATCCCGAGCTCGAGACTGGTCCGCCGCTCACACACCAGAACGTCAAAGCCCTGCAAGGCAAGCAGCCGCGCCACACACAACCACACCGCGAGTCGCGCTCTCAAACACCGCGAGTCGCGCGCCCACGCACACCGAGTTGTCGGTTTCGTGCAGACGCGCGGCGTTGCCCGCGGCTCAAGACCAGCACGAACCCGACAACTCGGTATGTCCGCGAACGCGACTCGCGGTGTTGGCAAGCGCGACTCGCGGGAGTTGCGCACCGCGAGTCGCGCGCTCACGCGCATCGAGTTGTTGGGTTCGTGCAGGCACGGGGGCTTGCGTGAGGGGCGAGATCTGCACGAGACGTGCAACTCGGTGTGGTGGGGAGCGCGACTCGCGGAGGGGTTATGCGTTTGCTCTTTGGAGGCGGGCTTGGGCCTGGGTTTGGAGTGTGGTGCCGCATCGTGGGGGGTCGGCGTGCAGGGCTTCCCAGCGGGCGTTGTGGGCCGCGGGCCACAGGCTGGCTGCCCACGCGATCTCCAGTTCTTCCGTGGTGAACCGGCGACCTCGGAAGTCCTGGTATGCCGTCAGGAACGCGGCGGAGCTCTCCAGCGGGGCCAGGGTCGGTGGGCCGGCGGTGTTGGCGAACTCCCCGCACGCCGCACCCACCAGCGCCGCTTCCGGTTGCCACGCCAGGCTGTCCCAGTCGTGCACCGCCCACAGGTGCCCGTCGCGCCAGCGGAGGTTCTGGCCCTCGAAGTCGGCGTGGCCCAGCACGCACGGCAGGGCGGCGGCCAGCAGTCGCTTGCGGGCCCGCTCGGCGGTCTCGACGACGTACGCGGGCACGGCGCTCTGGTCCCGCTCGTCGAGGACTGGGATGGCGGGCCACAGCCCGGGGTCGGTGTGGTCCCACCGTGCCCAGCGCGGGTTCGGCAACGGCGGCGTGACCGTCACCTCCGTCAGTTCGGCCATCAGCCGGGCGAAGACCGCCGCGTAGCGCACGGCGACCTCCGGTGTGTCGCCGTGCAGTGGTTCGCCGCCGGGCAGGTACTCCTCCGCGTGCACCGCCAGCCCCTCGACGACGACCGCGGGCGTGATCGGCCGCGCACACGGGAAACCCCGCTCCGCCAACCGTGCCTGCGCGGCAAGGCACGACGGCGCCCGGCCCTCGTCCTCCCGCACCTTCACCACGACGTCGCGCCCGCCGGCCAACCGCAGGCCGAACACCGCCGAGATCGACCGCGCCTCGAACAGCACGTCGACCGGCGTGTCCCCCAACCGGTCCACGCACCAGCCCGGCAGCCAGTCGGGCAGATCATCCAACGGCACGGTGACGACTGTGCCACAGGCACGTCATACGCGGCTCGTCATTCGTGCTCGCGGTTCTGGGCCCGCCGGACCGAGCCGTCCAGACGGAAGTACACACCGTGCGAAATTTCGCCCGGCGGCAGGGTCGGCGGCTCGCGTGCCACCGCGGGTATCCGCGATCGCCACCAACACCGCGAGTCGCGCTCTCCAACACCGCGAGTCGCGCTGTCAGACACACCGAGTTGCACATTTCGTGCCGATCTTGCTCCCGGACAAGCCCGCGCTCCTGCACGAAACCGACAACTCGATGTGTGCGAGCGCGCGACTCGCGGTGTTCCAGCGCGCGACTCGCGGTGTTGGAGAGCGTGACTCGCCGTGGCTGGTTGGTCAGCGCATCAGCCACGCCCGGCAGGCCAGTTGGAGTGCGAGCCGCTGCTCGGCGTCGTCGAGGTCGACGTGCAGCAGGGTGGTGATCTTGCGCAGCCGGTAGGCGATCGTCTGCGGGTGCACGTTGAGGTCCTTCGCGGCCTTCGCGGGTGAACCCTGGTGGTCCAAGTAGGACTGCAGGGTGCGGATGGCGTCCGCCGCGGCCTGGCTGCCCAGTTCCGCCAGCGGGGCGAGCATGTCGTCCACCGACGCGCGGGTGGTGTCGGAGGCGTACCACTCGACCAGCATGCGGTTGAGCCCCAGCGCGTCGATCGCGACGACGTCGCGTGCGGGCGTGGACTGGCGGGTCGCCGCGAGTGCCGCCCTGGCGTCGGTGGCCGACGAGCGCAGGCCCTCCGCCCGCCGGTACACGCCGCCGATGCCGCACCGGAGCACGAGTCCGGGGAACCGGTCACGGGCCGCGGCCAGCGCGGTCGTGGCTGCGCGGTGCGCGATGCGTGCGGCCGACGCACCGGGTTTCGTACCGGTGGTGCGCACGAGGAGCACGTCGCCGCCGATCCGGGTGCCGTGCCAGCTGTCGACGGCGTCGGGGCCGCTGTCGGCGAGGACCGCGTCGAGCGCGGTGCTGCCGACCGCCTCGGTCTGGCCGGAGCCCGCCATCCCGGTCGGTTCCGGCAGCGACGACGACAGCTCGAACCGCAGCACCTGGTGCCAGCCGTCGACGGCGAGACCCAGCGCCCTGGCGCGGGCGACGAGTGGGGCGCGTTCCGGTTCCGGTGCGAGGAGCAGCTCACCGAGCAACCTGCCGCGGTCGTGGATCGGGGCGAGGGCCGTCCGCCTGCTGCCCGCCACCGCACGCGCGTAGGCGTCGGCCGCGAGCCGCACCACGATCCGCGCCGCGACGACCCACGCGCCCCGCGCCTCCCTCGGCACCTTGGCGACCACGTAGCCGTCGGCGGCCCCGTCCACCTCGACGAGCGCGGCCGGCTCGGCGCGGTCGGGGTCGCGGACCGCGACGTCGGTGGCGAGGGCTTCGGCCGCGGCGGCCAGGACCGCGTCGGCCGTGGCCGCACCGGCGATCAGGCGACGTGCGCTGTCGACCCGTGCGAGCGCGCTGTCGGTGTCGCCGCCGAGTTCGCGCGCCACGGCGAGCACGAGCGCGGTCGGTTCGGCGTCCGAGGGCGCGACGAGGAGGGCGAGGCCGCACCGGTCGGCGATGCGGCGGGCGGTCGGCTCGACCGCGTCGGCGTCGACGCCGGTGAGGACCACGGCGGCGGCGCCGGTGGCGGCGGTGTCCCGGAGCGCCACGTCGAACTGGTGGCCCTGCGCCTGGACGGCCACCGCGGGCACGACGACCGCCAGGTCGCCGGGACCGAGTGCGCGCAGCTCGGGCAGTCCGGCGACCACGCGCACCGCGCGCACGACACCGGCCGGGTCACCCGCGAGCAGCGCCAGCGCCGAGAGATCGGGCGCGGAGAGGAGTTCGGCGACGCTCACCGCACCAGCGTCGTCCTCGGTTTGTCGTCGCGCGATAAACACGGTCCATTTCCTGTCGCGTGAAGCTAAATACGCTGCGTGACAGGCTACTAACATGGTTTGGTGCACTTCGACAAGGCCAACCTCGCCGCGTTCGCCCGAGGCTGTGACGTCCTCGGCGCCGGTGGTGGTGGGCCCGCGCGGCAGACGTTGCCCACGGCACTGCACGCGGTCGCCGAACACGGCCCGGTGCGCGTGGTGCGGCTGTCCGAACTTCCCGCAGACGAGCTGGTGATGCCGTGCGCGCTGCTCGGCGCGCCTGACGTGTTCGTGGAGCGCATCGGCACCGGCCGCGAGTCGGTCGCCATCCGGCAGCAGGTCGAGGCGCACTTCCGGCGCCCGGTGGCGGCGCTGATGTGCACGGAGGTGGGTGGCAGCAACGGCCCCATGTCGGTCACGTTCGCCGCCCACGCCGGGCTGCCGCTGCTGGACGCCGACGGCATGGGCCGCGCGTTCCCCGGCGTCGAGCAGGTGGCCATGCAGGTCGCCGGGATCACCGCGAGCCCGTCGGTGCTCGCGGACGAGCACGACCGCGTGGTGCTGGTGCGGGCCGAGTCCGGCGAGTGGCTGGAACGCCTGGCGCGCAACGTCGCGACGGCGTTCGGCAACCGCGCGGTGAGCAGCGAGTACGTGATGACCGTCGACCAGGCGGACGGCGCGGTGGTCGACGGGTCGATCACCAGGGCGCTGCGCATCGGCACCGTTCTCGAGGAGGCCGACGGCGCGTCGACGAGGGACGCGGTGGGCCTGCTCGCCGGGGAGTTCGGCGGTGCCCGGCTCGGCGAGTGCCGGGTGACCGGCGTGCACCCGATCAAGAACAGGGCCAGCGCCACGCTCGCCACCAACACCCGCAGGACGATCCTGCTGGAGGGCGTCAACCGCGACGACGGCCGCTGGCTGCGGCTCGAGGCCGGGCACGAGTACCACGCGGTGCTGGAGGACGGCGAGCTGCTGGCGGCGACGCCGGACGTGATCACGCTGTTCGACGTGCACACCGGCGAACCGGTGCCGGTGCCCGAGCTGCGGTACGGGCTGCGGATCGTGGTGCTCGCGCTGCCGAGCCCACCGCTGTGGCGGCGACCGGAAGGGCTGCGGCTCGTCGGGCCACGCGCGTTCGGCCTCGCCCTCGACTACTCCCCCGTCGTGGCCGACCATGTCTGAGCTCACCGGCTACCGGCTCGGGATCGCGGTCGACGGCAACGAGGTCGCGGGCGCGCTCGTGGACGGCCACGGCAACATCGACGCCGTCACCACACGGCGGCTGACGGGAGGTCGCACTCCCGACGAGGCGCTGACCGCCGTGCTGGACCCGTTGCTGGCGCAGCTCGACGGGCGCGGCACGGTCACCGACGTCGACCGCGTCCTGTTCGCGATCACCGAGCTGGACGACCTCGTCGTGGCCCCGGACGCGCGCCCGGACCAGACGTCAGCGTGGACCGGCGGGCACGGCCCGGTCGCGGTGGTCCGGCTCGGCGCCGCGACGACCGCGGTGCCGCCGCTCGCCCTGTGGCCACCGGAGTTCCGCGACCGCGCCGTGTTCGCGGCCACGACGGTGACCGGCGGCGCGCGGCTGGAGGGCACCGATCTCGAACCGTTGGACGAGGCGGGTCTCGCCGCCTTCGCGCGGTCGGTCAGGGGCAGGGTGGAGGCCGTCGCGATCACGGGTGTGTTCGCCACCCTCACCCCCGACCACGAACTGGCCGCCGCCGCGGTGCTGGAGCGGGAGCTCGGCGGCACGGTGCGGATCGTGCTGTCGCACGAGATCGGCGGCAACGGGTTGCTGGAGCGGGAGAACGCGACCGTGCTGCAGGCGGTGATGACACCACCCGCGGGCCGGGACGCGGCCCGGCTGCAGGACGTGATGACCGCGCACGGACTCGGGCACGCGGAGGTCTTCTTCGCCCGCAACGACGGCACGATCATGGCCATCGACTACGCGGCCACGCATCCGCTGGCGCTCTACGGCGGCGCCGCCGCGGCGACGGTCCGCGGCGCGGCGCTGCTCGCCGGTGAGCAGGACGCGCTGGTGGCGCTGACCCGCGCGGACGGCACCGCCCCGGCGATCTGCGCGGTCACGGCCGGGCTGCCGAGGCTGACCTCGGGCCACACGACGATCGCGGGCGTGCCGACGAGCCTGCGCCTGGTCGCGCGGGTGCCGGTCCGGCCGCGCGCGGAGGGGCCGTACGACTCGTGGACGCTGACCGAGGCCATCGACCGCGCGAAGACCGCGCCCGGCGACCTGCCGCTGCTGCTCGGCGGCCCCGGCGCCGACGACCTGGCGGCGATCCTGCCGCCGCACCTGCCCGGCACGGTCAGCGTCCGGTGCCCGCCGTGGGCGCACGCGGCCGCGGCGGTCGGGGTCGCGACCGCGCCCGTCGGCGGCGAGGCCAGCCGGGTGATGGCGGTGCACGGCGACAACGACGTCACGCGGGAGGCCGTGCACGAGGCGGCACGCGCCGCGGCCGTCCACGCGGGCGCCGATCCCCGTTACGCCAGGGCGAAACTCGTCGAGGAGACCCCGTTGAGCTATCTCGCCGAACCCGCCGTCGCGCTCCTGGCGCGGGCGGAAGGCCCGCCCAGATCGGGCATGGCGGGCAGGCGGGCGTCCACCACACCACTACTGGGGGAAAGGAACGGGGTCTGACGCGATGTTGGGTGCCGACGACTACGCGCTGGAACGCGTGCCCGCGCGGGCGCGCTATCCGTGGTGGACCGTTGCCGTGCAACGGTTCGGGCAGCTGTCCGACCTGACCGTGTTCCTCCTCGGCGCCACGCTCGGCGCCGGGATGTCGTTCTGGGGCGCGTTCTGGTCGCTGACGCTCGGCTCGGTGATCCTCGAGCTGGTCGCGATCTTCGCCGGGATCGCGGGCGTCCGGGAAGGACTGTCCACTTCGGTCCTCGCGCGGTGGACCGGGTTCGGCCGGTTCGGCTCCGGCCTGATCGGGCTGGTCGTCGCGACGAGCCTGATCGGCTGGTTCGGCATCCAGAACGCGATCTTCGCCGGGGGCCTGCACGCGCTCGTCGACGGGGTGCCGGTGTGGTTGTGGTCGATCGTGACCGGGCTCGCGGTGACCGCGCTCGTCGTCTACGGGTTCCGGTGGATGGCGTGGATCGCCTACGTCACCGTGCCCGCGTTCCTGGTGCTGGCCGGGTGGTCCATCGTCGGCGAGTTGTCCGAGCACAGCCTCGGCGACCTGCTCGGCACGGCCGGGTTCGGTGAGCCGATGTCCGTCGCGACCGGCGCGACGATCGTGGCCGGGTCCTACATCGCGGGCGCGGTGCTCACGCCGGACATGACCCGGTTCAACCGGTCGACCGGGGACGTGGTGAAGCAGACCGTCGTCTCGATCACCCTCGGCCAGTACGTGCTCGGGCTGGTCGGCGTGATCCTCGCGTACGCGATCCGGTCCGCCGACGTGGTCACGATCTTCGCGGCGACCTCCGGCACGGTCGGGATCATCATCCTCGTGTCGGCGACCGTGAAGATCAACGACTGGAACCTCTACAGCTCCTCGCTCGGTTTCGTGAACACGCTGTCCACTGTGTTCGGTGTGCGCGTGAACCGGGTCGTGGCGACGATCGCGATCGGCGTGCTCGGCACGGGGTTGTCGGCGCTGGGCATCCTGGACCGGTTCGCCGACTTCCTCACGGTGCTCGGTGTCGCGATGCCGCCGATCGCGGGCATCATGGTCGCCGAGTACTTCCTGGTGCGCCGCTGGCGCCCCGCGCTCGACGCGTCCCGCGAGGAGGACAGGCTGCCGGAGACAGAACCCGGCTGGGTGCCCACCACGCTGGTGATCTGGGTCGGTGCCGCCGTGCTGGGCTACTGGACCGAGCAGGTGCAGTTCGGCATCCCCGCGCTCAACTCCCTCGTGGTGGCGGGCCTCGCCTACCTGGTCGTCGGCAAGGCCGGGCTGGTGCGCGGCACCGGGGAACTGACCGTCGAGAAGGGCGCCGACTGATGCGGGTTGGCATCGACGTCGGTGGCACCAACACCGACGCCGTCCTGATCGCGGGCCGTCAGGACGCGGACGTGCGGGTCGTGGCCGCGGTGAAGACGCCCACCACCGCGGACGTGACGACCGGTGTGGTCACCGCGATCGGTGACCTGCTCGCGAAGGCACCGGCGGGGTTCGCGCGCGGCGCGATCACCGCGGTGATGATCGGCACGACGCACTTCACGAACGCCGTGGTGGAGGGCCGCCGCCTGACGCCGACCGCGGTCGTGCGCCTCGGCCTGCCCGCGACCGCGGCGCTGCCGCCGTTGACCGGCTGGCCGGAACGGTTGCGCGCGGCCGTGGGCGACCGCGCCTACCTGTGCCACGGCGGCTACGAGTACGACGGCGCCGAGCTGTCCACTTTGGACCCTGATGAGCTGCGCCGGGTCGCGGCCGACCTCGCCGGGGCCGGGGTGCGGTCGGTCGCCGTGTCGTCGGTGTTCGCGCCGGTGAACGGGGCCATGGAGGACGAGGCGGCGGAGCTGCTGCGCAGCGAGGTGCCCGAGCTGCGGGTGTCGTGCTCGCACGAGTTCGGCCGGATCGGGTTGCTGGAGCGGGAGAACGCGACCGTGCTCAACGCGGCGCTGGCCGACCTGGCCGACGAGTTGGCGGACGCGCTGACCGGTGCGCTCGCCGACGCGGGCATCACCGCGCCGCTGCTGCTCAGCCAGAACGACGGCACGCTCATGGACATCGAGTACGGCAGGCGGTTCCCGGCGGCGACGTTCGCGTCCGGGCCGACGAACTCCACGCGTGGCGCGGGTTTCCTCGCCGGTGTCGCGGACTGCGCCGTGATCGACGTCGGCGGCACCACCACCGACATCGGTGTGCTCGTCGGCGGTTTCCCCCGGGAGACCACGTCGACCACCGAGGTCGCGGGCGTCCGCACGAACTGGCGGATGCCCGACGTGCTGTCGCTGGGCATCGGCGGCGGCAGCCTCGTCCGCGACTTCTCGGACGCGCAGCGGTGCACGGTCGGGCCGGAGAGCGTCGGGTTCGCGCTGAGCAGCAGAGCGCTGGTGTTCGGCGGCGACACGCTCACCCTGACCGACGTGGCCGTCGCCGCGGGGCAGACCCGGGTCGGCACGACCACGGCGCTGGTCCGCCGCTTCGACCACGACCGGGCGCGAGCCGTGCTGGCGGCCGCCGCGGAGCGGATCGCCGACGCCGTGGACCGGATGCGCACCTCCCCCGCACCACTGCCGGCCATCCTCGTCGGCGGCGGCAGCGTCGTGCTGCCCGACACGCTTCCCGGTCTGCCCGACGTGCGGCGCCCGGCGCACGCCGACGTGGCCAACGCGATCGGCGCGGCCATCGCCAAGGTCGGCGGCGAACTCGACCGGGTCGTCCCGATCGCCGACGGCACGCGGACCACGGTGCTCGCCGACCTCAAGGCCGAGGCGGTCGCGCAGGCCGAGGCCGCGGGTGCCCGGCCGGGCAGCGTCGAGATCGTGGAGGTCGACGAGGTGCCGCTCGCCTACCTGCCCGGCGGCGCCACCCGGGTGCGGGTGAAGGCCGTCGGGGACCTCGACCTGGACCGGGTCCGCGCACCGCAACGCGTCGGTGCCGGCCATGCGTGAGATCGACGCGGGGCACCTCGACGACATCGCCCGCGGCGCCGGCATCCTCGGCACCGGTGGCGGCGGCGACCCGTGGCTCGGGAGGCTCCTCGCCGAGGCCGCCATCACCCGGCACAGCCCCGTCACGCTGGTGGACATCGACGAGGTCCCACCCGATGCGGTGGTCGTCCCCGTCTCCATGCTCGGCGCGCCGACGGTGGGCACGGAGAAACTGCCCAACGGCACGGAAACGCTCGCGGCGCTGCGTGCGCTGGAGAAGGCCAGGGGGATCACGGCGACCCACCTCGTGCCCATCGAGATCGGCGGCATGAACTCGACGGTGCCGCTCGCCCTCGCCGCG
The DNA here is from genome assembly GCF_044466355.1 of Actinophytocola sp. NPDC049390. Classification (NCBI taxonomy): domain Bacteria; kingdom Bacillati; phylum Actinomycetota; class Actinomycetes; order Pseudonocardiales; family Pseudonocardiaceae; genus Actinophytocola; species Actinophytocola sp. NPDC049390. Next base: position 32,738 of record NZ_JBITMQ010000010.1, read on the forward strand.
GAGACCGGGCTGCCGGTCGTCGACGGCGACGCGATGGGCAGGGCGTTCCCCGAGGCGCAGATGGTGTTGCCGACGCTCGCGGGCATCCCGGCCAGCCCGATGGCCGTGGCCGACGACAAGGGCAACACGCTCGTGGTCGACGCGGTTTCCAACCTGTGGGCCGAACGCATCGCCCGCGCGGCCTGCGTGGCCACCGGCTGCTCGGTGTACACCGCGGACACGGTGATGACCGGTGCGCAGCTACCCGACGGGCTGGTCGCGGGCACCATCACGCTCGCGGAACGGCTCGGCGCAGCGGCCCGGAGCGCGCGGGCGTCGCACGCGGACCCGGTCGCGGCGGTCGCGGACCTGGCCGGCGGTGTCCACCTGACCACCGGCAAGGTGACCGACGTGCACCGCGCCACCACCGACGGCTTCGCCCGCGGCGGCGCCACGATCACGGGCACAGGCGCGGACCTGCACCTGTCGTTCCAGAACGAGTACCTCCTGGCGACCCGCGACGACGAGGTGCTGGCGACCACACCGGACCTGATCTGCGTCCTGGCGACCGACACCGGAGAACCGATCACCACCGAGGCACTGCGCTACGGCAACCGGGTGACGGTGCTCGGGCTCCCCTGCGACCCGAGGTGGACGACCCCGGCAGGTCTCGACCTGGTGGGCCCGCGCTACTTCGGCTACGACTGCGACTACCGCCCCCTCCCCACCCCCAAAGCAGAATGACAATCGCTTTCAATTAGAGTCGCCCGCATCCGTCGACAGGAGGTTGCGGGTGACCACGTCGCCGACCGAGGCCGGGCGGTCGGTCCTGCGCGAGCCCGCGTTCGTCCGGCTCTGGCTGGGCACGACGGCCTCGGGTCTCGCCACCTGGGCGTTGCCGTTCGTGCTCGGGTTCGGCGTGCTCACCCGCGAGCTGAGCGCGGCGGGCCTCGGCGTGGTGCTCGCCGCCCGCACGGTCGGGTTCCTGCTCGCGGTACCGGTCAGCGGCGTGCTCGCCGACCGCCACTCGCGTCGCCGGGTCGTGTTGTGGGCCGGGCTGGCCGCCGCAGCGGGCACACCCGTGCTCGCGTTCGGGCTCGGCCGGTCGGTGCCGCTCATGGCGGCCGCCGCACTCGTGGTCGGGGCGGGGCAGGGCGCGTGCCGGCCCGCGTTCCAGGCGCTCGTCGCGGAGATCGTCGACCCCGGGCGCAGGCAGACCGCCAACGCGACGATGGCGCTGTCCGTGCGCGTCATCACGCTCACCGCGCCCGCGCTGACGGCGCTGCTGGCCACCGCGCTCAGCACGTCCGCGCTCCTCGTCGGCACCGGCCTGGTCTGGTTGTGCGCGGCACTCGTGCCCCCGGCGGGCCGCCACACCGTGGACACCGCGAGGGTCTCGTTCGTCCGCGAGTTCGCCGACGGCGTGCGGGAGGCGCGGCGGCACCCGTGGTTCCTCGCCGGGCTGTGCGCGCTCACCGCCGTGATCGCCACCGGCTACTCGGCCACCGGCGTGGTCCTGCCGCTCGTCAGCCGGGACTCCTTCGGCACCGAGGCCGTGCTCGCCGCCGCCATGACCGCCTACACGGTCGGCGGGCTGCTCGGCGCGCTCGTGGTCACCCGCTCGCGTCCGAGGGCACCGGGCTGGACCGCCCTCGCCGCCCTCGCCTGCTACGGGTTCGCGCCGCTCGCGTTGCTGTTCCCCGTCCACTGGGCGCTGGTCGTGGCCGCGTACGTGGTCGCCGGGCTCGGCATCGAACTGTTCAACGTGCCGTGGTTCACCGCCACGCAGCGCGAGGTCGCACCGGACAAGCTCGCCCGAGTGTCCTCTTTGGACTTCCTGTTGTCGTACGGACTCGCACCCGTCGGGCTCGCGCTCATCGCGCCCGCCGTCGACGTGTTCGGGGTCACCGCGGTGCTCGGCGCGTGCGCGGCCGTGTGCTTCGCGGTCCCGGTCGCCATGATGTTCGTGCCCACGACGCGGGACTTCGGCAGGGCGACGGTCCGAACGTGATCTGCGCCGCGTCCCCATCGGACTCCCCGCTCCGGCCGGTCGTGCGAACTTGGCTCCGCGGTGGGAAAAGCGGAGAAGTGTTACCGCTGTCGCCGTCGTTTCGGGCACGCCACGGCGGTTGAACTCCCCGAGAAGCAGAACGTAGCGTGGCCGCGCTCGGCGCTGGTGCCGAAGTGTCCACTGTGTCCTCCACGGGTAGTTCACCCGGCCTTCGAAGGGAAAACGTCTTGCGGCGAAACCTGCCGCCGATGGCTCGCGCGCTCGCCAGCCGCAACTTCCGGTTGTGGGCCAGTGCCGACGTGGTGTCCGTCACCGGCACCTGGATGCAGGTGTTCGGCCTGAACTGGGTGGTGATGGCACGGACCGGCTCGGCGACCGCCGTCGGGCTGTCCGTGCTCGTCAGCGCGCTGCCCGCGCTCCTGCTGGGACCGTGGTCCGGCTCGCTCGCCGACCGCGTCGACCCGAGGCGCATCATCCTGGCCGGGCAGTCGACGCACGCCGTCCTCGCGGTGGTGCTGGCGATGCTGGTGTGGACGGAGGCCCCGATCGGCACGCTCTACGTGCTGACCGCGTTCTCCGGGCTGATCGGGGTCGTCGAGGGACCGGCGCTGGGCCGGTTCGGCAGCCAGGCCGTCCCGCGCGCGGACCTGGGCAACGCGCTCGCGATCGGGTCGCTGATCAACTCGACCGGCCGTGTGCTCGGCATGACGTCGGCGGGGATCATCGCGGCCGTTGTGGGCGAACCGGCGTTGTTCCTGATCAACGCGGCCAGCTTCGTCGCGGTGATCATGACCGTTCGCGCCATCCGGGCCGCCGAGCTGTTCCCGCTGGCGGTCAGCACCCCGGAACGGGCGGGCGCACTGGCCGGCCTGCGTCACGTCCGGGCCGACCGGACGCTGCTGACGCTGTTCGCGCTCGGGTTCGTGCTGTCCGGCCTCGGCCGCAACTACCAGGTCACCATGGCCGCGATGGCCGAGGGCCCGCTCCAGGCGGGCGCGGCGGGGTACGGCACGCTCTCCGCCGTGTTCGCCGTGGGCACCGTGCTCGGCGGTCTGCTGGCGGCAGGGCTGCGGGAGCTGTCGGTGCGGTTGCTGTTCACCGCGGCGGCGGTCACCAGCGCGCTGCAGGCGGTCAGCGGCATGGCACCCGGCCTCCTCGGGTTCGCCGTGGTCATCCTGCCGATCGCGGCGGGTGCCGTGCTGATCGACACCGTCATGAGCACCCGCCTGCAGCTGGACTCGGCGGAGGACATGCGTGGCCGCGTCCTCGCGGTGCAGGCCACCGTCGCCGCGGCCGCCGGTGCCGTCGGAGCCCCGCTGCTGGGGTGGCTGTGCGAGCGCTTCGGGCCCGCGCCGGCGTTGACGATGGCGGGCGTGTGCACCCTCGCCGCGACCGTGCTCGCCGTCACCTCGTACGGCGCGAAGGTCCGGGCGCCCGCGCTCGAGATGGCGTCGTAGCCGTCCGGCACCGGTCAGCCCGAGGACGGTGCGCGGGTGTGTTCGGTGACCATCTCGGGTGGCAGGAGCTCACGCAGGGCGGCGACCCGGTCGCGGGTCACCGGCAGCTCCGCGGGGTACTCGGCCGGCTCGTCCGTGCCCGGCGCCCGCACGGTGATCATCGCCGAGGACGGGTCGGCGGTGCCGAGCACCCGGATGAGGTGGACCTGGTCGAGCGCCTCCCACGGCAGGGCCTGGCTCGCCGCCCGTTTGTCGGCCGAGGTGCCGGACAGCCAGACGAACGGGTCGCGGCCGCCCGCCGCGAACACCACCCCGCTCGGGGTCGCCACCTTCTCGCCGGTCCGCACGCGCTCGGTGACGAGGAACAGGAGGAGCGTGGTGATCGCGACGAACACCAGGTGCCCGACCACGGTGCCCGCCCGCCACGGCCCGGTCGCGGGAAGCGCGTCCAGGAAGATCATCGCGACGACGGCCACGAGGTCGGCCAGGCAGGCGCACGCCAGCACCTTCACCGCGAGGCGCACCGGCGCGGGCAGCTCGGGTCCGACCGGCGCCGGTTTCGGCTTGCCGATGGCGACCTGGGACCCGGCCGGTGTCCGCTCCGCCTCGCGACGGCGCCCCCGGCTGAGCCGCGACACGAGCCCGCCGACGAGGAACGCGCCGCCCGCGAACGCGAGCTGGTGGTGTGGCGCGGTGGCGAGAAACCCGAGTGGGCCGGGGTCGGTCGCCCACGGGACACCGCCGATGAGGTGGGTGAAGCCGCGCAGCACGCCGACCGCGGCCAGGTAGATCCCGGCGACGACGACCCCGACGCCCACGACCGCGCCCACCACGCGGCCGGGCCGCGTGGGTGTCGTGCGGCGGTGCCGCAGCAGGTAGCCGACCCGGCCCCGCCACCACGCCAGCGCGAGCGCCCCCGCGGGCCACAGCAGCGTGTGGGCGACCTGCTGGGTGTCGGTGTCGGTGTCGGTGACCGGATCGGCCGGTGGCGGGGTCGACCCGTCCAGCGCCCGGTCAGGCAGCCCGAGGGCGCCGTCCGTCTCCGCCTGGCTGGTCGTCGCTCCGGTGAGGTCGGCGTCGCGCAGGTCGGCGCGGTTGAGGAACGCCTGCCCGAGGTACGTGCCGCGCAGGTTCGCACCACGCAGGTCGGCGTCGTTCATGACCGCCTGGGTGCCGTTCGCGCCCGCGAGCACGGCGTCACGGAGGTCGGCGTTCGCGAGGTCGGTCTGGACGAGTTCGGCGTCGGCGAGGTTCGCGCCCCGCAGGTTCGCCCCGCTCAGATCGGCCTGGCTGAGGTCGGCACCCGCCAGGTTCGCCCCGCTCAGGTCGGCGCCCGCGAGGTCGGCCTGCCCGAGGGACACCCCCGCGAGGTTCGATCCGTGCAGGTCGGCGCCCGCCAGGCGGTCCTGGTGCAGGTCCCACCCGCGCAGGTCGGCACAGGCCAGCCGGCCGGCCGCGGGCGGCTCGTCGGCGACCAGTGGCCGGGTGATCGTCGGGCAGGTGCCGGGCGCCGCCACCGCGGCCGCGGGCCACACCAGGGCGACGCTCACCGCGACGGCCGCGAACGCGCTACTGAGCCACCGCACCCGTCTCACCCCAGTCCACGACCTTGATCCCCTCCGGTGCGAGCTGCTCGCCCAGCGTGACGGCCACGTCCGCCGGGAACGCGGTGCTCGACTCGACCCGCACCGTGCGGCCGCCGGTCAGGAGCACCTCCATGCCGTCGCGGTGCGGCGCGACCGACCGGCGGGCGTTGCCGCAGTCGCACCAGACCTGCACGGCCACGACCTCGGCCACGTCGTGCACGCGGGTCATCCAGGGCCCGCGCAGGAACAGCCGCCGCGTCGGCGAGAGGGCCAGCCCCAGCACCCCGACCGAACGCAGGTCCGCGTGCAGGCCGACGGCGAACGTCGTCACCAGGAGCACCGAGCACAACGCCGCCAGCCACGGCCAGGTCATGCCCCACGGCGTCAGCACGGCGGCGAACCCACCGACGATCGCGGCCGCGGACAGCGCCGTGCACAGTCTCCTGAGCAGCCTCGGCCCGCGCGACGCCGTCGTGCCGACGACGACCGGCGCCTGGACCGCGGCCCCCAACTCCGGTCCCGTCATCCGCAGAGCACCCCACCATCGCCGCAGGCTCGCCACCAGCGATTCTAGCGAAGTGGATCAGCTGACCGGCGTTACGCCGAACGGCTCAGGACCGCCCGCGGGACGGAGCACCGGTCGCGGACGGGGGTACGGCACCGCGGCTCGGCTCGACCGCGGATTCCGGTCGCGCCGGCCGTGATGGCGTGTCCGCCTCGCCCGTCGGGTTCTTTCCCGGCGGCACCGATTCACCCGGCGGCGCGGGGGGCGTGTTCTTCCCGGATTTTCCGGTGTTCGGGGACTTCGTGGGACTACCGTTCCCCGGCTCGTTCTTCGACGGTTTCTTCGAGGTTGTCGGTGCGTGTGTAGCGCAGTATTCCGCGACCTCGTCCGCGCCACCCGCGGCCTCGATCAGCGGCCGGAACTTCGGGTCGGCCCGGTGCCCGCCGTTGCCCGCCGGGTAGGTGCGGCACAGGTCGACGACCGCGCGCTCGGCCGGTGCCGTCGACGGCCCGGAGCCCGCCGACGGGTCGGGCGCGCCGCGGTCCCCGGTCGCGGCGGGCGCGGTCGTCGCCGTGACCGTCGGTGCCTGCTCGGTGGATGGCGCGGCCGACCAGGGCGTGGGCAGCACGCCGCCGCTCGCCGCCAGCACGACCCCCGCCGACCCGGTGACGGCGATCGCCACCGCGGCCTTGACGGTCAGCACCTTGGCGAGGACCCGCCGGGCCGCCGAGGGCCGGGAAGGTGCGGTCCCGACCGGGGCTGCCTGGCGGAACGCGGCCACCGCGGCCTCCTCGCCGGCCAGCTCACCGGGGTGGGCGGGCGCGGCGGCGGCGCGGAGCACCTCGGCGAGCAGGGCGTCGTCACCGGTGTGGGGACCGGTGGCTCGTGGCCGGTGCGTGCTCATCCGGCCGTCCTCGGCGTCAGGTCGCCCGCCCACACCGTGCCCGTGGCGGCGGCGTCCGGTGTACCGGCCTGTTCGAGCCGGGTGCTCAGGGTGCGCAACCCGCGCCAGGTGGCCGTGCGCACGGCGCCCGGTCGTTTGCCCATGACGCGCGCGGCGGCGGCCGTGTCGAGCCCCAGCACGACCCGCAGCAACACCGCTTCGGCCTGGTCACGCGGCAGGGTGGCGATGAACGCGACGGCCGCGTCGGTGGCGACGGCCGTGACGGCCGCGGCCGCCGTGTCGTCGCGGGAAGGCAGGTCGACCAGCACCTCGGCGGACTGGGACGCGGTGGGCCTGCGCTGGACGTACCGGAGGTGGTCCATGGCGCGGTGGCGGGCGATGGACGCCGCCCAGCCGCGGAACCCGGCGCCCTCGTCGCGGAACGTGCGGATGTCGCGCGCGATCTGCAGCCAGGACTCCGCCGCGACGTCCTCCGCGTCCTGCGTGCCGACCAGCCCGCGCAGGTACCGCAGCAGGCCGGGCTGCACCTCCCGGTACAGCTCCCGGAACGCCGCCTCGCTCCCGTCACGGGCGGCCCGTACCGCCGCCGTCAGGTCAGCCGCCGCCTGACCAGGTGCCATACGGAAACCTCGTCCTCCTGTTCGGCACTCCCGCCCACACCTGTCTAGACGCTCGGCACGTCGCGCGCGTTACACCGCCGCGCCGGGCCGCGCCTGCGTGACAGTCTCGTCGGCGGGTGTCTCCGCGTCCGGCGCGGGTCCCTGCGCCGGCGTCTCCGGCGCCGTCCGGTTGCGACTGCCGAACTCGGCGACGAGTTGATCGAATATTGGCGTGACCATCACCGGTGAATCCGTCATCGCCACCTCCCCGACTTCACGAAACGTTCTTCCCGCACACTCCTACCGCCGGACGATACCGGCCGGAAACAAACCGGGACAGTCGAGGCGCGCGGGATATTGCGGAATCAATTATTTTGACATTCACCGGTGCACGGATATCGACTTCGCGGCACGTTCGGGGGGCGGCGCCGCGGGCCGGGTGGGCGGGAAGGCCGCGGGAGGTAGGGTCCAGCCGTGGTCCTCCCCGAACTCCGCCAGTACGCCTCGATCGCCGCCTACAACGCCGCGTACCCGGCCAGCCCGATGCCTGCCGACCCGGCGGAACGGTCCCGGCTGCGGGGCTACCACCTCGCCATGCGCGGTCTGGTGGACGACCTGACCGGCAGCGCGAGCGCGATGATCGTCGACTTCCTGCCGGGTGGACCGCCCAAGCCGGGCACTCCGGACCGCGTCGGGACGGTCGTGGCGAGCCCGTGGCGCGAAGGGCCGGTGCTCGTCCTGGCGCAGGGCGTGTCGCTGTGGACGGCGTGGCGGACCGTCGTGCGGCGCTGGCCCACCCGCCTGTCCGAGGTGCGTGACCTGCTCAACGGGATCGAACCGGAGACGCCGGGTTCGCGCTGAGCGGCGGGCTGACCGCCGCAGGCACCGGTGACGTCGCCGCGACCCGGTGCCAGGCCGCGTCCCGGAGCAGGCGCAGACCGTTGAGGCCGACGATGACCGTCGAGCCTTCGTGGCCCGCGACGCCGAGCGGCAGCGGGAGCGTGCCGAACAGGTCCCACAGCACCAGGCCCGCGATGAAGGTGCCCGCGATGACGAGGTTCGCGGTCACGAGGCGGCGGGCGCGCCGCGACAGGGCGATGACGGCCGGGATGGCGGTCAGGTCGTCGCGGACGACGATCGCGTCCGCGGTGTGCAGGGTCAGGTCGGCACCGGCGCCGCCCATCGCGACACCGGCGTGCGCGGCGGCCAGCGCGGGGGCGTCGTTGATGCCGTCCCCGACCACCGTCACCGCGTGCCCGGCGGCCTCGAGGTCCCGGACGGCGGCGACCTTGTCGTCCGGCAGCAGACCCGCCCGCACCTCGGTGATGCCCACCCGCGCGGCGACCCTGGCCGCGGTGGCGGCGTTGTCGCCGGTAAGGAGGACGGGTGCGGTGCCGGTCAGCCGGGTCACCTCGGCGACGGCCGGGACCGCCTCGGCGCGGACCTCGTCGCCGATGCCGAGCACACCGGCGAGCTCGCGGTCGCGGAGGACCACGACGGCCGTGAAACCACGCTCCCGCAACGCGTCGACGACCGGGAGACGCGTCCCGGCGAGCAGCGCGGCCGGCGAGCCGACCTGGACGAGGCGCCGCTCGACCACCGCGGACACTCCGCGGCCGGGCTGGGCGGAGAACCCGTCCGCGGCGGGGACGTCCAGGTGGCGGGCGGCACGGACGACCGCGGCGCCGAGCGGGTGCTCGCTGGGTCGCTCGGCGGCCGCCGCCGTGCGCAGCAGCTCCTCGTCGGTGCCCCCCGGCTCCGGGTGCACCTCGGCCAGTTCCGGGGTGCCGCGGGTCAGGGTGCCGGTCTTGTCGAACGCCACGCGAGTGGTGGTGCCGAGTCGTTCCATCACGACCGCCGACTTGACGAGCACGCCGTGCCGTCCGGCGTTGGCGATCGCGGCCAGCAGCGGCGGCATGGTGGCGAGCACGACCGCGCACGGCGAGGCGACGATCATGAACGTCATCGCGCGCAGCAGGGCCTCGCGGAAGGGCTCGCCCCACAGCAGCGGGACGGTGAACAACGCGATCGTGGCGGCGACCATGGCGACCGAGTAGCGCTGTTCGACCTTCTCGATGAACAGCTGCGTGCGGGCCTTGGTCCGGCTCGCCTGCTCCACGAGGCCCGCGATCCTGGCGACGACGGAGTCCCCGGCGCGGCGTGCCACCCGGACCCGCAGCACACCGGTGCCGTTGAGGGTGCCCGCGAACACCTCGTCGCCGACCGCCTTGTCGACCGGCAGCGGCTCGCCGGTGACGGTGGCCTGGTCGACCTCGCTCGCTCCGGCCACGACCGTGCCGTCCGCGGCGACCCGCTCGCCCGGCCGGACCAGCACGACGTCCCCGACCGCCAGGTCCGCCGCCTTGACGGTCTCCTCGTCGTCGGCCGCGCCGAGGCGGGTCGCGGTGTCCGGGGCGAGGTCCAGCAGGCCGCGCACGGAGTCCTCGGTCCTGGCGGTCGCCAGTGCCTCCAGTGCACCGGAGGTGGCGAAGATGACGATCAGCAGCCCGCCGTCCATCACCTGCCCGACCGCCGCCGCGCCGACCGCCGCGCCGACCATCAGGAGGTCGACGTCGAGCGATTTCTCTTTCAGGGCAAGCACACCGGCCAGCCCCGGCGCCCAGCCGCCGGTGGCGTAGCAGGCCAGGTAGAGCCCCCACCACGTCCATTCCGGGCCGCCGAGCAGCTGCGTGGCGAGCCCGGCGAGGAACAACACGAGGGCGGCGGCGGCCCACCGCACCTCGGGCAGGGCGGACAACCGCGTGCGCCGCGACGGCGTGGCGGTGGATGACGTGGACATGCGCCGACGATAACAGAACATATGAAGAGGTCTTCATATGGAGAGCCTGGGTTAGGCTGCTGGACATGGGACACGGTGGCCGTGATCGGCCGGTCGCACGGCTGGACGCCGAGTCGGCCGCCCATGTCGCCACGACCCTGCAGGCGCTCGCCACCCCGAGCAGGCTGCTGATCCTGAGCGAGCTCCGGCAGGGACCCAAAGCGGTCAGCGAACTCGCCGACGCGGTCGGGATGGAGCAGTCGGCGGTGTCCCACCAGCTACGGCTCCTGCGCAACCTCGGGCTGGTCACCGGCACCCGCGCGGGCCGCAGCATCGTCTACAGCCTCTACGACAACCACGTCGCGCAACTGCTCGACGAGGCCGTCTACCACAGCGAACACCTCCGCCTCGGCCTCACCGACCGCCCCGGCGCGACGGGCTGACCGCCGCGCCTCGCCGTGTCACGGCGCGCCCATCACGAGCCCTTCGATCGTGTGCTTCTGCTCGATCGGTTCCAGCTCGTCGACGACGCGGCACGGCAGGTGCGCGAGCAGCGGCTCCGGCAGCCGGGCGTGGTAGGCGCGGGTGACCATCAGGTCGTGGCGTTCGTCGTTGCCCGCGCCGGGGGCGTCGACGCCGAGCACGAGCGTCGGCCGCGGTGTCGTGGACCGGTTGGCGGTGCCGCGGTGGATGGTGAGCGCACTGCGCGCGGAGATGTCGCCGCGGCGGGTGAGCCTGCGACGGCCCAGCGACTCGTAGCGGGGCCAGTGGCTCTCCGGCGGGAACATGCCGTGCTCGAACTCGGGGCTGTCGTCCCACTGCGTGCCCGGCGCGATCTCGAACGGCCCCATCTCGGGCGTGACGTCGACCGTGGTGAGGTTGAACGCGAGGGAGGTGAGCCTGCCCTCGCGCGTGGTCTCCGGCGGGGACGGGAAGTCGCGGTGCCACGGCTGGTCGACCGCGCCGGGCAGCGGCACGTCGAACCCGACCTCGACGATCCGGTACTCCGCGCCGAGCACCGCCTCGCACACCCCGGTGACCCACGGGTGCGTGACCAGGTCGACGAACCCGCGCAGCCGCTCGGGGTGGATCTCGACGTAGTACCGGTTCGGTCCGCGCCCGACCGCCGTCCCCGGCGACGCGAGCGCCTCCGCGAAGATCGTCATGATGTCCTCGCCGAGCCGGTCGGCCCAGTCCGCGGAGAACGCCCCCTGCCTGCCGACGATGCCGTCGGTGCGGAGTTGTTCGACGTCCTGCGCGCTCGGCGGTGCGACATTGCCCGTCAACGGTCCTCCTCGCGGGATCACGACTGCGTTGTCCCGTCCCACGATAGGCGGTCAGGAGCGCAGGCCCGCCAACGCGAAGAACTCCTGGCGTGAGCGTGCGTCCTCGCGGAGGGTCCCGAGCAGGGTCGACGTGACCGTGGTCGACCCGACGGCCTGCACGCCGCGCAGCGTCATGCAGGTGTGCTCGGCCTCGATGACCACGCCGACGCCCTGGGGGTGCAGCTGTTCGGCGAGCCAGTCCGCGACCTGCTTGGTGAGGCGCTCCTGGACCTGGGGCCTGCGGGCGAAGTGCTCCACGATCCTGGCCAGCTTGGACAGCCCGAGGATGCGGTCGCCCGGCAGGTAGCCGACGTGCGCGACGCCGACGAACGGCAGGAGGTGGTGCTCGCAGACGGAACGCACCGGGATGCCGCGGGCGAGGACGAGTTCGTCGTAGCCCTCGTCGTTGGGGAACGTCGTGAGGTCGAACGGCCGGGGGCTGAACAACTCGGCGTAGGCGCGGGCCATCCGGCCCGGCGTGCCCCGCAGGCTCTCCGACACCGGGTCGATGCCCAGCGCGCGGAGGAACCGCGCCGCGGCCTGTTCGGCCTCCGCCATGTCGATGCCTGCGTCTGGTTCGTGGACGACCCGTAACGCGGGTGCTGAGCTCATGAGCGGTCCTCCCCTTCCGCGACTATTACACCAACAAATCTTGGTCTTTTAGAGTCCACGTCGTCAATAGCGCGCGATATGGGACACAGTCGTTGGTGTTATTGTGGAGGTGTGACGGGCGATCCGGCGATCAGGGCGGTCGCCGCGCTCGACGACGACCTGCGGCGCGGCATGTACGCGTTCATCCGCGCCGCCCGCCGCCCCGTGACCCGTGACGAGGCCGCCGCGGCGGTCGGGATCTCCCGCAAGCTCGCCGCGTTCCACCTCGACAAGCTCGTCGACGCCGGCGTGCTCCAGGCGGACTACCGGCAGGTCGCCGGGATGCGCCGGGTCGGCCGCGCACCCAAGGTCTACCGGCCCGCCGACACCGACATCAGCGTCAGCATCCCGCCCCGCAAGCACGACCTGCTCGCCGAGATCCTGCTCGACGCCGCCACGCGCGACGACCCGGACGCGGTCCGGAAGGCCGCGTACGACCACGGTCATCGCGTCGGCGCCGACGAACGCGCGCGCAGCCGGCCGGGACGGCTCGGCACCGAACGCGCGCTCACCCTCGTCGCCGCCACCATGCGGCGGCACGGGTTCGAGCCGGTGCGCGAGCCCGACACGTCCGTCCGGTTGCGCACGTGCCCGTTCCACCCGATGGCGGCGACGTCGCCCGCGCTCGTGTGCGGCATCAACCACGCCTTCCTCAGCGGCCTGCTCGACGGCCTCGACGCGCCGACGCTGACCGCCGAACTCGCCCCGGGCGGCGGCGAGTGCTGCGTCGAACTCCACGGGCGGTTCCCGCGAGAACCGTGATCCCCGGGTGAGTCGGTGAACTCGCCCACGGGCGTCGGTAGTGACGGTTACCGTGTCCGGCCATGGCTCGGACTCGCTTGTACCGCAACGGCGTGCTGATCGCGGAGAACTTCCCCGCCGAGGATGTTTCGGACTACCTGCCGGAACCGGACACCGCGGTGTGGCTGGACTTGTGTTTCCCGACGGCGGCGGACCTGGCCACCATCAGCGAGGAACTGGACCTGCACGAGCTCGCGGTCGAGGACGCCGTCGGCGAACACCAGCGGGCGAAGCTCGACCGCTACGACACGCACTCGTTCCTGACCGCCTACGCGGTGCGGCTCGACACCGAGACGGGGTCGCTGGAGACCTCGGAGCTGGCCGCGTTCGTCACCGACCGCGCGCTGGTGACCGTGCGCAAGGACGAGCACTTCGACATCGAGGCCGTGGTGGCGCGGTGGGACTCGGCCGCCGACCTCGCCAAGAACGGCGTCGGGTACCTGCTGCACGGGTTGCTCGACTACATCGTCGACGGGCAGTTCGACGTGGTGCAGGCGCTGGACGAGGAGATCGAGACGCTCGAAGACCAGGTGCTCGCCGAGGAGGTCCACCACAAGGAGGTGCAGCTGCGGTCACTGCACCTGCGCAGGAGCCTGGTGACGCTGCGCCGGGTGGTGCTGCCGATGCGCGAGGTGATGAACGCCGTGATGCGCCCGGACTTCCGCCTCGTCACCGACGAGCTGATGCCCTACTACGAGGACGTCCGCGACCACGTCCTGCGCACCGCGGAGTGGACCGAGTCGTTGCGGGACCTGGTGACGACCGTCCGGGAGACGCAGCTGAACCTGCAGGGCAACCGGCTCAACATGATCATGAAGAAGGTCACCGGCTGGGCCGCGATCATCGCCGTGCCCACCGCGATCACCGGGTTCTACGGCCAGAACGTGCCGTATCCCGGCACCGGCGAGCCGTGGGGGTTCTGGGTGTCGACCGGGGTGATGCTGACCCTGTCCGCCGGTCTGTTCGTGCTGTTCCGGCGCCGCGACTGGCTCTGACGACGCCCGGGTGGATCGGCGCTGTGGATCACGGAAGGTTCACGGGCGGATCGATCCACCCCGGAATGTCGGTGGGCGGGGCTAGCGTGTGCGCGCGGTCGGAGGAAGTACGGCAGGAGAGAGTGGAACGTGCGGCGTTTGGAGTACATCGGCGGTGGCTCGGCGAAGTTCTGGGAGGGGGTGGTGCAGGGCAGCGACGTCGTCGTGTCCTGGGGCCGGATAGGCACCGACGGGCAGACCAAGCGCAAGGAGTTCGGGTCCGCGACGGCGGCCGAGGCGTTCCTCGCCAAGCAGGTCGCCGACAAGATCAAGAAGGGCTACGCCGACGCGGGCACGGCCACGGCGCCCGTCACGGCACCGCCCCCGGAACCGGCCGAAGGGGAACCGGCACGCCCGGCCGCTCCCGCGGCGACCGAGCCAGACGAGGACACCTTCGCCCCGCCCCCAGGCTTGGTCCGGATGGCGTACGCCCGTCGTGACCAGGGCAAACCCCGCTACCAACCCGCCGCCGACGCGCACCAGGCAGCCACGAAGCTCCTGGAGAAGTACCGGCACATGGTCGACGGCGTGCTCGACGCGGCGGACACCGAACAGCGGATCGCCACCGCCGCGCGCGGCCACCTCGGCGGCACCCCGGACCCGTTGGGCGCCGCCGCGGTGCTCTTCGTCCTCGGCCTGCACGCCAGCTACTACGACCAGGACCAGCTCAGCCGCTTCGGGCACCACTGGCTGGCCGAGCACGGCCTGGTGTTCTCGGTCGAGGCGTCGATGCGGCTGGCCACGCTCGCCGTCGGGACCAGGAACACCGGTGTCGGCGGGGCCCGGGGCAACGACCTGCGTTACGCGGCCGCGGGCGAGCGCCTGACGTGGCGCTGGCCCGGTGCGCACGTGCTCGGCGACGTCCGCACCGCGCTCGCGGCGGCGGGTGACGACGAGTACGCCCGGGCCGTCGCCACCATCGGCGAGCTGCGCACGGACGCCCACACCCGGCTCGTCGCCGCGTTCCTCGCCCCGACCGAGACCGCGTGGGTGGACGCCATGACCCCCGACGAGGTCGACGACCTCGACCACGTGACGACCTGGCTGTACCTGTGTGCCGCGTACCGCGTGGACCAGCTCGACGACATCCCGTTCGCCGAACACGCGCTCGACCGCCACTCCAGGGTGCTGCCGACCGTCGTGCGCACGCTCGGTCCCGACGTCGCGCCCGTCCTCGCGCGGTGGTGCGACGGGGCCGACAACGACGTGCGCAAACGCCTGCTCGCGGCGATCGTCGCGATGCCGACCGACGACGCGTTCCGGTCGCTCGTCGCCAAGGCCGACCAGGCGCAGTACCGTGCCGCGCTGCAGGAGGCCGTGCCCCGCTACCCGGTGCGCGCCACCCGCGTCCTCGCCGAGGCCGCCGCCGCGGGGGACCAGGTGGCCGTCGAGCTGCTGCGCGCTCATCTGCTGACGCGCCAGGACCTGCTGACCGACGTCGTGCCTACCCTGCCCGACGCGGCGCGGGAGGCCGCGCTCGCCACCCAGGAGGGTGTCGTCCGGCTGCCGGACGCACCGGCCGACCTGCTGCCGCCGGTGCTGACCAGTCCACCGTGGACCCGCAAGCGCACGTCGGCGCCCAAGGTGGTGCTGGCGGACCTCACCGTGGCGGCACCGGCCCGCGTCGTGTGGGCGGACGGGGAACGGGACCAGGCCTTCGCCCGGCGGTCGCAGATCTCGTATGCCCGCCACACCCGTAGCGACGTCGACTGGACGGACGAGCTGAAGCGGTACGGCCGGAACGACTGGGCGATGCCGTCCATCCTCCTCCACGCGCCGGACGACGTGGCGCTGTCCGCGCTGAAGACCTGGCAGCCCGAGCAGGTGTACAACGTCGACACATGGGGCCCCGCGCTGCTGGCCCGGTTCGACGTCGACGCCCTTCCCGTCGTCGCCGCGGTGGCGACGTCGAGCAACGGCCAGGACGATCTCAGGGCGCTGTTGCCCGTGCTGGACACCGAGGTCGCGACGATCATGGCGACGGCGCTGGCGAAGCGCCGCACCGCCCGGCCGGTCGTGACGGCGTGGCTGCTGCGACACCGGCTGGCGACGCTGCCCTACCTGCTGCCCGCCACGCTCGCCAAGCCGGGCAAGGCCCGGGACGCGGCGGAGGCGACGCTGCGCGCGCTCGCCGCGCACGAGAGTGCCGACGAGGTGATCGCGGAGGCGAAGCGGCTCGCCGGCGAGGAGGCCGCGGACGGCGTGGCCCGCGTCCTCGCGACCGACCCGCTCGACCTGCTGCCGAAGAAGCTGCCGGTGCCGGGCGCGTGGGCCGACCCGGCCGCACTGCCCCAGATCCGCCTGCTGGACAAGGAGTTCGCGCTCCCGACGGCCTCCACCGCGGACCTGGTGACCATGTTCGCGCTCGGGCGGCCCGACGAACCCTACGGCGGCGTCGCGCAGGTCGCCGAGGTGTGCGACCCGGCGTCGCTCGCCGAGTTCGGGTGGGCGGTGTTCGAGGCGTGGCGCAAGGCGGGCATGCCGTCCAAGGACGGCTGGGCGCTCACCGCGCTGGCCGCGGTCGGCGACGACGACACCGTGCGGCGGCTGTCGCCGATCATCCGCGCCTGGCCGGGCGAGGGCGGGCACGCCCGCGCGGTCACCGGCCTGGACGTGCTCGCCGAGATCGGCACCGACGTCGCGCTCATGCACCTCAACGGCATCGCGCAGAAGGTCAAGTTCTCGGGCCTCAAGGCACGCGCCAAGGAGAAGATCGAGCTGGTCGCGGCCAAGCTCGGCCTGACCGCGGAGCAGCTGGCCGACCGGCTCGTGCCCGACCTCGGGCTCGCCGAGGACGGCACGCTGGTCCTCGACTACGGCCCCCGGACGTTCGTCGTCGGCTTCGACGAGGCGTTGCGGCCCACCGTGTCGGACGAGGACGGCACCCGGCGCAAGGCGCTGCCCAAGCCGGGCGCCAAGGACGACCAGGACCTCGCGACCGCCGCCTACCAGCGGTTCGCCGCGCTGAAGAAGGACGTCCGCACCCTCGCGAGCGACCAGATCATGCGCCTGGAACGGGCCATGGTGTCCGGCCGCCGGTGGAGCCAGGAGGACTTCGCCACCTACTTCTCCGGGCACCCGCTGCTCTGGCACGTCGTGCGCAGGCTCGTGTGGGGCGTCTACGACAGTGACGACAGGCTGGTCGGCGCGTTCCGCCTGGCGGAGGACCGGACGCTCGCCGACGTCGACGACGAGACCTACACCCCGCCCGAGGGCACGACCGTCGGCGTCGCGCACCCGATCCACCTCGGCGACGCGCTCGCCGGCTGGGCCGAGGTGTTCGGCGACTACGAGATCCTGCAACCGTTCCCGCAGCTGGGCAGGCCGGTCCTGACGCTGACCGACGCGGAACGCGGCGCTCTCACGCTCGCCAGGTTCGACAAGACCACCGTCAGCGTCGGCAAGGTCCTCGGGCTCACCAAACGCGGCTGGGAACGGACCGCGCCGCAGGACGGTGGTGTCGAGGCCGGTGTGGTCAAACCGCTGCCCGGCGGCTGGTTCGGGGTGCTCGAACTGGAGGACGGCATCGTGGCGGGCGAGCCGACCATGCTCGGCGAGAACCAGGAGATCCGGCGCGTGTTCCTCTCCCCCGACCACGACGGCTGGTGGGGCAAGGAGGACACCTCGTTCGGCACGCTCGACCCGGTGTCGGCGAGTGAGCTGCTGGCCGACCTGACCGAGCTGGTGAGCGCCAAGTGACCGCGACGCGGAACGGGACGGAACACCTGCAGCGCCCGCCCGCGGAGATCCGGTTCGCCGACGAGCTGGACCGCCTGCGCGACCAGGACACCGCGCCCCGCCCGCCGGGGTGGGCGCTGAGCCTCGACGCGGCCCGCCGGTTCGTGGTCGGCGACGCGAAGCTTCGCGTGCGCAACAAGTTCGTCGGCGATCCGTCCCTTGTGGACCGTGCGCTGGTCACGCTCGCCACCAACCGCGGCCTGCTGCTGGTCGGTGAGCCGGGCACGGCGAAGTCGCTGCTGTCGGAGCTGATCGCGACCGCCGTGAGCGGGGTGTCGACGCTGACCATCCAGGGCGGCGCGGCCACCACCGAGGACCAGATCCGCTACTCGTGGAACTACGCGATGCTCGTCGCGGAGGGCCCGTCGACCCGGTCGCTGGTGCCCGCGCCGCTGCTGCGCGGCATGGCCGAGGGCAAGGTGGTGCGGTTCGAGGAGATCACCCGCTGCCCGCTCGAGGTGCAGGACTCGCTGCTGTCGCCGCTGTCCGACCGGGTGCTGGCGATCCCGGAGCTGACCGGCCCGGACGCCATGGTGTTCGCCACGGACGGGTTCAACGTCATCGCCACCGCCAACACCCGCGACCGGGGCGTCAACGAGATGAGCGCGGCGCTCAAACGCCGGTTCAACTTCGAGACCGTGTTCCCGATCCCCGACCTGGACACCGAACTGGCGCTCGTGGAGACGGAGTCGGCGGAGCTGCTGCGCCGCTCCGGGGTGCCGGTGGCACAACGCCGCGACGTTCTCGAGGTGCTGGTCACCACGTTCCGGGAGCTGCGTGCGGGCACCGGCCGCGACGGTCAGGAGCGACTGTCCACTGTGCTCAGCACGGCCGAGGCGGTGTCGGTCGCGCACGCCGTCGGGTTGCGCGGCTGGTACCTGCGCCGCGAGGCGGGGTCGGCGGAGGACATCGTCGAGTGCCTCGCCGGGACGGCCGCGAAGGACAGCCCGGACGACCTCGCGAAGCTGCGCCGCTACCTGGAGCACGACGCGGCCCGGCGCAGGCACTCGCCCGCGTGGGCCGACCTGCACGGCGCCCGGCTGCGGCTGCCCGGCTGATGGCCGCTCCCGTCCACGTAGTCGGGGTCCGGCACCACAGCCCGGCGTGTGCGCGGCTGGTGCGCGAGACGATCGCCGCGCACCGGCCCGCGCACGTGCTGATCGAGGGGCCTGCCGACTTCTCCGGCCGGATCGGCGAGCTGCTGCTCGGGCACACCCCGCCGGTGGCGATCTTCGGCTACGTGCGCGACGCCGCACGCACCCGGCTGTCGTGGGCGCCGTTCTGCGACTACTCCCCCGAGTGGATCGCGCTCACCGACGGGCACGCGGCGGGCGCCGAGGTGCGGTTCATCGACCTGCCCGGATGGCGCGCCACCGAGACCGAGAACGTCTACGCGGACGCGGAACGCCGCTACGCCGAGGCGTCTGAGCGGCTGTGCGCGGCGTTCGCGGTGGACAACACCGACGTGCTGTGGGACCACCTCGTCGAGGCGCACCCGCACGAGGGACTGGCCGAGCGGCTCACCACGTACTTCGACCTGGTGCGGGGCGAGGCGGACGCCGGGGCCGAGGACACGGCACGCGAGGAGTACATGGCGCGGTGGATCGCGGCCGCGGCCGCCCGGGACGACGGCCCGGTCGTGGCGGTGGTGGGCGGCTTCCACCGGCCCGCGCTGCTGGCCCGGCTCGCGACCGCCGACACGGACCCGGCCTGGCCCGCACTCCCGGACGTCCCGGCGGACACCGAGGTCGGCAGCTATCTGGTGCCGTACTCCAACCGCAGGCTCGACGCGTTCACCGGCTACGCCTCCGGCATGCCCTCCCCCGGCTACTACCAGCGGCTCTGGGAGTCCGGCCCGAAGGACGCCGCGACCGGCCTGGTCGCCGACGTGGTGACGCGGCTGCGGCAACGCCGCCAGACCGTGTCCACCGCGGACCTGATCTCGGCGACCGCGCTCGCCGAGGGGCTCGCCGCGTTGCGCGGGCACCCGCACCCGGCCCGCACCGACGTGCTGGACGGGCTGGTGAGCGCGCTCGTGTCGGACGCGCTGGAACAGCCGCTGCCGTGGTCGGCCCGCGGCCCGCTCGCGGCGGGCGCGCACCCGGTCGTGGTGGAGATGGTCGCCGCGCTCACCGGTGACCGCACCGGCCGCCTGCACCCGGACACCCCGGCGCCACCCCTGGTCGGCGCGGTCGCGGCGGAGCTGGCCGCGCTCGGTCTCGACGGCGACCGGGACGTCCGGCTCGACCTCGCCGACGCGGGCGACCTGCGCCGCAGCCGCGTCCTGCACCGGCTGCGGGTGCTCGGCATCCCCGGTGTGGAACGGAAATCCGGGCCGTCGGCGGGCCGGGACGCGACCGCGGCGGAACGCTGGCAGCTCACCACCTCAGACCGCCGTGAGGCCGCACTGATCGAGGCGGCGGCCCGCGGCGGCACCCTGGCCGACGCGGCCGCGACCACGCTCGTCGGCCTCGCCGACGGCAGGAACGAGGTGGGGGCACTCGCGGCGCTGCTGTACGACGCGGCGCTGTGCGGTCTCGCCGACCTCGCCGGTGACCTGACCACCCGGGTCGCGGCCGGGGTGCGGTCGGCACGTGAGCTCGCCCCGCTCGGTGCGGCGTTGCGGGTGGCGCTCGGGTTGTGGCGGCACGACCGGCTGCTCGGCACCGCGGGCAGCCCGCTGCTCGGCACGGTCGTCACCACCGCGACCACGCGCGCGCTGTGGCTGGCCGAGGGCATCCGCGGCGGGGACACCCCCGCCGAACCGGCGCGGCTGCGCGCGCTCGCGGCGGTCCGGGACGCGGTCCGCGACGGCGGCGCCGCGCTCGACCTCGACCGGGAGCTCGCGGTCGGCGTCGGCGGGCGGCTGTTCGCGAACCAGGACGTGCCACCGGATCTGCGTGGCGCCGGGCTCGGCCTGTGCTGGGCGCTCGGCGAACCGGTCACCGCGGCCGACGCGGTGCCGCGGTCGCCGTCGGTGCTCGGTGACTGGCTCGCCGGGCTGTTCGCGGTGGCCCGCGAGGAAGTGCTGGACGACGACGGCCTCACCGCCGTGCTCGACGAGCTGGTGAGCGCCTTGACCGCACACGACTTCCTGGCGGCGTTGCCCGCGCTGCGGCAGGCGTTCGAGTTCTTCCCGCCCGCCGAACGGGAGCGGTTCGCGACCGCGCTGGTGACCCGTCGCGGCGGCGGGTCCGCGCGTGCGCTGCTGCGGGTGCGGGCGGACCCGGTGCTGGTGGCGAGTGGCGCGGCCATCGAGGAGGCGATCGACGAGATGCTCACGCGGGCGGGGCTGGCGGACCTGTGAACGACTCACCCATGACGGACCTGGAGCGGTGGCGGCTGGTGCTCGGCGCGCCCGCGGCCGGCATGACCGAACTCGGCGGCGACGCGACGGCCATGGACGCGGCACTGTCCTGGCTGTACGGCCGCGACCCCGAACTCGCCGAGCGCGGGGTGCGCACCGGCGGCACCGAGGACTCCCGGGTCACCGCGGTCGACTGGCTCGACGACGTGCACCGCCTGTTCCCCAAGGAAACCGTCGAGCGGCTGGAACGCGACGCGGTCGAGCGCTACGACGTGCACGAGATCGTCACCGACCCGGAGGTGCTGGCACGGGTCGAGCCGAACCCGGCGCTGCTGCGGGCGGTGCTGCGCACCAAGCACCTGATGAACCCCGACGTGCTGGCGCTGGCCCGGCGGATCGTCGCCGAGGTGGTGCGTGAGCTGATGGCGCGGCTGCGGACCGAGGTGCGGCGCGGCCTGACCGGCACGCGGCTGCGCACGCCGAGCAACTTCCGGCAGGCACGCGACTTCGACTTCCGCGGCACGGTGCGCGCCAACCTCGCGCACTACCAACCGGACCAGAAGCGGCTGTTGATCGAACGGCCCCGGTTCACCTCCCGCGGCAGGCGGCACACGCAGCCGTGGCAGCTGGTGCTGCTGGTCGACCAGTCCGGGTCCATGGTCGACTCGGTGATCCACTCCGCGGTCACCGCCGCCTGCCTGTGGGGCGTGCCCGGGCTGCGGACGCACCTGGTCGCGTTCGACACGAACGTCGTCGACCTCACCTCGGACGTGACCGACCCGGTGGAGTTGCTGATGCGGGTGCAGCTGGGCGGCGGCACCGACATCGCGAAAGCCGTCCGCTACGGCGCGGACCTGGTGGACGCGCCGAGGCGGGCGATCGTCGCGATCGTGTCCGACTTCTACGAGGGCGGGGACGCGGGCGCACTGGTGCGCACGGTCGCCGGGCTGGTCGGGCAGGGCACGCACGTGCTGTGCCTCGCCGCCCTGGACGAGGCCGCGAACCCGCAGTACGACCGCGCGCTCGGGCAACGGCTCGCGGACGTCGGCGCGCACGTCGGCGCGATGACCCCGGGCCATCTGGCCGAGTTCGTGGCGGAGAGGATCGGCCGGTGAGAGCGGACCTGCTCGCGCTGACGACGGACGCGCTCGCCGGGCTCGCGAACCGGGGCCTCGTCAAGCGTGCCACCAAGGAACTCGACACCGTCCCGCCGGTGACCGCCGCCGACGACGGCACCGTCGAGGTGAGCTTCGCCGACGGGGCGACGGTGACGCTGCCACCGGGCCACGGCCTCGACACGGCGGGCTGCACGTGCGGCGCGCCCGGGATCTGCAGGCACCGCATCGGCGCCGTGCTCGCCTACCAGCGCGACCACGCGTCGGCGCCGCCACCCGCGGCCGTGCCGGCGGGCTGGCCGGGTTCGGTGACCGACGACGAGCTGACCGCCCGGTTCGGGGCCCGCACGCTCACCGCGGCGCGGCGCCTGGTCGGCGGCGGGCTCACCGCCCGGGTGCGCAGGCAGGCCATGACGGTGGAGACCCCGTCGGCGACCGTGCGCTTCCTGGTGCCCGGCGAGCTGAGGTTCGTCGACTGCGACGCCCGCGCCGAGTCCAGGGACGCGCTCGTGGTCGTCGCCGTGTGGGCGTTCCGGCACGCCGACGCGCACCAACCGGACGACCCCGACGTCACCGTCGAACTGTCCGGGCGGGCGGACCAACCGGTCCCGGCCGCGTTGGCCGGGGTGGCGGCCGCGGCCGGTGAGCTGCTGCGGACGGGTGTCGTGTCGGCCGACGAGGTGCTGGTCGCGGCGCTGCGCCGGGAACTCGCGGCCTGCGAGCGGGCGAACCTGCGCTGGCCGGCCGCCGCACTCGCGGACCTGGTCGACCAAGTGACCGCGTACGGCACGCGATCCGCGCGGCACGACCCGGTGCGGGTGGCGGAGCTGGTCGCGGAACTGCTCGCGCGCCACCACGCGGCCGCGCGGGCGCCGTCGCGGGTGCTGGGCACCGACGAACCGGCGGAGACGCCGCTGCGGCAGGTGCGCCTGGTCGCGCTGGGTTGCCGGGTGACCGGTGAGTCCACCGCTGAGGTGTTCCTCGCCCATCCCGGCACGGAGACGGTGCTGGTGGTCCGGCACAGCTGGTCGGGGACGGGAGCGGTCGCGTCCCGGCGGATCGCGGGCACGACGCTCGCGTCGCTCGCCGCGGGCAACGTCGTGAGCGAGGCAGCGGTGCGCAGCGCGGGGCGGGTGGTGCGGTTCGGCGCGGGCAGGTTGGCCCGCACGACGGTCAGCCCGGTGGGCGAGTCGTGGGCCGAGCTGCCGAGGGCGCTGTGTCCGTCGTTCGGGGAGGCGCTGGCGCAGCTGAGCGGGCTGCCGCCGCGGGTGGTGCGGCCGAGGGTCGCGGCCGAGTTGGTTCGCGTGCTGCCGGTGGCGGAGGTGCGGCAGGTTCGGTACCTGGCCGGTGCGCAGCGGCTGGACGCCGTCGTCGCGGACTCGGACGGTGCTGTGGCGACGGTGAGCCTCGCTCATCGCGTTGCCGCGCCCGGGGCGGTTGATGCGTTGGCGGAGGCGTTGGCCGGTGATCCGGTTGAGGTGAGTGGCACGATTCGTCGGGCGCGGGGTGGGTTGGTCGTCGAGCCGTACGCCGTGCGTGGTGCTGACGGGGTGGTCGTGCTGGATCTGGTCGCGGCTGCCGGGGGGTTGCCTGCCGCTGGTCCGGTGGCGGCCGTGGATCCGTTGGTTGCCGCGATCGGGGATGGGTTGGCGTTGCTCGGCGAGGCGGCTCATCGGGGGTTGGGTCGTTTGGCGCCGGGTTTCGCTGGGCGTGCCGGGGCGGTTGGCGATGCGTTGGTTCGGGTGGGGCTTCGGCATTGTGGGGAGGCTGTGAAGGTGTGGGCGGGGGATTTGGGTGATTCGGCGGCTTGGTTGCGGGCTGAGGCTCGGTTGTTGACGGCCGACGAGCTGCGGTAGTGGGTTTCCCTCCGGGGTCCTCGCCGGACGGGCTGATCTCGGGGAGAGGCCTTCCGGGTCGGTCGCGGGGTTCTTTGGCGAGGATGGGTCTGCCTGCCCGGCTTGTGCACGGAGCTGGGGCCCGCTTCGCGGGCGGTTCTATGCCCTGAAAGACGCTTGGGTTCAACGCCCGGGCGCGGCTTTTGCGGGGGTGGGCACCGAAGGGGTCCTTCAGCACGCGGCCGGTGTGCTGAAGGGGGCCTTCGGGCGCGGCTTCGTGGTGTCAGACCGTCGTTCTCGCGTGTTCCGTGTGGGCTCTGTGCAACAGGGTCATCAGCTTTTCTTCTTCGCGGATGCGGGTGCGGTACTTCTCCGGGAGGCGTTTGAGGGTCATCTCCTCGGTGCACAGCATCGCGAAGACCTCGGCGCGGCGGTCCGGGTCGTTCTCCTCGGTCTCCAGGAACTCGATCGCGTGTCTGCGTGCTGACGCGATCACGTTCTGGGCTCGGCCCCACTGGCTGGTCAGCGACGCGATGACGGTGATGACCAGGACGGCGAAGATGACGATCAGTGACAGCCCGGTGCCGACCTCGGCCACGGCCACCGGTTCGCCGTTGTTGATGAACGGCAGGTTGTTCTCGTGCAGTGCGTGCAGCACGAGTTTCACGCCGATGAACCCGAGGATCACCGCCAGCCCGTACGACAGGTACACGAGGCGGTTCAGCATGCCGTCGATGAGGAAGAACAGCTGCCGCAACCCGAGCAGTGAGAACGCGGTGGCCGTGAACACGATGAACACGTGCTGCGTCAGCCCGAAGATCGCCGGGATGGAGTCGAGCGCGAACAGCAGGTCCGTGCCGCCGATCGCCACCATCACCAGCAGCATCGGGGTCATGACCCGCCTGCCGCGGTCCACGGTGAAGAGCTTGTCGCCGTCGTAGTCGTCCGCGGTGCGGAACAGCTTGCGTGCGATGCGCACCATGACGTTGTCCGCGTTGCGGTCCTCCTCCGAGGACGGCTTGATCAGGTTGCCCGCCGTGACCAGCAGCACCAGCCCGAACACGTAGAACACCCAGGAGAACGCCGCCAGCAGGGCCGCGCCCAGCAGGATGAACCCGGTTCTGGCGACCAGCGAGAACACGATGCCGAACAGCAGCACCTTCTGCTGGTTCGCCCTCGGCACCCGGAAGCTCGACATCACGACGAGGAAGACGAACAGGTTGTCCACCGACAACGCCTTCTCCGTCACGTACCCGGCGAAGTACTCCGTGCCCATCGCGGTGCCGCCGAACACCAGCACGCCCAGGCCGAACAGGAGCGCGATCCCGACGTAGAGCGCCGACCACACCGTCGCCTCGCGCAGCGTCGGGCAGTGCGCCCTGCGCACGTGCACGACGAAGTCGAACACCAGCAGCCCCCCGATCCCCGCGATCGTCAGGAGCCACACGATCATCGGCACGTCCACGCGGCGTCCGTCCTCTCGGGGTGCTGGTCCACAGCAGACCACCACGTCCACGGCACCGCCGCAACCGCTCCGCCATTAGCGGGACAGGGCTGGTGTTCGGCGATCGCGTCCGGTACGTCTCGATGGGAGGGGTTGGCCAACTGGTGGGAGAAGACGTGAACCGGTCACGAGTCGGTCTCCTGTCCGTCGTGGTCGCGCTGGCGGGTGGGCTCGTCACGCCGGTCGCCGCGCAGGCCCAGACGGTGCCGCCCGCGGTGGTGATCAACCGCGACTTCCCCGACCCGGAGGTGATCCAGGTCGGCGCGACCTACTACGCCTACTCGACCAGCTCCTCCCCCGGCCGTGTGCCGTACGCGACCGCGTCCGCGCCGACCGGGCCGTGGACGGTCCGCGGCGACGCGTTGCCGCAGAAGCCTTCCTGGGCGGGCAGCGGCGGGTTCTGGGCGCCGGACGTGTCGCGGCGCGCGGACGGCCGGTTCCTCATGTACTTCACCGGCCCGAGCGTCGCGGCCGGGCGGATGTGCATCGGCGCCGCGCTCGCCGACTCCCCCGCCGGGCCGTTCGTGCCGACGTCCTCGCAGCCGCTCGTGTGCAACGCGTGGGAGGGCGGGGACATCGACCCGTCGAGCTTCGTGGACGCGGGCGGCACGCGGTACCTGCTGTACAAGAACGACGGGAACGCCGTCGGGCAGCCCGCGATCATCTGGCTGCAGCCGACCGCGGCCGACGGCGTGACGTTCACCGGCAACCGGGTCGAGCTGCTGCGCAACAACCGCCCGGAGGACCAGGGCGTGATCGAGGCGCCGGTGCTGGTGCGGCGGCCGTCGCACTACGTGCTGTTCTTCTCGGCGGGCGTCTACACGAACGGCGGCTACCACACCAGCTACGCCGTCTCCGGTTCGCTGACCGGCCCGTACGCCCGCGCGTACCGGCCGCTGCTCACCACCGCGTCACTGGACGGGGCGGTGAACGGGCCGGGCGGCGCGGACGTCGTCGGCAACCGGATCTTCTTCCACGGCCACCTGTCCGCCGGCGGCCGCGGCATGTACACCGCCGCGCTCGGCTGGGCGAACGACTACCCGGTGGTGCGGGGCAGCCGCGTCCGCTACGAGGTCGAGCGCGGCAGGCTGAACCACGCCTACGTCCGCACCGGCGCGGCCGGTGCGTCGCAGGGCGCGGTCGCCGCGGGTATCGACTACGCCGACAGCTGGGCCGACACGTCGGTGTTCGCGCCCGTGGCCGGCAACTACACCGTCCACATCGGATACGCGGCCGGGTACGGCGACGCCCAGCACACGCTCACCGTCAACGGTGGCGCGGCGCAGGTCGTCAACTACCCCAACCGCGGCTGGGACAACTGGACACAGGTGTCCGTCGACGTGAGTCTGGCCGCGGGCTTCAACACCGTCCGGCTCCAGTTCCGCAGCCGGTGGGCGGAACTGGACTACCTGGAGGTCGCCTGACGGGCCGCGGTCCGGTGGTGGCCGTAGGGCACGGCGTTGACCAGCGTGACGCGCACGGTGGCGCCGTTGGGCACCTGGTAGGAGCGTTGCTCGCCGGACCGGGCACCGGCGACGGCCATGCCCAGCGGCGAGACCGGTGAGTAGACCTCGATGTCGTCGCCGGTCCCCTCCGCGTCGCGCAGGCCGAGCAGGAACGTCTCCTCCTCGCCGGTGTCGTCGTAGCGGACGGTGAGCACCATGCCGGGCTCGGCGACGCCGTCGTCCGGCGGGTCCTCGCCGACGACCGCGTTCGCCAGCAGCTCCTGGAGCTCGCGGATGCGGGCGGCGCGGCGGTGGGCGGACTCGACACCCGCGTCGTCGGCCGCGGCGGGCGCGCGCAGGGCGGCGAGTTCGGCACGCAGCCGCTCGTGCGTTTCGGGGGTCAGCCAGGTGCTGGTCATCGGTGTGTCTCCGTCTTCGGATCGTTGGCCGCGTCGTTGGCAGCGTCATTGGCATAGCCCGTGGCGACGCGCAGCAGGATGTCGCGTTCGACGCGGAGCAACGTGTTCTCCTTGCGCAGCCACAGCAGTTCCGAGCGTTCGTCCTCGGTCAGCGGCCGTGGATGGTCGGGCATCGCGGTCACCGCAGCGGGTCCAGCGCGCGTAGTGCGGGCGGTTCCTTGCCGGTGGTGATCAGCTCGGCGAGCAGCCGCCCGGTGACCGGGCCCTGGGCGAGGCCCCACATGCCGTGCCCACCCGCGACGTAGACGCCGGGCGCGCGCAGGGCGCCGACGAGCGGACGGCCGTCGGGGGTGACCGGACGGGGGCCTACCCAGACGTCCCGGCGTTCGTCCCAGTGCACGCCCCGGAGGAACGGGCGGGCGGACTCGATGATCGCGGCGAGCCGGGCCGGCACGCCGGGGGCGTCGGGGTCGCGGAACTCCATGGTCCCCGCGACGCGGAGGCCGTCCTGGTACGGGGTGCAGGCGACGCGGATGCCGGGCAGGTAGACCGGCCCCGGCACGGGCTCGTCGACCGGCACCGTGAACGAGTAGCCACGGCCCGCGCGGACCGGGGTGCGAACCCCCAGCTTCCTCGCCAGGCCGGGCAGCCACGCCCCGGTGGCCAGGACCGCGACGTCGGCCCGGAGTGCCTTGCCCGCGGCGCGGTGCACCCGGACCCCGCTTCCGTCCGTGCGCACGTCGACGACGTCGAACGTGTGGATGGTGGCGCCTCGGGCGACCACGGCGCGGCCCAGTGCCTGGACGAACGCGCCCGGGTCGACGTAGCGCTGCCCGTCGATCCGCACGCCCGCGGTGAGCGCGGGGGCCGCGAGCGGGACCAGCTCCCGCAACTCGTCACCGGACAGCAGGGCGTGCCGCACCTGCTGTCCGGCCTCGGCGAGCCGGCCCAGTTCACGGAGGAGGACCTGGGCCTGGCGTGGGGACTCGAAGCCTGCGGTGATGGGCGCGTCGATCGTCGGCGCCGTGACGCCGCCGCGGGTGAGGGCGTCGTAGGCGTCGACGGCGTCGTCGTTGAGCGGCAGGTTGGCGTGCACCGCGCGGGTCCAGCTCGACCAGCGGCAGTTGGCGGCGAACCGGGCGAGGAACGACCACAGCCGCGGGTCGGCCGACGCGGGGACGTGCAGCGGCGCCGACGGGCTGAGCAGCGACCGCAGGCCGTAACGCAGCACGGCGGGCTCGTTGAGCGGGATCGCGAGGCCGGGCGCGATCCACCCCGCGTTGCCCCACGAGGCGCCGGCGGCCACGCCGGTGCGGTCGACGACCGTCACCGACACGCCGCGCTCCTGCAGGAACCACGCGGTCGACAACCCGACGATCCCGGCGCCGACGACGACCGCCGACCGTGGCCCGGAATCCAGGCGCCCGCTGCCGGACATGCTGCGACCTCCTACACGTGATGGGGACTCAAGCCCAGGATGACCCCACAAGGACCGGGGCCTCTTGTCGAAGGAGAACAAACGCCTGGACGCCTGATGTCGAGCCCCGACAAACCGCGGCGGCTAGGCTGGCACACATGGTCAGGTTGGATCGGCTGGTGAACGTGCTCGGCGGCTACGGGCTGCGGTTGTCCCGCTGCCCGGTGCCCCGCTCGTCCGAGCTGCGCAGCGTCGTGCTGCCCGAGCAGGCGGGCGGGCGCACCGTGGTGGGCGACGTGCTGCTCGCCATCGACGCGGGCTCGGTCGAGGAGGCGGTGGGCTGGGCGTCGGCGGCCCGCGCGACCGTGGTGCTGGTGCGGGACGACGTGCCGGCCGGGGAACCCGACGGTGAGGTCGCCGTGCTGCTCGTCGACCCCGCCGTGGCGTGGAGCGAGCTGGCGGCCGTGGTGTACGGGCTGGTGCTCGAAGGCCGTGAGACCGAGTCCGGCCGTGGCCCCACCGACCTGTTCGCACTGGCCGACAGCCTCGCCGACGCGCTGCAGGGCGCGGTGACCATCGAGGACCGGCTGTCGCGGATGCTCGCCTACTCCAGCCTCCAGCAGCACGCCGACCGGGCCCGCGCCGACACGATCCTGGGCCGGCAGGTGCCCGCGGAGCTGCGGGCCCTGTTCGCGGCCCGCGGCGTGAGCGCGCACCTCGAGTCGTCGGACGAGCCGCTGTTCGTTCCCGCGGACGACGAGCACGGCCTCACCGGCCGCATGGTCGTCGCCGTGCGCGCGGGCCGCGAACTGCTCGGGTCGGTGTGGGTGACCTGCCCCGAACCACTTCACGGCCGTCGGCGCCAGGCGCTGTCCGACGGCGCCCGCACGGTCGCGCTGCACCTGCTCCGCTCCCGGGCCAGCGCGGACCTCGAACGGCAGGTCGAGACCGACCTGGTCACGCGGCTGCTCGACGGCACGGCCGACGCCGCCACCGTCGTGAGCAGGCTCGGCCTGCCGCAGGGCCGGATGCGCGTCATCGCGTTGCGCGCCCACACGGCCGACGAGGAGCGGCACGCGGCGCTGCTGCTCACGTTCGACCGCGCGACCACCGGCTTCGGCTGGTCCCGACCCGGCCGCAGCGCGCTGGCGGGCCGCACCGTCTACACGCTGCTGCCCGCCGACGACGTGTCCACCGCGCACACGTGGATCACCGCACTGCGCGCCGCCCTGCCCACGCACCTGTTGCTGGCGGCGGGCATCAGCGCCGGCGCGACGTCCGAGGACCTCCCCGCGGCGCGGCAGGAAGCCGACGAATGCCTTGCCCTGCACGAAACCCGGGACCCGGGCAGCAGGCCGCCCGCGTACGAGGAGGCGTGGGACGACATCCTCCTCCAACGCCTCCGCACCGCGGCACGGTCCGGCCGTGCCCCGGCCCGCGGCCCGGTCACCGAACTGCGCAGGCACGACACGGAGAACGCCACGCAGTACGTCGCCACACTGCGCGCGTGGCTGCGGGCGCAGGGAGATCCGGCCGAGGCCGGGCGACTGCTCGGCGTCCACGAGAACACCGTCCGCTACCGCCTGCGCAAGATGCGCGAGCTCACCGCCATCGACCTGCACGACGGCGGCAAACGCATCGCGATGACGATCGAGTTGGCCGCGCTCGACGAGTCGGCGGAAGAAGGTCAGCCCTGGGCGACCGCCAGGTGAAGGAACGCCAGCACGGCGCCCGGCCCGGCCAGCAACCCCAACGCGACGACGCCGTAGAACGGCCTGTCCCTGGCGAACATGGTGACGAGCAGACCGATCGCGGCCGCGACGGCGGCGAAGAACAACACGAGCACGACAACAGACATGGGATCCTCGAAGGAATGCGGGCGCACCCGGGCACGGCACTGCCCACAGTGGAGCAGCGCGACCCGGGGAGAAGCGCGGTGAACGGTTCGGTTGACTCAGTTCACGCGCGTGGTGGCGCCCGGCTCGACCACGGGGTGACCGCCGCCGCGGGCGTCACGGTGCTGTCGAGAGGGGCGACCGACGACCGGGTCTGTTGCGTGTTCCCGGGGTTCGCGGGCGGCCAGACGACCCACCAGGTGTCCGGCTGTGCCGTGGTCGGCGCGAAGCCCGTCGTCACCGGGCCGCGGGGCCGGTCGTGCAGTTCGTCGTACACCGACGAGGCCGTGCCGACCGTCGCGCCTTGTGTCGGGGAGTGCGGTGCCGCACCGGCGCCGGACATGGCGGGTGCGGTCACGGCGACCAGTACCAGCAGGAGGGCGAGCAGGAGCCCCGTTCGGCTCGACCTCATCGCTGCTCGCACCCGGCCAGCTTACGGGCCGGTCGTCGCGGGAGGCAGCCGCGCCCGCCGGGCGTTCAGAAGTAGTCCGCTGTCCAGTGGACCGCGGTCGGGTCCTCGACGACGGCCATCACCCGCTCGAATCCGGTGTGGAGCCCGCGAACCATGCCCGTCCGCGCCACGCCGGTGGACCAGGTGGTGAACAGGGCGGGCAGGGCAGCCGTCACGGGCGGGTCCGGCGGTGCCAGCAACCGGCCCGCGGTCACCTCCCGCTCGCGGGCACTCCTCGTCACCGCCTCGAACAGCGGACGTGCGGCCGCCGCGGTCGCGACCGCGAACTCCACGACGTCGCCGGTCCGCCAGTCGGTCACGGCGTACGCCGCCGGTGTGCCGTGCTCGCGGACCAGCACGATCTGGTGCTTTCGGCCGTACCAGACCGGTACGCGCGCGGTCCAGTCCGCCCGCGTGCGCACCGTGCTGAGCGGCCGGTGCGCACGCGCGTGGAGTTCCGCGAGCACCGGCCACGCGTCGACGCCCACCGAGGTGACCGACCACCCCGGGCGGGGCGGCACCACGTCGGCGAACACGCCCCGCACATACGGGCGATCGAACACCGTCCACCCCGAGTACACCCGAGGTGTGCCGGTGAACAGCAGCGACCACGCGCACTCGTGCGCCGTCATCGACTCGACGGCCATGGCCAGCAGTTGACGCACCAGCCCCTGTCCCCTGGCCCTCGGCACCGTCGCGACGCTCGACACGCAGCCGACCAGGTGCGCCTCCCCGTCGAGGCCCCGCACCTGCCTCGGCAGCCAGTACACGACGGCCACCGGCCCGTCGCCGTCGTACGCGAGGAAGGTGCGGTCCGCTCGGCCGGGGTCCTGTGTGTACAGCGGCACGACGTGCGCGGCGTCGGGGAACACCGTGCGCCACAACGCGTGCAGGGCCGGGCCGCCGTCCCCGGTGCGGAACTCGGTCACCCGGTCCTCGGCAGCAACTCGGGCGTCACCTCGTGCCGCAGCGGCCGGCCCGACCGGTACCGCTCGATCTCCGCCAGCACGATCGTGCCCTGCCGGACCCGGCCCTCGACCGTGCCAGCCGCCTGGTGCGGGGTGAGCAGGACGTTCGGCAGCCGCCGCAGCTCGTGGTCGACCGGGAGCGGTTCGCTGTCGAACACGTCGATCGCCGCGTCGACGCGGCCGGTGCGCAGTTCGGCCAGCAGTGCCGCCTCGTCCACCAGCCAGGAGCGGGCCGTGTTGACCAGGCCCGCGCCGTCCGGCAGCAGCGCCAGTTCGCGAGCGCCGAGCAGGTGCCGGGTCTCCGGCAGCACCGGCGCGTGCAGCGCGACGATCCGGCTCGTGGCGAGGAGTTCGTCGAGCGGCACGCCCCCGTCGAAGTACGGGTCGCTCACCGACACCCGCGCCCCGAGGGCTTCGGCGAGTTCGATATAGGCCCGGCCGGTACGGGAGGCGCCCACGACACCGATGGGGCAGCCGAGGATCTCGTGCCGTGGCGGGGCCTGCTCCGCGACCGTCCACTCCGCACCCGCGTGCAGTGCGTGGTCGAACCGCGGCAGCCGGTGCAGCAGCGACAACGTGAACGCGAGCGCCACCTCCGCGACCGGCCGCGCCATCGCCTGCCCGGCCTGCGTCACCCGGACGCCGCGGGCGAACACCGCGTCGGTGACGAAGAACTTCACCGACGCGCCGATGTGCGCGACCAGCCGGAGGTCCGGCGCGCGGTCGAGCAGGGCCGCGTCCAGCACGGGCATGCCCCAGCCCGTCACCAGCACCTCCGTGCCGGGCAGTGCGTCGGCCAGCCCGGTCACGTCGTCCAGCAGCCGCGCGTCGCCGAGGCCGGAGGGGAACACGGCGGCACGCACCGAGGGCGGCACACAGACCAGCGTGGTGGGATCAAGAAAGCCAGGCATCACGGTGCTCCGCGACGAACTCGTCGTCGGTCAGCCACGGGTAGGCGGCGCTGACGCGGGACAGTTCCGCTGCCTGGCCCGGCGAGAGCGTCTCGTCCGGGTCCAGGCACCAGATCCCGTCGAACAGGCCCTGCCGCCGCAGGACTTCGTGCACGCCGGCGATGCAGCCCGCGAACCCGTTGGCCGCGTCGAACACGGCCGCGTTCGCGTCGGTCAGCTCCTGCGCCTTCGCGACGAGCGCCGTGGGTTCGGTGCGTACCTGGTCGAACATCGCCATGGCGGCGCGCGTCCACACCGCCCACTGGCCCAGCAGGCCGCCGCGGAACCGCAGACCGCCGGGCAGTGTCGCGAGGAGGTCACCGATGATGTGGTCGTCGTTGCCGGTGTAGAGCGCGACCTCGTCCCGCCGGTCGGCGGCGGCCACACCGTGGGCGACCTCGATGGTGCGGTACCGGTCGAACGGGGCGACCTTGATCGCCGCGGTGGAGGGCTGGTCGGCGAGGGCGCGCCAGAAGTCGCGGGACAGCACCGGGCCGCCGATCGCCGCCTGGAGGTAGAACCCGATGACGGGCAGCACCTCCCCCACGGCCTTCGCCCGGGCGAGCAGCGCCTCCTCGTCCGCACCCGGAACCACCGGTGACAGCAGCACCGCGTCGTAGCCGAGGTCGGCGGCGAGCGACGCCTCCGCGACCGCCTGCTCCACCGGACCGCACGCACCCGCCACGGCGACCACGTCCCGGCCGGACTCCGCGATGGTCTCGGCCGCCAGCTCCAGCACCGGCCGGAAGAGCCCGGCCTCGCGGATCGCGAACTGTGTGGTGTGGACACCGACGGCGAGCCCGCCGACGCCGGAGGCGAGGTAGTACCGGGTGAGCGCGCGCTGGCGGCGCTCGTCGAGCGTGCGGCCGGCCGTGAGCGCGAGCGGGTGCGCCGGGATGACCGCGCCGTCGAGCAACGGTGCGAGTGGCATGTCAGAACCTCCCGTCCCGCACGGCGAACTTGGTCGGCTTGCCCGCCATCGGCATCCCGCTGGACAACCAGTCGGCCTGCCAGTCGACGAGCACGCCGAGCGGCGCGTCCGGGTAGCCGAACAGCCGGTGGCACGCGGTCGCGTCGTTGAGCAACGCGGTCGGTGCCTCGGTGCCGGTGAACGACGCCTCGGTGCCGAACCGATCCGCGAAGGCGGCCGCGATCCGGCGGACCGACACGGTCTCCGGACCGGTGAGGTTCAGCACGAACGCGTCCGTCGCGGCGTGGTCGAGGGACCGCAGCGCGACCTCGTTGGCGTAGCGCTGCCACACGACGTTGACGTGCCCGGTGGTGACGTCGACGGGTTCACCGGCGA
Source organism: Actinophytocola sp. NPDC049390 (assembly GCF_044466355.1). Lineage (NCBI taxonomy): Bacteria > Bacillati > Actinomycetota > Actinomycetes > Pseudonocardiales > Pseudonocardiaceae > Actinophytocola > Actinophytocola sp. NPDC049390. The sequence goes on from NZ_JBITMQ010000010.1 coordinate 66,719, forward strand.
GCACGGTCTGCCCGACGTCGGCGAGCACCCCGTAGCGCAGGTCGACCGCGTAGTTGAGCCGCAGGATGCTCACCGGGACGCCCTGTGCGGCCGCGTGCTGGAACACGCGTTCCCGCCCGAGGCAGCTCATCGCGTACTCCCCGACCGGTCCGACCGGGTCGGTCTCCTGACAGCCACCCGTCGCGAGGTCGACCAGCGGGTACACGTTGCCGGTGGAGAACGCGGCGATCCGGGCGTCCCGGTAGCGCTCGGCCACCCGTGCCGGGAGGGCGGCGTTGACCGCCCACGCGAGGTGCGGTGCCGAGGCGGTGCCGAACTTCGCGCCCACCATGAACACGACGTCGCCACCGTCCGGCAGCGTGGTCAGGTCGGGGTTGCCGAGCAGGTCGAAGCTCACCGTGCGGACGCCGTGCGCTTCGAGGGACCTCGCGGCGGCCGGGTCGGACCACCGCGACACCGCCCAGACCGTGTCGGCCTCGCGGCCGGCGGCGTCCAGGCCGCGCCGGGCCAGGCGGCACAGCGTCGGGCCCATCTTCCCGCCCGCGCCGAGCACGACGAGGTCGCCGCGCGCGGTGGCGAGTGACTCGACGAGCGCTGCGGACGGGGCCGTGAGCGCGTCTTCCAGTGCTTCTTCGGAGTCGAACATCCTCATCCCTTGATTCCGGACATGGTCACGCCCTCGGTGAGGTAGCGCTGGCCGACCAGGTAGGCGGCGAAGATCGGTATGAACGCGATGGTGGCACCCGCGAGCACCACGTTGAGCGGCACGTTCTCCTCCTGCAGCGCCGCGATGCCGACGGTCAGCGTCCGCATGTCGGTGCTCTTGCCGACCAGCAGCGGCCACAGGAAGTCGTTCCAGTGCCACAGGAACACGAACAGGCCCAGCGTCGCGAGGATCGGCTTGCACAGCGGCAGCACGATCGTGGTGAAGATCCGCCACTCCGACGCGCCGTCGAGCTTCGCCGCCTCGAACAGCTCGTCGGGCAGCGTGCCGATGAACTGGCGCATCAGGAACACCGCCTGCGCGTTGGCGAGCGTGGGCACGATCAGGCCCCAGTAGGTGTCCACGCCGCCCGCCTCGGCGATCAGCACGAACAGCGGGATCAGCGTGACGTGGTAGGGCACCATCACCATGGCGAGGAACGACCAGAACATCGTCTCCTTGCCGGGGAAGCGTTTCTTGGCGAACGCGTACCCGGCGAGCGCGGACAGCAGCAGCACCAGCACGACGCTGACGAGCGAGTACACCAGCGTGTTCAGCGTCCACAGCGGGATGTCGCCGCCGCCGATCACCCGGTCGTACGCCGAGGTGTCGATGGGCCACGGCACCAGGCTCTTCGGGAACTCCACGGCGGCGACGGGCTTCAGGCTCAGCACCACCATGGCGTAGAACGGGAAGATCGTCACCACCGACGCGACGGCGAGGAACACCCCGCGCAGGAGCTTCCCGCCACGGCGCGGTTCGAGTGCGTTGCTCACTTCGACCTCCCGATCAGCACGCGCTGGAGCAGCGCGACGAACAACGTGAGCACGAACAGGGCCACGCCGAGCGCACTCGCGTACCCGAGGTCGAAGTACTGGAATCCCTGGTCGTACAACGCCATCACGAGCGTGTAGCTCGACCGGGCCGGGCCACCGCCGGTCATCACGTACACCAGGTCGAACACCTGGAAGGACGTGGTCGTCTCGATCACCGCGAGGAAGAACAGCGCGGGCCGCAGCTGCGGCAGGACCACGTGGCGGAACCGCGCCCACGTGCCCGCGCCGTCGACGAGTGCCGCCTCCTCCAGCTCACGCGGCACGTCCTGCAACCTGGCCAGGATGATCAGCATCCCGTACCCGAACCGGGACCACACCGACACGAGCACCAGCGCCGGGATCACCAGCACCGTCGACGCGAGCCACGAGTCGCCGATCAGCTTGCCCAGCGGGCCGGACGACGAGAACAGCCAGGTGAAGATCGTCGCCGCGAGCACGAGGCTGGTGATCACCGGCAGGAAGAACACCGAGCGGAACAGCTTCGACCCGCGGAACGACCGCCGCACCAGCAGCGCGAGCCCGAGCGACGTGGCGATCGACACCGGCAGGTAGAGCACCGTGAAGACCACGGTCACCTTCAGCGCCTGCCAGAACAGCGGGTCGTCGAACATGCGGGCGAAGTTGTCGAACCCGGTGAACCGCGGGGCGTCCCCGAGGGTGTACTCGAAGAAGCTCAGCAGGACGCCGACAATGGCCGGTCCGAACCGGAACACCAGGAACAGCAGGAAGCACGGCAGCACGAAACCGAGGCCCCACAGGGTCTCCGGCCGCATGCGCTTCCGCCTGGGTTTCGGCGGTTGCCCGGCGCGGGGCCGCGATGGCGCTGGAGCGGTGACCGTCATCTTGGTCCTCACAGGTGGTTTGGAGTGGCGGCCGGGCCGACCGGACGGCCCGGCCGCCGGGTCAGAGGGCGCGCGAACAGGGTCGGTGGATGTCCGCAATGCCTGTTCGCGCGTCCTCTTACTGGCCGATCAGGCTGTTCGCTGCCTCGGCCGCGTCGGACAGGGCCTGCTCCGGGCTCTTCTGCCCGATGAGCGCGGCCTGGATCTCCGGTGCGAGCACGCCCATCACGTCCCGGGCCTTGTCGTGCAGCGGGGCGCCGACCATGAGGTCGAGCGTCTTCTCCACCTCGGCCTGCGGGCCGTCCGTGTAGAGCGCGCCGGTGGACTTGTACGGCGAGAAGTAGTTGCCCGCGGTGTCGTACGCCTTCGTCACCTCAGGGCTGCTCACGAACGCGAGCCACTCGCCCGCCGCGTCCTTGGCGTCGGACTGCTTCAGCATGGACAGCGCGCCGATCGAGCCGTACCCGACCTGCTCCTTGTCCTTGAGCGGCGGGTGGATCGTGATGGCGTCCGCACCCCAGAACGACTCGACGTCCGCGGGCAGCTGCTGCCAGGTGCACGCGACCTTGCCCTGCGCGAGGTGGGTCTGCTCGAACGCCGGGATGCCGGTGATCAGCTCCTTCTCGGTGTAGCCCTTGTCGACCAGCTCCTTGAGGAACGTCAGCGCCTTCACGCCCTCCTCGCCGTCGAACGCGGTCTTGGTGCCGTCCTCGCTGAAGACGTCACCGCCCGCCTCCCACAGCAGCGGGTAGAACGACTGGTTGAGCGTGGCGGACGGGTCGGCGTAGTAGTTGGTGACGTCGAAGCCCTTCGCCTTGAGCGCCGGGGCGATCGCCAGCATGTCGTCCCACGTCTCGGGTGCTTCGACACCGGCGGCGTCGAGCACCTTCTTGTTGCACATAAGCGGGTTGGCGCCCATCAGGATCGGTGCGCCCATCAGCTTGCCGTCGATGGTGACGGCTTCGGTGACGTTGTCGCGGTAGTCGCCCTTGGTCTCCTCGGGCAGGTACTCGTCGACCGGCTGCACGAGCTTGGCGTACTTCGGGATCTGGTCCGGGATGAGGTACACCAGGTCGGGGGCCTTGTTCCCGGCGATCGCGGTGGTCAGCGACTCCTCCCGCTTGGCCCACGGGTAGATCTCGACCTTCACGTTGATGTTCGGGTGGTCCTTGGAGAAGGCCTCGATCTGGTTGTCCCAGAAGTCACGGTGCTGCGCCTCGTCCGGGATGATCGGGTACACCCACATGGTGACGTCCTGTTCGGAGTCGCCGGCGGAGCCGCACGCCGCCGTCGTGGCGGCGAGTGCGGCCACGAGGGCGGTCGCGATCGCGCGGAGTTTCATGGTCGTTCCTCTCGGGGTGTGGACGTGTCAGGTGGCGGGCACGGTGACGACCGTGCCGGTGTGTCTCGCGTGTTCGGCGGCGAACACGGCGAGGTGGCCGGCGAGCGAGTCGGCGGGCCCGGACCGGATGAGGTCGTCGTCGCCGGTGGCGATGGCGTTGACGAAGGCGGCCATCACGCCGTCGTCACCGCCCCCGTGACCGTCGCCCGCGTTGGTGCTGCCGGTGGTCCCGGCCTCGTGGACCTCCGTCGTGCCGGTGCGGAAGTCCAGGACGGACAGGCGTTCGCCGTCGCCGACGATCCGGCCGTGGGTGCCGAAGATCCTGGTCTGCCGGTGTGTCTGCTCGGTGAACGCGGTCATGGTGAATGTGCCGGTAGCGCCGCCCTCGAACTCGATGGCCAGGACCTGGTGGTCGACCACGTCGTTGTCGCAGGCGTACACGCACCGGCCGTACGGACCGGTCCGCAGCGCCTCGGTGAGCCCGGCCTCGTCGGTGGCGTCGGTGATCGCCGACACCGGCCAGACCGCGCCCTTCTCCCGCAGCACCGGGTAGTACAGCTTCGGCGCGGAGTAGGGACAGTCCGGTTCGACGGCGCAGTCGAGGCAGCGGTCCGCCGCACCTGCCGGCCGCTTCTCCGGCCGGAAGTGCCCGAGGTCGCCGAAGCTCGCGACCCGCGCCACCCGCCGACCGGTCACATAGGACAGCCAGTCCAGGTCGTGGCACGACTTGGCGAGCAGCATGGGGCTCGCGAGCTTCTCGCTGCGCCACGGACCGCGCACGTAGGAGTGGGCGGCGTGCCACCAGCCGACCGGTTCCAGGTGCTCGACGCTCATGATCTCGCCGACGACCCCGGTCCTCAGCACGTCGACCAGCAGGTCGGTGTACGGGGTGTAGCGCAGCACGTGGCAGACGGCGAGCCGCACGCCGAACGTCGTGACCGCGTCGATCACCTCCCAGCACTCCCGCTCGGTCGGCGCGATCGGCTTCTCCAGCAACAGGTGCCTGCCCGCACGGGCGAACGCGATCGCGGGTGCCACGTGCTCCCGGTCCTGGGTCGCGATGATCACCGCGTCCGCACCGGTGCCCGCCACGAGCAGGTCCTGCCACGACGGGTACTCCGCGACACCGGGGTGTGCCGTCGCGACCGCCGCGCGGCGGACCGGGTCGGGTTCGGCGACCGCGACCAGCCGCGCCCGTCCTGGGTGGCGGGCCACCCAGGAGGCGTACGTCTGTCCCCGGTTGCCCGCGCCGACGAGCGCCAGGGTCACCGGTCGCTCAGACACGGAGGTTCCCCGACGTCTGGACACGGTCACCGTCGGCGGGCACCGTGCGTTCGACGCCCTCCTCGACGCACGCGGTGTGCTGGAGGAACGACCCGCCACCGAAGCCGCCGTCGGTGAGTGTGAGTTTGCCGCCGGAGAGCTGCGCGCCCACGGCCGAGTAGGCGTTCTTCCCGCCGGTGATCTCGACGTGCGCGGTGTCGGCGGCGGCGACGCTGCGGTAGTCCCGCAGCTCCCAGCGGACCGTGCCCGCGGTGTCGGCACGGGACAGGAACGCCTTGGCGCTGTTGGTGCCGCGCACCACGGACCCGCCGCCGACGTGCAGCCGCTGGTCCGCCTTCCCGGTGAGCCGGATGCCGGTGCCGGACAGGGTGCTGTCCGCCACCGTCACCGCCGACGCGGCGACCGTGATGGGGGCGCCGCCTTCCCTGCCCGTGAGGGTGCTGCCGGTCAGGTGCAGCTCACCGGTGCCGTTGAACGCGTTTCCGTCCAGGTTGGACAGCACCGTGCGCACAAGGTGGACCGGCTTGGTCACCGACGCCTGGACGACCTCGGTGCCCGTGGCGATGGTGAAGTCGCAGCCCTCGATGATGTTGGGCCGCGCGGACAGCGTGGACGCCTGCGAGATGATCAGCCGGTCGTCGGCCGAGCAGCCACGCAACTGGACGCCGTCGGCGTTGACCCAGATCATCCCGGACCCGGCCAGTCCCGCCTTGCGGATGACGCGCATGTCCTCGAGCGTCAGGTCGGTGACCTTGACCCTGGCGACGAACCACGAGCAGACGTGCCGCTTGACCGTGATCCGCTTCGCGGCCGACCCCCAGGCGGCGCCGGAGTTCGCGAACGTCATCAGACCGGAGTTGCCGATGTAGGTCAGGTCGTGCTCGTACTGGCCGTGCGTGACGAACGGGCCCTGGTCGTCGCCGTCGCCGTGGCAGTTCTCGACGAGCCCGTACGCGGACGCGGTCCAGTCGTTGAGGTGCCGGGCGTTGGAGGTGTGGCAGTCGGCGACGTGCCCGTACAGGCAGTAGATCTGCTGCGTCAGGTAGCCGGCGCCGCCGTAGGTGACCGACTTGGGGTTGGCGAGCGAGCAGGCGCGGGTCTGGAAGTGGGTGCACCAGCGGCGCATGACGACCGGCCAGAACGTGCCGGTGGCGTCGAGACCGGAGACGTCGCACCACGTGGCGTACTCGTAGGCCACCGGGTGCGAACCGCTGTACTGGTCGGTGCCCGTGCCGACGAAGACCATGTTCCGGACGTGGACGCGCTCGACCGGCTCGACACGGGTCCACGTGATCGTGCGCCCCGTCTTCAGCGGCCACCCGTTGAGGTAGTTGACCCGGATGTGCGTGCCGTCCACGATCTGCGTGACCTGCAACAGCTTCTGCAGTTCACGTTCCCACCGGCCCGCGCCCTGGTTCACCTCGGCCGCCCACCACCCGCCGACCTCGAACGCGCCGGAGTCCGGCACCTCGAACACGTCGGACAGCTCGGGCATGTCCGCGCTCAGCGTGGCGGTCACGACGGTGTCGGTGACCTTGCCGCGGAAGAACATCACCGCGCCGAACGGGTTGTCGTGCGAGTTCGGTTCGATGCCGTCGGTGCGGACGGTGTTGCCGCCGAAGTCCAGTTCCAGGTCGGATCTGGTGAACGTGTGGCGGCGGGTGAACAGCAGGTCGGTGTGCGCCTCGACGCGGCTGATGTCCGGGTCGTTCACCAGCGCGTCGAGCGCGTCGTCGGCGGGCCGCTTCGCGTCGAACAGGCCGAACGTGCGGAAGTCGCCGACGCCGACGTGCTGCTGGCGCCAGCGTCCCTTGCCGCCGGTGCCGATCACGGTGCCACCGTTGGGTTCCGCCGTGTCGTTCGCGGCCCACCGGACCAGCATGCCGCCGCCGTCACCGGGCTCGTGGTACCCGGCGACCCGCACGAGTGTCCCGTCGGGCGTCCCGCGGAGGGCGAGCAGGTCGGCGACGGTGTCGACGGCGCGGACGTCCTTGGGTTCCGTCCGTTCACCGGCGTTCGCCACGCCGGGAGCCAGAAGGGCCAGGCCGCCCGCGCCACCGGCGGCGAGTAAGGCACGGCGGGAGGTCAGGGATGGGTTCATCGTGCGACTCCTCACACGGTCAGGTTCGGGGTGGTGTGGACGCGCGGCCCGTCGGCGGGCATGGTGCGCGTGACGTTCTCTTCGACGCAGCGGGTGTGCAGCAGGCAGGACTCGCCGGTGAAGGCGGCGAGGTTCAGCGCGCCGCCGTGGAAGTGGGTGCCGACCGCGGTGTACCGGTTGGTGCCGGTGGTGATCGCGACGTGTGCGTCTTCGGTCGTGCTGAGGTAGTCGCCGAGCTGCCAGACGATCTGCCCGGGGCCGTCGGCGCGGGACAACAGCGCGCGTGCGGAGTTGGTGCCCTCGACCACGGCACCGCCGCCGACCGCGAGGCGTTGGTCGCGCACGGCGGAGAGCCTGATGCCGGTGTTGCTCAGCTTTCCGCCGCGCACCACGACTTCCGCGGCGCCGACCAGCATCGGCGCCGCGTTCTCGCCCCCGTCGATCACGGTGTCGGTGAAGTGCACGGCACCGGCGCCACGCAGCACGGTGCCGTTCGCGCCGCGGATCCGGCACCGGACGAAGTGGACGGTGTTGGTCACCGGGGTCTGGACGAGCACCTGGTTCGGTGGCAGGTCGAACGCGCAGTCCGCGATGACGTTCGGCCGCGCGGACCGGTTCGAGCGCTGGGCCACCGCGAACGTACGCGCCGAGCAGCCACGCATGTGCACGCCGTCCGCGTTGACCGTGAGCGTGCCGCCGGGGTCGAAGGTCGACCTCGGCACGACGTGCACGTCCTCCAACGTCAGGTCGGTGATCTTCGTGCCGGCGACGAACCAGGAGCAGACGTGCCGCTTCACGGTGATGCGCTTGGCGCTGATGCCCCACTGGGCACCGGAGTTCGCGATGTCCATCAGCCCGGAGTTGCCGACGAACACCAGGTCGTGCTCGTACTGGCCGTGGGTGGTGAACGGGTTGCCGCCGGAGTCGTCGCCGTCGCCGTGGCAGTTCTCGACGATGCCGTACGCGGACGCCGTCCAGTCGTTGAGGTGGCGGGCGTTGGAGCTGTGGCAGTCGACGACGTGCCCGTAGAGGCAGTAGATCTGCTGGGTCAGGTACCCCGCGCCGCCGTAGAACACGGTCGGCGGGTTCGCAAGCGAGCAGCGTTCGGTGCGGAAGAACGTGCACCAGCGGCGCATCACCACCGGCCACCACGTGCCGGTCGCGTGGAGGTCCGACACGTCGCACCGGACCGCGTACTCGTAGGCGACCGGGTGCGAGCCCGTGTACTCGCGGTCGTCGGGCAGTTCCCCGTTCTGCGGCCCGTCGTAGGGCGGGGCGCCGACGAAGACCATGTCGCGGACGTGAACGCGTTCGACGGGCTCGACCCGGGTCCACGTGATCACCCGGCCCGCCGCGAGGTCCCAGCCGTTGCGGTAGTCGACCCGGATGTGTGCGGCGTCGACGATCTGCGTGACCTGGACCATCTTCTGCAGCTCACGCTCGTCACGGCCCGCGAGGTTGTTCACCACGGCGGTCCACCACTGCCCGACCGCGAACGCCGACGCGTCACCGACCTCGAACACGTCGGCCTGGTCGGGCATGGTGGCGGTGAGCGTGTGGGTCACCGTCGTGTCGGTCACGGTGCCCTGGAAGAACATGACGGCACCGAACGGGTTGTCGTGCATGTTGCGTTCGATACCGTCCGTGCGGATCGTGTGACCGCCGAAGTCAAGCTCCACATCGGACCGGGTGAACGTGTGACGGCGGGTGAACCACAGGTCCGAGTGGGCCTCGATCCGGTGTATCGCCGGGTCGTTCACGAGCGCGTCGAGCGCGTCGTCCGCGGGCCGGGAGTCGTCGACGATCCCGAACGTACGGAAGTCACCGACCCCGGAAACCCTTGGCACAGCACGAATCGAACTCGTCATGGGACGCCTCGGCTTTCACGCGATCCAGGCCCGCGGCCGCGCGGAGCGGCAACGGAAGAGGGAAGGCCGGGCGAACACGCGAGGCGTGCAGGCGGCGGAGCTGCTGACCGAACCTTCCGCGGTCGGGCTGTGACATCGCGGAGGGCCAGCTGTACGCCCGATTGGTGGCGAAACTCTAAACAGGACTCGACGAGAACGTCAAGCGCGCACGTACCCCAGCCCCTCGGAGATCCGGCCCGCCGCGTCCCGCACCTGCCTGCCCAGCTCCTGGTACTGCCACGTCGGCAGACCGATTTTCAGGCCGGTGATGCTGATCGCACCCGCGCACGCTCCCGTGTGGTCCCGTAACGCGGAACCGATGCAGAACACCCCGGTCGCGTCCTCCTCGTCGTCGAACGCGTACCCCGTCTCGCGGATGTCCTTCAGGTGGGCCAGCAACTGGTCGAGCTGCGTGATCGTGCGGTCGGTGCGCTTCGGCAGCCCGATCCTCGCGATCAGGTCCGCGACCTGCCGGTCGTCCAGCTCGGCGAGCAGCGCCTTGCCCAGGCCGGTGCAGTGCGGCAGCTCACGCATGCCCATGCGCAGGTCCACCTGCACGCGTTCGCCGTTCATCACCTGGTCGATCACCACCGCGTGGTCGCTTTCGGACACGGCCAGTCGCGACGTCATGCCGGTGGCGCGGGTCAGCTCGGCGAGCACGGGCCGGGCCACGTCCCGCAGGGAGAGCTGGTCGCGCGCCCGGTCACCGAAGCGGGCCAGCGCCATGCCCAGCCGGTAGCGCCGGTTCATCCCCTCGCCGTCGTCGGCGACGAGCCCGCGCTGCTGCAGCGTGTGGAGGGTCGCGAACGCGGAGCTCTTCGACAGCCCGCACGCGCCCGCGACCTCGGTCACACTCAGCCCCTTGCCCGGCTCGCCCCCGGCCAGGGCCTCCAGCACGTCCACGGCCCTGGCGACGCTGCGGATCCAGTACCGGGACTCCTCGCTGTTCGTCATGACCGAACAGCTTACGGCTCTACCGCACAAATCTTCAAGCCACTCGTTGACCAGCACCTTCGAGCCGCTTACGATCGTCGTACTGTTCGACAGGAACGAATAGTGTTTCGTAAAGCGTATGTCGCGGCGGAATGATATCCGCGTCACCCGGAGCGGGGCTGGTTCCGAGGTGACCCCGAGGAGAACCACGTGATCCACCAGGAGACCCCGTCCACTCCCCTGCCCGAAAGGGCCCGCCAGGTCATCCCCGGCGGCGTCAACAGCGGGCAGCGCAACGTCCCAGGCCTGTCCGACCTGGTGATCACCAGGGCCGCGGGCGCGCGGTTCTGGGACGCGGACGGGCGGGAGTACACCGACTACCACGCCGCGTTCGGGCCGCCGCTGCTCGGCCACGCCGACGCCGAGGTGGACGTCGCCGTCGCCGAGGCGGCCCGCAGCCTGGACCTGTGCGGGGTCGGTGTGACCGAGGGCGAGGTCGTCCTCGCCGAGACCCTGACCGAACTGATCCCCAGCTTCGAACGGGTGCTGCTCACCAGCACCGGCTCCGAGGCGACCTTCCACGCGCTGCGCGTCGCGCGCGCCGCGACCGGCCGCAGGCTCGTCGTGAAGTTCCAGGGCTGCTACCACGGCTGGCACGACTCGGTCAGCCTCAACGTGATCTCCACCCCGGACCGCGTCGGGCGGCACGACCCGATCTCCACGGGCATACTCCCTGAGGTGCTCGACGCCACGCTGGTGCTGCGGTTCAACGACGTCGCCGCCGTGCGCGAGACCTTCGCCCGGCACGGCGCCGACATCGCCGCCGTGATCGTGGAACCGGTGCCGCACAACGTCGGCTGCCTCCTGCCGGACCAGGAGTTCCTCACCGCGTTGCGGGAGGAGTGCACGAGTCACGGCAGCGTGCTGGTCTTCGACGAGGTGATCACCGGCGTCCGGCACGGCCTCGGCGGCTGGCAGCAGATCTCCGGGATCACGCCCGACCTGACCACGATGGGCAAGGCGATCGCCAACGGCTACCCGATCGGCGCGCTGGGCGGCCGCGCCGACCTGATGGACCTGTTCAGCTCCCGCCCCGGCGCACCGGTGTTCTTCGCCGGCACCTACAACGGGCACCCGGCCGTCGTCGCGGCGGCACTGGCCACACTGGACAAGCTGCGCCGGGAACCGGTGCACGAGCACGTGTTCCGGCTCGGCGACCGCGCCCGCACCGAGCTGGCGGCGCTCTACCGGGAACTGGCCGTGCCCGCGGTTGTCACCGGGTACGGCTCTGTGTTCGTCACCTACTTCATGACCGGCCTGCCGAAGAGCTACGACGACCTGCTCGCCAACGACACCGGCATGTTCGTCGGCTACCGCCGCAGGCTGCTGGAGCACGGCATCTTCGAGCTGCCGCTCAACCTCAAGCGCAGCCACTTCTCCTACGCCCACACCGACGACGACGTGGACCGGCTGCTGACGGCGACCGAGGCGGCGGTGCGTGCACAGCTCGCCGACCCGGCGACGGACGTGTCGGGCGCGTCGACGATGGCGGGAGCGGTGCGGTGCTGACGGTGAACAAGACCCGTGCCGCAGGCCCGGCCGGGCGGATCAGCCGCGTCGAGACGCTGACGCTCGGCACGGCGTGGCGCGACTTCGGCTACGTCCGCGTCCACACCGACGAGGGCCTCACCGGCGTCGGCGAGATCACCCACCCCTACCGGGTGCGCGAGACCTGCCTGCTGGCCGAGGCGATGGGCGAACGGCACCTGCTCGGCGCCGACCCGTTCGACGTCGAGGAGCTGTGGCTGCGGCTCTACCAGGGCGACTTCCTGCGCGGCGGCGACATCGGCGGCATCGTGGTGTCCGGTGTGGACCAGGCACTGCACGACATCATGGGCAAGGCACTCGGCGTGCCCGCCTACCGGCTGACCGGTGGCGCGTGCCGCGACCGCGTGCGGGTGTACGCGAACGGCTGGTACACCGGCGACCGGGAACCGTCCGCCTTCGCCGAACGCGCGAAGGAGACCGTCGCCACCGGGTACACCGCGCTGAAGTTCGACCCGTTCGGCGCGGGGCTCGGCGAGCTGTCCAAGACAGAGCGACAGCTGTCGCTGGACATCGTGGCCGCCGTCCGCGAGGCCGTCGGCCCGGACGTCGACCTGTTCGTCGAGGGACACGCCCGGTTCGCGTTTCACACCGCGGCCCGGTTGGTGCGGGAGCTGGAGCCGTACGACATCGGCTGGTTCGAGGAACCGCTGCCGTGGACGCACATCGAGCGCTACGCCGAGCTGCGTGCCCGCGCCACGTTCCCCATCTCGGGCGGCGAGCACTTCCACAACCGCTACGAGTACGCCCGCCTGTTCGACACGAACGCGGTCGACATCATCCAGCCGGACCTGTCGATGGCGGGCGGGTTCACGGAGGTGCGCAAGCTCGCGGCGATGGCGGACGTGCACGCGATGACCGTGGCACCGCACAACTCCAACTCACCGCTCTGCACCACCGCCTCGGTGCACGCGGTGCTCGGCATCCCGAACTTCACGATCCTGGAGACGTTCGACGGCCTGCTCGAACCGTACGTGTTCGACGCGGTGCGCGGCACGCTTCCCGTGGTGGACGGGCACATCGACATCCCGGACCGGCCGGGGCTCGGTGTCGAGCTGGCCGACGAGGTGTTCGCCGAGCACCCGCCGACCCACCGGTTCTGGAACATGTTCGCCGAGGGCTGGGAGAAGCGGAACCGCACATGATCGTAGACGTCCACTCGCACCTGTTCACGTGCCCGGACCACGTCGGCGACCCGTTCGCCGAGGAGTCGGCCCGCGCGCACGGCGGTCACGTCGACCTGACCGTGCGCTGGGCCGACTACGCGGCGAGCGCACCGGAGGGCACGCGCACGATCGTGGTCGGGGGCAAGGCCCGCCGGTCGGGGCTGTGGGTGGACGACACGGCGGTCGCTGAGTACGTGGCGGCGCACCGGGACCAGCTGATCGGCTACCTGTCGCTCGACCCGACACAGCCGGGGTGGCGGGACGAGCTGGCACACGGGCACCAGGACCTGGGTTTGCGCGGCGTCAAGCTGATGCCGATGTACGCCGGGTTCGACCCGGCGGCGCCGGAGTACGACGACCTGTTCTCCTACGCCGAACTCCACGGGTTGCCGCTCCTCGTGCACACCGGCACCACGTTCGTGTCGAAGGCGCCGCTGAAGTACGCGTTCCCGGTCCACCTCGACGAGGTCGCCATCCGCCACCCGGAGCTGAGGATGGTGCTGGCGCACCTGGGCCACCCGTTCGAGGGCGAGTGCGTCGCGGTGATCCGCAAGCACCGGCACGTCTACGCGGACGTGTCCGCGCTGCACTACCGGCCCTTCCAGCTGTGGCACAGCCTCCGGCTGGTGCAGGACTACGGCGTGTGGGACAAGCTATTGTTCGGCAGCGACTACCCGTTCACCACGGTCGACGCCTCGATCGACGGGCTGCGCGCGGTCGGTGCCGTGCCGGGGATTCCCGGACTGGACCCGCTCGACCGGGACGAGGTGGAGAAGCTCATCCACCGGGATGCCCTGCCGCTGCTGGGGCTGTCATGAGCTTCGACCTGACCGGCCGCGCGGCGGCCGTCACCGGCGGGGCACGCGGACTCGGGCAGGCCATCGCCGTGGCGCTGGCGGCGGCCGGCGCGGATGTCACGATCGTCGACCGGCCGGGCGGTCCGTCCACAGCGGACACCCGCGCGGCGGTCGAGTCGCACGGCCGGACCTGCCGGATCGTCGAGTTCGACCTCGCCGACACCGACGGGCTGGCTGACCTGGCGGACCGCCTCTGGCCGGTCGACATCCTGGTGAACAACGCCGGGATCGCCCGGCTCGAACACTTCAACGAGATCACCCCGCGGGCGTGGCGGGAGATCATGGCGGTCAACGTGGACGCCGTGTTCTTCCTGTCGCAGCGGATCGCCGAGCACATGATCGCGGCCGGGCGGCCCGGCCGGATCGTGAACATCTCGTCGAAGAACGGTCTCATGGCCGAGGCCGGGCTGGCGCACTACAACGCGTCGAAGGGCGCGGTCGAACTCGTCACCCGCTCCCTCGCGGCCGAGCTGGGCCCCCACCGGATCACCGTCAACGCGGTCGCCCCCGGCATGATCGCCACCCCCATCGACGCCGACTTCCGCCTGGAACGCGGGGAGTTCGAGGCCGCGTGGGAGGAACGGATCCCCCTCGCGGGCGGGTACGGCACCCCGGAGGACGTGGCCGGTGCGGTGGTGTACCTCGCGTCCGAGGCTGCGAGGTACGTCACCGGCACCACCCTCGTGGTCGACGGCGGCGTGCTGGCCGACCAGATGCCGCGTCACCGCTTCATGCCGCCGTACCGCAACACCCTGGCCGACTGATCAGGGAATCGGTGCCGCCTCCGGGTCCGGGCGCCGGTCGGGGGCGGCGAGCGGGTAGAGCACACGGAGCACGAGCACGGCGACCGCGGCCCCGGCCAGCTGCGCCATGACGAACGGGAGCACCGACGCGGGGGCGATGCCCGCGAACGTGTCGCTGAACGTGCGGCCCACCGTGATCGCCGGGTTGGCGAAGCTGGTGGACGAGGTGAACCAGTACGCGGCGCCGATGTAGGCACCGACCGCGGCCGGGGCCATGGCCGAGCGGCCGGAACGGACCAGCGCGAAGATCACGAGGACGAGCCCGAGCGTGGCGACCACTTCGGACAGCCCGTGCGCGGCGGTGGCTCGGTGGGTGGTGCTGATGCTGACCGGCGCGAGGTCGAACATCGCGTTCGCCAGCACGGCACCCGACACGCAGCCCGCGACCTGAGCGGGAACGTAGGCCGCCACCGCACGCCAGGTCAGCCCGCCGAACGCCGCGTCCACGATCGACACGACCGGGTTGAAGTGGGCGCCGCTGACCGGACCGAACACCAGGATCAGCACGTACAGACCGGCGGCGGTCGCTGCGGCGTTCTCCAGCAGCCGCAGGCCGACGTCGTCGGAGAGCCGCTGCGCGGCGATGCCGGAGCCGATGACGAGCGCGGCGAGCAGGAGGCTGCCGAGGAACTCGGCGAAGACCTTGCGGGACAACGAGGATGCTCCCGGGTCAGGCGGCGGGGACGCCGAGTTCGTCGAGCAGCCCGCGGACGCGGCGTTCGATCTCGTCGCGGACGGGACGGACGTCCTCGACGCCCTTGCCGGCCGGGTCGTCGAGCTGCCAGTCGAGGTAGCGCTTGCCGGGGAAGACCGGGCAGGCGTCGCCGCAGCCCATCGTGATCACCACGTCCGCGGCGCGGACGATCTCGTCGGTCCACGGCTTGGGGAACTCGCGGGAGATGTCGATGCCCCGCTCGGCCATCGCGGCGACCGCGGACGGGTTGACCTCGTGCGCGGGTTCCGAACCGCCCGACCACGCCACCGCGCGGTCGCCCGCGAGGTGCTGGAAGAACCCGAGCGCCATCTGGGAGCGGCCCGCGTTGTGCACGCACAGGAACAGCACGGTCGGCGTGCCCGCGGCGTGGCCCTCGACCTTGGCCAGCGCGTGCAGGCGCTGGCGGGCGAACCGTTCCGCCAGCAGGGGGAGGAAGTTCGGCACGGTGCTGTGCGCGGCGAGCTGGTCGTAGCCGGTGTGGAGAAACCGTTCGATGGTCTCGGTGCCGAAGGTGCCGTCGAACTCGGCGTGCAGCCGGGTGGCCGCGGTGGTCAGCGCGTGCATCAGGTCGATGCTCAGGTCGGGACGACCGTAGCTCTGGTCAGCCATCTGTTCCTCCACGTGGCTGGACGGCGGGTGCCAGCCGGTCGACCCGGTCGGCGAGGTCGGTGAACGCGCGGTCGAACGCCTCCTCGGTGCCCGCACGCGACGGGTCCGGGACCGACCAGTGCAGGCGGTCCACGTCGAGCTGTTCGTGGGCGTTGTCGCAGACCGCGACCACGAGGTCGTCCGGCCGCAGCACCTCGGCCACGTGCGCGGTCCTGGCCCGCGCCAGCGACAGGCCGTGCCCGCGCGCGGCCGCGACCGCCAGCGGGTGCACCCCGGCGGCCGGTGCGGTCCCGGCCGACGCGGCGGGCACCGGGCTGCGGCGTGCCCACAACGCGGCGGCCAGCTGCGAACGCGCCGAGTTGTGCGTGCACACGAACACCACCCTCGGCGCGCGCACCGTGCCCTCCGGGGCGAGGTGCGCGAGCGCCTCGGGACGCAGGCGCAGGTAGGTGCGGCGGTGGTCGCCCTCGGAGCGGGACCGTGCCACCACACCCGCCTTCTCGAGCAGCTTCACGTGGTGCGCCAGCAGGTTGCTCGGCACGCCCAGCGCGCGGCTCAGCTCGCCGGGCGCGGCGTCGCCGAGCACGAGCCGGTCGACGATCGCCAGCCGGGCGGGCTCGCCGAGCGCCGCGTGCAGCCGCGCCCGCGCCACCACCGAGGAAGACCACTCAACGTCCATTGACTCAATGATGCTTGAAGCATCTCACCGCGTCAAGCGCACGCACGGGACAGGTCTGTGAACAGGTCGACGTTCTCCTCGTGCAACACGCACTCCCAGTAGGCCGCGCGCCCACCCGCGGAGAGGCCGCCCACCACGCCGGGCGGCGATCCGGAGCACCGGGCCGGTGCTGCCCGCGCGGGAGCGGACCTGGCTGCGCGAGCGGCACTTCCGGCTGATCAACAACCTCGGCTCGCCGTTGGTGCCGCACAACGCGGCGCCTGCTCAGCGCGAGCGGCGTCGCCACGCGGCGCGGGCCACGCGGTAGCCCTGCAGCGCGCGGTGTCCCCACGGCTCCCTCGCGACGCGGTGGGCCAGGGCGCGCCGCAGGCCCGGCGGCCGAGCGCGGTCCACCTCGAACCGCGCACGCTCCTCGTCGAACGCCCTGCGCTCCTCGGTGAACCGGCGCAGCACCGCCGCGAGCGCGTGGACCGCGGCGTCCCGCACCTCGGTGCCGGACGCCTCGTCCGGGTGCACCGGGTCCGGCCCGTTCGCGGGCGCGGGCAGCAGGTCGTCGAGGTCGCCGACGACGTCGTAGCCCGCCGCGCGCACCGCCTCGACGGCGTCCTTGCTCCACTGCTCGACCCAGCCGTGCTCGTCGGCGGGCAGCCGCAGCGGCACGGCGCCGGGGCGCGCGGCGAGCACGTCCACCGCGAGGAACGACTTCACGAGCGCGTCGTAGGCGGGCCAGTCGAGCGCGTCCATGGCCTGCTCGTGGTTGAGCAGCCGCAACACGTTCGTCTCGGCGACCCCCATGGACGCGTTCTGGACCTCCAGGTCGCCGTCGACGGCGGCCGGGTCGACACCGACGACCTCCGCGAACCGCCGCCACAGCGCGTCCCGCCCGCCGCCGCGGGCCAGCGGCAGGACGTGCACCCGCTCCGGCGGCAGGTCCGCACCCCAGGTGCGCAGGATCGCGGGCAGGTCCTGGTAGCCCCAGAACGTCGTCGCGAAGTAGGAGTCGGCACGGTCCCGCAGGTCGCGGGCGAACTCGCCGAAGCTCTGGTGGCCGCGGTTCTTCACGTCCTCCTGCCACGCGGCGGGGATCTGGCGGGCCAGGTCCCGGGCGGTCACCACGAGGTGGACCTCGGTGCCGGACAGGGACGCCAGCGCGTGGCGCACCGCCCCGGGATCGGCGGCGGCGAGCATCTCGTGGGAGATGACGGTCGTGCCCGGCCACGCGCGGGCCTGCGCGGCGAGCCGGTCCCAACTGCCCGCCGTGTCCGGGTCGGGCACGTGGTAGTCGATGCCGCGCAGGTCCAGCGTGGCGAGGAAGTGGGCGTCCGGCCGGTCGCCGGGGTAGAGCACACCGGCGTCACGGAGACGTTCTCTGTTGCTCCACAACACTTCCTGCAGATACGTGGTACCCGACTTCGGGGTACCGACGTGGAGGAGGACCCGGCTGCGGGGACCGGTCATGTGGCACCTACCGTTCGGTCGCAGTGCGTTCGCCGAGCACGAGCGTGACGAGCGCGTCGACGTTGTCGTCGAGCGGCGCGGTGCCGTCGACCACGAGTTCGGAGGCCGACGGCGGCTCGTAGCCCTGCCCGACGCCGGTCATGTTGGGGATCGCGCCCGCCTTCGCCTTGGCGTACAGGCCCTTCGGGTCCCGCGCCACGCAGACGGCGGCCGGGGTGTCCACCCAGACCTCGGCGAAGTCGCCGTCGTCGAACAGGTTCCGCGCGACCGTGCGGTCCGCGGCGAACGGCGACACCAGCGCGACGATCACCACGAGCCCCGCGTCGAACAGCAGCCGCGCGGTCTCGGCGACCCGGCGGACGTTCTCGGCACGGTCCTCCGGGGTGAAGCCCAGATCGCGGTTGAGTCCACTTCGGACGTTGTCGCCGTCGAGCACGTACGTGTGCACGCCCATGCCGTGCAGCCGCCGCTCCAGCGCGTCCGCGATGGTCGACTTGCCGGAGCCCGGCAGGCCGGTGAGCCACACGACCGCGGGGCGCTGGTGCTTCAGCCTGGCCCTGGCCGCGCGGTCGACCGTGTAGTCGTGCGGCACGACGTTGCGGCCCCGGCGCAGGGCGTGGCGCACCATGCCCGCGGCGACGGTGTCCATCGTGGTCCGGTCCACCAGCAGGAAGCTGCCCGTGTCCCGGCTCGTGGCGTACCCGTCGAGGGAGATCGGGGCGTCCGTGGCGATCTCCACGGTGCCGATGTCGTTGCTGCCCAGTGTCCGCGCGGCGAGCCGGTCGCCGGTGGTCACGTCGAGCCTGCCGCGGATGGCGGTGACCACCGCGGGCACGGCCAGCGGCCCGGCGAGCAGCAGGTAGGAGCGGCCGTGCAGCAGCGGCTCCTCGGCCGTCCACACGACCTCCGCGCTGTACGCGGTGGCGGGGCGCAGCGCGTCCTCCAGGGACTCCGGCGTGGTGAGCAGGTCACCGCGGCGGACGTCGACCTCCTCGGTGAGCGTGAGTGTCACGGGTTCGCCGGGCCCGGCCGCCCGCACGTCGCCGTCCGGGCCGAGGACCCGGTCGACCGTCAGCGGCGTGCCCGACGTGGTGCCGCCGGAGACCACGACCACCGCGTCGCCGGGACGCACCCCGCCGCCGACGACCGTGCCCGCGAACCCGCGGAAGCCCTCCGCGCGGACCACATACTGGACCGGCAGCCGGAACCCGGGCGCGGTCGCCGTCTGCGGCGGCCGCCACGCCGACAGCGCCTCGAGCAGTGTCGGCCCGTGGTACCAGCCGAGCTCCTCGGCGGGCGCCACCACGTTGGCCCCCGTCAGCGCGCTCACCGGGACGACCTGCACGTCGTCGACGGCGAAGTGCGCCGCGGCCGTGCGCACACCGCCCGCGAGCTCCTCGTAGGCGACGTGGTCGTAGTCCAGCGCGTCGAGCTTGTTCACGACGGCGATCACCGTGCGCACGCCCATCAGCGCGCACACGGCGAGGTGCCTGCGGGTCTGGGCGCGGATGCCGCGGGTGGCGTCGACGAGCAGCAGCGCCACGTCCGCGGTGGACGTCGCCACGGCCGTGTTCCTGGTGTACTGCTCGTGCCCCGGCGCGTCCGCGATGATCACCCGCCGCCCGGACGGTAGGTCGAGGTGCCGGTAGGCGACGTCGATCGTGATGCCCTGTTCGTGCTCGGCCTCCAGGCCGTCGGTGAGCAGCGAGTAGTCGATCTCGCCTGCGGGCACGGTCGAGCCGCCCCGGCGGGTGCGCCGGGCGTGGTCGAGCTGGTCGTCCGGCACGCTGCCGGTCTCCGCGAGCAGCCGCCCGATCAGCGTGGACTTGCCGTCGTCGACGGAACCACAGGCGACGAGGCGCACGACCGGCTGCTCCGGCCGGGCCGTGACCGGTTCCTCCGCGAGGAGCGTCATCAGAAGTAGCCCTCCGCCTTCTTGCTCTCCATCGACGTGCCGCCCTCGCCGTCGATGAGCCTGCCCGCCCGTTCGGAGAGCCGGTCGGTGCGCATCTCGGTGATCAGCTCGTCGAGCGTCCTGGCCGACGACTCGACGGCCGCGGTGAGCGGGTAGCAGCCGAGCGTGCGGAACCGGACGTCGCGCTGCTGAGGCTCTTCGCCGTCGCGCAGCGGGTAGCGGTCGTCGTCGACCATGATCAGCCGCCCGTCGCGTTCGACGACCGGGCGCGGCTGCGCGAAGTACAGCGGCACCACGGGGATCTTCTCGCGGCGGATGTAGCGCCACACGTCCATCTCGGTCCAGTTCGACAGCGGGAACACCCGCATCGACTGGCCCTCGGCGAGCCGCGTGTTGGCGCAGCGCCAGAACTCCGGCCGCTGCTTGCGCGGCTCCCAGCGGTGGCCGGGCTCGCGCAGCGAGAACATCCGCTCCTTGGCCCGGGACCGCTCCTCGTCGCGGCGCGCACCGCCGACGGCGGCGTCGAACCCGCCCGCGTCCAGCGCCTGCCGCAGCGCGACGGTCTTCTTGATCCGGGTGTACTCGTGCGTGCCGTGGGTGAACGGCGTGACGTCCTCGGGGTTGGTGTGCACCAGCAGGTCCAGCCCGAGGCCCGCCGCCGTCGCGTCCCGGAACGCGATCATCTCCCGGAACTTCCAGCCCGTGTCGATGTGCAGCACGGGGAACGGCACCCGCCCCGGCGCGAACGCCTTCACGGCCAGGTGCAGCAGCACCGACGAGTCCTTGCCGATCGAGTACAGCAGGACCGGTCGCCGAAACGCCCCCGCGGCCTCTCTGAGGATGTGGATCGCCTCGGCCTCGAGGACGTCGAGCACAGCGTCCTGTCCGCTGGTCGCTTCCACCCCGACGGTCATGCACCCTCCAGCTCCGGTAGCCGCAATTCGGACCCGTCCAGCCCCGCGAGGGTAACCACCGACCGCAAGCACACGTCCGCTCGCCCGGTCAACCCAGTCCACATGTTGAGCACGATCCGCCCCGCCCGGGACGGTGTTTTCGCAGCTCGGAGGCCTGAACCGGGCGGCCCGGAGGGTCAGCCCGCCACGAGCCGTGTCACGGCGGACGCGTCGTCGCGGGCCGTGAGCGCGGCCAGCTCCGCCCGTGTCCGCTCGTCGTAGGCGTCGAGCGCGGCCCGCCGATCGGACAGCTCCCAGCCGAGGTGCTCCCCCACCAGGTCGGCCACCTGGTCGACGGCGGCACGCCCGCGGTCGGGGTACTCGATGGCGATGCGGGTGCGCCGGGACAGCACGTCGTCCAGGTCCAGCGCGCCCTCGTGGGTCACCGCGTAGACGACCTCGGCCGCCAGGTAGTCCCCGGCGCCGGTGAGCGGGGCGGCGAGCCGCGGGTCGCGGTCGATCATGGCCAGCAGGTCGGTGACCGCCGAGCCGTACCTGCCGAGCAGGCGCTCGACCGTGGCGACCGGCAGCCCGGCCCGGGCGGCGAGGGTGTCGCGGGTCGTCCACAGCTCGCGGAAGCCCACGGCACCGTGGATCGGCAGGTGCCGGGTCAGCGACGGCGCGACCGCGCGCCCGAGCCCCTTCACGGCGGCGTCCACGACGTCGGCGGCCATCACCCGGTAGGTGGTGTACTTGCCGCCCGCCACGACGAAGAAGCCAGGCGCGGGTTCGGCCACCGCGTGCTCGCGCGACAGCTTCGTGGTGTCGCCCGACGCGACGCCGGCGTCGAGCAGCGGCCGGAGTCCGGCGTAGACACCGACCACGTCGTCGGCGGTCAGCGGTTCCCGCAGCACGGCGTTGACGTGGGCCAGCAGGTAGTCGACGTCCGCGCCGGTGGCGACCGGGTGGTCCGGGTCGTGGTCCCACGGCGTGTCGGTGGTGCCGATGATCCAGTGCCGGTCCCACGGGATGACGAACAGCACGCTCTTCTCGGTGCGGGTGATCAGCCCGACGTCCAGCCGCAGCCGGTCGCGCGGCACGAGCACGTGCACGCCCTTGGACATGCGCACGTGGAACGGCGCCTTCGCGTGATCGAGGGCCCGGACCTCGTCGGTCCACACCCCCGCGGCGCTGATGACCCGCCGCGCGTGCGCGACCTGCTCACCTCCCGAGAGCAGGTCGCGCACGCGCACCCCGGTCAGCCGGCCGCGGTCCCGGAGGACCTCGGCCGCCTCGACACGCGTCAGCACGGTGGCCCCGTGCTGAGCGGCGGTGCGCGCGAGCATCATGGTGAGCCGCGCGTCGTCCACCTGTGCGTCGTAGTAGCGGACGGCGCCGGTGAGCGCGTCCGGTCGCAGCGCGGGCGCCAGGTCGAGCGCGCCGCGCCGGGAGAGGTGCCGGTGCATCGGCAGGGCACGGGCGCCGCCGATGCTGTCGTAGAGCAGCACACCCGCCCCGACGTAGGCGCGTTCCCACACCCGGTGCGTCAGCGGGTACAGGAACGGCACCGGCCGCACCAGGTGCGGTGCGAGGCGGTTCAGCAGCAGGCCGCGTTCCTTGAGCGCCTCGCGCACCAGCGCGAAGTCACGCTGCTCCAGGTAACGCAGCCCGCCGTGGACGAGCTTGCTGGACCGGCTCGACGTGCCCGCCGCCCAGTCCCTCGCCTCGACCAGCGCGACCGACAGGCCGCGGGAGGCGGCGTCGAGCGCGGCACCCGCACCCACCACGCCGCCGCCCACGACGAGCACGTCGAACTCGGTCTCGGCCAGGGCACGCAGCGCCGCGTCCCGGTACGCGCGGTCCAGCTTCGCCGACATCCCGGCACCTCTCCCCTGTGGTTAGTTGACGTCCGCGTCGACCCAGTCGAACGACTTGGTGACGGCCTTCTTCCAGTTGCGGTAGACCCGCTCCCGCTCGGCCGCGTCGAGGTTCGGCGTCCAGCGCTTGTCCTCGGCCCAGTTGGCGCGCAGCTCGTCCTGGTCCTTCCAGTAGCCGACCGCGAGCCCGGCCGCGTACGCGGCGCCAAGCGCGGTGGTCTCGGCGACCTTCGGCCGGACCACGGGCACGTCGAGGATGTCGGCCTGGAACTGCATGAGCAGCTCGTTGGCGACCATGCCGCCGTCGACCTTCAGCTCGGTCAGCGCCACGCCCGAGTCGGCGTTCATGGCGTCGAGCACCTCGCGGGTCTGGAACGCGGTGGCCTCCAGCACCGCGCGGGCGAGGTGGCCGCGGTCGACGAACCGGGTGAGCCCGACCAGCGCTCCGCGTGCGTCGGCCCGCCAGTACGGTGCGAACAACCCGGAGAACGCGGGCACGAAGTAGGCGCCGCCGTTGTCCTCGACGGACCGGGCGAGCGTCTCGATCTCCGCTGCCGACCCGATGATCTTCAGGTTGTCCCGCAGCCACTGCACGAGCGCGCCGGTGATCGCGATCGACCCCTCCAGCGCGTACACCGGCTTCTGCTCGCCGATCTTGTAGCACACGGTGGTGAGCAGGCCGTTCTCGCTCGCGACCTTCTCCTCACCGGTGTTCAGCAGCATGAAGTTGCCGGTGCCGTAGGTGTTCTTCGCGGTACCCGGCTCGTAGCAGACCTGGCCGAACGTGGCCGCCTGCTGGTCGCCGAGGATGCCCGCGATCGGCACGCCCTGCAGCACCCCGGGACCGCCGACGCCGTACTGCTCCGACGACGACCGGATCTCCGGCAGCATGGACATCGGGACACCCATCTCGGCCGCGATCTCCGCGTCCCACGACAGCGTGTCGAGGTCCATCAGCATGGTCCGCGACGCGTTGGTGACGTCGGTGGCGTGCACGCCGCCGTTCGGGCCGCCGGTGAGGTTCCACAGCGTCCACGTGTCGGTGTTGCCGAACAGCAGGTCGCCGTTCTCGGCACGCTGTCGCGCACCGTCCACGTTGTCCAGGATCCAGCGGATCTTGGGGCCGGAGAAGTAGGTCGCGAGCGGCAGGCCGACCTTGGCCTTGTACCGGTCGGCGCCGCCGCCGAGCGCGCCCAGCTCCTCGACGATGGCCTGCGTGCGGGTGTCCTGCCAGACGATCGCGTTGTAGACCGGCTCACCGGTGTTGCGGTCCCACACCACCGCGGTCTCGCGCTGGTTGGTGATGCCGACGGCGGCGAGGTCGCGGATGTTCAGGTCGGCCTTGGCGAGCGCCTGCCCGATGACGTACCGGGTGTTCTCGGTGATCTCCTTCGGGTCGTGCTCGACCCACCCGGCCTTCGGGAAGATCTGCTGGTGTTCCTTCTGCCCCACCGAGACGATCGAGCCGGAGTGGTCGAAGACGATCGCCCGCGTGCTGGTCGTGCCCTGGTCGACGGCGAGAACGTACTGGGTCATTGCGGCAAGTCCTTTCAGAACACGACCTGGGAGAGGAGACCGGCGAGCACGCCGCCGATGATCGGGCCGACCACCGGCACCCACGCGTAACCCCAGTCGGAGTCCTTGCGGGGACGGGCGGACGCGGTGCCGGGACCGCCGACGCCGACCGCGACGGTCGCCTTGTGGTGCGTGGGCAGCACGGCGTGCGCGATGCGGGGGCCGAGGTCACGGGCGGGGTTGATGGCGTACCCGGTGGGCCCGCCGAGCGAGGCGCCGATGCCGACGACCAGCAGCGCGACCGCGAGCGGGCCGAGCTGGTGCGGTGTGTTGCCGAACGCCAGCACGACGAACACGAGCACGAACGTGCCGAAGACCTCGGTGACGACGTTCCAGCCGGGGCTGCGGATCTCCGGGCCGGTGGAGAACACGGCGAGCTTCTTGCCCTCGTCCTCCTCGGCCTCGAAGTGCTTGCGGTAGGTCAGGAACGCGGCGCAGGCGCCGAGGAACGCACCGAGGAACTCACCCGCGAAGTAGACCAGCGTCGAGCCGACGGTGATCGAGACCTCCGGCGCGTACGTGTCGGCGCCGCTGGCGAGGATGCCGAGGGTCACGGCCGGGTTGAGATGCGCGCCCGACTTGTAGGCGACGAACACGCCCGCGAACACCGCGAGTCCCCAGCCGAAGTTGATGAGTAACCAGCCACCGTCCTTGCCCTTGGACTTGACCAGCAGCACGTTCGCCACCACACCGGCCCCGAGCAGTATCAACATGCCGGTGCCGAGCGTTTCGCTGACGAACACCTCTGTCAGAGACACGTTTCCTCCATTCGCCGTTGAACGACCACGCTCGCGTGTCACCCCGACACGTGGGTACCGGGAAGCTATGTGCGCGTGACGGGCAGCTCAACGGCGAGCGGTCGACATTGTCGAACGGCCATGACGATCCACTCCGGACCCGCGAGCCAACTTTCGCGATACAGACGCGGTGACCGGCGGGCTCGCTCGCCGCGAGCGTTCGACATTGCCGACGACGACCGATTTAGGTAGGTTCCGCGGCGTGCCGGGTCCGATTCAGTCGATCGAGCGCGCCGCGGCGATGCTGCGGCTGTTGGCGCGCGGTTCCGGTCACCACGGGCTGGCCGAGATCGCGGCCGCGCTCGGCCTGCCCAAGGGCACCGCGCACGGCATCCTGCGCACGTTGCAGCGGGTGGAGTTCGTCGAGCAGGACCAGGGCACCGGCCGCTACCGGCTGGGCGCGGCGCTGCTGCACCTGGGCACCAGCTACCTGGACGCGAACGAGCTGCGGTCCCGGTCGATCAACTGGGCCGACACGCTGGCCGCGCGCAGCGGCCACGAGGTCCGGATCGGCATGCACCTCGACGGGGCGGTGCTCGTCGTGCACCACGTGTTCCGCCCGGACGACACCATGCAGACCCTCGGCATCGGCGGCATGCTGCCGTTGCACGCGACCGCGCTGGGCAAGGTGCTGCTCGCCTACGACGCGAGCCTCCTCGCGACGATCCGCCGCGCCGCGCTGACCTCGCTCACGCGCCGCACGATCGTCCGGCCCGCCGCGCTGGAACGCGTGCTGGTCGAGGTGCGCGCGGCGGGATGGGCGAGTGAGGCGGAGGAGTACGTGCCGGGTGAGGCGAGCATCGCCGCGCCGATCCGGATGCCCGGCGGTCTCGTCGTCGGCGCGATCGGGATCTCCGGTGCGGTGGACCGCATCTGCCAGACCGGGAACCGGCCGAGGCAGGCGATGGTGGACCACGTGTGCCGCGCCGCGGAGGCCGTGTCCCGTTCGCTCGCCGCGGACAACTGAGACCGACCAAGGACGAGAGAGCAATGGCGCAACGGTTCGTGATGGCGATCGACCAGGGCACCACGTCGACCCGGTGCATCGTCTTCGACAGCAACGCCCGGCTCGTCTCGGTCGCCCAGCGGGAACACCGCCAGCACTACCCGCGACCGGGCTGGGTCGAGCAGGACGCCGTGGAGATCTGGCGCAACGTGGACCGGATCATGCCGCAGGCGATGCGGGACGCGGGCATCGCGGCCGACCAGGTGGTGGCGCTGGGCATCACCAACCAGCGCGAGACGTTCGTGGTGTGGGACCGGCACACCGGCGCGCCCGTCGGGCGGGCGATCGTGTGGGAGGACATCCGCACCGACGACCTGGTGGCCGAGCTGGCCGCCCGCCCCGGCGCCGACGAGGTGAAGGAACGGTGCGGCCTGCCGCTCGCCACCTACTTCTCCGCGCCGAGCCTGCGCTGGCTGCTCGACGACGTCCCCGGCCTGCGCGACCGGGCGGAACGCGGTGACGTGCTGTTCGGCACCATGGACACCTGGCTGATCTGGAACCTCACCGGCGGCGTCAACGGCGGGCTGCACGTCACCGACGTGACCAACGCGTCGCGGACCATGCTGATGAACATCACCACGCGGCGGTGGGACCCGGAGCTGCTGTCCTTCTTCGACATTCCCCGGCGGATGCTGCCGGAGATCCGCTCCACCACGGAGATCCACGGCCGCACCACCCGCGTCGTGCCGGGCATCGCGATCGCGGCCGCGCTCGGCGACCAGCACGCCGCGCTGTTCGGGCAGACCTGCTTCGCCGAGGGCGAGACCAAGTGCACGTACGGCACGGGCAGCTTCCTGCTGATGAACACCGGCACCAAGCTCATCCGCTCCGGGCACGGCCTGCTCACCACGATCGGCTACCAGCTCGGCGGCGAGCCGGTGACCTACGCGCTGGAGGGGTCGATCGCCGTCACCGGGTCGCTGGTCCAGTGGTTCCGCGACAACCTGGGGCTCATCCACACCGCACCCGAGATCGAGACCCTCGCGCGGACCGTGAAGGACAACGGCGGCTGCTACATCGTGCCCGCGTTCTCGGGACTGTTCGCGCCGCACTGGCACAGCGAGGCCCGCGGCCTGATCGTCGGCCTCACCTCCTACATCACCAAGGGGCACCTGGCCCGCGCGGTGCTGGAGGCCACGGCGTGGCAGACCCGCGAGGTCGTCGACGCGATGACCGCCGACCTCGGCGAGCGCTCCCGGGTGTTCAAGGTGGACGGTGGGATGACCGCGGACCACCTGCTGATGCAGACCATCGCCGACGTGCTCGACCTGCCGGTGATGCGCCCGATGGTCGCCGAGACGGTGTCGCTGGGCGCCGCCTACGCGGCCGGGCTCGCGGTCGGGTACTGGCCCGACCTCGCCGGGCTGCGCCGGAACTGGCACCTCGCGGCGCGGTGGACCCCGCAGATGGATCCCCGGCACCGCGAGGAGGAGTACGCCAACTGGAAACGGGCGGTGGAACTCACCTTCGGCTGGGCCCGCCGACGGGTGTCGGCACAGGCGTGAGTCGGCGCGCTCCGTGATACGGAAGTCGACGGTGTTGGCGTTCGCGCGTGACGACGACGCCGAGCGCGGCCGACGAGGCCCGCTTCTGGAATCTGATCGAGTCGGCATGGCAGCGTGTCGGCAGCACGCCCGCCACACTGCGCACGGCCATGCTGACCGCTGACAACGAGGAGACCGCCGAGGCGATCGTCGAGCACCTCGACGCGTTCGTCGGCCACCTGGAGGTGCTCTCGGCCGACCTGTCGGACACCGAGCTGACCGACCTCGACCGCGTCCTCGAGCGGAAGCTGTACGACATCGACCGCGCCGACCTCCGCGAGATCACGGACGGCTCCGACGACGGTTTCCTGTACTGCCGCGGCTTCGTCGTCGCGCTCGGCCGGGAGTACTACGAGGCCGTCGCCGCCGACCCGTCGTTGGCCGTCGAGGACGCCGAGTGCGAGTCGATGTGCTACTTCTTCGCGCACCGCTACGCGGAACGGCACGACAGCTTCCCGGACACGGGTTCCGGCATCTCCCGCGAGACGTGCTCGAACAAGGCCGGGTGGGCCGACTGACGACGACCCGGTCAGCGTCCCCCGGTCAGGGCTGCGGGGGTCGCTCGTCACGGTTGTCGACGAGCCACTCCGCGACCCGGTAGAGCTTCATGTTCGCGTGCTGGGAGGCCTCCACCAGCATGCGGAACGCGTGTGCGGCGTCGACGGCGTGGCGTTCCATGAGGATGCCCTTCGCGGTGGCGATGGTGTCCCGGTGCTCGATGGCCGCGGCGAGGTTGGCTTCCTTCTGCGCACTGATCAACGCGATCGACGCGTGCGTCGCGAACAGCCGCCCTTCCTGTTCGGTGCGTTCGGTGAACGCGTCGCGGCGGCTGGCGTACAGGGTCAGCGCGCCCACGGTGTTGTCGTGGACGAACAGCCGGTAGCAGAGCATCGACCGGACACCGCGTTGCGCGGCGGCCTGGCCGAACGCGGGCCAGCGGGCC
Source organism: Actinophytocola sp. NPDC049390 (assembly GCF_044466355.1). Taxonomy (NCBI): domain Bacteria; kingdom Bacillati; phylum Actinomycetota; class Actinomycetes; order Pseudonocardiales; family Pseudonocardiaceae; genus Actinophytocola; species Actinophytocola sp. NPDC049390. The sequence continues at coordinate 95,109 of NZ_JBITMQ010000010.1, forward strand.
TCGTGGGCGAGGTCCCCGGTGCGGTACGTGTGGTGCTCGGCGATGGCGTCGACGCACGGCCCCTCCCCGAGCCGCAGCTGCAGGGCGTCGATCTCGGTCACCACGTCCGCGGTCGGCGCCACCGTGTGCACCTTGCCGCGCTCCACCAACGAAATCCCCGCGTGCTCGGCACCCGTGACGTGCGCCAGGGCGGCCGTAACGATCGCGTGCATGGTCCCGTTGACGTCGGGCTCCGCCGCGAGTGTCCGCGCCACGGCGCCGAGCACGTCCGCGAGTTGGTCGGCCGGGTCGGCCGGCACCATGCTTCCGTCGATCTCCTGGTCCCAGGGACGGGCCAGGGCTTCGTCTGGAACGGACATGAGCCGCGGTCTCCTTTCACGTACAGGCTCCCGCGCAGGGGTATCCCGAAACCGGGTGGACGAATCACCCGGGACGTCAGCGCAGAATGCCGTCGTGAAGGGCTCTGAGCACCGCGTTGGTGCGGTCGCGGGCGCCGAGCTTGAGCAGGATCGTGGACACGTGGTTCTTGACCGTGCCCTCCGCGAGGACCAGCAGGCCCGCGATCTCCCGGTTCGTGTAACCCCGCGTCATCAACCGCAGCACCTCAAGCTCGCGGTCGGTGAGGGGCTGCGCAGGCACCGCGTCGACACCCGCCGGTGACGGGCCGGACCGGATCGCGCGCACCAGGCGGTCGGTGATGGCGGGGGCGATGAGGGTGCCGCCGTCGGCGAGGGTGGCGACCGCCCTGGTGAGCTGGTCGAGGGTGACGTCCTTGAGCAGGTAGCCGCGCGCGCCCGCCCGCAGCGCGTCGAGGACGAGGGTGTCGTCGTCGAAGGTGGTCAGCACCAGCACGGGCAGGTCGATGCCGCGTTCCCGCAACCGGTTGAGGGTCCAGATGCCGTCGTGGCGCGGCATCCGCAGGTCGAGCAGGACGACGTCGGGCCGGGTCTCCTCGATCGCCGTGAGCGCGGCGCCGCCGTCGTCGGCCTCGCCGACGACCTCGACACCCGCCATGTCGAGCAGGGCGCGGATGCCGTGGCGCACCAGGGTCTGGTCGTCGACGAGCAGGACGCGGGTCATCGCACCGGCACCGTCGCGGTGACGCGGAAGCCCGCGGTGCCGTCGAAGGACGCGGCGCCGTCGAAGGACACGTCGCCGCCCAGCGCGGCGACGCGTTCCGACAGGCCGCGCAGCCCGTTGCCCACCCGCACCTCCCGCGTGCCGCGCCCGTCGTCCACCGCGGTCATCCGGATGCGGTCGCCGTCGCGGGCCACCTCGACGCGCAGCGTGGCCGCGTGCCCGTGCCGGAGCGTGTTCGTGACGATCTCCTGCATCGCCCGCACCAGCACCGCCGTCTGCTCCTCGTCGGCGCCGACCGCGTCGTCGATCTCGACCGTGACCGCGAGGCCCGGCACCTGCCTGCCGACCCGGCGCAACGCCTCCGCCAGGTCGGTCGCGTGGTCGGTGCGCAGGGTGTCGACGGTCGCGCGGACGTCGGCGAGCAGCTCGCGCGCCACCGTGCCCGCCCGCTCGACGTGCTCCCGCGCCCGCCCGTCCGCGCGGTGCCGCGCGGCCTCCAGCTCCAGCGCCAGCACCGTGAGCTGGTGACCGATGAGGTCGTGCAGCTCCCGGGAGATCCGCAGCCGCTCCGCCGTGCGCGCGGACTCCTCCAGCAGCACGCCCGCGGCCCGCAGCTCGACGTTGGCCGCGGCCAGCTCGCGGCGCGCCCTGCGCTCACGCAGGGAGGCCGCGACGCTGAGCACGGTCGCGAGCTGGATCAGCGCGTAGAACCCGCCGACGGTCAGCACGTCGACCGCGCCGCCGCCCTGCCGTGCCGCGGTCACGGCGACGATCGCGGTGTTCGCGCCCGTCACGGCCAGCGCGACCGGCACGGTGACCAGCTCCGCGCCCAGCGCCGCGAGCGCCACCAGCAGGATCGGCAACAACCCGGCGCCGGGCGCGGTCACGACCAGCCCCCAGCTCACCACGACCGCGAGCCCGTACAGCACGTACCGCGCGGCGGGTCGTTCGGTGAACACGGACCCGACGGCGGCGGCGATCACCGCGGCGAACCCGGCGAGCCACACCGCGTGCGGCACGGCGGGTTCCGTCGCGCCCAGAATCACCGGCACGCCGACGCCGACGCACACGACGAGCATCGCGACGCCCGACCAGTCGTCGGGTCCGAACCGGTCCATGCCCCCAGCCTAGGGATCCGGACGTCCCGGGCGGGGGTGCCGATGGTCATGGTCGCGATCGCTGACCGGCGGCACCCGCGCGGACCCGACCGCCGCCCCTAGCGTCGCCGCCATGACCGAACCAGCGATCCTCGTGACCGGCCTGCACAAGCGGTACGGGGACGTCGTCGCCGTGGACGACCTGGACCTGCGCGTCGAACCCGGCGAGGTGGTCGCGATCGTCGGCGCGAACGGCGCGGGCAAGACGTCCACCGTGGAGATGATCGCCGGGCTGCGCGCCCCCGACCGCGGGCGGATCGCCGTGCTCGGCCTCGACCCCCGGCGGGACCGGGCCGCGCTGCGGCAGGTGCTCGGCGTGCAGCTGCAGGAGCCGTACCTGCACCACGCACTGACCGTCGCCGAACTGCTCGACCTGTACCGCGGCTTCTACCGGAACCCGAGATCGGCGGAGAGCCTGCTCGACATGGTCGAGCTGGCCGAGCACCGCGGCACCCGGTTCGAACGGCTCTCCGGCGGGCAGCAGCAGCGGCTGTCGATCGCGCTCGCGCTCGTCGGCAGACCGCGGGTGGTGATCCTCGACGAGCTGACGACCGGCCTCGACCCGCGTGCCCGGCGGCGGGTGTGGGCCGCGATCGACGCGCTGCGCGACGAGACCGTGCTGCTGGTGAGCCACGCGATGGACGAGGTGGAGCGGCTGTGCGACCGGGTCGCGGTGCTCGACCGCGGCCGGGTCGTCGCGCTCGCGCCGCCCGCCGAGCTGAACGAGAGGGCGGGCACCGGCTCGCTCGAGGAGACCTTCATGGCGTTGACCGGAACCGAACCGGAGGAGATGTGAGCACCCCGCCTGCCGCGTGGCTGACGTTGACGAAGTGCGAGGCGCGGATGGTCGTCCGCGACACGGCCGGGCTCGTCGTGCCCATCGCGCTGCCGATGCTGGTACTGGTCATGAACGCCTCGGCGGCGGCGGGACGGACGGCCGGGGGCGGGCGCTCCGCGCTGGACGTCCACGTGCTGCCGCTGGTGTTCGCGATCGTCCTCGCGTCGATCGGGGTGATCAACATGCCGGGCTTCCTCGCCTACTACCGGCGTGCGGGCATCCTCCGCCGCCTCGCCGTCACCCCGGTGTCACCGCTGCTGGTGCTCGTCGCCCAACTGCTGGTCAGCCTGGCACAGGCGCTGCTCGGCGTCGGTCTCGCGTTCGCGTTCGCGGTGCTCGCCTTCGGGGCGCGGCCCCCGGCGGCGGCCGGGGCCGCCGCCCTCGCGACGCTCCTGTCGGTCGCCGCGCTGTACGCGGTGGGCATGGTGGTCGCGTCGGTGGCGCCGACACCGAACTCCGCGGTCGCCATCGGGTTGGTCGCGTTCTTCGTCCTCGGCGCGGTCGGCGGCATGTTCGGCGGTACGGACGCGCTGCCGGACGTCGTCGCCCTCGTCGGGGCGTGGCTGCCGTTCGGCGCGACCGTCGACGCGCTGTCCCACGCCTGGGCGGGTGCCGCGGTGCCGACGGACACCGTCGTGGCCCTGCTCGCGGTGACCGCGGCCGGTGTCACCGTCGCGACGGTGTGGTTCCGGTGGGACTGACGGCCTCGTCGTGGCGGGCGTGGTCCGCGCACGGCATCGTCGACCACACCGTCTTCCCACCGGCGGCCGGGTGACGCCGCACGCCCCAGACCCGGCAGATCCGCCGCACCAGCACCAGGCCCGCCCCGCGGTGCGCGGCGGGCCCGAACCTGGACACGCCCGGGGTCAGCTCGTCGAGGTTGGCGTCCTCGACCTCCACGTTGATCTCGGTGTCCGTACGGGTCAGCCGCAGGGCGCGGGGGCCGCCGCCGTGTTCGATGGCGTTGGTCACCAGCTCGACCACCACCAGCAGGAGGTCGGTGAGCACGTCGTCACCGAGGTCACCCGCGGTCCGCCGCACCCAGACCCGGATCGCGGGGAGCGCCGCGACGCCGCTGTTCGCGAGGTCCTCGTCCCACCTCAGCGCCGAGGCCCAGACGACTTCTCCCGGCTCGTCCGCCTCCGTCATCCCGCCCCTCCCACCGCGCCGCCGTCCTCAGTGGACGACCAACCGCCCCCGTACGTCCGCTGTTCGGATACCAACCCGGGACGATCTCGAAACATCGGACCGCGTGCCCGGTCCACGAAGGGCCGGGAACTCCCTGCCACACCAACGAGATCGGTCACCGGGACGGGCCGTTGTCCCCCATGAGAGCTACGTGCGGGTGTCCACCGTGACGGGACGATTCCGGCGCGCGGGATCCGTAGTGTTCCGGCCGCCGCGGCGTACGGCCGCGACATCCGTGAGGGAGGACACGATGAACCGCAACGGCAAGGTGACCGCTTCGATCGCGCTGTGCTGCGTCGCACTGGCGGGCTGCGACGAGGCCCCGGAGGAGACCTCGGCGCCGCCCGCGAACAGCACCACCACGGCGAAGAACGAGGCGCCGTTCACCGGGAAGGTCGAGGCCGACGGCGGCTCGGTGCAGGTCTCCTGCGCGGGCGAGGCACAGGAAGGCCGGCCCGTCGTCGTGCTGCTGCACGGCGGCGGTGACGACCTGACGAAGATGGCCGACCTCCAGAACAAGCTCAGCGACAAGGACCTGGTCTGCTCCTACGACCGGCTCGGCGCGGGCGCCAGCGACAAGCCGGGCGGGCCGCAGACGATCGCCGACAGCGGCGACGTGCTCACCGCCGTGATCGACCGGGTCGCCGGGGACGCGCCGGTCGTCCTCGCCGGCCACTCGCTCGGCGGTCTGCTCGCCGCCCGGTACGCGCCCGACCACCAGGACCGGGTCGCGGGACTGGTCCTGCTGGACGCCACCTCACCGACGCAGAGCGCCGACCTCAAGGCCATCGTCCCGGCGAACGCCACCGGGCCCGCGGCCGACCTGGTGGCGCAGACCGAAGCCGTGCTGCGGGGGCAGAACCCGGAGCGGCTCGTGACCCCGGACGGGGACGTCGCGTCCGCCGGGGACATCCCGGTGCAGGTGGTCCAGCACGGGAAGCCGTACCTCGCCGAGGCCGTTCCCGAGTACGGGCAGGACATGGAGCAGGCCTGGGCGCAGGGCCAGCGGAAGTGGCTCGCCGTCTCCAGCGACAGCACGCTGGTCACCGCACCGAACAGCGGGCACTACGTTCACGTCGACGAACCCGAGGTCGCCGTCCGGGCCATCCAGCAGGTCGTCGCGCAGGCCGCCGAGCACAACGGCTGACTCAGGTGACCAACCCGTGGCGGTAGGCGTAGATGACGGCCTGCACCCGGTCACGGAGCCCGAGCTTGGTGAGGATGCGCGACACGAACGTCTTGACCGTCTCGGGGCTGATCACGAGCGTGCCCGCGATCTCGTTGTTGGACAACCCGTCCGCGACGAGACGCAGCACCTCCAGCTCACGCGGGGTCAGCGGCACGTTCCGCGGCCTGCCCTCGGCCGGGCGGATCCGGGTGGCGAACCGGCCGACCAGCTCACGCGTCACCGCCGGGTCCAGCAGCGCCGCGCCGGTCGCCACGGTCCGGATCCCGTGCAGCAGCCGGTCCGGCGGGCTGTCCTTCAGCAGGAACCCGCCCGCCCCCGCGCGCAACGCCTGGTACACGTACTCGTCCAGGTTGAACGTGGTCACGACGAGCACCTTGACCGGGCGCGGCACGTCGGCGCCCGCGAGCAGGCGGGTGGCCGCGATGCCGTCGAGCACCGGCATGCGGACGTCCATCACCACCACGTCCGGGTCGAGCGCACGCGCGAGGTCGACCGCGGTCTGGCCGTCCTCGCACTCGCCCGCCACCTCGAGGTCGGGTTGCGCGTCGATGATCGTCACCAGGCCGGTGCGGACCAGCACCTGGTCGTCGCAGACCAGGACCCGGATGGTCACGACGAGGCCCCCGCCGGGATGCGGGCCCGCACGTAGAAGCCGCCGCCCGTGGCGTGGCCCGAGCTGAACTCGCCGCCGAGGACGTCAACGCGTTCGCGCAGGCCGGCCAGTCCGCGCCCGCTCCCGCCGAGGGACGCGTCGGAGGGACCGGCAGCGTCGGTGCTGACCTCCACGGTGATCTCGCGGTCGCCGTGGAGGACCTGCACCGACGTGCGGCTGCCGCGCGCGTACTTGAGCGCGTTGGTCAGGGCCTCCTGCACGACCCGGTAGGCCACCGGGCCCGCGTTGCCCGCCGACCCGGCCGGGGTGCCCTCCTCGGTGAACTCCACGGGCTGGCCCGCCTTGCGGGTCTGCTCCACGAGTGTGCGGAGCCCGGCCGCGGACGGTGCGCCGTGGTCGGGGTTGAGCACGTCGAGCAGGTGCCGCAGCTCGGTCAGCGCCTGCCTGCCGGTGTCGGTGACGACGGTCAGCGTCTCGTCGAGGCGGTCCGGTTTCGCGGTCAGGTACCGCGCGGCCTCCGCCTGCACCACCATCGCCGTCACGTGGTGGGTCACGACGTCGTGGAGTTCGCGGGCGAGCCGGGTCCGTTCCGCGGCACGGGTTTCCTCCGCCACGCGGCGGCGTCGCTCGGCCTCGGCCGCCCTGGTGGCCCGCAGCCACGAGCCCACGCCCCACACCAACGCCAGCGCCACGTAGAACGTCAGGTACTCGCTCACCGCCTCGCCCGCGCCGAGCAGCTCGAACGCGAGCACGAACGCCACGTACGCGGCGGAGGACACGACCGCCGTCGCCCGCCGGTGCCGCTCCGACCGCGACGCGGCGGTCAGCAACGCGATCGCGAACGCGGTGCCCGCGAACGAGTGGTAGCCGCGGAGCTGGTCGATGGCGAAACCGGCCGACACCACGACGAAACCGGCGACGGGCCACCGCCTGCACACCACGAGCGGACCGCACTGGAGAGCGATCGCGACGACGGCCAGCACGTCGTACGGCCGGGCAGGCATGCCACCGAACTGCGTCCCGTGGCTGTGCAACGCCGGGACCAGCGACCCGACGAAGAGCATCAGCGCGATCGACGAATACCAGACCACGCCACCGAACCGACGAACAATCCCCCGAGGATCGATCACCGGCGCAGCTTAGCGGCGTCCGCGCACCCACTCAGGCGGCGGTCAGGCCGAAGGTCGCGTAGGCGCTGCGGATGACGGGCTGCGCGACGTTGCGGACGCGGATGCCGCCCGCGGTCACCCCCTGCTCGCAACCGAAGTGGGCGTGGCCGTGGAGCGCGAGGTCCGCGCCGCACTCGTCGATCACCTCGCCCAGCTGGTAGCAGCCGAGGAACGGGTAGATCTCCGGCGGCTCGCCACGCAGCGTCTCCGGGATCGGCGAGTAGTGGGTCAGCACGATCCGCACGTCGGTGTCCAGGCCGCGCAGCGCGGCACGCAGGCGTTCGGCGCGCTCGACCGTGTGCCCGACGAACGCCTTCATCTCGGGCTCACCGAAGTTGCTCGCGCACTTGCCGGCGAACCCGCCGCCGAAGCCCTTCACACCGGCGACGCCGACGCTCGTGCCGTCGACCTCGAGCGTGACCGCCTCGCCTTCGAGCACGCGCAGCCCCCGGTCCTCCAGGAGCTTCGCGATGTCGTCGGCCAGGTCGCTGTGGTGGTCGTGGTTGCCGAGCACGGCGATGACCGGCACCGGCAGGTCGGCGAACTCGTCGGCGACGACCCGCGCCTCGTCGAGCGTGCCGTGCCGGGTCAGGTCGCCTGCCAGCAGCATCACGTCGGCGTGTGCGGGCAGCTTCTCGAGCGCGGGCCGCAGCTGCCCGCGCGCGTCCTCGCCGAGGTGCACGTCCCCGACCGCGGCGATGCGGATCATCGGAGTTCCTCCCGGCGCGCGGGTTCGCGGGTGTCGGCCACCCGCACGTCGTTGTTCACCGACACGTCCGGCGCGACCTCGGCCAGCACCTGTTCCAGCTCGGTGCGCCGCTGTTCGGTCGCGACCTCACCGGACAGGTGGACGTGGTCGCCCCGCACGTTGACACGCACGCCCATCTCGGCGGTGCGCGGGTCCTCCGCGAGTGCGCGCCGGATGTGCGCAACCCGGTACTGCGGGCTCTCGTCGGTCATGTCGGGATCCTTTCGCCGCACGACTCGATGTCCACAACGGACAGTCCATTGAGGAGCACCAGGAACGACCGCGCGTAGGGTGACGCCGCGGTCTCCTGGGCCACCCGCGCCCAGTCCACCTGCTCCCGCAGGTCCCTGGCGACGGTCAGCAGCGGCGCGAAGTCGCACCGGTGCGGGCCGAGCACGAGCAGCTTGTCGACCATCAGGTCGGTCGCCGAGACGACGGGTGCGTACGCGGGCCCGACGCGCATCGGCTCCGCGCGGCGGAGGACCTCCCCGGGGTCGCGGTGGTTGGGCTGGAAGATCAGGTCGACCAGCACGTGCCCGTCGTAGACCTTGAGGAGCCAGTCCTCCGGCGGGTCCTCGGGGCGCATCCCCTCGGCCGCCAGCGCCTGCTGCGCGGCCCGCGCGTCCTGTTCACGCAGGAACACGTCGACGTCGTGTTCGGACGGTGGCCCGCCCCGCGCGTACACCGCACACCCACCCGCCACCGCGAAGTCGATGCCGGCGGCGGAGAGCGTGTTGACCACCTTCGTCAACGCGTGCAGCAACGTCGCCTCGTCCACCACGAACGGTTACCCGGGCGTCGCGCGGGAAAACGCGCCCGCTAGGAGGGCGGCAGTTGCCGCACCCGGGCGGCCTCGCGGGTGAGGTGGTCCCGTTCCGGCACGCTCGTCGCGGCCTGGGCGGCCTGTGTGTACAGCTGCGCGGCCCGCTCGTGGTCACCCGCGCGTTCGTGCAGGTAGGCGGCCGCCGCGGCATACCTGGGCAGGTCGGGGCTCACGTCCGCGAGCGCCGCCAGACCGGCGTGCGGGCCGTCGGCCGCACCGACCGCCACCGCGCGGTTGAGCCGGACGACCGGGCTGTCGGTGACGCGCAGCAACTCGTCGTACCACTCGACGATCTGCACCCAGTCCGTCTCGTCGGCGCGCTGCGCGTCGGCGTGCAGGGCGGCGACGGCGGCCTGTGCCTGGTACTCCCCGAGCCGGTCGCGGGCCAGCGCGGCCTGCAGGATCGCGACGCCCTCGGTGATCATGGCGGTGTCCCAGCGCGACCGGTCCTGCTGGGCGAGCGGCACGAGACGACCGTCGGGATCGGTGCGCGACGCGCGGCGGGCGTGGTGCAGCAGCATCAGCGCGAGCAGGCCGGCGACCTCGGGCTCGTCGGTCAGCGCGACGAGCTGGCGGGCGAGCCGGATCGCCTCCGCCGCGAGGTCCACGTCCCCGCCGTACCCCTCGTTGAACACGAGGTAGAGCACCCGCAACACCGTCCCGAGGTCGCCGGGCTGGTCGAGCGGCAGGCCCGCGAGCCTGCGTTTGGCCCGGCTGATCCGCTGCGCCATGGTCGCCTCGGGGACGAGGTAGGCGGCCGCGATCTGGCGTGTCGTCAGGCCGCCGACGGCGCGCAGCGTCAGCGCGACCGCCGAGGCGGGCGGCAGGGTGGGGTGCGCGCACAGGAAGTACAGCCGCAGCGTGTCGTCCGTCGCGGGCGCGGGGCCCGCGGGCGGCTCGGCGTCCACGACGAGCTCCCGGCCGCGCCGCGCCGACTCGGCACGGGCGGCGTCGAGGAACTTGCGCCACGCGACCGCGACGAGCCAGCCCTTCCGGTCGCGCGGCGGGTCGTCGGGCCACGTGTCGAGCGCCCGGATCAGTGCCTCCTGCACGGCGTCCTCCGCGGACGCGAAGTCGGCTCCGCGCCGGACGAGGACGCCGATCACCGCGGGCACCAGCTCCCGCAGCAGCGCCGCGTTCACTCGGTGAACGGGGCCGAGTCGGTGAGGAGCGGCCGCACCTCGAGCCACTCCTGGACCGGCCTGCCCCCGGCCCCCGGCGCGGCGGACAGCTCCCCGGCCAGCTCGACGGCGCGCTCCCACGACTCCACGTCGATGATCATCCACCCGGCGACGAGGTCCTTGGTCTCGGCGAACGGCCCGTCGGTCACCGGTGGGCGGCCCTCGCCGTCGTTGCGCACGAACGCACCGCCCGGCGCCAGCGCCCGGTGGTCGACGAACTCCCCCGTCTCCTCCAGGCGGGCGGCGAAGTCGCGCATGTACCGCACGTGCGCGTCGAACTCCTCGGGCGTCCACTGGTCCATCGGCACGTCGTTGACCGGCGCCGGCGCGCCGCGATAGTGCTTGAGCAGCAGGTACTTCACGGTGGGCTCCTCGTTCAGGCGTTCTGGCGTTCCGCGCGCCGCCGGACCAGTTCCTCGACGGCGCTCGGGAGGGTCGTCTCGAAGTCGATCAGTTTGGCCCACGTCGGGGTGACGACGATGCGCACCATGCCGTCGTAGAGCGAGCGGACCTCGGCCTCCCACTCGACCCGCTGCTCGGCCGTCATCCGGTACGAGCCGTTCATCTGGAGGTACTCGTCGGGGATGCCGTCGACGTAGTCCAGCTCGGCCCGGCCGCGGACCAGCAGCATCTTCGGCGGGTGCACCTCGGTGTCGATCGTCAGGGCCACAGCGGGATTGTGGCGCAGGGCGGCGAGCTTCGGCGCGTTCGTCGTCGTGCACATGACGATCTCCGTGCCGTTCCAGGTGAACCCGATGGGGATGGTGCGCGGTGTGCCGTCCTTCGCGACGTAGGCCAGCCGGGTCAGGTCACGGGCCAGCAGTTCCCGGCTGAAGGGGCGGTTCAGGACCTCGGTGATCTCGTTCTGCTCCACGATCGGCTCCCTGGTCACGCGGCCCGTCGTGGCCGCTCGTGCCCCTGGGACGGAGCCGACTCCCGGTTCTCGACACCGGGCCCGCTTCCGCGGGCCGGGCGCGCAGCGCCCGGCCCGGTTCGTGAAGTCCTTCAGCACACCGGGGGAAGCCCATCCGCGTGGACGCGGCACCGGCCGCGCGCCGGGTCCAGTAGCCACCGCATGGCCAGGCCGTCGCACACCGAAAGCGTCTTTCAGGGCATTCCGGCGTCAGTTGATCCGCTCGTAGCTCGGGTCGGAGGCGGGCAGTGGGAGGCTCGGCTGCCCCTCCAGGATCTTGGTCATCGCGCCGAACCAGGTCCTGGCAGGGGTTTTGCCGCCGAACATGTTCCCGGAGTCACCCTCGGTGGCGGTGACGTTCCCGGGCCCGCCGTCGTACAACCCGCCGAAGGGCCGGTCCGGCCGGAACACCATGGCGGCACCGGCCAGCTGCGGCGTGCCACCGACGAAGGCGGCCGACCCGTTGTGCTGCGTGGTCCCGGTCTTGCCGATCATCGGCCGGTTCCAGCCGACCTCCGCCGCCGCGGCGGCCGCGGTGCCACCGGGCAGGTCGTCCTTGCTCATCCCGACGGCGAGGGTGTCGGCGAGGCCCTCCGGCACCGCCTGCTCACACTTCTCCTCCTGCACCGGGTACGGCTCGCCGTCGCGGTCGGTGACCGACTGCAGCGGCGTTGGCGGGCACCACACGCCACCGCTGAGGATCGTGGCTGCGACGTTGGCCAGCTCCAGCCCGCTCGTCGGGCTCACCCCCAGCGTGAAGGAACCCTTGCCGGGCGAGTTCTCGCTGGGGCCGAAGAACTCGGCCTGGCTCTGCCGCACCTCCGCGCTGTCGCCCTTGGGGTTCGGCTTGGCGCCGGTCGCCGCGTTGGACGCCATGGTCTTGCGCAACCCCAGCTTGCGCGCCATGTCGATCACGGCGCCCATGCCCGCCTTCTCCTCGAGGATGACGAACGCGGTGTTCGGCGACGTCTGCAGCGCGGTCTGCAACGTCATGCTGCCGCTGCCGCCCTCGCTGGCGTTCGTCAGGCAGTAGGCACGCGTGCCCTGCGCGACGGTCGGGCACTGGTCGCCGCCGCCGACGAACACCTTCGAGGTGTACGAGCTGGGTGACTGGACGGTGTCGTAGATGCCCGCGACCCTGCGTTCCATCGCCGCCGCCGCGGTGAAGATCTTGTAGCTCGAACCGGTGCCGGTGACGTTGGAGATGGCCGACGGCAGCGAGAACTCGGTCTGGCCCGCGTCGGCGTTCGGGCCGTAGTCGCGGTTGGCGGCCAGCGCCACCACCTCGTGCCGGTCCTTGCCGGGCTTGACCAGCGACAACGTGTTGGCGACGTTCTCCTGCGTCTTGTCCACCTGTCGCTCCGCGGACTCCTTCGCGGCGTGGTTGGCCCTCCGGTCCAGCGTGGTGCGGATCGTGTAGCCGCCGGTGTAGAGGTCGTCCTTGGACATGCCGTGCTCGATCAGGTAGTCCTCGACGTACTGGCAGAAGAAGCCGTTCTCCGGGCCGGCGCCGACGCAGTTCGCCGGTGGCTTGTCGGGGCCGCCCTCGAGGACGCCGAGCCCCTCGTCCTTGACCTGCTCCGCGTCGTCCTTCGACAGCTTGCGGTTCTCCACCATCTTGTCGACCACGAAGTTGCGCCGGTCGAGCGCGCGCTCCGGGTGGCTCCACGGGTCGTAGATCGACGGGTTGTTCGCCATGCCGGCGAGCAGCGCGCTCTGGGCGACCGTGAGCTTGTCGGGCGTGGTGCCGAAGTAGGACTTGGCGGCCGCGCCGACGCCGTAGACCTGGCGGGAGAACTCGACGACGTTGAGGTAGCCGGTGAGGATCTCCTCCTTGCTCATGGTCGTCTCGAGCTGGATCGCGATCCTCGCCTCGGCGAGCTTGCGCGAGATGCTCGTCTCCTGCGCCCGCTGCTGCCCGGCCTTGTCGTCCCGGTAGACGACGTTGATCAGGTAGTTCTTGACGTACTGCTGGGTCAGCGTCGACGCGCCCTGCGTGTCGCCGCCGGAGGTGTTGTTGAGCGCCGCGCGGATGGTGCCCTTCCAGTCGACGCCGTGGTGCTCGTAGAAGCGGCGGTCCTCGACGGAGATCAGCGCCCACTTCATCGCGTCGGAGATCTCGTCCGGCTGGGTCGGGATGCGGTACTGGTCGTACAGCGTCGCGATGGGGGCGCCGTCGCGGTCCGTGATGGTCGTGACCAGGGGCGGCGGCTCGTCGGCCAGCTCGGCGGACAACGACTCCACCGTCTCGCTGGCCTGGTTCGTCATCACCCCTGCCAGTGCGGCGACCGGGAGCAGTGTTCCCGCGACGAGCACCCCGGCGAGCAGGCAGAGACCGAATATCCTGAGCAGACTCCCCCTCGTGCGCATGCGGCCAGGGTACGCAGGGTGACGTGAGAGGCTCGTGATCGAATGCCCTACACGAGAGGTATCGCACAGTTGAGCAACCTCGACGACACCACGCTCGACGACCCGGTCGGCGCGTCACTGCGTAGTCACCACGCAGCCCTGGCCCGCACGCTCGGCGGCGCGGTCACCTACCAACCGGACGTCGCGACCTTCTCCTCACTCACCGGCGACGGGTGGCCCGACCTCGCCAAGCTGCTGGGCCCCGGCGCGTTCGCCGACATGTTCAGCCACCCGGTGGCCCCGCCACCGGGCTGGGAGCCGGTGTTCGTCCTCGAAGGCCGCCAGATGATCTGGACCGGGCGGGCCCCGGACGCGGGCGACGTGGTCGAACTGGGCGCGGCCGACGTGCCCGAGATGCTCGACCTGACCGAACGCACCAGGCCCGGCCCGTTCCGGCAGCGCACCCGCGAACTCGGCACGTACCTCGGCGTCCGCGACGGTGGCACGCTGGTCGCGATGGCGGGCGAACGGCTGCACCCACCGGGATGGACCGAGATCAGCGCCGTCTGCACCGCGCCGGAGGCCAGGGGACGCGGCCTCGCCGCCCGCCTGGTCGGGGCGCTCGTCGCGCGCGTCATGGCCCGCGACGAACGCCCCTTCCTGCACGTGGCGGAGTCGAACGTCGGTGCGATCGCCCTCTACGAACGGTTGGGGTTCGAGACGCGGAGACGCGTGATCTTCCGCGGCTTCCGCACGCCCACCGGCTAGAACCCTCCCGTCGTCGTGCCGTACGAGCCGGTGGCCGGGGTCGTGAAGGCCGTGTTGGCCCCGGGTTCCCACTGGTCGGCCGTGTCCGGCCAGCCCGCCTCCTGCCGCTTGACGCACTTCCACTCGACCGGTGTGTTCGGCGGCAGGCCGGTCACCGTGCCGCTCCACGTCGGGTAGGCGGTCGGCGACAGCTTCACCGCGCTCGCGACCGACCACTCGCCGAGCTGCGGCGCGCTGCCGACCGCGTACACCGACTGACCCGCCACGGTCGTGCCGTTCGTGCAGGTGAACGTGGCCGACACCGGCGCCTGGCCCACCGTGAACTGGAACGTCTTCGCCGACGTGACCGACAGCGACGCCGACTTCGCGACCACCACGTTCCCGCCCGCGTTGTACCAACCGGACGCGGCCGCGTCGAACGCCGCCTTGTTGGCGTGCTGGGTCAGCGCGGCGCCGTTCAGCGTGACCGCCGACGCCTGCGAGTCCGTGACCAGCTCAACCACGTTCTGCCGCGACGACGGCGCACCGGAGTAGGTGCCCGACGCGGCCGCGACCGTCACCGTCGCGGTCGAGCCGCTGCGGGACTGGCTCAGCAGCGTCGTCCGCTTCGCACCGGTCTGGTAGCCGGTCGACGCGCCGTCGTCCTCGGCGAGGGTGAACGACGAGGACGTGGTGTCCGAGTACACCCGGGTCACCAGCTCGTTGCGGGTCGTCCCGTCGGCACGCTTGCCGAGCACGTTCATGGTCTGGCCGTCGACGTGCATCTTCGGCAGGATCGCGCCGCCCCGGGCGTACGTGGGCAGCGTGAACTTCCCGTTGCGGTACAAGGGGACGTCGTTCACCCACTGTCCGGTCGAGACGATCTTCTGACCGGTGTGGTAGTCCCACCAGGTGCCCGCGGGCAGGTACATGTTCCGCGACCGCTCACCCGCCCCGGCCACGACACCGACCAGCAGGTCCTTGCCGATCATCTTCTCGTGGCCCATCTCGCGCACGTTCTGGTCGTTCTGGAAGTGGTAGACGAGCGGCGGGACCAGCGGGTCACCGGTCGTGTACGCGTTGTGCGCCAACGAGTAGTAGTACGGCGTCAGCTCGTACCGGCGTGCGATGTTCGCCCGGTTGCTCGCCACGTCACCGATGCTGTCCGGCGCGGTCTCCAGGCAGTTGCACAGGTTCTCGGTGTGCGGCCGCACCGGCACGTCGAACCACGCCGAGTTGGCGAACCACTGCGTGTACAGCTCGTCGAGGTCGCTGTTCAGCATCTCGCGGCGGAACCCGCCGATGTCCGACCCGTAGTAGTCCACACCGGACATCGACATGTGCATCTGCGCGTTCTGCTGCTGCGCCAACGCGGTCAGCTTCGACCCGATGTCACCGGACCACATCGCGGCACCCGTGCGCTGGATACCGCCGGCACCGGACCGCACCAACAGGAACGGGCGCCTGGTCTCGGCGTTGTCGGCGTAGCCCTTCTGGATCGACAGCGCCCACTCCAGGTTGTACACGTTGTGGTAGTCGGCGTGCGCGTGCTTGCCGGGCAGCACGCCCGCGGTCCAGTCTCCGCCGTCGTACATCTCCGGCTCGCCGAGGTCGAGCCAGTGCCCGGTGACGCCCTCGTCGACGAGGTGGTCGCGCTGGGTGTCGTGCCAGTACGTGCCCGCGGCCTGCTGCGTCCAGTCGATCATGCCGCCGCGGCCCCACCAGTCGTTGCCGGTGAGGTACACGGGCGCGCACGTCGAACAGCCCGCGCGCACCAGGTAGCCGGAGTTGGCCATGCTCGTGTGCTCCGGCAGGGCCCGCCCGATGTAGGACTCCTCGATCGGGATCACGCCGACGCCGTTCGCCGACGCCAGTGACGCGATCTTGGTGGCCGGGTTGGGGAACGCGGCGGTGTCCCAGTCGAGCGTGCCCATCCTGGTGCTGTCCGACCCGGCGGTCACGCCACCGAACCAGTCGACGTCGAGCATCACGCCGTCGGTCGGGAACTGGTTGGTGCGCAGGGACGCCAGCGTCGAGTCGACCTCGGCCCAGTTGTCGTAGCCGAACTCCGACATCCACAGCCCGAACGCCTTCTTCGGCGGCACGGGCGGTTTCCCGGTCAGCTCCAGGTAGTCCTTGCGCAGGTCGGGCAGGTCCGGGCCGGACATCACGTACCAGCGGACCTGGTCACCCCAGGTGTCCATGGTCCACGGGTCGCCGGTCAGGTTCCACTCCTGCTTGTAGACCTGGTCGACGAACAGCCCGTAGTTCGCGTTGCCGGGGCCGACCGCGAACAGCACCGGGATCTGTGCGTTGCCGACCGGGCCGTTGTCGGTGTCATAGATCATCGCGTTGCCGTACGTGCCGCCCGGGGTGCGGCTGCGGCCGACCCAGTCGCCGTCCGCGCTGCCGCCCATGAAGAACTGCTCGCCGAGCCCGTACGCGTGCTGCATCGACGACTTCGTGAACGACAGGCCCTTCCACGCCTGTGTCAGGTTGCGCGGGCACTGCGTGGTGAGCAGCAGGTCGGTGGCGGGCACCGTGTCGTAGACGGCCGCGCACAGGGTGGCGGTGTTCACCTCGACCCGGATGCCCGGTGTCGTGAGGATCCCGCCGTTCTGCGTGAGGCTCGTCGGGCCGGGGTAGTTGGTCTTGTACACCTGCCGGGTCGTGAACAGCGGCGTGCCCGTGCCGGGGCCGCTGCCCACACCGGTCTCGAAGTGCACCAGGTCGTCGTCGAGGAACTCGACCACCAGGTAGTTGCCGCCCGCGCTGAACTGGACCCGCTGCACCGCGGCCGCGGCCTGCGGCACGAACGCGGTCAGGCCCGCCGCGACGAGCGCGAGGACTAGTAGGATTCTTCTCATGGTCTGGCCACCGTGATGTTGTCCAGGTTGATCGCGCCGGTGTTGCTCGCGTCGTACGACAACCGGATCGCGTGTTTGCCCGCCGTGAGGGACGTCGACAGCGTCGCCGTGCCCCACGTGTCCCAGTTGGCGGTCGCGGGCAGGGAGACCGTGCCCACGGACACGCCGTCCACGTGGACCGTCCGCGTGGCGGTGGTCCCGGAACCGTTGGCGTAGCGGAACTTCAGGTTGTGCGTGCCGCTCACCGAGTTGACGTCCACGGTCACGGAGTCGCCGGAGGCGGTGAACCCGTCCACGAAACCGGTCCCGGTGTAGCCGGGGTGGTCGGTGTTGGTGGACACGTTGGTGTTGGTGCCGAACTCGGCCTCGTACGCGGCCTTGTCGACGCCGTTCAGGACCACCGACCGGGACGAGGCACTGCTCGGCAGCTTCACGAACGTCAGCTGCTGCACCGGGTCCCAGTACCAGCCCTCGGTCGCCGCCGACAGCGCCGCCACCGACGCGTGCTGCGTCAGCGTGGTGCCGGAGCGGGTCACCGACGTCGGCTTGGTCGACGCGACCTGCAACGTCGAGGTGGTCGTGAGGGCCGGTGCGGACACGGTGACCGTGTGCGTGCCGAACGACTCCGTCGAGGTGATCGTGCGGGTCGCGTTCGCCGAGTCCTCGAAGTAGCCGTAGCTGGTCGTGCCGGACGGGTAGATCCGGAACGTCAGGTTCGGGTAGCTGGTGACGCTGTTCCCGATGGTGCCGCCGAGCTGGTAGTTGGCGTTCAGGTTCAGCGGCACGATCGCGCCCGCCTTGGCGTACACCGGGATCGAGTCGGTGCCCGCGAAGTACGTCTTCGTGCCCGGCCCCTGAGCGCGGCCGCCGTTCCAGAAGTCGTACCACTCACCGGCTGGCAGGTAGACGCTCTTCGACGTCGCGCCCTGCGTGGTGATCGGCGCGACCAGGAGCTGGCGCCCGAACATGTACTGCTGGTCCTGCGCCGCGGCGGTCGCGTCCGAGCCGTACTGGACGCTCATCGCCTGCATCATCGGCAGGCCGGTGTTGGCCGAGTTCCGCGCCTCGGTGTAGAGGTACGGGATCAGGTTCATCCGGACGTTCGCGAACTTGCGGAACGTCGGGATCACGCTGGTGTCCCCGGTCCGCGCCTGCACGTTCCACGGCGTGCGGGCCTCGGACGGCGACGGGCTGGCCTTCTCCGAGTGGTACTGCATGATCGGCGAGAACGTGGCCATCGCGGTCGACCGCAGGTACAGCTCGCTGCTCGGGAAGCTGCCGGTGAACCCGGCGAGGTCCCACGCCCAGAACGGGATGCCGGACTGCCCCGCGGACAGGCCCGCGCGGACGGCCTCCTGGAACGCGCCGAACGTCGACGCCTGGTCACCCGCCCAGAAGATCGAGTTGCCCTGCGCGCCGGACGTGCCCGCCCGGCTGAACTGCACGCCCGTGCCGCCGGTCTTGGTCTCGATGTAGGAGTCGTACGCGCCGGTGTACAGGTTCGGGTAGAGGTTGTGCAGCTCGTCGCCCTCGCGGCCGTCGGCCGCGGTGACGCCCCGGCCGAACACGGCCTCGCTGCCGTCGGTCTTGAAGCCGTCGATGCCCACGTCGTCGAACAGGTACGCGCGCTTCGACATCCACCAGCTCGTGGCGGCGGTGCTGGTGAAGTCCGGCACCGTGCTGTCGCCGAACCACTGCCCGGTCGGCACGCGGTACGGCGCGCCCGCGCCGTCGCCGAGCACGTAGCCCTGCGCGGTGGCGTAGTCGCGGTCGTTGACGTGCTGCTGCGGCGCGGTCGGCGGGTTGGTGTCGAAGTTCTGCTTCAGCACCGGGATCTGCCACAGCACCACCTTGATGTTCTGGTTGTGCGCGGCGGTGACCATGGCCTTCGGGTCGGTCCACGCGGTGCCCGGCGGGAACGTCAGGTCCGCGTAGGACAGTGCCTGGCCGCCCGGCTTCGGTGTGTAGGTCGCGCCGTGCCACAGGTAGAACGTGGCCTCGTCGCTCCACTGTTCGAGCACCATCGCGGAGTGCGGGATGTCGTTGGCGGTGACGTTGTTCAGTTCCGCCATCACCTCGGCCTGCGTGTTCCACTCGTTGGCGGACATCCACAGGCCGAACGCCCACTTCGGCGGCAGCTCCGGCCGTGCGGTGGTGGCGGTGTAGTCGTCGAGGATCTCCGCACGGTTGCCGGTGTAGAAGTAGTAGTCGGCGGTCGAGTTCAGCGCGCCCGAGGTGTCGACGGTGAACCCGGCCATGTCCGACAGGTGCGTCGCCAGGTTGAAGATCGAGTACCGGTTGCTCGGCAGGTACACGCCGTAGCCCGCGGAGTTGGTGAAGAACGGCACCGACAGGTACGTCCGGTGCGTCGACCCCTGGTTCTGGTACTGGTTGTAGACGTAGTTGTGCACGTCCCGGCCGCGCTGGTTGAGCCCGTCGTAGCGTTCGCCGAAGCCCTCGAACCGCTCGCCTGCCGGGGTGTACCAGTGGTCCTCGATCTTGGTGACCGTGGTGGCGCCGTCGCTCGCCCAGCCCACGTTGCGGAACGTGGCGGGGTCGTACTGCCGCGCGATCAACGTGGTGCCGTCGGCCTTGTAGACCGCGACCCGGTACGGGCTCTTCTGGATCTTCACCTGCACGCCGGACGTGGCGAGCGTCAGCGTCGAGGCGCTGTCGGTGACCGTGTACGACGACGAGCCGGTGATGTTCAGCCCGCTGCCCGACGGCGCGATCTGGGTGCGGAACCGGTCCGCAGCCGGGAAGGCGAAGCGGATCTTCGGGGTGAAGCTGCCCGCGGTGTCGCCGGTGGACACGTCCACGGAGGTGCCGTTGTCGACGAAACCGGTGACGTTGGACGGCCCGCTCCAGGACGTGACGGTGAAGGAGAACGGCCCGATCGTCCGCTCGCCCGCACCGTCCACATTGGCCCGCACGGTGTAGGTGATCTTGTCACCGCGCGCGAAGCTGCCCATGTTGAGCGTCCAGTACGTGTTGTTGCCGCTGTTGTAGTCCCACGCGGCGCCGATCGGTGTCTGGTTGACGCCGTTCTTCGTCCACGTGATCCACACCGTCTGCCCGGTGGAGACCGGCCAGGTGGTCGTCTTCAGCACGACGTTCTGCCCCGCCATCGGGTCGCGCGGCGCGCGTTCGGTCGGCTGCGTGCCGTACAGCTCGTCGAACCCGTACGGCGCGTGGTACACACCGGACAGCACCCCGGCCGACGCCACCGGTGCGGTGACGACGCCGAGCACCAGGACCGCGACGGCCAGGAACACCCCGGCCCGCCAGCGTTTCACCATGATTGACCGCATTTCTCCCGGCCGGTGCCGGGTTCCGCGTCAGCCCCGCGTGACGAGCGACGGGCGGCCTGCCTCGTCGCGCCGCAGGTTGGGCTGGAACAGCTCACCGAGGAAGAGGCCGGCCGCACCCTGCGCCCACGCCTCGTCGTCCCAGGTGTCCACGATGGTCTCCAGGTCGTGGCGGAGACCCGCGAACACCGCCAGCGACAACGCCCGGTCGAACTCCGGCCGGAAGAGGTCGCTGTGCCGCGTTCCCTCGCCGGCCAGGACGACCAGCGCGGGGTTGAGGAGGTTGACCAGGTTGCCGACCGCCGTGCCGAGCAGGCGCCCGGCGGTCGCGAAGATCGTTGCCAGAGCGGCGTTCCCGGCGCGTGCCGCGTCCGCCGCCTCATCCAGGTCGACGTCACGGCCGAGCACCTCGGCCGATTGCGCCAGCAGTGCCGGTTCGCCGACCAGCGCTTCCAGACAGCCGCGGCCGCCGCACGCGCACTCCGGTCCGTCGGCCACCTTCGTGTGGCCGAACTCGCCGGCGCCGCCGCCCGCGCCGCGGTAGAGCCTGCCGTCGAGCACCAGCCCGAGGCCGACACCGCGACCGATCGAGACCACCGCGACGTCGTCGACGCCACGGGCGGCGCCGAACCACTTCTCGTTGGCCACCAACGTGTTCACGTCGTTGTCGACCACCACCGGCAGCCCGGTGGCCGTGCTCAAGAGCACTGCCAGGTCGACGTCGTGCCAGTCCGCGTAGGTCGCGTGCCGGACCACCCCGCTGGTCCGGTCCACGACACCGGCGAGACCGACGCCCGCGCCGTGCACGGGGCGTCCGCCCGCCGCGTCCCGCAGCCTGCCGACCGCGTCGCGTACGGCCGCGACGACGGTGTCCACTGAGGTGTCGGCGACCGTCGTGACGTCGTGGGCCACGATGGTCGCGTCGAGGTTGGTGAGCACCGCGACCACGCGGGTCTCGGTGAGCTTGACGCCCACCGCGTACCCCGCGTCGGGCCGCAGCGCCAGCAGCACCGGGCGCCGCCCACCGCCGGAACGGCCCGTGGCGCGTTCCTCCACGACCCCGCTCGCGAGCAGCTCCGCCACGATCTCGGAGATCGTCGGCAGGCTCAGCCCGGTGCGTTTGGCCAGGTCAGTGCGGGACTGCAGGGGCGTGGTCCGCAGCTCGCCCAGCACGAGCGCGGCGTTGATCTCGCGGATCAACGCCTTGCTCCCAGCGCGGGCCACGACCATGGGCACCCTTACTAAGGTCACCGAAGAAAGTACGTTTCATCGAGACTAACCCGCACCTGGACGCCGGACAATCGACCGAACGGCGGCGCTTGACATCGGTCCGACGGCGGCTTAGTTTGCCACTAATTTTAGTGCTGAACTAAGGCGGGACTCAGTGGTGAGTGTGACCCCTCGCGGCGAACTCGTGCCGTCCGGGATCCTCGGGTTGCTCGGCACCCAGGGCCCGACGTCACGCGCGGCGATCGCACGGTCACTCGGCCTGTCCCCCGCGACCGTCACGCAGGTGACCAAGGACCTGCTGGCGCGCGGGCTGGTCGAGGAGCTGGCCTCGGTACCGTCCCGGGGCGGGCGGCCCGCGACGCTGCTCGGCCTGGTCGAGCGGACCGGCGTCGCGCTTGGCGCGAAGGTCACGGCCGACCACGTCGCGCTCGTGGCCGTGGAGCTGGACGGCTCGGTCCGCAGCGCGACCACGCACCCCTTCGACCCGCGCGACCGGGACGCGATCGGCGACATCCTCTCCGCCTCGCTCGACGACACCGTCCTCGGTGTCGGGGTCGGCGTGCCGGGCTCGGTGGACGCGCAGGCGTCCGGGGT
The DNA here is from genome assembly GCF_044466355.1 of Actinophytocola sp. NPDC049390. Classification (NCBI taxonomy): domain Bacteria; kingdom Bacillati; phylum Actinomycetota; class Actinomycetes; order Pseudonocardiales; family Pseudonocardiaceae; genus Actinophytocola; species Actinophytocola sp. NPDC049390. The sequence continues at coordinate 117,103 of NZ_JBITMQ010000010.1, forward strand.
GGTCGACGCGCCGACGCTCGGCTGGCGGGACGCCAAGCTCGGGCACGCGCTGCGCACCCGGCTCGGCGTGCCGGTGCTGGTGGACAACGACGTGAACACGCTCGCCGCGGCCGAACGCCTCTACGGGGTGGGCCGCGAGCACTCCTCGTACCTGGTCGTGACGATCGGCCGGGGCGTCGGCTGCGGCATCGTCATCGACGGCTCGATCTACCGGGGCGCCGCGGGTGGCGCCGGGGAGATCGGCCACATCCCGATCAGTGAGGACGGTCCCCGCTGTGGCTGCGGCGCGATCGGCTGCCTGGAGGCGCACATCGGCTCCGCCGGTCTGCTGCGTGCCGCCCGCGCACAGGGCGTGGTCGGCACCCGGGGTCGGCTGGCGACCCTGCCGAAGGCGGCCCACGACGGCGACCCGGTCGCCCAGGCCGTCTACGCGGAGGCGGGCAGACTGCTCGGCCGCGCGCTCGCCGGGATCGTGCACACGGTCGACCCCGAGGTGGTGGTGCTGATGGGAGAGGGCGTCGACGAGTGGGAGTTCTGGCGGCCCGGGTTCGAGCCCGCGCTGCGGGACTGCCTGCTCCCCGCACGCCGGGAACTGCCGGTCGTGGTCGAGCCGTGGACCGAGGACCAGTGGGCACGCGGTGCCGCGTCGCTGGTGCTGGCGTCGCTGTTCGACTCCGCGGGCGGCGAGCAGAGCCGCATGGTCCGCGACCGGCTCGGGAACGGTGCCCGATGACCGTCGTCCAGACCAGGCCCGTCGCGGCCACTCCCCCGGCAGCCCGCCGCGCGAAGCCCCGCCGCAGGCCGTGGCGGCACTACGGGTGGGTGCTGTTCTTCCTGCTGCCCAGCGCGGTGCCGCTGGTGCTGTTCACGATCGCGCCGATGGTCTCGTCGGTCTGGGTGAGCCTGCACGAGTGGAACCTGATCTCGCCGATGCGTTTCGTCGGGGTCGACAACTACGTCTCGCTGCTCACCGACCCGGCCACCGGCAAGGTCTTCCTGCACACGCTGCTCTACGTGGCGGGCTACCTGCCGCTGGTGTACGTCGGCGGGCTCGGCCTCGCGCTGGCGCTCAACCGGAAGCTCCCCGGCCGCGCGTTCCTGCGCGCCACGTACTTCCTGCCGGTCGTCACCTCCTGGGTGGTCGTGGCGCTGGTGTGGAAGTGGCTGCTCAACCCGTCGAACGGCCTGGTCAACAAGATCCTCGGGTTCTTCGGCCTCGGCCAGCCGGGCTGGTGGACCGACCCGGACTGGGCGCTGGTCTCGGTGATCCTCGCGTCCGCGTGGAAGGACCTCGGGTTCGTCATGGTGATCCTGCTGGCCGGGCTGCAGGCGATCCCGAAGGACCTCCTGGAGGCCGCGGTGGTGGACGGCGCGTCCGCGTGGCAGCGGTTCTGGCGGATCACGCTGCCGCTGCTGACCCCGTCGACGTTCTTCGTCGTGGTCATCTCGCTGATCAACGGGTTCCAGGTGTTCGACCAGGTGTACGTCATGACCGGAGGCGGACCCGGCGGCGCGAGCCAGGTGGTGGTCGGCCAGATCTACGACCTCACGTTCCGGTACGGCCGTGCGGGTGAGGCGTCGGCGCTGTCGTGGCTGCTGTTCGCCGTCATCCTCGTGATCACCGTCGTCCAGATCCGCGGGCAGCGCAGGTGGGTGCACTATGCGTAGGGCGCTTCTGTACTTCTCGGTGTTCGCGGGCGCCGCCGTGATGCTGTTCCCGTTCCTGTGGACGGTCATCACGTCGATCACGCCGGAGGGCTCGCTCGCCGACGGGCCCACGCTGCTCGTCGACGACCCGACACTCGACGCCTACCGGACGCTGCTCGACTCGGTGCCCATGTGGCGGATCATGCTGAACTCGTTCGGCATCGCGATCGCCGCCACGGTGTTGCAGCTGGTCACCGGTGCGATGGCCGCGTACGCGTTCGCCCGCCTCGCGTTCCCCGGCAAGAACGCCGTGTTCGGCCTGTACCTCGCGACGCTCATGGTGCCGCTGCAGGTGCTGGTGGTGCCGCTGTTCATCGAGATGAAGACCTTCGGCCTCCAGGACACGTACTTCTCGCTGCTGGCCCCGGGCATCGCCTCGGCGTTCGGGGTGTTCCTGCTGCGCCAGGCCGTCGCGGGCGTGCCGACCGAACTGGACGAGGCGGCCACCCTCGACGGCGCCGGGCACCTGCGTATCTTCACGCTGATCGTGCTGCCGCTGATCCGGCCCACGCTCGCCACGGTCGCGGTGTTCGCGTTCATGGCGAGCTGGAACAGCTTCCTGTGGCCGCTGGTCGTGATCCGCTCGCCGGAGTTCATGACGCTGCCGCTCGGCCTGTCGACCCTGCACGGGCAGTTCACCACGCAGTGGGACGTCGTCATGGCGGGCTCCGTCCTGTCGATCGTCCCGATCGCCGTGGTCTACCTCCTCGCCCAACGCCACATCATCGCCGGCATCGCACACACCGGCATCAAGTGAAAGGACCCACCCGATCATGAGACTTCGGACCGCCGCCGCCGGCGTCGGCGTGCTCGCACTCGCACTGTCCGCGTGCTCGCAGGGCTCGGCGACCAACCCGGGCACCTCCGAGGACGGCAAGACCGTCGTGCGGTACATGAACTTCTCGGCCAACGACGGCCACGAGTCCGACCTCGACGCGATCGTCGCCGCGTTCGAGAAGGAGAACGGCGACATCGACGTGCAGGTCGAGACCGTGCCGTACGCGGACTACTTCACCAAGCTGCAGACCGCGGTCGCGGGCGGCACCGCACCGGACACGTTCGAGCTGAACTACGAGAACTTCGTGACCTACGCGAAGAACGGCTCGCTGGCCGAGCTGTCCGGTGTGGACAAGTCGGCCTACCAGCAGGCGCTCGTGGACGCGTACGCCTCGGACGGCAAGCAGTACGGCCTGCCGGAGTCGTTCTCGAACGTCGTCCTGTTCTACAACAAGACGCTGTTCGAGCAGAAGGGCGTCGAGTTGCCGACCGCCGACTGGACGTGGGCGGACGAGCAGGCAGCGGCGCAGAGGCTCACCGACAAGAAGGCCGGTGTGTGGGGCGACTACCAGCCCATCACGTACAACGAGTTCTACAAGGCGCTCGCGCAGACCGGCGGCGAGTTCCTGTCCGAGGACGGTACGAAGGCCACCTTCGACTCGCCGGAGGGCGTGAAGGCCGCGAACTGGCTCGTCGGCAAGAACGGCACCACCATGCCGACGGAGGCCGACGGCGCGGGCACCCCGGACTTCGACTCGAAGCTGTTCGCCGACGGCAAGCTCGCCATGTGGCACAACGGCATCTGGATGTTCGGCGCGCTGGCCGACGCGAAGTTCGAGTGGGACGTGGTCGTGGAGCCGGGTGACACCACCAAGGCGTCGGCGATGTTCGTCAACGGCGTCGTGGCGTCGGCCGCCACGAAGAACAAGGACGCGGCCCAGAAGTGGCTGACGTTCCTGACCTCGTCGGACACCACGACGAAGACCCGGCTCGACACGTCGTGGGAGCTGCCCACGATCGCCGACCAGAGCAAGCTGACGCCCTACCTCGACCAGCCCAAGCCCGCTAACCGGCAGGCCGTGTTCGACTCCCTGGACGCGAGCGTGCTGCCGCCGGTGATCGAGCGCCAGCAGGAGATGCAGGACGCCGTGACCAAGGAGCTCACCGAGGCGGCCGCCGGGCGCAAGCCCGTCGCGCAGGCGCTGAAGGACGCGCAGGCCGCCGTCAACGGGCTGCTCGGCTGATGTCGATGGAACTCTCGGAACCGGCCACCCTCACCGACCTCGCCCGCCGCAGCCACGAGGTGATCACCCGGTACCAGGACGAGGGCGGCGCCTACCCGGCGTCGCCGACGTTCTCGGCGTACCGCGGCTTCGCGTGGCTGCGGGACGGGTCGTTCACCGCGGAGGGCATCTCCCGGTACGGCGACGTCGGCTCGGCGAACCGGTTCCACGACTGGGCGGCGGGCGTGCTCGCCCGCCGCCGGTCCGAAGTGGACGCGCTGGTGGCCGAGCGCGCGTCCGGTGTGCTGCCGCCGGTCGAGAAGATGCTGCCGACCCGGTTCACGTTCACCGGCGAGAACGGCTCCGACCCGTGGTGGGACTTCCAGACCGACGGCTACGGCATGTGGCTGTGGTCGGCGGTCACCCACGCACGGCGCCACGGCATCGACCCGGCGCGCTGGCGCACCGGTTTCGAGGTGGCGGTCGACTACCTGCTGTCCAGCTGGGACCGGCCCTGCTACGACTGGTGGGAGGAGCACGTCGAACAGCGGCACACCTCCACGCTCGGCGCGATCCACGGCGGGCTCGTCGCGGTCGCGGACGTGCTCGACCCGGACCGGCGGGCCGCCGCGCTGCGGACCGCGGCGGAGATCAAGGCACTCGTGCTCGCGGAGGGCGTGACCGACGGCCACCTCGCCAAGTGGTTCGGCTCGTCCGCGGTGGACGGTTCGCTCCCGTCGTGCGTGGTGCCGTTCGGACTGGTGGACGGCGAACTGGCCGACGCGACCCTGGCCGCGGTGGCGGCCGACCTGGACGTCGACGGCGGCGTGCACCGGTTCGCCGCCGACGTGTTCTACGGCGGTGGCCAGTGGCCGCTGCTGTCGGCGCTGCTCGGCTGGAACCTCGCCGCCCGCGGCGACCGCGAGGGGGCCATGCGGTACCTGCGGTGGACCGCCGCGCAGGTCACCGCGGACGGTGAGCTGCCGGAGCAGGTGCCACACCACCTGTGCCACCCGGCCACCCGCGACGAGTGGGTGGCGCGCTGGGGCCCGGTCGCGACGCCGCTGCTGTGGTCGCACGGCATGTACCTGATCCTGGCCGACGAACTGGGCCTGTTGGAGGAAGACTCAGCATGATCACCCACCGCCCGCACGGTGTCGAGCACCCGTACGCCACCTCACCGGACCAGCGGGTGCCGGTGCTGCCGCTGCTCGGTGAGCCGGTGCGCATCGGCGTGCTGTCCGACGCCGACGCGGTCACCTGCGAGTTCGACGGTGTCGCGCTCACGATGACGCGTGCCGTCGCACCCGCGGAGGACGCGGCGGCGCTCGCGGGCGGCGACGGGCACCTGTCCGCCGCGCAGGCGGGTGCGCTCGGCGGCGAGGGCGGCTGGGCGGTCACCACGCCGCCGCTCACCGAGGACCGCCACTACCGCTACCGGTTCCACGCCGGTGCGGAGGTCACGGACTGGTTCGAGGTCGCGCCCGCGCGGTGGACGAGCGAACCGGTCGGCTCGGTCACCGGCGAGCTGGTGTCCGATGTGGAGTGGCTGGTGTCGGCGGGCGGCGTGCACCGGGCCCGGTTCGGGCTGCCGCTCGCCGACGGCGAGCACGTGGTCGGCTTCGGCGAGCGGTACGACGCGGTGGACCAGCGCGGCAAGCGGCTCGACGCGGTGGTGTTCGAGCAGTACAAGGCGCAGGGCAAGCACGCGCGCACGTACCTGCCGATGCCGTTCGCGCACGTGGTCGGCGGCGCGGGCTGGGGCTTCCACGTCCGCACGGCCCGCCGCACGTGGTACGACGTCGGGGTGTCCACACCGGACACGATGACGGTCGAGGTGGCGCTGGGCGACAAGCCGGAGGTCGACCTCGCCGTCTACCGCGGCACCCCGACGCAGGTGCTGACCGCGTTCCTGGACGAGGTCGGCCGCGCGGAGGAGCTGCCCGAGTGGGTGCTGCGGCTGTGGGCTTCGGGCAACGAGTGGAACACCCAGGAGCTGGTGATGTCCAGGATGGACAGTCACCGGGACCTGGGCATCCCCGTCGGCGCGGTCGTGATCGAGGCGTGGAGCGACGAGGAAGGCATCATGATCTTCCGCGACGCCGAGTACGCGGTAACGGAGGACGGCGGGCCGCACCGGGCGTCCGACTTCACCTTCACCGGCGCGTGGCCGGACCCCAAGGCGATGGTCGCGGAGCTGCATTCGCGGGGCGTCAAGGTGATCCTGTGGCAGATCCCGTTGCTCAAGACGGATCCCGGCCTCGGCGCGCAGGTCCGCGCGGACGCGGCGGCGATGGTGCGGGACGGGCACGCCGTGCTGGAGGCGGACGGCACGCCGTACCACAACCGCGGCTGGTGGTTCCCGAAGGCGCTGATGCCGGACCTGTCGGTGACGCGGACCCGCGAGTGGTGGACCGCGAAACGCCGCTACCTGGTCGAGGACCTGGACGTGGACGGCTTCAAGACCGACGGCGGCGAGCACGCGTGGGGCCACGACCTGCGTTACGCCGACGGCAGGCGCGGCGACGAGGGCAACAACCTGTTCCCGGTGCACTACGCGAGGACGTTCGGCGACCTGTTGCGGGCACACGGAAAGGCCCCGGTCACGTTCTCCCGCGCGGGGTTCACGGGGTCGCAGGCGCACGGCGTGTTCTGGGCGGGCGACGAGGACTCGACGTGGGAGGCGTTCCGCTCGTCGGTCACGGCGGGCCTGACCGCGGCGTCGTGCGGCATCGTGTACTGGGGCTGGGACCTGGCCGGGTTCTCGGGCCCGGTGCCGGACGCGGAGCTGTACCTGCGCGCCACGGCGGCTTCGACGTTCATGCCGATCATGCAGTACCACTCGGAGTTCAACCACCACCGCACCCCGCTGCGTGACCGGACCCCGTGGCACGTGGCGGAAACCACGGGTGACGAGCGCGTGGTGCCGGTGTTCCGCCGGTTCGCCGTGCTGCGCGAGAAGCTGCTGCCGTACCTGGCGGAACAGGCGGGGGTCGCCGTCACGACGGACCGCCCGCTGATGCGCCCGCTGTTCTTCGACCACGCCGACCCCGAGGTCTGGGCGCATCCGCTGCAGTACCAACTGGGCGACGACCTGCTGGTCAACCCGGTCACCGAACCGGGCGCGACGGAGTGGACGACGCACCTGCCCACCGGCGAGTGGGTGGACGTGTGGACCGGTGAGCAGGTGTCGGGCACGGTGACGAGGCCGGTCCCGCTGGAGGTGGTCCCGGTCTACTGCCGCGCGGACGCGTGGCCCGGCCGCGCGGCGCTGTTCAGCTGAGGTCGGCGTTGCCGTCGACGACCTTGAGGTGGTACACGAACCGGTCGATGCGCCACCCGTCGTCGCCGCGGCGGACGCCGATGTCATAGCTGCCGACGAACGTGCGCGTGCGTCCGTTGGTGGCGGACTCCTTCGAGTGGACGGCGATCGCGTCGGCGTGCACGCCCGCGCGGTCGCCGTCGAGGGTGATCAGCTGGTTGCCCGCCTGGTGGTGCACGCTGTCCAGATCGGACAGGCCGTCCCGCCAGCCGTCCGCGATGGTCCGTGCCGCCACGGTCGCGGCCGGCTCGCCGAAGCCGCCGTCGAAGTGGACCTCCGCCGCGAACACCTCGGTCACGAGGTCGTCCCACCGTGCCTGGTCGGTGTAGACGAACAGCTTCGTCACCACCTCGCCGACGTCGGCTCTGTCGATCAACTCCGCGATGCGGTCGGTCATGCCCGCCCCCTGCTTTCCGCTGGCCGAATCGGCGGGAACGTAACACATCCGCCCGGGAAGTCGGCGAGTAGTGGATCAACCGCGGGTCAGGTGAAGTAGCGCAGCCAGACGTACACCCACGCCAACGCCGTCGTGAGCAGCGTGACCACGATGCCGTACCGGGTGAACTGCCAGAACGAGATGCGGTGACCCGACCGTGCGGCGATGCCGATCGCGACCACGTTCGCGCTCGCGGCCACCGCCGTGCCGTTGCCGCCGAAGTCGGCGCCCAGCGCGAACGCCCACCACAGCGCCTGGCCCGTGCCCGCGTCCGGCGCCTCCGCGACCATGCCCTCGACGACCGGGCTCATCGTCGCCACGTACGGGATGTTGTCGAAGAACGCGCCCAGCGCGCTGGACCCGAACAGCAGCGCGGTGGCGGCGAGGAAGTAGTTGTCGGCGAACCCCTGCACGGCCCAGGTGCCGATGGTCTCGATGACGCCGGTGTGGACCAGGCCGGCGACCATCACGAACAGGCCCATGAAGAACACCAGCGTGCGCCACTCGACCTCGCGCAGCACGTCGCCGACGTCGGCCCCGGTGACCATGAGCATGAGGCCCGCGCCGACCATCGCGACGATCGCCGGGTCCAGGTGCAGCACGGTGTGCATGCTGAACCCGGCGACGACGACCACGAACACGGCCATGCAGCGGCGCAGCATCGCGGGGTCGGTGATGGCACGGCGTTCCTGCAACGCCATCACCGAGGCGACGTGCTCGGGGTGGTACCGGAACGACGACCGGAACAGCACCCTGGTGAACAGCACGAACAGGGCGAACACGACCACCACGACGGGTGCCATGTGCACCAGGAAGTCGGTGAAGGTCAGGCCGGCGCGGCTGCCGATGATGATGTTGGGTGGGTCGCCGATGAGCGTGGCCGCGCCACCGATGTTGGACGCCAGCACCTCCGCGATCAGGTAGGGCTGGGCCGGGATGCGCAGCCGGTTGCACACCACGATCGTGACCGGCGCGACGAGCATGATGGTCGTGACGTTGTCCAGCACCGGCGACGCGATGGCGGTGATCCCCATCAGCATCACCATCAGCCGGTACGGCCGGCCCCTGGCCTTCTTCGCCGCCCAGATGGCGAGGTAGTCGAAGATGCCGGTCTGCTTGACGATCCCGACGATGATCATCATGCCGAACAGCAGGAAGATGACGTTCCAGTCGATGCCCGCGTGTTCGGAGAAGAACACCTCGTTGCCGGGCACGAGCCGCAGCACGGCCATCAGCGCCGAGGCGACCAGCACCACCTTGACCTTGTCGGCCTTCTCCGTCGCTATGAAGAAGAACGCCACGACGAAGACCGCGAGGGCGAGGACCGCGGTCACCGGCCACGTCCCGGCGGTCCGGCGTGGCCGGTGACGGCGGTACTGCTGACTGTGATGAGCGGGCGCACGGGAAGGACCTCCGAGACATGGGCAGGCCACGGCACGCCCGGTCGGCGGCGACCGGGCGTGGGGTGTGGGTGGCTGGGCGGTGGGCCCGTCAGTCGGGCGTGCCGAACACCGCGAGGCTGGTGATCAACCGTTCCAGGGTGACCGCGCCGACCAGCACGCCGTCGCCGTCGACGACCGCGACGAGCGGGCTGTGCTGGCGGGCCATGAGCGCCGCGACCTCCAGCAGGGTGGCGTCGGCGAGCACCTTCACCGGCTTCACGAACCGGTCGGGGGCGCAGTCGCGCACGGTCAGGTCACCCAGCTCCAGCCAGAACCGGTCCGCGTGCTCCTCGTCGACGGCACGGGCGAGCGCCGGATCGTCCTGGTAGGACTCCGGCACGGCGAGGCGCAGCACCTGGGAGCCCGGCAGCACCAGCCTGGGCCGGGACCGCTCGTCGACGACGACGAGACCGGGCAGGCGGCTGACCGCCATCACCTGGACCGCCTTCGTGACCGGGTCGTCCAGGGTGACCGTCGGTACGCCGATCGCGATGTCACTCGCCCGCATGGCACCAACCTGTTCGACGTGGTGGAGACGGTGTTCGTCGACGGCCGCGGCGTGGGCGGTGTCCGTCGGCTGGTCGGCAACGTCGGTCACCTCGTCCTCCTCGGTGTCGCGCTCGGTGTCGCGGTCCGTCGGTGTCGAGTCTGTCCGGCGCCTGCCGCCGTGACCATCGGGTGCGCCACCCATTTCCGGCCGGGAGCGGCATGTACGCCCGAGATGGGTGTCACCCCGGATGGACAGGACGCGCCGCCGGGGGCAGCCTGGGACATCGTGTCCCTGTTCTGGCGGATCTTCCTGCTCAACGCCGTCGTGCTGCTCGCGGCCACGATGCTGCTGGTGCTCGGGCCGGTCACCGTCTCCACGCCCGTGCTCGCGACCGAGGCGGTGATCCTGGCGGGCGGGCTCGCGGCGATGCTGGTCGCCAACGCGGTGCTGCTGCGGATCGGGCTGGCCCCGCTCGACCGCCTCACCCGCGCCATGACCACGACCGACCTGCTGCGCCCCGGCCCACGGCCCGCGGTCGCCGGGCACGGTGGGATCGCCGAGCTGATCACGGCGTTCAACAGCATGCTGGACCGGCTGGAGACCGAACGCGGCCACAGCGCCGCGCGGGCCCTGTCCGCGCAGGAGGACGAACGCCGCCGCATCGCCCAGGAGCTGCACGACGAGGTCGGTCAGACGCTGACGGCGGTGCTGCTCGAACTGAAGCGGGTCGCCGACCACGCACCGCAGCCCGTGCGCGACGAGGTGCTGCAGGTGCAGGAGACCACCAGGGGCAGCCTGGACGAGATCCGGCGCATCGCGCGGCGGCTGCGTCCCGGGGTGCTGGAGGAGCTGGGCCTCACCAGCGCGCTCACCTCGTTGACCACCGAGATCGCCGACCACAGCGGGCTGTCCGTGCGCAGGCGGTTCGACCCCGACCTGCCCGACCTCGGTGACGAGGCCGAGCTGGTGCTCTACCGCGTCGCCCAGGAGGCCATCACCAACACCGCCCGCCACGCCGGCGCGCGGCACCTCGAACTCGCGCTCCTCCGCACCCCGTCCGGGGTGGACCTGCGGATCCGCGACGACGGCCGTGGCCTGCACGGCACCACCGAGGGCGCGGGCATCCTGGGCATGCGGGAACGCGCCCTGCTCATCGGCGCCGAGGTGCGCCTCGGCCCCGGTCCGGCGGGCGGCACCGAGGTCCGGCTGAGCGTGCCGCACCACGACGGGAGCCGCTGACATGTCGCCGATCACCCGGGTGCTGCTGGCCGACGACCACGCGCTGGTGCGCCGCGGCGTCCGCCTCATCCTCGACGGCGAGCCCGACCTGACGGTCGTCGCCGAGGCCGGGGACGGCGCGGAGGCGATCGAGAAGGCCCGTGCCGAGCGGCCCGACCTGGCGATCCTCGACATCGCCATGCCCAGGATGACCGGCCTGCAGGCAGCGCGGGAGCTGTCGCGGCTCCAGCCGGACCTGCGGATCCTCATCCTGACGATGTACGACAACGAGCAGTTCTTCTTCGAGGCGCTCAAGGCCGGGGCGTCCGGGTACGTGCTCAAGTCCGTCGCCGACCGGGACCTCCTGGAAGCCTGCCGGGCGGCCATGCGCGGCGAACCGTTCCTCTACCCCGGCGCGGTCACCGCCCTCATCCGCGACTACCTCGCGCGCGCCCGCGACGGCGCCGACCTCCCGGCCAAGGCGATCACCGACCGGGAGGAGGAGATCCTCAAGCTCGTCGCCGAGGGCCACTCGTCCAGGGAGATCGCGGACCTGCTGGTGATCAGCGTCAAGACCGTCGAGCGGCACCGCGCGAACCTGTTGGCCAAGCTCGGGCTCAAGGACCGGCTGGCACTCACCCGCTACGCGATCCGCGCCGGCCTCATCGAACCGTGAGATCACCTGGCGCGCGGCCGGACGTGGACGCGTTCGCCGTGGAGACCGAAGAGGATCAGCAACTCGACCGCACGGCCGTCGGCGGAACCCAGCCAGTGCGGCCGCGTGGTGTCGAACTCCGCGGCCTCACCGGCCGGGAGGACCACGTCCTGGTCGCCTGCCACGAGCCGTAACCGTCCATTGAGGACGTAGAGCCACTCGTAGCCGCTGTGGGTCTGCGGGGTGGGTTCCGCCGGCGCGTCGCGGCTCGGGATCAGCATCTTGTACGCCTGCACACCGCCGGGCCGCCGCGAAAGCGGGATGAACGTCATGCCGTGGCGGTGGATCGGGCGCAGGTGGACCCGTGGGTCGCCGACGCGTGGCGCGCCGACGAGGTCGTCGAGCGGCACGTCGTAGACGGTGGCCAGCGGCAGCAGCAGCTCCAGGTTCGGTCGCCGCCCGCCGCTTTCCAGCCGGGACAGGGTGCTCTCGGAAATCCCGGTCTCCTCGGCGACCGCGGCCAGGGTGACACCGCGCTGCCGCCGTATCGCCCGCAGCCTCGGTCCCACCTCGTCCAGCACGCCCTCGATCTCCGCACGCATGCCGCCCAGTCTTGCCGATCCGGCAAGTTCGCGTGCCATCCCGGACAGCCACGGTGATCGTGGTCGGTGTGAGCAACGAACAGACCCGTTTCTGGGACGAGCAGTACCGGCTCCCCCGGCCCACCCGGGTGAACGCGCGACTGGCCGAGATCGTCGCGGACCTGCCGCCGGGCACCGCGCTCGACCTGGGCTGCGGAGGCGGCGGGGACGCGCTCTGGCTCGCCGGTCGCGGCTGGCGGGTCACGGCGGTGGACATCTCCGCCAACGCCGTGCGCCGCCTGGCCGAGACCGCTGGCGCGCGCGGCCTGCCCGTGACCGCCGCCCGTGTCGACCTGGGCACGGACTTCCCCGACGGCACCTTCGACCTGGTGTCCGCGCAGTACTTCCACACTCCGTTCGCACTGGCGCGGGCCGAGGTGCTGCGTTCCGCCGCGCACGCGTTGCGGCCCGGTGGGCGGCTCGTGGTGGTCGACCACGGCTCGACGGCGCCGTGGTCGTGGAACCAGGACCCGGACGTCCACTACCCGACGCCGGACGAGGTGTACGCCGAACTGGCCCTGGACCCGGCCGGGTGGCGGGTGGCACGGGCGGACATGCCCGGCAGGCAGGCGACGGGCCCGGGTGAACAGCGGGCGACGGTCGTCGACAACGTGCTGGTCGTCCGGCGTTCGGTGCCGTGATGGGCCGACGGGACGCGGGCCCGCCGCGGACGGGGACCGCGGAGAAGGACGTACTGGTGGGCTTTCTCGACTACCTGCGCGCGGCGGTCGTCGCCAAGGCGGACGGGGTGCCCGAACCCCGGGTCCGCACGGCCGGGGTGCCGTCGGGCACGAACCTGCTGGGCCTCGTCAAGCACCTCACGCACGTGGAACGCCACTGGCTGCTCGGCGAGCGGGTCACCGACTGGCAGGCCACCTTCCACCCCGGCCCGGACGAGAGCGCGGCGGAGATCGTCGCCGCCTACCGGACCACGACGGCACGCGCCAACGAGGTGGTCGCCGCGTGCCCCGACCTCGCCGCGCCGGGTCCCCGCCCGGGCGGCCGGCGCGGCCCGGCGCCCGCCCTGCGGTGGACCCTCACCCACATGATCGAGGAGACCGCCCGGCACGCGGGCCACGCCGACATCCTGCGCGAGCTCGTCGACGGCACCACCGGCCGCGCAGCGGTGCCGGCCGGGACCGGTCCCCGGCCGGCACCTCTATCGTGACCGCGTGGCTACCACGGGGGCACGTCTCGCTACCTGGCGTGCCCGGCTGCCCGTTCTCGCCGTGGTCGTCGCGTGCGTCGCCGGTGTGATCGCCGCGGTGACCGGAGCGTCGAACCCGGTGTCGGCCGTGCAGTTCCTGCTGCCGGGCCACTGGGTCTACAACGACGCGCTCGGGTCGGTGCTCCACGTCGACGGGTCGACCGGCAACGTCGACGCGCGGGCCCAGGTCCCCGGCAGTCCCGGCGACCTGGTGGTGCAGGGCGACACCAGTGGTTACGTGGTGGGCAGCTCGCGGGTCACCGAGTTCGGCAAGTCCAGCCTGGAGGTCGTGGAGAGCCGCACGCCCGCCTCCCGGAGCAGGCCGGTCGGCGTCGAGACCGTGGGCGGCCCGTACCTCGTCTACCAGCTGGAAGGCAAGGTCGTGCGGCTCGGCGACGCCGCGCTGGCGGTGTCGCTCGGCGGTCCCGTCGGCACGCCGGTCGCCACCGAGGACGGCACGCTGTGGCTCCCGAGGACCACCGCGGGGCTGCTCTGCAAGCTGACGGCCGGGACCAACTCGCCGTCCTGCCCGATCCCGTTGCCGAAGGGGCACGCGGGCGAGCTGACCGTGGTCGGCGACCGGCTCGTGTTCGTCGACACCAGCACCGACACGCTGCACGCGGTCGGACCGGACAGGCTCGGCGAGGGCCGCGACCTCGGCGTGGACGTGTCCGAGAACGCGCGGCTGGCGTCCACGGACGTCGCCGGCCGGGTCGTGATCCTCGACGGCACCCGCATGCACCTGGTCGACACGGCCGAGGACCGGCCTGCCGAGCCGGTCGAGGTGACGCTGCCCGACGGCGAGTACGAGGGGCCGGTGTCCACCGGCAGCGTGGTCGCGGTCGTCGAGAAGAAGTCCGGCACGCTCACCACCTTCGACAGCGACGGCACCCGCCGGGACACCAGGAAGCTCCCCGCCGAGAAGGACGATCCCCGCATCAGCCGCGGCGAGGACGACCGCATCTACGTCGACGGCGCCGAGGGCGAGCACGTGGTCGTGGTCGACAAGGACGGCGACCTGACCGACGTGCCGATCAGCGGTGCGAACACGGACGAGGACACCGACCGGGAGGCCACGCCCCGCGAGGGCCAGGACGAGGGCACGCCACCGGCCGAGCGCGAGGAGGAGACGTCGCCGCCCGCGACTCCCCCGGACTCGCGGCAGCAACGCCAACCCCCCGCGACGGACACCCGGCCGCCGCCCCCCGAGGAACCGCCACCGCCACCGCGGGTCCCGGCGACACCGCCGGGCGCGCCGACGGGCGTGACGGCGACCGCGGGCAACCAGGTCGCGACGGTCCGGTGGGGCCCGGCGCCGGCCAACCGCGCCCCCGTCACCGGCTACACGATCACCTGGGCGGGCGGCCGGACGACCGCCGGACCGAACGCGCGCACCGTCGACGTCGGCAGCCTGACCAACGGCACCCGCTACGTGTTCACCGTGACCGCGGCCAACGCGGCAGGCACCGGCCCGGGCGCGTCGTCCAACGCGGTGACGCCGACGGCGCCGTTCCGCGCGGCGTCGGCGCCGAGGAACCTGACCGCGGACAACGACACGGGCGGCTCCACCGTGTCGGCGAGCTGGGCCGCGCCCGCCGACATGGGCACCGGCACGTTCGTGCACTACGCGGTCGAGGTCGTCGGCCTGCGGCAGACGACGGTGACCGGCACGTCGGTGTCGTTCGACGACATCCAGGTCGACCGGGAGGTCACGGTCAGGGTCACCACGGTCACCACCGATCCGGGCGGCCGCCAGGTCCCCGGCGGGACGGCGACGACCATCACGGGTCAGCCCGACGGCGGCACCGCGCGCGTGGTGCTGAGCCAGGTGCCCGCACCCGCCACGGAATGCGGCGGACGGCAGGGCTGCGCGTGGATGCGCGTGGAGCTGTCCGGTTTCCCGCCGCGCACCGACATCTTCGTGGACCCGGACTCCACGGAAGAGGGCTACAGCAACGACGGCGCCACGCTGACCACCGACGCGGCGGGCAACGCGGTCGGCAACCTGTTCCCGTACGCGAGTGTCGGCGAGACCGTGCACGTCAACGCGTACCTGGACGACACCCCTGTCCGCTCCAACGACGTGCGCTGGGCAGGCAACTGACACCGCCCGAACCGGTAGGTTCACCGCCACCGCAGACCGTCAGCACTGGGGGTTCGATGAACGAGGACGTGTCCGCTCCGAGACGTCCGGGCGTGGTGACCGCGGCGGCGGTGCTGCTCTACGTCGTCGCCGGGTTCGGCCTCGTCGGCGTGATGACCCTGTACGGCGCCGACGCGACGACCACCGGGACAGGCACCGTCATCACGTTGGCCGTGCTGGGGCTGGTCATCGCCTTCCTCGCGGTGGCGACCCTGATCCTCGGCGGCAGCAACAGCGCCAGGGTCACCGCGATCGTGTTGCTGTCGATCAGCAGCGCGCTCGAGCTGATCGAGTTCGACCTCGGTTCCCTGGTCTCCATCGGTCTCGCGCTGGTGGTGATCGGCTTGCTCGCCTGCAACCGGGACGCCAACGAGTTCTTCGCCGCACACCGCCGGCCCTCTCACACGGAATGAGAAGGCGGCGGACGGGAGCCGGTGGCGGCACAGCAGGGCCGCCGGGGGCTCCGGCAGCCGGGGAGCGGCTGCCGGAGCGGTCGGTCAGTACGAGCAGGTGTTGAGCATGCTCTGCAGTGCGGACTTCTCCGCGTACTGCAGGCTCAGGCCCCACCGGTACTTGGTGTGGATCCAGAACTTCGAGTAACCGCAGTACGAACTGGTGCGCGGCGGCTTCCAGTCCGACGGGTCCCGGTCACCCTTGGAGCTGTTGACCTCGGTGGTGACCGCGATCAGCTGGGGGCCGTTGATGTCGTTGGCGAACGCCTCACGCCGCGACGTGGTCCAACTGCTCGCACCGGACCGCCACGCCTCGGCGAGCGCGACGACGTGGTCGATGCTGATGTCGGACGCCGCGTACCGGGTCACGCCGTCGTAGTAGGAGTACCAGCGGCCGGAATCCGGGTAGCAGTCGGAGCCGACGACCACGTTCGAACCGTCCCGCTTGAGCACGGTCTCACGCGTGTTGCACGTGCCGGAGACGGTGTGCCAGTGCGGGAACTTGTCTCGCGAGTAGCCGGTCATCGAGCCCTCGGTGGCTACCCGCAACGCGTTCAGTTCGGACTGCACCTGGGACTTCGACGGTACGTCCGGTGGGAACGCCGCCGCGTTCGGCGCGACGGCCACCGCCGTCACGACGAACACCAGCAGCGCGACCACCACGATCATGAGGCCGCGTAACGGGCGGGTGATGTGCAGGGTTTTCACGGACGCCCTCCGTTTTCTGTTGTCGGTGGATCTCACCGTCGTGCAGCGAGGTAACGCGCACGTGCCTCGATCATGACACTCCGGATACGCGTCAGTGGAGGGTCAGTTCACGGGTAGTGAGATCACGATCGTGAGTCCGCCGCCCGGGGTGTCCTCCGCGCGGATCGCGCCGCCCATCGCGTCGGTGAAACCCCTGGCCACCGACAGGCCCAGACCGAGACCGTTGCTGGTGTCCCGGTCACCGAGCCGCTGGAACGGGGTGAAGACCGCCTCGGCGCCACGTTTCGGCAGCCCCTTGCCGTGGTCGACGACCCGCAGCTCGACGCGGTCCGCGTGGGTGCTCGCGCGGATGGCGATCTTCGGCTCGTCCGGCGTGATCCGGCCGTCGCCGTCCACGTCGACCGTGCGCGGTGTGGGCAGGACGCCGTGCCGCAGGGCGTTGTCCACCACGTTCGCGACCACCCGTTCCAGCAGGCCGGGGTCGGCGACGACGGCGGGCAGGTGCTCGGCGACGTCGACGGTGATGTCGGTGATCGGCCGCGCCCTGGTTTCGAGGCTGGCGAGAGCGCGGGCGACGACCTCGTCGTAGGTGACCGGGCGCAGCTGCGGCTCGACGGCGCCGGTCGCCAGGCGGGACGAGTCGAGCAGGTTGTCGACCAGGCCCGCGAGCTGGTCGGCGGCCTCCTCCACGGTGGCGAGCAGCTCCTGCTCGTCGGCGGCCGACAGTTCGAGGTCGGCGGCGCGCAGACTGCCGATCGCCGCCTTGATCGAGGTGAGCGGGGTGCGCAGGTCGTGCCCGACCGCCGACAGCAGCGCGGTCCGCAGCTGCGTCGTCTCGGCACGGCGCCGCGCCTCGTCGGCCTCCGCCGCGGCACGTTGCTGGCGCAGCGTCAGCAACGCCTGCCCGGCCGCCGCTTCCAGCACCCGGCGGTCGGCGGCGGGCAGCGTCCGGCCCCGCAGCGCCAGGTGCACGTCGGGGGTCACCGGCACGTCCACGTCCGCCTCGTCCGGGTCCGTGCAGCCCGCCGCGCCCGCGCACGCGATCTGCTGCCAGACCCCGTCCCGTCGTTCCAGCAGCGCCACCGAGGTCAGGCTGAAGTTCTCGCGGACCTTCTCCAGCAGCCGGTTCAGCGGCCGGTCGTGCCCGAGGACGGTGCGGGCGTAGGACGCGAGCAGCGCGGCCTCGGTGCGTGCGTGCGCGGCCTGTTCCGCGCGGCGGGAGGCGCGGCCGACCACGACCGCCACGGTCACCGCGACGATCACCATGGCCACCAACGTGATGATGTCGTCGGGGTTGGCGACGGCGAGGCTGTAGTAGGGCGGGCTGAAGAAGTAGTTGAGCAGCCCCGCGCTCAGGAACGCGGTCACCAGCGCGGGACCGAGACCGAGCAGTCCGATGAGGACGGTGACGAGGAAGTAGCCGACCACGTCGGTGGACAGGCTGAGGTGGTCGCGCAGCTCCGTCCCGACGACGGTCATCGCGGTGGGCAGCAGGATCGCGAGCGTCCACACGAGCAGCTGCCGCGGCCTGCTGCCGGCCCGGTCGGAGACGAGCCCGGCGAGACGCAGCCTGCCGCGCCAACCGGGGTTCGCCTCGGCGTGGGTGACCATGTGCACGTCGATCGGCCCGGACGCCTGCACGACGGTGGCACCGATGCCCTCGTCGAACAGCCGCGCGACGCGGGAACGCCGCGACGTGCCGAGGACGAGCTGGGTGGCGTTGGCGCCGCGGGCGAAGTCGAGCAGCGCGGTGGGCACGTCGTCGCCGACCACCGTGTGGAAGGTGGCCCCGACGTCCTCGGCGAGCTTGCGCAGCTTGCCGAGGGTGACCGGGTGGACGCCCGTGAGACCGTCGCCGCGCAGCACGGTGAGGACCATCAGCTCCGCGCCCGCGCGGGTGGCGATCCGGCTCGCACGCCGCATGAGGGTCTCGCTCTCCGGGCCGCCGGTGACGGCGACGACGACCCGTTCGCGCGCCTCCCACGTGTCGGTGATCGCCTGCTCGCTGCGGTACCGCCGCAGCGCGACGTCCACCTGGTCGGCCACCCACAGCAGCGCCAGCTCGCGCAGCGCGGTGAGGTTGCCCGGCTGGAAGTAGTTGGCGAGCGCGGCGTCGATCCGGTGCGCCGGGTAGACGTTGCCGTGCGCGAGCCGCCGCCGCAGCGCCTCCGGGGTGATGTCGACCAGCTCCAGCTGTTCGGCGCGGCGGACCACGTCGTCCGGGACGGTCTCCTGCTGGCGGGCGCCGGTGATCCGCTCGACGACGTCGTTGAGGCTCTCCAGGTGCTGGATGTTCACCGTCGACAGCACGTCGATGCCCGCGTCGAGCAGTTCCTCGATGTCCTGCCAGCGCTTCTCGTTGCGTGACCCGGGAACGTTCGTGTGCGCCAGCTCGTCGACGACCGCGACCTCGGGTCCGCGGGCGAGGATCGCGTCGAGATCCACCTCGGTGAACTCGCGGCCCCGATGGCTGACCTGCCTGCGCGCCACCACCTCGAGGCCCGTCAGCAGCGCGGCGGTCCTGGCCCGGTCGTGTGTCTCCACCAGTCCGACGACGACGTCGGTGCCGCGTTCCGCGCGCCGGTGGGCCTCGCCGAGCATGGCGTAGGTCTTGCCGACGCCGGGCGCGGCGCCGAGGTAGATCCGCAGTTCGCCCCTGCGGCTGCGCCCCCGGGGCGTGTCCGGTGGCCCCTCCCCGTTGTCACTGGTCACGCGGACAGTGTGCGCCTTCCCACACACGTCACGACCATCGGAGGTTCGCGTTAGCGTCCGACGGCGTGATAGGCAAGGCCGGCAAGCCGGGTACCGCCGGAACGTCCCGGGATCTGGAACCCGTTGGCCGTCGATCGTCCCTCCAGGATCATGAGCGGCGAACCGAACTACAGGGGAATGGACGGAGACCATGCGACAACTGGTCCTTCTGGCCCTGGTCGGCCTCGGCGCTCAGCTCGTCGACGGCAGTCTGGGCATGGCTTACGGCGTGACGTCCACGACGTTGCTCCTCGCCATCGGCACCAACCCCGCCGCCGCGTCCGCGACGGTCCACCTCGCGGAGATCGGCACCACACTGGTGTCCGGGCTCGCGCACTGGCGGTTCGGCAACGTGGACTGGAAGGTCGTCGCGAAGATCGGCATCCCCGGCGCGGTCGGGGCGTTCGCGGGAGCCACGTTCCTGTCCAGCCTGTCGACGGAGGCCGCGGCACCGGTCATGTCGCTGCTGCTGCTCACTCTCGGCGTCTACATCCTGGTGCGGTTCACCACGTTCGGCATCTCCCGGCACAACCTCGGCAAACCGCTGCGCAAGCGGTTCCTCGGCCCGCTCGGGCTGCTCGCCGGTTTCGTCGACTCCACCGGCGGTGGCGGCTGGGGTCCGGTCGGCACGCCCGCCATCCTGGCCAGCGGGCGCCTCGAACCCCGCAAGACGATCGGGTCCATCGACACCAGCGAGTTCCTCGTCGCCGTGGCCGCGAGCCTCGGGTTCCTCGTCGGCATCGGGTCGGCGGGCATCGACTTCACGTGGGTCCTCGCACTGCTCCTCGGTGGCGTGATCGCCGCACCGATCGCGGCCTGGCTCGTCCGCCACATCCCGCCCCGCGTGCTCGGTTCGGCCGTCGGCGGCATCATCATCCTCACCAACACGCGCACGCTGCTGCGCAGCGACTGGGTCGACGCGAGCGACACGGTCCGCTTCGTCGTCTACGCCGTGATCTACGTGGTGTGGGCCGCGGCGCTGGCCTACTCGATCCGCCAGTACCGCGCCAGCCGCGCCGAGGAGCGCGAGGCCACCGTTCCGTCCGGGCAGTGATCCCCGCGATCCCCGCGACCTTCGCTCACGGGACGGGGTTATCGTCCGGGCCGGAGGTGGTGTGCCGTGGCAGGGACGGCGGTGGCCGCGGGCGTCGCGTTCACGTGGCTGGGCATGGTGCTGGGGATCTCGTTCCTCGAGGCGCCGCTGAAGTTCCGGGCACCGGACGTGACGCCGCGGATCGGGCTCGGGATCGGGCGCATCGTGTTCCGCGCGCTGAACACGGTCGAGGTGCTGCTGGCCGCGGCACTCGCGGTCGTGATCGTGTGGGGTGACGTGCCGACCGCGGCCCTGGTGTCCGGGGTGGTCGTCGCCGGTGTGCTGGTGGTGCAGCTGGCCGCGATCCGGCCGGTGCTCAACCGGCGCTCCGACCGCGTGCTCGCGGGCGAGGACGCGCCCCGGTCCCACGCGCACCTGGCGTACGTGGCGGCCGAGGTCGTGAAGGTCGCGGCACTGGTCGTCGCCGGGGTGGCGGCGTTGTCGGCGTCGTGACGCACCTCCGCGCCTGAGGCGGGAACTCGCGGGAACTCCGTAGCCCCGGTCGAGTCCCCGCCGCGGCGGGGTCGTCTCACGCCCGCGTGCGGACGCGGGCCAGGACCAGGCCGCCGAGCGCGATCGCCACCGGCCCCAGCACCACCGCCGCCCACCCGGCGACCACGCCGTTGCCGGTGCCGGGGCCGCCGTCGGCGACCACCAGCGTCAGCACTCCACCGGCCGCCGCGAGCGCGCCCGTGGCCACGGCGAACAGGGCGCCGCCGCGACGGGACCGGGACCTCGCCAACGCCCCGACGATCACCCCCGCCAGCCCGACCAGCGCGGCCACCGTCGCCACCAGGCGGGCGGAGGTGAAGCCGTAGGTGGTGGCGGCGACGATCAGTTCCTGCGAGTACATGACTGCTCCTTCCACGAATGCGATGCCACAGAGCGTCGCCGAACCACCGGCTCCGGGCGTCGTGCGGACGTGGTCACTTCGTGCTGCCGCGGACGCAGTGGAAACGGCCGGACTACCACGTCCGCGGTAGCCGGTTGATCGTCCCCGTGCAGGAGTCGCCGGAGGCGTCAGCGCGGCTAGGGTGCGACGCATGCGCAGGGCAGGGATCGGCGACTGGGCGATCGCCGCCGGGACGACCGCGGTTCTGGTCGGGACCGGGCTGTCGCGCGACCTGGACAGCCCGGTCGGCTACGTGTTGCTCGTCGCCAGTGGGCTGGTCCTCGTCGCGCACCGGCGGGCGCCGCTCGTCGTGACGGCCGTGGCCGGGGTGTGCGCGACGGCGCACCAGGCGATCGGCTTCGACGTGCCCGCGCTCGCGTTCCTCTTCGGCGTCTACGCCACCGTCCGGGCGGGCCACCGGATCGCCGCGCTCGTCGCCACGCTGCTCATGCTGGTCGCGATCCCGCTCTCGCTCATGGTGGCGGGCTGGGCGGCCGGTGACGCGGTGGCGCACTCCCGCGACGTGCTCCAGCTGGCCTGGCTGGTCGCCGCCGCGGCGGCGGGTGAGGCGGTGCGGCAGGCCGAGCGGCGCGCGGACGAGGCGGAACGCACCCGCGAGGAGACCGCGCGGCGCCGGGCCGACGAGGAACGGCTGCACATCGCGCGGGAGCTGCACGACTCGCTCACCCACCAGATCTCGGTGATCAAGGTGCAGGCCGAGGTCGCGGTCCACCTCGCCAGGAAGCGGGGCGAGGACGTGCCCGACGCGCTGGTGGCGATCCGCGACGCCGGCCGGGAGGCCGCGCGGGAACTGCGCGCCACGCTCGAAGCCCTGCGCAGCGACGACAAGTACCCGCCGCACGGGCTCGACGACGTCGCCGAGCTGGTGCGGCGGGTCCGCGGGACCGGCCTGGACGCGAGCCTGACCGTCGACGGCGAACCCGTCGACGTGCCCGCCGCGGTCGCGAGGACCGGCTACCGGATCGTGCAGGAGTCGCTGACGAACATCACCCGGCACTCCGGGGCCGCGACCGCGTCCGTGCTGATCGACCACCGCCCGGGCGCGCTGGTCATCCGCGTCGACGACGACGGCACCGCGACGCCGGAGCACGCGCCGGTGCCCGGCGTCGGGCTGCTCGGCATGCGCGAACGGGTCACCGCGCTCGGTGGCCGCCTGCGCGCGGAACCCCGCGGCGAAGGCGGTTTCACCGTCCACGCGGAACTCCCCGTGGACCGGACGCCGTGATCCGGGTGCTGCTGGTGGACGACCAGCCGCTCATCCGCAGCGGGTTCCGCGCGCTGCTCGACGGCGAGGACGACATCGAGGTCGTCGCCGAGGCGGCGAACGGCGCGCAGGGCGTGGCGCTGGCGAAACAGCACCGGCCCGACATCGCGCTCGTCGACGTCCAGATGCCCTTCGTCGACGGCATCGAGGCGACCCGGCGCATCGCGGCGGACCCGGACCTGGCCGGCGTGCACGTGGTGATCCTGACCAACTACGGCCTCGACGAGTACGTGTTCAACGCGCTGCGGGCCGGTGCCGCCGGGTTCCTGGTCAAGGACATCGAGCCGGAGGACTTCCTGCACGCCGTGCGCGTCGCCGCCCGGGGCGACGCGTTGCTCGCCCCGTCGATCACGCGCAAGCTGATCGACCGGTACGTCACCCTGCCGCCCGACACCGGCACCGGCACGGGCCTCGACGAGCTGACCAACCGCGAACGGGAGGCGGTCGCGCTGGTCGCGCAGGGCCTGTCCAACGACGAGATCGCCGACCGCATGGTGATCAGCCCGCTGACCGCGAAGACGCACGTCAACCGGGCGATGACCAAACTCCACGCCCGTGACCGCGCGCAGCTCGTCGTCCTCGCCTACGAGTCGGGGCTGGTCACGCCGCGCGGCGGCGTCACAGATCGATGAGCTCGACCGACACGCTCGCGACGTCGCCGGGTTCGAGGCCCTCCGCGGTGCGGACGGCGCGTTTCACCGGCAGCACGTAACAGCCGCTGCCGCTTTCCGGGAAGACCGACGTGGTCCAGACGCTGCCGCCCAGCACCACCCGCACCCGCACGGAACCGAAGCCGCGGCCGGATCCGCCCGCCACCTCCCGGATGTCCTCGGAGGCGTCCTCGGGTAATCGCACGAACGTCCAGGTTTCGGTGCGCCTGGCGTCCCACACCCACAGCTCGGCGTCGAAGTCGATGACCACGGCGGCAGCATCGCACGGACCACCGACAATCAGGAGACCTCGCTCAGGCCCCACGTCCCCTTCGGCGGGGTCGGTGACCGCGTCGCGGTGGCGTCCGTGGTGGGCCGGGCGCCGCCGGTGAAGCGGACGAGCGCGGCGCCGTGCTCGACCCGGCCGGGAAAAGGGTCACCGGCGAGCCTGCGGGTCAGTTCCGCGGTGGGCAGCTCGGTCCGGGACGCGGCGAGGATGAAGTTCCCGAAGCGCCGTCCGCGCAGCACCGTGGGTTCGGCGAGGACGCAGACGTGCGGGAACACCGCGAGCGCGGTCGCGACCTGCGCCCGCGCGAACGGCAGCTGCCCGCCGTCGGCGATGTTGGCCGCGTAGACCCCGTCCGGCCCCAGCGCACGGGCCACCAGCGACACGTACTCCACCGACGTGAGGTGCGCCGGGGTGCGCGCCCCCGCGAACACGTCGGCCACGACCAGGTCGAACGCCGCCTCGGGCGCCTTGGCGAGCACCGCGCGGGCGTCGCCGTGGCGGATCCGCAGCCGCCACGTGCGGTCGAGCGGCAGGTGGGCACGCACCAGCGCGACCAGCGCCGCGTCGACCTCGACCACCTGCTGGCTGGACCGGGGGCGCGTGGTGGCGAGGTAGCGCGGCAGCGTCAGCGCCCCGCCCCCGAGGTGCAGGGCCCGCAACGGCGCACCGGCGGGTGCGACGACGTCCAGCACGTGCGCGAGCCTGCGCACGTACTCGAACTCGAGCCGCGTGGGATCGACGAGGTCGACGTGTGACTGGGGCGTGCCGTTCAGCAGCAGCGTCCACGAGTCCGGCACGTCCGGATCCGGCACGAGCTCGACGACGCCGGAGTCGACCTCCTGCGTCACGGTCTCGTCGCCCCTTCGGCTGCGTCCCACCCCACCAACCTAACGCGGGGCGGGAATCCGTTCGTCATCGAGCGGCGCGGTGGCCACCGGGTGCTCGACCAGCGCGAGCACCTTGCCCGCCATGAAACGCGCCGTGCGCACGGGACTGCCCGTACGCGTGACCTCCACGACCTCGACCACACCGCGGCCGATGCTGACCTCCACCCGCCGCCCGGCCCGCGTGGCCGCCACCTCGTAGGTGCGCACGGTGTCACCGGCATCGACCACGATCTCGACCCGGTCACCCTTCATGACCCGAGTCTATCAAACAAACGTTCGACGCGCGCCTGTCGGACCGCCGAAGTAGGCTGGCTCCCCACGCGACGGACAGGGAGGCTGACGTGGCCGAGAAGACGGTGGTGGCCGAGCTGCTGGCCGAGCTGGCCGCGCTCGAGGACCCGAAGGCGCGCGAGGTGAACGAGCGGCACGGTGACGACCACGGCGTGAACCTCGGCAAGCTGCGTGCCATCGCGAAGCGCCTGAAGACACAACAGGAACTCGCGCGGGAACTCTGGGACACCGGCGACACCGCGGCACGGCTGCTGGCGCTGCTCGTCTGCCGCCCGAAGGCGTTCGAGCGCGACGAGCTGGACGCCATGCTGCGCGCGGCCCGCACCCCGAAGGTGCACGACTGGCTCGTGAACTACGTCGTGAAGAAGAGCCCGCACGCCGAGGACCTGCGCCTGGCCTGGACCGCCGACCGGGACCCGGTGGTCGCGAGCGCGGGCTGGGCGCTGACCACCGACCGCGTGGCCAGGAAACCCGAGGGCCTCGACCTTCCCGCGCTGCTCGACGTCATCGAGGCGGAGATGAAGGACGCCCCGGACCGCCTGCAGTGGGCGATGAACCACTGCCTCGCCCAGATCGGGATCGACCACGCCGAGCACCGCGCCCGTGCCGTCGACATCGGCGAACGCCTCGAAGTCCTCAAGGACTACCCGACCCCACCGAACTGCACGTCCCCGTTCGCGCCGACGTGGATCAACGAGATCGTGCGCAGGCAGGAACAGCTCGTGCCATGAAGGAGCGGCTACTCGCCGAGCTCGACGCCCGCGTCGAGCGGCACGTGCACGGCGACTCCTCCGGCGTGCTCGACTCGAACGCCCTCGGCATCGTCAAGGAGCTGACCGCGCTGGGCGAACCGGACGCGGGCAGCCTGGCGCGGGTGGCCGCGCTGCACCTGTGCCGGTACGAGGCACTGCCACGCGAGCACGCCGACACCGACCTGCGGATGGCACACGCCATCTACACGACACTGCACCGGGTCGACCCGCGGCTGGTGCCGCCGGAGGTGCGGGAGCTCTTCGGGTTCGCGGCGCCGAAGGAGCGGGGCGTCGCGCTGCTGCGCGAGTACGAGCGGACCGGCAGCCCCGACCACCTGGCACGCGCGATCTCCCTCTTCCGGCAGGACGTGCTGGAACAGCGGGCCGACAGCGCGTTCCACCTCGCGACGGCACTGCTGCACCGGTTCGCACGCACCGGGACGCCCGCCGACCACGAGGAGGCCGTAGCGCTCGGTCGCGACGCTCTGGCCGCCACCCCCGACGACCACCCGGACCGTGCCGAACGGCAGGCCTGGCTCGACCGGGCGACCACGCCGGATCGGTAGCAATACCGGTAAACGTCACGGGTGGCCGGTCTCGCGCCGGGCTCGTTACGGTCGAGAGGTGAGGGTCGCCCGCGCCGTACTCGCCGTCCTGCTGGCCTCGGGAACCGCTGTGGTGCCCGCCGCGACCGAGGCGCACGCCGCGGCCGCGGACTGGACCGGACCGTTGAGCACGCGCGGCCGGTACATCGTCGACGCGCGGCGGCGTGGACCCGGCTCGTCGGCGCACCGGGCCGCACCGGCCAGATCCCGCCGACGGCGCGCTGGTCGATGCTCAACCTGGACTACGCGGACTTCCAGCAGTCCCGCGCGGTGCGGGTGATGCCGGACTGGAATCCCGGCGCCCGCAAGGGAGTCTGCCCGGACGGGCAGCGCGTCATCGGCCTCGCCCACACCGGCAACCGCGGGCTGTGCACGGGCTCCTGGCCTGCCGCCACCGGGTACGTCGTGGTGCGCGACGAGTCCCATGTGGACACCGACTGGGCGTCCGGGTACACGAAGGTCCAGTGCCCGCCGGACCACTACGTCGTCGGCTACAGCGTGACGGGTGCGGCGTTCTCGGCCGCGCTGTGCGGGAAGTCCCCCACCGCGCTCGGCCGCACCGGGCGCACGGTCTGGTTCGACCGCGGCGACAACCGGCCGGCGGGCGGTCCGGGTGGTGACTTCGCGTCCGGTCACTACAAGGGCCAGTGCACGGCGGGCGAGTACGTCGCCGGTGTCGCTTACACCGGGCGGATCGGTTCCCGCAAGACACCGGACGCGTTGCTCTGCCGCGTCGTCTGACTGGTTGGGTGGTGTCCTCGCCGGACGGGCTGATCTCGGGGAGGGGCCTTCCGATTCGGGCTTGTTGGGGTACGTCGCGGCCGCCAGGCCTCGTTGCACATCGGGCAAAAGGTGTGCACGGGTAGACCATGCGGCGCATTGACGGTGTGTCAATTTCGGCCATTCTCAAAGGAGCGAAAATCTCGCACTCCGAGGAGGCGCACATGCCCCGACTCCCCTTACCGAGACACCGTCACCGGCTGAGAGGCCGGGCCAGACCGTGGCTCGCGCTCGCGACCGCGGTCGGCCTGTTCGCCGCTCTCGCCCCCGCCCACCAGCAACAACCCAGCATTCCCGCCCCCATCGCCCCCGAACTCGCCGCCGAGGTCGCCGCCGCGAGCGAAGGTGAGCCCGTTCAGGCGCTCATGGTGCTCCCGAACGCGGCCGACCTGTCCGGCGAGCGGGCCGAGGTCCTCGCCACCCTCCGCGACCACGCCGCCGAGACACAGGCCGACGTCGTCAGCGCGCTCGGGGACACCGCGACCGTGGTGAACCGCTTCTGGCTCACCAACATGCTGCTCGTCGAGTTCCCCGCCGACACCGACACCCTCACGTCACTGGCCGCCGTGCCGGGCGTGGACCGGCTCGTCCCGAACTTCGCCGTCACCGCTCCCGAACCGGTTCCCGGCACGGCCGACATCTCCCCCGCCGCCGAGCTGACCTGGGGTCTGCAGAAGATCGAGGCCGCCCGCGTCTGGCAGGAGCTGGGTGTGGACGGCAGCGGCGTCCGCATCGCCACGCTCGACACCGGCGTGGACATCAGCCACCCCGACCTCGCGGGCAAGATGGTCACCGACGACGCGAGCGACCCCAGCCATCCCGGCGGCTGGATGGAGTTCGACGCGTCGGGCAACCTGGTCGCGTCCAACCCGCACGACTCGGCCTACCACGGCACGCACGTCTCGGGCACGATCCACGGCGGCGCCACCTCGGGCACCGCGATCGGCGTCGCCCCCGGCGCGGAGATGATGCACGGCCTGGTGATCCCGGGTGGTGGCGGCTCCTTCGCGCAGGTGGCCGCAGGCATGCAGTGGGCCGTCGCGCCGACCGACGCCGACGGCAACCCCGCCGGGCGGCCCGCCGACGTCGTCAGCATGTCGTTGGGCGGCAACGGTTTCCACGAGGAGATGATCCAGCCGACGCGGGCGATCCGCGCGCTCGGCTCGTTCCCCGCCTTCGCCATCGGCAACAACTGCGGCTCGCTCGGCACCGCCAGCCCCGGCAACGTGTTCGAGGCGGTCGGCGTCGGCGCCACCGACAGCGGCGACAACGTCGCGTCGTTCTCCTGCGGCGGCGTGGTGCGCAAGGACCAGTGGACGGGCGCGCCCGCCGACTGGCCGACGAGCTGGGTGAAGCCGGACATCTCCGCCCCGGGTGTCGACGTCTACTCGGCGTCGCCGGGCGGCGGTTACCGGACCCTGTCCGGCACCTCCATGGCGACCCCGCACACGTCCGGCACCGTCGCGCTGATGCTGTCGGCCGCGGGTCAGCTGCCCGTGTCCGAGGTGCTCGACGTGCTCGCCGACACCGGGTTCTGGGACGACCGCTACTCCGACGCCCCGCCGGACACCCGGTTCGGCCGCGGCCGGATCAACGCCTACGAGGCGGTGCGGTTCGTCGCGCTCGACTCCGGGATCCAGGGCACCGTCACCAACGCCGCGAGCGGTGCGCCGATCTCCGGTGCGACCCTCACGGTCACGCCGGGCGGCCGGTCGCTGACCACCGCCGCGGACGGCACGTTCACGACCAGGCTCGAACCGGGTGACTACACCGTCACCACGTCGGCGTTCGGTTACACGGAGACCACAGTGGACGCCACGGTCGCCGCGGACTCCTTCGCCACCGTGGACGTCGGGCTCACGGCACTCCCGAACGGGCAGATCACCGGCAAGGCGGTGCTGGACGCGTCCGGCGCCGGGCTGCCCGGTGCCACGGTGAAGGTGCTCGGCGTGCCGGCCACCCTGTCCGGCACGACCGGCACCGACGGCACGTACACGATCGCCGGGGTCCCGGAGGGCACCTACCGGCTCGCGGCGACGCACCCGACGTTCCGGGCGCCCGCCGAGGTCGAGGTGACCGTCACGGCCGGCCAGTCGGCCACCGCGGACTTCACGTTCGGGGTGCCGCCGCGCACGGTCGCGATCGTGGACAGCTCCGCGTCGCGGGCCGCCGAGTACCGGGACGTCGTGTTCGCCCCGCGTGGCATCGACACCGCGATCTACACGTGGGACCAGCTCGACCAGGCGGCACGGCACGCGACCGTGGTGCTCGGGTACGGCGTCATGACGTCGCACTACGACGCGGTCCGGTTCCAGGCGTTCCTGGACGCCACCGACGCCGCGGGCGCGGGCGTGATCTTCACCGACCACGCCTACACCACGGGCAACGGCATCCGGCAGCTGTCCCGCCACACCGGACAGCCGGCGGCGACCGGGTCCAACACCGGCGGCAGCACGTCGGCCGAGTCGTTCTACGAGGTCACCGTGGCACACCCGCTGCTCGCGGGCTACGCGGTCGGTGACCGGATCCCGATCGACACCAGCAGCCAGGCGAAGTGGGCCGCGTGGTTCACCGGCTACGAGGGTGAGGGCCGCCAGACCATCGCGGGCTTCGGCCGCACGGTGGACGGCGTGCTCGGCGGCGGCATCGGTGTCGACCAGCGGGCGAACAACCGGCACGTGCTGCTGTCCCTGCACGGCGTGTCGGCCACCCGCGGTCCGGCGGACTGGACGCCGGAGGCGACCGAGCTGTTCCTGAACTCGATCGCGTGGGCCTCGCCCGCACCGGACCCGGACCAGCCGTACTACGCGCTGTCGGACCTGCGGGTCTCGCCCGGTGTGGTGAAGGCGAGCGAGAACGTCACGGTGTCGGTGCAGGTGAAGAACGTCGGCAAGTCGGCGGGCACCTACAACGCGGAGCTGAAGGTCGGCGGCGCGGTCGAGGCGACGACGCCGGTGCAGCTGTCGGCGGGCCAGTCGAAGACCGTCACGTGGACCGTCGACCCCGACCGGCTCGGCACGTTCGCCGTCCAGGTGCAGTACCTGAGCGGCTCGTTCCGGGTGCGGGCGCCACGGGTCGACCTCGCCGTGTCCACTGTGGATGCTCCGGGTGCCGCCGCGGTCGGCGGGCTCGCCGGCGCGACGGTGGAGCTGATCACCAACGGTCAGGTCCGTCCGCTCGGGACCACGGACGCGGCGGGCAAGCTGTCGTTCGAGATCCCGGACCCGGTCGGCCGGTACACCCTCGTGGTGCGCAAGCCGACGCCGTCCGACGGCGGCGACGCCTACCTGCTGCACCGCGAGATCACCGTGATCGACGACGACGCGATCTCGTTCGCGCCGCGGGTCCTCGCGAGCGGTGGCGCGGCCGCCGCCTCGATCGGGGAGGACTTCGCGGTGCGGGCCACCATCGAGCTGGACGCCGCCGACGCGCGGCACACCGGCTCGGTGTTCCTGCGCCCGGAGGGCACGGCACCGCACGGCTACCGCTACGAACCGGGCACGCTGGTGGCGACACTGGACCGGTACGAGGCGGTCACCGTGCACTCGGTGCAGCACCTCGAACAGGACTGGTTCCTGCCGAGCACGGTCGTCGGCGGTCTGAACTGGATCGACCCGTACGACGTGTCGTTCGCCTTCGGCGGTCCCGCGGAGGTCACCGTCGGCGACGTCGTCGCGGGCGAGGACGGTCAGGCCACGGTGGACTGGTCGGTGACCGACGCGCACGGCCTGCCGTTCGCGACGGTGATGGCGTCGGACGTGCGGCCGTTCCTGACGCTGCCGGAGCGGTCAGCGCTCGAGGACGTCGAGGGGCTGGTGCGTGCGGCGGTGCCGAACGAGCTGAAGCCGGTGCTGCGCCTGTTCGCGCCGGACGGCACCCCGGTGCGGGCCGGTTCGGTCGACTGGAACGCGCGTCCGTTCACGTTCACGCTGGCGCCGGACACCCCGGACGGGGCCTACCGGCTGGCGCTGGACGTGGACACCGGCGGCTACTCGGGCAGGCTGACCGGCGAGGCGAAGCTGCGGGTCGGACCGGAACCGGTGGCGAAGGTGACCGTGACGGACACGCGGGGCACGTTCGCGCCGGGTGTGCACACCCAGTTCGACGTGCGCGCGGACAACACCGGCACGGCCGACTCCGGGCCGATGACCTGGACGGTGCGCATCGCCGCCGACCGCGCGCTGGCGCCGAAGGACGTGGTCCTGCGGCTGCGGGTCGGCGACACGTGGCAACGCGTCACGCTCACCCGTGACGGCGACGCACTGACCGGCACGGTCGTGGCCGACGCGGCGGTGGCCGCGGGCGAGGCCCGCACGTGGCGGATGTCGCTGCTGCTGCGCGCACCCGGCACCTACACGGTCACCGACACGTTCGCGGGCGGCGAGATCTCCGTCGCCAACGCGGACGAACTGGTGGTGGCCGAACCGGTAGGCGTCCGGTAGGCAGGTGGAGCCCGGTCCCGCGGCGTCGCGGGACCGGGCTTCCCCGGCGGTCAGTCCGGGGGTTCGACCGCCTCGCCCTTCTTCGCGGCCTGCTCCGGAGTCTCGTCGGGTTCCTCACCCGCCACCCCGAAACCGGGGGCCTGCTCGGGTGCACCGCGCCCCGGGTCGGCCGCCGCGACCTCGTCGTGCGGCTCCTCGTGCGGCTCGAACGGTGTCGTCGTCATCCTCCCGCGATACCCGCGCACGGTGGGGTCAAACGAGGTGTACCCGGGGTCGCAGCGGGAACGTCCCTGGTCATGAGGCATCCCATCGTCCGTGGAATCGTCGCGGGCGCCGCCGGCACGACGGCGCTCAACGCGGTCACCTACCTCGACATGGCGCTGCGGGCCCGGGCGTCGAGCACGACCCCGGAGGACACGGTCCGCAAGGTGGAGGCGCTGACCCACACGAGCCTGTCCGC
The DNA here is from genome assembly GCF_044466355.1 of Actinophytocola sp. NPDC049390. Classification (NCBI taxonomy): domain Bacteria; kingdom Bacillati; phylum Actinomycetota; class Actinomycetes; order Pseudonocardiales; family Pseudonocardiaceae; genus Actinophytocola; species Actinophytocola sp. NPDC049390. The sequence continues at coordinate 148,701 of NZ_JBITMQ010000010.1, forward strand.
GCGGGGCCCGGACAGCGACGCGGCGCGGAACCGGCGCGCCGGGCTCGGTGCGCTCGTCGGCATCACGACCGGCGTCGCCCTCGGCGCGCTCTACGGCGTCGTGCGGTCTCGGCTGCCGCGCCCGCCTGCCCCGCTGCTCGGCGTCGGCGCCGGCCTGGCCGCGACCGCGAGCACCGCGGCACCGATGGCGGCGCTGGGCGTCACCGACCCGAGGACCTGGTCGGCCACGTCGTGGCTGTCCGACCTCGTGCCGCACCTCGCGTACGGGCTCGTCACCGCCCTGGTCTTCGACTCGACCCGCGACCGGACCCGCTGACCGGCCGCGGCGCCGGAACATTCCGGGTGTCCTCTGTGGAACCGATCGGTGCCGGACCCCCTCCAACACGCACCACATCACCTTTTCATGGAGGGGGCAGGCCGTGGACGTGCCTTACGACCACATCGAGGACTTCGCCGACGGCGCGACCGCTGACGACGAGCTGACCGTCGAGATCGACGGCGAGGAGTACGTCGTCGAGGAGAACGTCGACTTCGACGGCGACGGCGCCAACGACACCGCGGTGGTCGCCACCGAGGACGGCGGCGCGATCGCGTTCGCCGACACCGACGGCGACGGTGTGGCGGACGTGGCCGTGGAGTACGACGCGAACGGCGACATCGTCGTCGGCGCCGAGTACGACGAGACCAGCGGCGAGTGGCACGAAGAGGACGCCGAGTACCTCCCCACCCCGACCGGCGACGGCGCGGACGACTCGGCCGGCGGCTCGGACTCCGACACGGACACGGACTCGGACACGGACTCCGACGACTCCGGCGAGAGCACCCCCGTCGCCGAGGACACCGACTACGAAGCCGGCGAGGACGACATGACCGTCGACCTGCCCGGCGAGGACGTCGACGCGGGCCCGGCCACCTACGACACCGACGGCGACGGCGAGAACGACACCGCGGTGGTCAACGACACCGACGGCACGACGTACGTGTTCACCGACACCGACGGCGACGGCCAGGCCGACGAGGCGGCGGTGGTCACCTCCGACGGTGACGTCACGATCGCCGCCCACACCGGCGAGGACGAGTGGACCGTCGTCGACGAGGGACACCTCAACCCCGACGGCAGCTACGAGTCCGACCAGCAGGCGGTCGCGCAGGGCTGACCGCCGGCGTCCGACCCCAGTTCCGCACCGGCCCGGCGAACGACGCGGGCGCCGGGACCGGTGCGTGCCCTCCGGCTCTCACTCACGAACACCGACGTCGGCACGCCTGTCAAGCGGTATCAGGCCGCGCAGGGCGAGGACCGCCGACGTGGCGAACGCGGCGCCGCCCGCCACGTCGGTGACGTAGTGGTAGCCAAGCCCCGCCATCCCCAACGCGACGCAGACCAGCAGCACCGGGCCCACGACGGCGACGATCGCCCGCGCCCGCCGGCCGACGAGGACGAACACCACGACGAGGGTCGCGACCATGATGACCGTGTGGCCGCTCGGGTAGACCAGGGTGTCGTTCTTCCACCGGTCGAACAACGGCTTCAGCACCCACGTGTTCACCGCGACGGCGAGGGCCGGAGCGAGCGCGGCGAACAACGCGTCCCGCGGCCGCGCGGTCCGCAGGCACCACACCGCCGCCGCCGGCACCACCGCCCACACCACGTACGGCTCCGTCGGGAACACCAGCGCCACCAACACCTCGCGCGGCCACCCGGCGACCACCGACTGGGCCGCCGCGTCGACGTCGCCGGGGCCGCGGTCACCGGCGAACAGGAGCCCGAGCAGGAGAGCGACGAGCGCACACCCGGCCGCGACGACCACACGCATGGTCAGCAGGTTAGGCGGCCGTGTGCGCCAGCCAGTGGTCGACCAGCCCGCGGTCACCGGTGATCGTGACCGACTCGGGCGGCTGTCTGCGGCTGATCACCAGCACCAGGTCCGCGACCGGACCGGCCAGCGTCGCGTCCGCGGTCCCGTTCCCGCGTGCCCACCGCACGCCGTCCGGTGTCCGGGTGATCAGCCAGCCCGTGCCGGTGTCCGGGCGGAGCAGGAGCGACTGGCCGGTGCCGCGCAGTTCGGCGAACGCGGGCCGGACCGCGGCCGCCGCCGGGTCGGACAGCAGTTCCAGCCACTCGCTGACCGCGTCGGCCGCGTGGTCGGGCGCCACCGTGAACGCGGTGCCCGTCGCCAGTGCGGCGTCCGCGTGGTGCACGGTGGTGTCGTGCAGCATCCGGCGCAGCCAGAACGTCGCGGGCCGGGTCCCCACGAACGTCCACACGGGACTCTCCCCGGCGGCGAGCACCGCGTCGGCGAGTTCCTCGGCGCCCTCCCGCAGCCAGTCCGCCCACTCCCCCGGACCGCCGGGGTCCGCGTCGAACGGGTCGGGCACCGGCGCGGGACCGGACCGGACGATGCCCGCCGCCCAGCGGTGCTCCTGGCCGATGTGCCCGACCAGCACCCGCAGCGGCCAGTCCGGGCACGTCGGCACGACGGCGGCCGGATCGGCGCCCGCCACCGCCTTCGCGAACCCCGTGGTGTGTTCGTGCAGTCCCTCGGCAAGTCGTGTGACATCCATGGCCGTACCGTAGGAACTCCACCCGGCTGGAGGTTCCACCGATCGTGACCGGCGGCACACTCGGCATCGGCGACCTGGCGCGACTTACCGGTCTGCCCGTGCGCACGATCCGCTTCTACTGCGACGAAGGGCTGCTCACGCCCGCGCGCAGCACGGGTGGGCACCGCCGGTTCGACGCGGCCGCGGTCGACCGGCTGACCCTCGTGCGACGGCTGCGCGGGCTCGGTCTCGGCCTGCGGTCGATCGCCGACGTCCTCGACGGCCGCCGCTCACTCGCCGACGCGGTGGCCGCGGAGCGGTCCGCGCTCGACCGCGAGGTGGCGACGCTGGCGTGGCGCCGTTCGGTGCTCCGCGCGGTCGAGGAGGCGCCGCCAACCGAGCGCGCGGACCGGCTCGACCTGCTGTCCGCGGTGGCGGACGGGTTCTCCGCGCACGACACGCTCGTCCGCTTCTGGCGCCCCGTGACCAACGGCGCCCTCCCACCGGACACGGTCGCGATGTTCCTCGACGTCAGCGCTCCGCCGCCACCGGAACTGCCGACGCCCGGCCAGGTCGTCGCGTACGCGGAGCTGGTGCTGCTGACCGCCGACCGGGTGCTCGCGGACGGGGTGCGGGCCAGCATGCTCGTCGGCGACGACCGCGTCGCCGACCTCGGCGCGCTGCACGCGGAGGTCGGCGCGGCCTGCGCGCTCGCGTCTCCCATGGTGGCGGCCGGGGCGCCGCCCGGACCCGGCCTGCCGCTCGACCGGTTCGTCGCGGCACACGCCGCCGCGACCGGCGTCGCCGACAGCCCGGCCTTCCGGCGCGCGCTGAACCGGCGGGCCGCCGCCGACCGGCACCCGGGGATGCGGCGCTACTGGCGGCTGGCGGGTGAGATCACCGGCGGGGCCGCGCCGGTCGGTGTCACGCACACGTGGCTGCTGGACGGGCTGCACCGCTCGGTCAGCTGATCGCCCGTTCGAGCCCGTCGAGGATCAGGTCGAGGCCGTACTCGAACTCGGCGCCGTAGTCGTAGCCGGGTTTGAGCACGTGCTCGGCGGCCAGCTCGGACAGGTGCGGGTACTCGCCCGCGGCGAAACGCGCCGTGATCGCCTGCGCGGTCTTCGACGCCGACTCCGGCGAGTCGAACGGCAGGCTCGTCTCCTGCAGCGCGAACCCGTAGATGTAGCTGTCCATCACGGAGTAGGCGTGCGCGGCCATCTCGATCGAGAAGCCCGCGGCGCGCAGCATCCCCAGCATGGCGTCGTGGTGGCGCAGCGTCGCCGGGCCCGGTGAGGTCCGCGACTCCATGAGCGCGGTGGCCCAGCGGTGGCGCGACAGGGCCGCGCGGGCGGAGATCGCACGCCGCCGCGCGGCGGACTTCCAGTCCGGGCTCCGGTCCGGCAGCTCGATCTCGGCGAACACGCGGTCGACCATGCCGTCGAGCAGGTCGACCTTGTTGGCGACGTGGTTGTAGAGCGACATCGCCTCGATCCCCAGCTCGACACCGAGCTTGCGCATGGTGAGCGACTCGATCCCGTCGGCGTCGGCGAGCGCCACGGCGGCCCGCAGCACCTCGTCGCGGTTCAGCCGGCCGCGTGCCTCGTTCATCCGCCAATCCTCGTGCACCTTGACGACACTTACACCGTAAGTGTACTACTTACAACGTAAGCTTACATTGTAAGGGAGAGCGCGCATGAGAACGACTGTTCCTGTCAGGGCGGGGTTGGTCGCCGGGCTCGGGCTGCTGGCGATGTCCGTGCTCGCGGGGTTCGCCAACTTCGGCGTCGTCGAGCGGGTGTCCACACCCGACGACACGACGACGGCTCTGTTCCGCGTCGCCGTGCTCGCACTGGTCCTGGTGGTGGCGCTCGACGTGCTGGTGGCGTGGGCGCTCCGGGAGTTCTTCGCCCCCGTGCACCACGCGACGGCCACCCTCGCGGCGTGGTTCCGGCTGACGTACGCGGCGGTGTTCCTCATCGCGATCGCCGAGTTGTTCGCGGCCGTCGGCTCGCCGGGGGCACTCGCACGGATCGCGGCGTTCCGCGATGTCTGGGACCTCGGCCTGGTGCTGTTCGGCGTGCACCTGCTGCTGGTCGGGTACCTGGCGCACCGGTCGCGGAACCTGCCCACGGTGCTGGCCGCGCTGGTGGCCGTCGCCGGGCTCGGCTACGTGGTGGACGGCGCCGCGACCGTGCTCGTCGCGGACTACGCGCTGAATCTCGCGGCCGTCACGTTCGTCGGCGAGGTGCTGCTGATGCTCTGGCTCGTCGTCAGGGCGCGGGGCACCGCGACCTGATCAGACGAGCGGCAGGTTGCCCAGGTCGCGCAGCTTGGCGACGACCGCGTCGAACCGGTGCCGGTCCAGCGCGGACCCCTCGCGGCGGACCTCGTCCGGGTCGTACCGCAGCAGCCGGTCGGCGTTGGCATAGCTCTCGCGCTGGTCGCGGTCCCAGCCGCCGACACCCACCGCCACCCACTCGTGGGCGTCCCGCTTGTGCTCGGGGTTCTTGCTGCTCAACGGCACGGCGAGGAGGCGCTCGCGTGCGTCGTCGGCGTACCCGATGACCAGCACCGGGCGGTCCTTGCCCATCGTGGGGTCGTCCTCGTAGGGCACCCAGCCCCAGACGACCTCACCGGGATCGGGGTCGCCGTCGCGTTCCGGCGCGTACACCACCTGCATGACGGCGGAGCCTACCGAGCCGGGCGCGTGCGCGGGCACGCAGCGTCATCGCTAGTGTCATGGGTGACAAGGATCACGGACGAAGGGACGCGGACTGCCGTGTGGACGGGCCGGTTGGCGTGGATCTACCTCGCATCCGGGCTGGTCGTGATGGCCGGCTACTACCTGGCACTCGCGTTCGACGCGCCCCCGCTCGCCAGGGTGCTGCTGTACAGCGTGGTCAGCACGTCGTCCGCGATCGCGGTGCTGTACGCCTGTTACCGGTTCCGGCCGAAGCCGTTGCTGCCGTGGCTGTTGCTCGGTTTCGCCGAGGTGATCTACGCGGCGGCCGACACCAGCTTCTACGTGTCCCACTACATCGTCGGCGACCTCGGCTACCCGGCGCTCGCCGACGTGTTCTACCTGTCGCACTACCCGCTGGTGGTCGCCGGACTGGTGCTGCTGATCCGGTTGCGCACGCCCGGCCGCGACCTCCCCGCGCTGCTGGACGCGACCCTGGTGGCCGTGGTCGCGGGCATGCTGTCGTGGCTCTACGTGCTGGCGCCGACCGCGCAGACGCAGGTGCCGACGCTCGCCAAGGCGGCGTCCCTCGCCTACCCGATGATGGACCTCGCGATGTTCGCGGTGGCGCTGCGGCTCATCCTCGGCTCCGGCCGCCGCCCGACGGCGTTCCTGTTGCTCTGTGCGAACCTGCTGGCGTTCTTCACCGCCGACACCATCTACGTGCTCCAGCAGCTGTCCGGCACCTACGTCGCCGGGAACTTCATCGACGCGATCTGGCTGACCGGCAACCTGGCGCTCGGCGCGGCGGCGCTGCACCCGACGATGCGGCAGGTCGGCGACGCGACCCCGGTCGGCGACCCCGGGCCGGGGCCGGTGCGCATCGTTGCGTTGTGTGCCGCCGCGCTCGTCGCGCCCGCGACCCTGCTGGTCGAGTACGCACGCGACGCCTACGACGACATCCCGGTGATCGCCGTGGCGTGCGGGCTGCTGTTCCTGCTGACCATCGCCCGGCTCGCGGTGCTCGTGGCGCAGCAGCGACAGCTCGCGATCACCGACGTGCTGACCGGGTTGCGGACACGAAGATACTTCGAGAACAGGCTCACCACCGAGCTGGCGCACGCCCGCCGCACCGGCACACCGCTCGCGGTGCTGATCGCCGACGTCGACCACTTCAAGTCGATCAACGACGCCTACGGCCACCCCGGTGGTGACCGAGTGCTGGTCGAGATCGCCACCCGGCTGCGGCACGGGCTGCGGCACGAGGACGTCATCTCCCGGTACGGCGGGGAGGAGTTCGCGGTCCTGCTGCGCGGCGCGACCGCGGACGAGCCGGTGCGGATCGCGGAACGGTTGCGGCACACGGTGAGCAGCAGCCCGGTCGTCGTGGGCGACGGCATGGCGGTCGAGGTCACCATTTCCGTCGGCACCGCCACCTTCCCGCTCCACGGCAGCACGCAGGACGAGCTCGTGACCGCCGCGGACCGCGCGCTGTACGCGGCGAAGTGCAAGGGCCGCAACAGGATCGACATCGGCCCGTGCAGCGCGACCGAGTCGGCGGGCGGCACGCTCGCCTACCTGGAGCACGCCGCCGACGTGGTGGACGGCTGGCTGTCGGACCACGAACACGGCCGCGCGGTCAGCAGGTGGGCCGGGTTGACGGCCGTCGAACTGGGCCTCGACAGCGCGGCCGTGCGCCACGCGTCGCTGGCCGGGCACCTGCACGACGTCGGCAAGATCCTGGTGCCGAAGGAGATCTGGACCAAGACCACCCCGCTGTCCGACGCGGACTGGCAGCTGATCCGGCGGCACCCGGAGGACGGTTACCGCATGCTGTGCGTGGTGCCCGGCCTCGCCGACACGGCCGTGGTGGTGCTGCAACACCACGAACGCTTCGACGGCAACGGCTACCCGGCCGGGCTCGCGGGCGAACAGATCCGCCGCGAGGCACGGATCGTCGCGGTGTGCGACGCGTGGGCCGCGATGCTCGCCTGCAGGCCGTACCAGATGCCGATGACCGAGGACCAGGCGCGCGGGGAGCTGGTCCGCTGCCGCGGCAGCCAACTGGACCCGGAGGTGGTGGACGCGTTCCTCCACCTGCACACCACCGGCCGCCTCGGCACGCTGGCCCGCCTGCCCATGACAGCGCGCCCCATCGGCTAGGCAGTCGCGCCCCCGGCGGGGTGTGCTGAACGACCCCTTCAGCACGCCCAACGCGCCGCAGGGGTCGTTCAGGGTGTCTGGGCGTCGGCGATCGTGTTCCAGAACATCAGTTCGTAGGCCTGGAAGAGCCTGCCGTAGCGGCGGGCGGTCCGTTCGTCGCAGCGGCCCGCGTCGATGCCCGCCTGCACCGCGGCCACCGCCTGCTCGATCGCGTCCGGGACGGGCGTGGCGAAGAAGTCGAAGAACCCGCACGCCTCGTCGTCGAGACCGTACTTCTCCCGCATGGCCATCGCGATCCGACCGCAGTAGTCGCCCCACGCGGCGAAGTTCGCGACGACCCCGACGATCACGTCGGCCGCCTCGCCGTTCAGCGCGAGCCACGAGAAGTAGGCCGGGTACGCCTGGCAACCCGCCATCGGCTCGTACGCCGCCACGTCCTTCTCGTCCATCCCGCCCGCCGCCGCGAGTGCGGGCAGCTTGCCCAACGCCAGGCCCTCGCCCTGCGCGAGGCCCGCGAAGAACTCCCGCGCCGTCTGCTCACCCGCCCGCGACGCCAGCAGGTGCAGGCTGCGCCAGTCGCTGCGGACGATGTGCGACTCCTCGGCCGCGAGCGTCCCGAACACCGTGCGCGGGGCGTCACCCCGTTCGATCAGCGGCACGAGGCGGTTCTCGCTCTCCGCGGGCGCCAACTCGGCGCGGACGGACTCCAACAGCTTGCGTGCGGACAACGCCACCGGCCGTACTCCTCCGTGAGACTCCACCGACGGTCCGCCAGCGTAGAGCAGTACGGTCGTGCCATGAGCTACTCGTCGCCGGACCCGAGGTGGACGCGGCTCGACCAGTCGCGGCCCGCGCCGGTCGTGCCGAGGGAGGTCGCTGCCGACGGGCGTGCGGGCGGCGGCGGGCCGATCCTGCCGTTGCTGCGCAAGATCGTGGCCGACGAACCCGTCGACCACGACGCGCTGCTCGACCACGTCGCGACCGCCGTGCACGACGTCGAGCCGGTCTTCGACCCGCGCCCGGAACTGCTGGCGATGCTGGACCTGCCGGACGTCACCGAGCCCGACCTCGACCAGGACGCCGCCCTCGCGCGCGTCGACGAACTGCGCGCCGCCCCCGAGGAGCACGCGGGCCTGATCGGCGCGGTCGCCCTCGCCGTCTCGGCCATCTCGGCCACCGCGACCGCGGCGCCGTCACGTGACCTGGCGCCCTCGGCGATCGGTCTCGTCTGCACGGCGTTGCGGATGGCCCCGCCGCGCCGCTCGGCGAAGGAGGCCTACCAGCACGCGCGGACCGCCCGCAACGCGCTGACCGCCGAACTTCCCTCGTTCACGTCCGCCGCGCTCGGTGCCGCGTCACTGCACGACACCGCGCTCGAAGAGCCGGCGCTGCGGGTGCTCCTGCGGCTCTACGTGCTGCGCCGCTGGCTGTTGGAGACCACGTGGCCGCAACGCCGCGTCTGCTGGCGGATGCTGGACAAGGTGGCCGCCGCGACCTACCCGCCCGCCGACCCGGTCACGCTGACCCAGCTGACCGAACGGCTCGACGAGTACCAGTTCCGCCGCTGGCCGTCGTGACGGCGAATTTTCTCCTCGAATTCATTCCCCAACCCGCGTGACATCACTAACGTGACTGTCACATCGATGGCGCATCGTGCGCGCGAGGGTCGAGGAGTGGTCCATTGCGGAAGAAGATTGCGTTAGCCGGGTTTGGTGTCGCGTTGCTCGCCGCGACGATCGTGTCCCCGCCGTCGGCACAGGCCGCGGCGCGGAACGGCGTGTGCGAGTCCGGCGAGGTCTGCCTCTACTACAACAGTGACAACCAGGGGTCCCTTGTGGACTTCACCGGTTCGGTCAAGAACTACGGCACCGGCGCGGACTGCGTGAAGTTCGTCGGCTCCGGCAACGGCCGCGGCCAGTGCGTGAAGAACAACGCGGCCTCGGTGTGGAACCGCAAGTCGGTGCCGGTGACGGTCTTCTACAAGAGCGGCTGGTCCGGTGCCATCGACTCGTTCGTCGCCGGCACCAAGGGCAACCTGCGGGCCGGACTGAAGAACGAGAACGCGGGCCACGTCGTCGGGCAGGGTGACAACCAGCGCCTCGAGTACGGCGTGTACCACAGCAACACCGGCGGCATCACCGCCTACTTCGACGGCTACCTGAACACCTCGGGCCGTCACGAGGGCATCGACTTCGCGCGTGGTTCCGGCTCCTCGGTGTACTCGCTGCTGTCGGGCACCGTGATCTACAAGAACGAGGGCGGCGGCGGACTGTCCACACTGTCCATCTACAACGCGCGCCTCGACCGGACCGTCATCTACCTGCACACCAACCCGCTCGACGGGCTCCGCGTCGGTCAGTCGGTGAGCAGGGGCCAGCGGATCGCGACCGAGGCGGCCCGGGGCGCGAGCGCCGCGCACACGCACGTCGAGATGCGCCCCGGCCGCAGGGAGCTGGCGGCGCCCAGCGTCGGCGACCCGACGCTGAGCAACCCGATCCCGACCTCGTTCTGGATGGCACGCGGCTACAACATCTGCTGCCAGTAGGTCAGCGCCAGCCGAGGGCGGGGGCGACGTGCGTGAGGATGTCCTCAAGCAGGTGCGCGTTGTAGTCGACGCCGAGTTGGTTGGGCACGGTGAACAGCAGCGTGTCCGCCTCGGCGATCGCCTCGTCCTCGGCCAGCTGCGTCACGAGCACGTCCGGCTCGGCGGCGTAGGAGCGGCCGAAGATCGCCCGCGTGTTCGCGTCGATGAGGCCGACCTGGTCACGGCTCTCGCCGTCGGCACCGAAGTACGCGCGGTCGAGGTCGGTGGTGAGCGCGAAGACGCTGCGTGAGATCGACACACGTGGCTCGCGCTGCCACCCGGCCTCGGCCCACGCCTTGCGGTAGGCGCGGATCTGCTCGGCCTGCTGCACGTGGAACGGCGCACCGCCCTCGTCGTTCTTCAGCGTCGAGCTCATCAGGTGCATGCCCTGCTCGGCGGCCCAGACGGCGGTCGCGTTGGAGCCCGCGCCCCACCAGATCCGCTCGCGCAGGCCCGGCGAGTGCGGTTCGACGCGCAGGAGGCCAGGCGGGTTGGGGAACATCGGGCGCGGGTTGGGCTGGGCGAAGCCCTTGCCCTCCAGCACTTTCAGGACCACCTCGGCGTGCTTGCGCGCCATGTCGGCGTCGGTGTCGCCCTCACTGGGCTGGTAACCGAAGTAGCGCCACCCGTCGATCACCTGCTCGGGTGAGCCGCGGGAGATGCCGAGCTGCAGCCTGCCGCCCGCGATGAGGTCGGCGGCGCCCGCGTCCTCGGCCATGTACATCGGGTTCTCGTACCGCATGTCGATCACGCCGGTGCCGATCTCGATGCGTTCGGTCCTGGCGCCGATCGCGGCGAGCAGCGGGAACGGCGAGGCCAGCTGCCTGGCGAAGTGGTGCACCCGGAACCAGGCGCCGTCGGCACCCAGCTCCTCGGCGGCCACCGCCAGGTCGACGGCCTGCAGCAACGCGTCCGACGCCGTCCTGGTCCGCGAGTGCGGGCTGTCCGACCAGTGCCCGAAGGAGAGGAATCCGATGTTCTTCACGCCTGGTCCAACACCCACCCACACTGATTGATTCCTCAACTAACGCCCTATCGGTGAAATCGCCGGTCTTGCGCCGCGGCCGTTACGGGAGCCGTCTGTCAGCCCAACAATGGCCCCATGACCGCAGACCTCCCCCGCACCATCACCCGCCGCGGGCTGCTCGCGGCCACCTCGACGCTCGGCGCCGCCACGCTCCTGGCCACACCCGCCACGGCCGCGCCCGCACGGCGCCGGGACGACCTGGTCGAGACGTCGGCGGGGTGGGTGCGCGGCACCCGCACGTCCGGGGTCAGCGCCTTCCTCGGCATCCCGTACGGGCACGCCGAACGGTTCCGGCCGCCTGCGGAGCCCGCGCCGTGGCGCGGAGTCCGGGACGCGACGGAACACGGTCACATCGCCCCGCAGCCGATTCCCGGCGCGCGGCTCGACTACACGCGACTGATCGGGTGGCTCGACCAGCCCGGCGGGCAGAGCGAGGACTGTCTCGTCCTCAACGTGTGGACGCCCCGCCCCGACGGTGCGCGCAGGCCGGTCCTGGTGTCCTTCCACGGCGGCGGCTTCTCCAGCGGGTCAACGGCATGCTCGACGCCGTCGCCGCCCTGCGGTGGGTGAACCGGAACATCGCCGCGTTCGGGGGTGATCCGAACCGGGTCATGGTGTTCGGCCAGTCCGGTGGCGGCGCGAAGACCTCCACACTGCTCGCCATGCCGTCGGCGAAGGGGCTGCTGCACCGCGCGGCCGTCCAAAGTGGATCGGCGCTCACCCTGGCGAGCCGCGAGACCGGCACGCGCAACACGAGCCGCCTGCTGGCCCGGCAGGATGTGCTTCGACACCCACGGCCCGTCCGGCGGCGAGCCTCGTCCACGACGGCGTGCGCGCCTTCGGCGGTTCGAGCTTCTTCTGACCGGGGCCCCCGGTCGCACACGGCCGAGCCCGATCATCCGGCGGATCCGGGCTTCACCGCCACGAAAGCCGCGTACGAGACGTTGAGTGTCCCGAAAGCGTCTTTCAGGGCATTGCCCCCGCCGAACCACAAGGTGGCCGGACCATGATCGTCACTTTGGGAACTTCACGCCCGCATATGAGCAAGGATCTCCCTTTTCGGTGATCAGGCCCGCTTCAAGGCACTGAACCGCCCGCGAAGCGGGCCCCACCCCGCGCACAAGCCGGGCGCAAGCCCACAAAGACGGCCTGCCTGCCCTCCCGTCGACCTGGCGAAGCCCGGTCGACGGGAGGGCAGGCCACCCATCCATGCCAAACCACAACAAGCCCAAATCGGAAGGCCCCCTTCCCGAGATCAGCCCCTCCGGCGAGGAGGCCCGTCCGGCGAGGACACCACCCACCACAAGACAAACCCGACCTACCCAGGCACCACCGCACCAAGAAGCTTCGCCTCGATCTCGAGTGCGTCCGGGTGGGTCAGCCGTTCGAGCACCTCAACCGCCCGCCGCCACGCGTCGAAGGCCGCATGGCGCTCACCCGCGGCCTGCAGTGCGTCCCCGAGGTGGTCGAGGCACTTCGCCTCCAGATAAACGCTGCCCAGCTCGCGGAACAGCGCGAGCGCGTCCCGGTGGCACGCGGCGGCCTCGGTGTGCTGGCCAAGCGCGTGGTGCGCCCGCCCGAGGCAGTGCAGGTTGTGGGCGATGCCGTCCCGGTCACCGAACCGGTCCAGCAGCGGTCGCGCCTCGGCGCAGTGCGCGAGCGCCTGCACGTACTCGCCCGCCTCGGCGTGGCAGAGGCCGATCGCGGTCAGTGTGAACGCCTCCCAGACCCGGTCGCCCGCGCCCCGGAACAACCGCAGCGCCTTGCGCGCATGCAGCAGTGCCTTCGCGTGGTGCCGGCGGGTGCCGTGGGCCTCGCTGAGGGAGAAGTGCGTGACGGCCATGCCGGTGGTGTCGCCCGCGTGCGCGTAGTGGCCGAGCGCGCGGTGCAGGTGGTCGAGCGCCTCACGCTGGTTGCCGCGCAGGACCTCCGCCCTGCCGAGCAGGTGGTGGCCGGTGGCGCGGGCGGCGTCGTCGCCGAGCCGGTCGGCGGCCGCGAGCGCCGTGCGCTGGGTGTCGGCGCGGTGCCCCCAGTGTCCGTGCCTGCTCAGGTACGTGCTGAGCACCCACGGCAGCTGCCAGGCGTGCACGTCCATGCGGGCGCGGGCGGCCTCCTCCGTCGCGGCCAGCAGCGTGTGGTGCTCGGCGGTGAACCACGTGACGGCCTCGCGGTAGTCGGTGACGGGGAACCGGGCGACGTGGTCCTGCGGCGGGTCGAGCGTGATCGGCGGCCAGTGCGGCGCGAGGTGTCGTTCCGCCGCGAACCCCGTGTGCAGGTAGAAGTCGAGACAGCGGCGCAGTGCCGCGCGCCGGTCCTCCGCGCTGTCGGTCGCCTCGGCCAGCTCGGCGGCGTACGCGCGGAGCAGGTCGTGCGAGCGGAAGCGGCCGGGGCGGTGCTCGTCCACCAGGTGTGTCCTGGTCAGCTCGCTCAGCAGCGCACGGGCCTGCGGCACCTCGACACCGGCGAGGGAGGCGATGGCGAACCGGTCCGCGTCGGGGCCGGGGTGGGTGCCCAGCAGCCGGAACAGGCGGGCCGCGTCCGCGCTCAGCGTGCGGTACGACCAGGAGAACACCGTGCGCACGCCCGCCGACGTACCGTCCGCCTCCAGCGCGTCCAGCCGGGTGCACTCGTCGCGCAGCTCGGCGGCCAGCGCACGCAGCGGGAACGCCGGGTTGCTCACCGCACGGCCCGCCACCACGGCCAGTGCCAGCGGGAGCCGGGCGGAGTGCGCGACGAGCGCGGTGACGGCGTCCGGTTCGTCGGCCACCCGGCCGTGTCCGAGCCGCCGTTCGAGCAGCGACACGGCCTCGTCCTCGTCGAGCACGGCCAGCGGGACCGGTACGGCGCCTTCGCGGGCGACCAGGTCGGCGAGCCGGTCGCGGCTGGTGACCAGCGTGAGGCAGCGCGGGTCGCCGGGCAGGAGCGGCCGCACCTGGTCGGCGTCGTAGGCGTTGTCCAGCACCACCAGCACCCGTTTGCCCGCCAGCAGTCCGCGGTAGCGCGCGGCCCGCGCCTCCCGGCCCGCGGGGACCTGATCGGGCGGCACCCCGAGCGCCTCCAGGAGACCGTGCAGGGCGGCGCTGGGGCACAGCGGCCTGCCGACCGGGTCGAAGCCGCGGAGGTCCACGTACAGCTGGCCGTCCGGGAAACGGTCGTCCTGGCGGTGCGCCCAGCCCAGCGCGAGCGACGTCTTGCCCGTGCCGCCGGCGCCGGTCACGACGACCACGCCCGCGAGCGCGTCGTCGAGCAGGCCCAGCTCACGGGTGCGCGGGACGAACCACGGGGACGCGGCGGGTAGCTGACGCGGCGGGGGGATGCGCACGGCAGTCGTGGGCTGCGGTACCTGCTCGGCGAGCATCCGCTGGTGCAGGCGCTGCAGCGGCTCCCCTGGCTCGACCCCGATCTCGGCGACGAGCCGGGCGCGGAACTGGCGGTACCGCGTGAGCGCCTCGGCCCGCCGCCCGCAGCGGTGGAGCGCGAGCACGTGCTGGCCCGCGAGCCGTTCGTCGAACGGGCGCGCCTCGGTCGCGGTGGCCAGCTCGGCCAGCAGCTCGGCGTGCATCCCGAGGTCGAGGGCCACCTCGTGCCGCTGGACCTCGGCGGTGAACCGCTCCTCGGTCACCCGGTCGCGCACGGACGCCAGCCACGGGCTGTCCAGCTCGGCGAACGGCTCACCGCGCCACAGCCCGAGCGCCCGGTCGTACAGCGCGAGCGCCTGCCCTCCGTCCGCCGCCCGCGCCTTGTCGAGCAGGTCGCGGAACAGGTGCAGGTCGACCGTGTCGGCGTCGACACGCAGCACGTACCCGCCGCCGCGGCGGTCGATGCCGCACCCGGCGACGTCGGCGAGCGCGGCACGCAGGCGGCACAGGTAGCTGTAGAGCGCGTGCCGGGCCCGCACGGGCGCCCGCTCACCCCACACCCGGTCGACGAGCTGGTCGGCGGTCACGGTCCGGCCGGCCTCGACGAGCAACACGGCGAGCACGGACCGCTGGCGCGCGGGCCCGACGTCGAGGTCCTCGCCCCCGACCCGGACGCGGACCTCGCCGAGCACGGCGAACTCCACCACCACGTGTCCTCCCCGCACCTGACCTGCGGTTTCGAGGTTATCGCGGGGGTGTGAACAAGGTCATCACCCGAAGTAGTGGACCCGTTGGTGTCCGCCGGGAACGCCGTGTCAGGCGGCGGTGACCATCCGTCCGGCGGTGCGCACACCCGACCACCGGGCGATCTCGGCGTCGAGGTCGAGCGGCGCCACGATGGAGGCGTCGGCGTAGGCGCCCCACTCGTCCCGGGGGAGCATCCACATGATCTCGAACTCGTTGCCGTCGGGGTCCACGCCGTAGACGCTCTTGGTGGCGCCGTGGCTGGACTCGCCGGTGCGGGCGCCCGCGTCGACCAGCCGCTGCCGGAAGTCCGCGAGTTCGTCGATGGTGTCCAGCTGCCACGCGAGGTGGTAGAGCCCCACCCCGCGCTGCCGGGGCCCTGCCTGCTCGACGCCGAACAGTCCGAGGTCGTGGTGGTTGCCGGAGCGTGGCGAGCGCAGGAACACCGCGCCCAGCTCCGCTTCACGCGAGACCACCGCCATGCCGAACACCTCGGTGTAGAAGCGCACGGCACGGTCGAGGTCCGCGACGAACAGCACCGCGTGGTTGAGCCGAACCGGTGCGACGCTCATGATCGGTCCTTTCAGGCGGTCGGCCCGGCGAGCTGCCAACCGCTCTGCCAGGACCAGCCGTTGCGGGCGTTGAGGCTGATGTTCAGGAAGGCCAGCTCCTCGAGCGAGCGGGCCATGCGCAGGCTGCCCGCGTCGACGGGCCGGAAACCCAGCGAGGTCAGCAGGCTCGCGACGGTCTCCTTGGCGGCGTCGTCGTCACCGGCGTAGAAGCCGTCCAGGGCCCGCTCCCCCTCGGTCGCGTTGCCGAGCCGCGAGGCGAAGACCGTGTTGAAGGCCTTGACCAGCTTGACGCCGGGCTTGGCGGCGGCGAGCCGCTCGGCGTGGCTGGCGTCGGTCGTGGTGAGGTCGCTGAAGGTGTCGTTGAGCGGGTTGGTCGCGTCGACGACGACCGCGGTGGTGTCGCCGAGCTGCCCCAGCACGTCGTCCGCCGCACCCGCGGGCACCGCGAGAACCACCACGTCGGCGTTCTGGGCGGCGTCGGCGACCGTGGCCGCCGCGGTGGCGCCGGTGTGCTCGGCGACCTTGGCGACGTTGTCGGCGTTCCGTGCGGTGACGGTCACGTCGTGCCCGGCAGTCTTGGCCGCCGCGGCGAGGCCCCCACCGACGTTCCCCACACCGATGATCGCGATACGCATCTCGAAGCTCCTCTCATTTACTTCAACCTTGAACTTAAGATAGATGCGAATACTTCAAGCGTCAAGTAAGTTGGGAGTGTGACCCCGCCCTCAGACGTCCGCTGGCTGACCCCGGACCAACGCCTGGCCTGGCTGGACATGGTGCGCGTGCTCACGAGACTGCCCGCGACCCTGGACACGCAGCTGGAGCGGGACGCGGGGGTGGGCTTCTTCGAGTACCACGTGCTGTCGATGCTGTCCGAGGTACCGGGCCACACACTGCGGATGAGCCGCCTCGCACAGCTGACCAGTGCCTCGCTGTCCCGGCTGTCCAACGTGGTCAAACGGTTGGAGGGGCGGGGCCTGGTACGCCGCGAACCGGACCCGGAGGACCGCCGCGCCACCCGGGCGGCGCTGACGGAAGAGGGCATGGCACTGGTGGAGCAGGCGGCACCGGGCCACGTGACAACGGTGCGGGAGCTGATCGTGGACGCACTGGAACCCGCACAACTGGAACAACTGCGAACCGCCTACGAACGCATCCTCACCCGCCTGGACCCCGGCGCCACCACCCGCCCGGAGTGGTTCGAGGACTGACCCACCCCCGAAAGCGCCAGACCGCCGCACCGAAGGACCCCTTCAGCACCCGGCCACCACAGAAAGCCGGGCGCCAGCCCACAAAGACGGCCTGCCTGCCCTCCATGCCAAAGAACCCCGAGCCCGAATCGTGAGCCCCTCCCCGAGATCAGCCCGTCCGGCGAGGCCCCCGGAGGGAAACCCACCCGGCGACCCCCAGAGTCACGGTTCGCACAAAGGCGGCTGGCACAGCATGCCGCTCAACGCCGTGTAAAAGATCCCGGACAAAGCAGTCGGATCAGGAGCAACGAACGCACGCCCACCGGTCGCCGAAGCCATCGTCGTCAACTCGGCCAACGACGCGTCCGGCCCGATACCGATCGCGATCAACGGCAACGGCCGACGCGCGTCCTGGAGCGGGCCGAGCCGCGCGAGCAGCGTCGGCAGATCGATCCCGTCACCGTCCTCGTTGCGCCCGTCGGTCAGCACCACGACCACGTTCAACCGTCCGGGCTCCCACTCCGCCCGCGCCCTCGCGTACACCGCCGCGACGCTGTCGTACAAACCGGTCGCACCGTCGGGGATCGCGCGCACCGCACGCAGCCGCTCCAGCGACCCCGCCGCCCGGTGCGCGGCGACCGAACGCATGGGCAGCAACTCACGATGGTCACGGTCCCCGTCGAGACGCGTGGAGAACAGCGTCAGCCCGATCTCGGTGGTCGGCTTCAGCAGGCCGAAGCCCGCCTCGGTCGCGGCCAGTGTCACGCCCATCCGGTCCAGCCCGGTGCCGGGCACCGACTGGGCCATCGACCCCGACACGTCCATCAGGATGCTCAGCCGCCCGGACAGGTTGATCGCCGCCCACTGGTTCAGCAGCTCGTCGCTGACGTCCGTGTCCGGCACCGGGACGACCCGGCTCGGCGGCCGCAGGTGGTGCGCGGCGAGCACCGACGACGAGCCGTCCAGAAGCGTGGCCAGCAGCCGCTGCGCCAGCGCGCGTTCCCCCGAGCGGGGCATCACCGCGTACGGGTAGTCCAGCGACGGCACCGGCCGGTCCGGTGCGACCGCGACCAGCGGGACCCCGGTGTGGGTGCGGAAGTCGTGTTCCGACAACGGGAACGCGGCCAGCGGCGACGGGCCCGTCAACCGGTCGAACAGGTCGGCCGCCCGCTTCTCCGTGTGCTGGGACAGCCCGCGCAGCACCTTCGTCGCGTCGGGCAGCGCACGTGCGCCGAGCAGCGCCGACAACCCCACCGGGTCACCGACCGGGTCGGGGAGACCGGCACGCACGTCCGAGCCGAGGACACGTGCCCACGTCAGCGGCGTGCCGAGCCGGTCCGCCGCCTGCCGGGTCACCCCCAGCACGACCGGCGACGTGGCCACCGACGTGCCACCGACCGGCAGCTCCCACGCCCGCTCCGCCTGTGTGCGCTGCAACCACACGGTCGACTCGGGCACCCACACGTCGGGCTGGTCGGCGCGCGCCTCGGCGAGCACCGCGCCGGTGGTGGCGGACTCCTCGGCCCGCACCACGACACGGGCGCACGCGTCGCCCATGCGGTCGGCCGCCGCCTCGATCACGGGGACGATCTCGGGCGTGGCCGTGACGCGCAGCGTCCTCGTGCAGTCGGCGGAGGAGAAGGAGATGTGCGGGTAGCCGATCCACAGCGCGGTGGCGAGCACGAGCAGCGTGCCGAGCACGACCGGTGGCCGGCGGAGCATGCGGGCGAGACTAGCCCGCCGCTCGTTGTTCCCACGCACAAAACCTTCTGTGACCAGTGCCAACGGTTTCCCGGCTATGGTCGCGCCCACAACTGCCACTGGAGAGCCGAGTGGACTTCGAGCAGGTACGCCGGGACTGGACGACCCTCGGCGCACGCGACCCCCTGTGGGCGGTGAGCGTGGCCGCGGACAAACGCGGCGGCCGGTGGGAGGTCGACGAGTTCCTCGCGCTGGGCAGGCGCGACGTGGACCGGGCCCGTGCGTGGCTCGCGGACCTCGGGCTGCCGACGACCTGGGAGCGGGTGCTCGACTTCGGGTGTGGCGCGGGCCGGTTGTCGCAGGCGCTCGCCGAACACGCCGACGAGGTGGTGGGCGTGGACGTCTCGGCACCGATGCTGGCGACGGCCCGGGCGCTGGACCGCAGCGACGGGCGGTGCCGGTTCGTGCTGAACGACGCGCCCGACCTGCACGTGTTCCCCAGCGGCAGCTTCGACCTCGTCTTCTCCGAACTGGTGTTGCAGCACCTGCCGAAACGCGTCGTCGCGGACTACCTCGCCGAGTTCGTGCGCGTGCTGGCACCCGGTGCGATCGCGCTCGTGCAGTGCACCGTCCGTCCTCTGTGGACGTTCAAGGGGATGGTGTGGCGGGTCGCGCCCGCGCGTCTGGTCCGCGTGGCGCAGCGCGTGGTGCTCGGCTACCCGGCGCCCATGCTGATGACGCCGGTGCCGCCCGCGTGGCTGTGCGCGGTCGTCGAGGCGCACGGCGGGGTCGTGGTGGACAGCACGACCGTGCGGGAACCGGAGACGCACTGGGTGTCGGCGCGGTACGTGCTCCGCAAGCCAGACCGGGAGAGCTGACATCAAGCTTTTCCGCTCCCCGACCACCTGGATCGTCGCCGCGCTCGCGGTCCTGTCGTTCCTCCAGCTGCCCGGCCGCACCACGTTCGACACCAAGCTGGACCTCGTCACCGATCCGCTCGCGTTCCTCGACCGGGCGCTGCACCTGTGGAACCCCGAGTCGAGCGCGGGCGAGTTGCAGAACCAGGCGTACGGCTACCTGTTCCCGATGGGGCCGTTCTTCGTCGCGGGCGACGTGGCCGGGCTGCCGCCGTGGGTGACACAACGGCTGTGGTGCGCGCTGCTGCTGGGCTTGGCCTACACCGGTGCGCTGCTGCTGGCGCGGGCGCTGCCGATCGGCTCGGAACCGGCGCGGCACGTCGGCGCGGTCGCGTACGCGCTCGCGCCGAGGATGCTGACCGAGATCGGCCCGGTGTCCGCCGAGGCGATCGCGGCGGTGATGCTGCCGTGGGTCCTGCTCCCGTTGGTACGCGTGAAGGAACTGGGCGCGCGGCGGGCCGCCGCGTTGTCCGGGGTCGCCGTGCTGTGCATGGGCGGCATCAACGGCGCCGTGGTCCTGATGGCGATGGTGCTGCCGGTCCTGTGGCTCGCGACCAGGGTGTGGACGTGGGCGCACGCCCGGTTCGTGGCGTGGTGGTGCGCCTCGGTCGCGGCGGCCGTCGTGTGGTGGGTGCTGCCGCTCCTGCTCCTGGGCCGGTACAGCCTGCCGTTCGTCGACTACGTCGAGTCGGCCACCAACACCACCTCGCCGACGTCGCTGTTCCAGGTGTTGCGCGGCACCAACCAGTGGGTGGCCTACGTCGTGTCCGGCACGTCGTGGTGGCCGTCGGGTTTCCTGCTGGTCGACCACCCGGTGCTGATGCTCGCGACCGGGCTCGTGGCGGCGGTGGCGCTGGCGGGCCTCGCGCGTTCCGGGCTGCCGGAACGGCTCTTCCTCACCCTCGGCGTGGTGACCGGCGCCGTGCTGCTGACCATCGGGTACGTGGGTGCGCTGGACAGCCCTCTGTCGGCGGTGGTGCGCGGGCTGCTGGACGGGCCGCTCGCGCCGTTCCGGAACGTGCACAAGTTCGAGCCGGGTCTGCGACTGCCGCTCGCGCTCGCGCTGACCCACGCGATCACCGTGCGGCCGTGGGCACCCGCCAGGGCGTCCGCCCGGTCG
The DNA here is from genome assembly GCF_044466355.1 of Actinophytocola sp. NPDC049390. Taxonomy (NCBI): domain Bacteria; kingdom Bacillati; phylum Actinomycetota; class Actinomycetes; order Pseudonocardiales; family Pseudonocardiaceae; genus Actinophytocola; species Actinophytocola sp. NPDC049390. The sequence continues at coordinate 169,302 of NZ_JBITMQ010000010.1, forward strand.
ATCAGGTCGCCGGTGTCCGCGCCCCGGTTCGTCGTCGCGACCGCGCTGGTGGTCGTGGCCGCGGCACCGGCGTGGCTGCTGACGCTGCGGCCGGGACCGGGCTGGGACACGATCCCGGACTACTGGCACGAGGCGACCGCGTGGCTCGCGAAGCAGGACGCCACGGCACGGACGCTGATGGTGCCGGGGAGCGGGTTCGCCGAGTACACGTGGGGACGGCCGATCGACGAGCCGTTCCAGCCGCTGGCACAGGCCCCGTGGGCGGTGCGCAGCCAGATCCCGCTCGGCTCCGAGGGCAACACGCGGCTGATGGACGCCGTCGAGGACGCGCTGGCCGACGGCCGGGGCGCACCGGGGCTCGCCGACTTCCTGGCCCGCTCCGGGCACCGGTTCCTGTTGCTGCGCAACGACATCCAGCGAGGCTCGGCAGGCACCACCGCACCACCGGCCGCGGTGGTGCGTGCGGCCCTGGCCCGCTCCCCCGGCATCGAACGGGTCGCCACGTTCGGACCGGACATCCGGCTGACGGGCACCATGGACGCCGGGCTCGGCCCGGTGCCGTCGCTCGAGGTGTACCGGGTGGACCGGGACGTGCCGCGGGCGGTGGCCGTCGCGACCGACGACCTCGCGACCGTGAGCGGCGGCCCGGAGTCGTTGCTGCCGCTGCTGGACGCCGGGCTGCTCGACCCGGACCGGCCCGCCGTGCTCGCCGGGGACGGCGGCGCCCCGGGTGCGCGGGACTGGTACGTCACCGACGGGCTGCGGAACCGGGAACGCCACGTCGGCCGGATGCGGGACAACCTCAGCCAGACCCTCACGGCCGACGAGCGTCCGAGGCAGGACCGGCCGGCGCTGGACCTGCTGCCGTTCGACTCGCGGGAACACCGGACCGTGGCGGCCTACCAGGGGATCCGCGCGGTGACCGCGTCGAGTGCCGCGAGCTTCGCCGACTCCGTCCGCGGTACGGACCTGACGGCCATGCCGTTCGCCGCGCTCGACGGCGACCCGTACACGGCGTGGCAGTCCTCGTCCTACCGCGAGCCCGCGGGCCAGTGGCTGGAGGTCACGCTCGACACCCCGCGCGTGCTGTCCGAGGTCACGCTGCGGGTCGTGGACGACCGCCGCGTGGGCTGGCCGGTGACCCGGGTGCGGATCACCACGGACGCGGGCACGGTCGAGCACGAGGTCGCGCGCGGGGCGCAGGAGCAGCGGTTCCCCGTCGCCACCGGGCTCACCGGCACCGTGCGGGTGACGGCCGCGGCGATGGCCGCCGGGCGGGACACGGGCAACGTGGGCATCGCCGAGCTGGAAATCCCGGGCGTGGCGGCACAGCGCGCGCTGCGGGTTCCCGCCGACGCGCGCCCGGCCGAGGGACAACGCGGCACGTACGCGTTCACCCGGGGACCGCAGCCCCGGTACGCGTGCCTGCGGCAGCCGGAGGCGGTGCGGTGCGACGCGGGGCTTACCCGGTTCGGTGAGGAACCCGAAGGCGTGCACAGGCTGTTCACCACCACCGCACGCGCCACCTACGAGGTCGGCGGGACGGTCCTGCCCGCGAGCGGCGCCGTGCCGCCGGTGGACCTGCGCGGACTGACCGTCTCGGCGTCCACACAGCTCGCGGGCGACCCGGGTGCCGCACCGCTCGCCGCGATCGACGGCGACCCCGCCACCACGTGGATCGCCGACGAGACCGACCAGCGGCCGGTGCTGCGGCTGGCCTGGGACACCCCGCGGCACGTGCGTGGCCTGCAGCTGGCGACCACGGCCGGATCGGGGGCGAGCACGCCCGCCGAGGTGCAGCTGACGTCCTCGGCGGGCACCGTGCGGCGTCCGGTCGCGCCGGACGGCACGGTCGAGTTCTCCGGGCGCACGGACCGCCTCGAGATCACCGTTCTCCGTGTCGCGCCCGGGGTGATGGGACCGCCCGGGATCAGCGGGCTCGAGGTGCGCGGTGCGCCGTTCCCTCGGGTTCGGCCGGACACGCCGGTGCGCGTGCCGTGCGGCGCCGGTCCCGTCGTCGTGGTCGACGGGCGGGAGTACGACACCGCGGTCTCGGGCACGGTCGCGGACGTCACCGAGCACCGGGCGCTGCCGCTGACCACGTGCGACGACCTGGCCGAGGGGCTCGACCTCGGCGCGGGCGACCACGAGCTGCGCACGACGCGGACCGCTGACTTCGTCGTGCAGGACGTGTGGCTGCGCCCCGCGGACGCGGCGCCCGTGCGACCGCGCGAGCGGGCGGTCACACCGGTGGCGTGGGGCGCGGTGCACCGCGAGCTGCGGGTGGCCGACGGGCCCGCCGCGGTGCTGGCCGTGCGGGAGAACGCGAACGACGGCTGGGTGGCGACCGCGAACGGCAAGCCCCTGGCACGCACCAGGGTGGACGGCTGGCAGCAGGCGTGGCTGGTGCCAGCGGGCGCGACGACGGTCGTCCTCGACTTCGTCCCGGACGGCACCTACCGGACCCGGCTGCTCATCGGCGCCGCGGCCGCGCTGCTGGTGGTCCTCGCCGCGATCGTGCCGGGGCGACGACGTCCCGGACCGGCCACCGAACCCGGCCGGGGCGGGTGGGTGCCGTGGGTGCTGGCCGCGCTGCTCGTGCTGCTGGGCGGGATGGCGGGACTCGTCGCGCTGCTGGCCGTCCTGTTCCTGCGCAGCCTCGTGCCGAGGTACCGGCGGATGGTGTCGATGGTGGTCGCGTTCGGCGGGATGGCGTGCGCGACGACGATCAGCGTGACCGGTCGCCTGCTCGGCCACGGACAGGAGTGGGCGTACGGCACGGCCGCGCAGGCCGCCGTGCTGGTGGCGCTCGCGGCCGTGGTGTCGGTGCGGGTCAGGTGGTTCGACCGTGCCTGATCTCCACGAGCACCCCCGCCGCCACGAGCAGGCCGGTGGCTGCCACGGCGGCCCCGATGACCTGCCCGGGCGAGTCGTTGAGCCAGCCGAGCACGAGCACGGTCTCGGCCGCGACCGCGAACCACGTGAGCAGCGTCGCGCGCCGGTCGCCGTCGGCGATCCGGCCGAACAGCAGGATCTGCGCGGGCGCCAGCAGCGACCCGGTGACCGCGAACGGCCACAGCGGCAGCACACTGTCCACATACGACTGTCCACCGACGAGCACGAAGAGCTCGGGGCCGAACAGGACGGCCGAGAGCACCACGACACCGTCGAGCGCGGCGCACACGGCGAGCCCGGCGACCATCGCGCGTTTCCGGTCGGCACCCGTGAGCCGCGGCAGCACCAGCACGGCGACGGCGTGCGGCAGCCAGTAGGCGATCTTGGCGAGCACGGCACCGACCGCGTACTCCCCCGACGCGGCGGGCAGCACGTGGCGGGCCAGCACGAGGTCGAGGTTGATCAGCACCACGACGGCGAGCATGGCCTGCGCGGCGTGCACGGCCTCGCCGAGGCGTTGCCCGCTGAACCAGGCGGGCATCGGCCTGCCGCACACGGCCCAGCCCGCGCACGTGGACACGGTCGCGCCGAGCGCCACCCCGGTCATCGCACCACCGCTCGTGCCGGTCGCGACGAGACCGGCGAGCGCGCCCCCGACGCGCGTCACGGCGTCACCGCTCACGAACGCGCCGTACCGCGCGAACCGTTGCGCACCCTGCAGCAGGCCCTGCCACAGACCGTTGAGGGTGAGCGGCGCGAGCGCCGCCGCGAGCCACACCACCGCGCCGGTGTCACGCACGTGCAGCAGGTGCGCGACCAGCGGCACGGCGACACCGGCGAGTGCCGCCACCACCGCGGCGACCACGAACCCGAGGCCTGCCAACGGTGCGTTCGGCTCACCGGGGTGTGCGGCGACCCGCAACGCCACCGCGGTCTGCACCCCCATCGCGGGCACCACGCCGACCAGCAGCACCGCGAGCAGCGCGCTCAGCTCACCGAACGCGGCGGGCGCGAGCACCCGCGCGGCGATCACGGTGAGCAGGTAGCCGGACGCGTTGGCCGCCATGACCCCGGCGGTCACGGCGAGCGCGTGCCACCCGGTGCGCTGCTGGACCGGCATCGCGCTCCTCCAGGGTCGTTTCCCCGCACTGTAACCGGGGCGGGATGCCGATGAAACCCTTGAGCGCCAAGGAGTTCGTCCTTCCCGCGGTCTCCGCCGGATTGGCACTCGCGGTGCTGGCGCCTGTCCTCACCCCGGGCTTCACCCTGGTCCACGACATGGTGTTCACGCCGGATCAGCCGCTTTTGCCGGAGTCGCTCGGCATGGGCACGACGCCACCGCGCTCGGTGCCCGCCGACGCCGTCGTCGCGATGCTGAGCTGGGTGCTGCCCGGTTCGGTCGTGCAGAAGCTCGTGCTGTTCGCGGCGATCGCGCTGGCGGCGTGGGGCGCGGGACGGCTGGTCCCCGCGAAATCTCTCGGCCCACGGCTGGTCGCGGCGACCGCGTACGCGTGGACACCGTTCGTCGCCGAGCGGCTGTTCATGGGGCACTGGCCGTACCTGCTCGCGTACGCGTGCCTGCCGTGGCTCGCCGCGGCCGGGCTCGCGCACCGGCGTGGCGAGCCGAGGTCGGTGGCACGCCTGGTGTTGTGGTCGGTACCCGCGGCACTCACGCCGACCGGCGGCCTGCTCGCGGCGGGGACCGCGCTGGCGACGGCCGGGTGGCGGGTGCTGCCCGCGCTGGCGCTGCTGAACGCGCCGTGGTGGGTGCCGTCGGTGCTGCGGCCGGGTGCGGTGCTGTCGGCGCCGGACGCCGTGGACTGGTTCGCCGCCCGCGCCGAGAACTGGGGCGGCACCGTGGTTTCCGTGCTGGGCACCGGCGGGTTCTGGAACGCGGACGTCACCCCGGTGAGCCGGGAGGTGCCGGTCGTCCCGGTGTTGACCCTGCTGGTCGTCGCGATCGCCGCGATCGGGTGGCCGGTGCTCGTGCGCCGCCTGCCCGAGGCGAACCGGCTGCTGTGGCTGGGCGCTGCCGGGCTGGTGCTCGCACTGGCCGCGCACCTGCCGTTCGGCGCGGCCGCGACGCGCTGGCTGGTGAGCGAGGTGCCGGGTGCGGCGTTGTTGCGGGACGCGCAGAAGTGGGTGGCGTGGTGGGCGTTGCCGCTCGCGCTCGGGTTCGCGCTCGCCGTCGAGGCGGCACGGCGGCGTACCGTCGTGGTGGTGGCCGCGCTGGTGCCGCTCGTGATGGCACCCGACCTGGCGTGGGGCGGATGGGGGCGCCTCGACACGGTCGAGTACCCACGGGACTGGGCGGCGGTGGCCGAGATCCTCGCCCGCGACGAGCGTCCCGGTGACGTGCTGTCCCTGCCGCTCGGCGCGTTCCGCCGCTTCGCGTGGAACGACGATCGCACGCAGCTGGACCCCGCGCCGCGCTGGCTGCCACGCACCGTGGTCGTCGACGACACCGTGTACGTCGACGGGCGAGCGATCCCCGGTGAGGACACGCGTCTCCCCGCGATCCGGACCGCGTTGCGGGACGGCACCGGGCTCGCGGCGCTCGGGATCGGGTGGGTGCTCGTCGAACACGGCACGCCCGGCGCGCTCGACCTGCCCGCGAGCCTCGAACCGGTGCGCCGGGGGCGGTGGCTCGACCTGTACCGCGTGCCGGGCCCGATCGCGGCGCCACCCGGCTCCGTGCCCGCCGCGCCGGTGGTCGCGGCTGATGTCGTCGCGGTGCTTTTGGTGGCCGGATGCCTGTTGTGGCAAGCGATACCGGCCGGTAGATTCATCCGAAACCGAAGGCGAGGAGTCTCTCCGTGAGCAAGTTCATCGCAGCACTGGTCGCCGTCGTCGGGGGCATCGCGCTCGCCGTCGGTGGCACCGCGACGCTCGTCAGTCTCGCGGGTCCCGACCGGGGCGTGAACCTCGAGAACGCACCGGCCGCGAACGGTGAGGACGGCCCCGTCGACTACGGCACGTCCGGCCGGTAATCCTCCACAGTGCACAAAGCAGCCACGCTGTCCCGTTCGGTGCGGCTGTTCCGGGCGTTCCGCCAGGAACACACCGACGGGGACACCTTCTACCGGGTGCTGGCGGCGGACTCCGCCGAACAGGTCGCGGCGTACGCCCCACTGCGCGACCGGGTGCTGCTCGACGTCGGCGGCGGCCCCGGCTACTTCGCCGACGCGTTCCGCGCCCACGGCGCCACGTACATCGGTGTCGACCCGCAGGTCGGCGCCATCGGGCACAACATGGTGCGCGGCTGCGGCACCCGGCTCCCGGTCCGCACCGGCTCGATCGACGTCTGCTACTCGTCCAACGTGCTGGAGCACGTGTCGCAACCGCGGGCGATGCTCGCGGAGATGGTGCGGGTGACCCGGCCCGGTGGCACGGTGTTCCTGTCGTTCACGCCGTGGTGGTCACCGTGGGGCGGGCACGAGACGTCGCCGTGGCACTTCCTCGGCGGGGACTACGCGGCCCGCCGGTACGCCGAACGGAACGGTCACGAACCGAAGAACCGTTACGGCACAAGCCTTTTCTCGTACTCCGTCGGCGCGGTGCTGCGGTGGGTGACCGCGTGCGAGGACGCCACGCTCGTGCACGCGTTCCCGCGCTACCACCCGCGGTGGGCGAACTGGGTCATGCGGGTCCCCGCGCTGCGGGAGGTGGCGAGCTGGAACGCGGTCCTCGTGCTACGCAAGAACAGCTGACCGTGGACGAGCCCCGAAGGTCCCGTAACCCACGCAGTCCGCGCTCGCACTGAAGGACCCCTTCAGCACACCCCGACCGCACCAAAGGGCCCTTCAGCACACCCAACGCACCGAAGGGGTCCTTCAGTGCGCTGGCCGGGCCGTCCTTTGTGGTCAGACCGGTTCGGCGACCTTCGTGGGTGCGCCCGCGGTCCTGCTGTGCTTGCCGCGCCTGCCGAGTGCCAGCAACGCGATCGACAGCAGGATCAGCACGCCACCCACGATCCACAGGATCACCGGCAGTCCCGTCATGACCCACAGGCTCGAGATGTTGCCCTTCGCGTCGGCGACATAGCCCTCCACCGTCTCGTCGGTGATGGTGAGCTTGCCGTCGAACACGGCCGTCGACCGGCCGTCCGCGCGTAGTTCCTGCTTGCCGTCCTCGTTCCCGGCGACGACCGCACCGGTGACGGGCTCGACGTACACCGTCCGCACGGCTTCGTAGTACAGCTCGGCACGCACCGTCGGCACGTCCGGCTGCCCGACGAGCGAGCCCGGCACGTCCAGTTCGTCGACCATGGTCGGCGGGATGGTCTGGACGAACTTGTACACCGGCAGTCCCTTGACCTCCTCCTCGCCGACGAAGTTGGCCGGGACCGCCTTCTTCAGCGTCGTGTCGAACCACTGGTAGTCGCGCTTCTGGGTGTCGAACGGGAACTTGAAGTTCAGCCCCGGCTGCTGCACCGTGCCCCGCTCGCCGACGACGCGCTCACCCTCGGTGTCCTCGTAGAACTGGTTCTCACACGGTGCGACAGCCTCGCCCGTGAACCGGTCGAGGCACAATGAGCGCAGGCTCGCGTTGACCACCAGGCCGTCGGCGTCGTCCGTCCTGACCTCCGACGCCTCCCGCCACACCGTGACGTCGCCGTCCTCGACAACCTCCTCGGCACGCAGGTTGCCCGTGACCTTGGTGGTGGACGTCAGGCTCAGGTTCTCGCGGATCTCGGGCGTCGACGTGTCCCCGTTCGGCACGTACACCAGCGCCGTGATGCCGTCCCCGTGCGCCACCGAGATCTTGTCGACGTCGTGCGGGATCTTGGCGAGGCTCGGGTACGCCCAGAAGCGCAGCAGCAGGCCTGCGGCCACCGCGAACACCCCCAGTCCGAGGATGATGAAGGTGACGTAGCGACGCACGGTTGTCCTCCAAGTGTCACGACCGCGACCGCGGTCGAAGGTTCGCACCGGCCGGGACGGCTCGGCCCAGCAGGCGTTCGGTTGTGCTCGCCGCGCGCACGGCGACGTCCGCCTGTGCGCGGGCACGCAGTGCGTCGAGCAGGTCGGCCGGTGCGCACTGCTCCACGAGTAACGGTCCGCCCGGCACGCCCTCGGCGACGGTAGCCTCCGGCATGCCGGGCAGCCAGTCACCGCGCTCCTCGCCCGCGACGTGCCGCTCGACCACGGCCGTGAACCGCGCGCCGGTGTCGGTCCAGTCGAAACACGCCGCCCAGTCGCGGCAGCGGGTGGCGGTGCGTGCCGCGTGCACCGGGTCGGCGAGGTCCGCCAGTGCCCGGTGGAGGACGTCGGCCACGGGCGTACCGGACGGCATGTGCCAGCCGGTCTCGCCGTGACGCACCGAGTCACGCAGACCTGGCACGTCCCGGCACACCGTCGGCACGCCGTGGGCCGCCGCCTCCAGCACGGCGAGGCCCCAGCCCTCACCGTCGGACAACGTGACGTTGAGCCACGCGCGGCCGAGCAGCTCCGATTTCACGGCCTCGCTGACGCGGCCGTGCACGGTGACGGCGTCGCCGTGCACGGCCGCGAGAGCACGCAGCGCCGCCTCCTCCGGCCCGCCACCGATCACGTGCAGCCGCAGGTCGGGAACGCGATTCCGCAGCTCCGCCACCGCGTCGACGAGCCGGTCGACCCGCTTCTGCGGCACGAGCCGCCCCAGGCACACGATCGTGGGGTTGGCGGCACGCGCCGGCAGTTCGGCGGGCGCGGCGCTGTTCCCGTTGGGTACGACGTACACCGGGCCACGCCAGCGCAACCGCGCACGCATGGCCTCCACTGTGGACGGCGAGACGGCGACGGACACCGCGCGCCGGTACACCCGGCCGGCGACCGGACCCTCCAGCCACCGCCCGACCGCGGCCAGCCACGCCGGGAAGTGCACACCGAACTGGTCGGTGTGCACGTGGTGCACCACCTGGACGACCCGGGCGCCGCCGACGGCGAGCGGGGTGAAGAACGGGATGCCGTTCTGGCAGTCCACCACGGCGTCGATCCGCCGCCGTCGAACCAGCAACCACAGCAGCGCCAACGGGTAAACGGTCCAGCGCCCGCCACGGCGGTGGACCGACACCGGACCGTCGGAGCCCGTGGCCCGCTGCCCGGTGTCACGCGCGGTCAGGTACGTGACGTCGTGCCCACGCCGGGCAAGCTCGTGCGCGACACGGGTCGCGTAGGTCTCGGCACCGCCCGCGTGCCGGTGCCCGAGGTCGCGCCAGTTCACCACGACGACACGCATCTACGCGGCCTCCGGGACGAGATCGGGCACGGGACGCGGTTCGGTGTCGAGAACGGCGCGGATCCGCTGCAGGTCGGCGAAACTGCGCAGGCCGTGCCGCAGCGGAGCGAACGAGGAACCGGCGACGTCGATCCACCGCACGGGCACCTCCTCCACGACCGCGCCCAGCCGCTGGAGGCGGGCGAGCACCTCGACGTCGAAGGTGAACCCCTTGGTGCGCAGCGGCTCGAACGCGGCCACCGCGAGCTCCCGGGTGAAGAACTTGAACCCGCACTGGGTGTCGCCGACCCCCGGCACGATGGAACGGGCGGCACGCCGAAACGCCCACGCCCCCAACCGCCGCAGCAGGCTGTGCCGGGCCCGCACCTGCGACCCGGGGTGGGCACGCGACCCGAGTACCACGTCCGAACCGTGCCGCAGGAGCCGCAACACGGACGGCAACGCGTCGACGCTGGCCGCGAGGTCGGCGTCGCAGAACCCGACGAAGCGCCCGCGCGCGGCGAGCACACCGGCACGCACGGCGGCGCCCTTGCCGCGGTCGGGGCAGTGCAGGAGTGTCACGGGAAACCGTTGGTCGCGCACGACGTCCGCCGTCCGGTCGGTACTCCCGTTGTCCACGACGATGACCTCGGCGGCCAACCCGCGCAGGGCGAGGCCGAGCCCGACCAGGCTGCCGGGCAGACGCCGTTCCTCGTTGTAGACGGGCACAACGACGGACAGCTCCACACCCGCACGGCGCATCAACGAGCCTCCAACGCTGGACACAGGTCACCCGGGCCTGAAGGATTGCCACCGTAGATCACCAGCACCGACCGGCAGGACGACGCCCGAACCCCGGACGCGGAGTTGCCGGTGTGAGGCCTAGCAGGTGCGACTGGTCGGAGTAACCCCCATGCCTATCGACGGCTCACCAGGACAAACAACCTTGTCCGCCGGCACAACCAGCCCAACCCGGATTGCGTACCGCGAAGGGAAACCCCAAAGCTCACTCACACAACCGAACACTCTCCACAGCGAGATAAAGCTCAGCGATCCCCTTGGGATCCCCAAGATCACGCCCAGTCAGCTCCTGCACACGCCGAATCCGGTACCGAACCGTGTTGGGATGCACGAACAGCCGCTCGGCGGCATCCCGAGCCGACCCGTGCTCGGCAAACCACGCGTGCAACGTGCACAGCAACACGTCCCGCTCGGCGACCGGCAACCCGAGCAGCTCGGCGAGCACATCGGTGGCCAACTCACGAGCCAGCTTCGGCGCCCCGGCGACCAGAGTGCTGACCGGCCGCTCCCCGAACCCGATCACCCCGGTCTCCCCGGCAGCGAGACAGGCCCGAGCGATCCGCGCCCGGCTCAACGCAGCGGGGACCAACGGCAACCCGGACACCGGCGGACTGACACCGACCGCGACAGCCGTGCTCTCCAGCGCCTTCCGCAAGGCCCGCAGATCGGCGCTGCGTCCCACGGCGACCACCCCGACCTCACCGTCTGGCAGCCGCCGCCACACCGACCGCAACGTCCCCGACGCCACCACGTGCGAAGGCCCCGGGTCCGCGTCGAGATCGGCGTACACGACCACGAACGGCCCGGTCGTCGGGAGCTGGAGCACGCGGGCGGCGTCCTCGAACTCCTCCGGCTTGGTGAACCGGCCCTCGATGAGCCCGTCGACGACGGCGAGCCGTGCCTTCTCGTCGTACCGCGCGGACTCGGTGGCGACCTCGGTGTAGGCGTCGGCGATCACGTCGGAGAACGCGTCGATGATCTGCCACACCATGGCGTTGACCGGGATCAGCTGTTCCGGGGTGAGCACCCGGGGCGGCGCGACGCGGTCGATGATGCCCTCGTAGGCGAACGTGCCGGCGATGCGGAACGCCCGCAGCACGGCGGAGAGCGGGATGCCGAGCCGTGCCTGTGCCCGGCCGGTCTTGCGGACCGTCTCGAGGTCGACCTCGCGGGCCTCGATGAACGCGTCGAACGCGCGGGCGAGGTTGACCTCGCAGACCTTGCGCAGCTCGCGCGGGGACGTGGCGTCGAGCCTGCGGTAGAACTCGTCCTTCTCGCCGAGGAGGCTGGCCAGCTGGTCGGCCAGCTCCGGCAACCGGTGCAGCTGTCCGCGCACGATCTCGACCAGCTCGGCGGGCAGGGGCACGACGGGCACCGTCGTCGTTGGGGCGACCATCCGAGCAAGTTACGCCGCGACAACGGATCCCGGTACGGCCACTCGTCGTCTGAACCGATGTAGCGCGGACGCGAAGGGGTGTGATCCCGCCCGTCACACCCCTTCGCGAGTCACTCCGTCAGCCGCAGTGCTCGAACGGGCTGGTGTAGGAGCTGCTGCCGACCGAACCGCCCCACCGCACACATGTGCCGGGTGCGTACTTGCGGACCGGGCCCGCGTAGTAGCCGTAGCTGCCCGAGTCGGTCGTCCTGGTGCCGCCCTGCGGTTCGAGGAACGCCGACACCGACGTCGCCCTGCCCAGGTTCGTCGACTTGAGCGTGACGACGCAGTTGTAGCCGTTCCCCGAGTTGTACATCAGGTACACGGTGCCACCGGTCAGGCCGGCCCGGTCGATGGTGCTGTAGCCGCTGCCGCACACCTCGCCCGGCGTGTACGGGTTGCCGCCACTGCTGCAGGCGTTCGTGCTCTTGATGGCCTTCTTCTGGCCGAGCGACACGGTGACGCCCTCGACGGTGGGGCTGGTGTCGATGGACCCACCCGACGTGATCTGCTCGTAGTGCAGGTGCGGCGCGTAGTTGCCGCCGGTCCCGCCGACGGTGCCGATCGCGGTGCCCTGGCCGACCGACATCGACGAGCCGGGGCCGCGCACCATGGTCGCCAGGTGTGCGTACCGGGTCCTCGTGCCGTCGCCGTGCGTGACGACCACGTAGTTCCCGTACGCCATGATGCCGACCTCGTCGCCCATGGCGAGCGTGGAGTAGAACCGCGCGGTGCCGCCCGCGGTGGCGCGCACGGTCTCGCCGCCGATCGCGTCGCCGCCGTAGCTCTGCCAGTCGATCGAGCCCGACGGGTTGTGCCCCGGGTACCAGTTGTTGGCGTAGAAGGTCTTGCCGCAGTTGAAGGGGCTCTTGTGGGACGCCATGATGCCGACGTCCCCGGTGGTGGGGTCGGTCTGCGCCTGCGACGCGGTGGCCGTGAGGCCGACCGCGGCCACGGCCGAGACGGCCGCCGCCAGGCCCTTCACGAGCCAGGATGCCCGTTTCCTTGCCATTGTTCCCTCGCTTCTCCCGGTAACGGTGTGCAGGTCCGTCAGCCGCGCTTGTACTTCTCCCACCACGTGAACGCCACGCGGTACGCCTCTGGGGTGTTGTCGGCGGCGTGGTTCGCCAGGCCGTTCCTGCCGTAGTAGTAGTCGTGGACCTGGTTGCGCGCGGGCCGCGACATGTCCGGGTCGGAGATGCCGTTGGCGTGGATGTGGTAGGCGAACCCGTCCGACGGGGTGCGCAGCCACGCGGCGAAGCCGACGGTGCGCAGCGCCCTGATCGTCTGCCAGCGCTGGGTGCTGGTCAGGCCGCTGACGCTGATGTCGACCACGCCGCCGCCGTCGTGGGTACCGGCCGAGTCGGGGTTGCTCGACGTGTAGGAGCCCTGCGTCAGCGTCAGGCCCCAGGACAACCTGGCGTCGGCCGCCCGCAGCATGTTCGCGGTCCGGGTGTTGACCCGCCGCCCGCCGTAGGAGTCGGTGCGCGAGCCGGTCGTCACCACCCTGGTCACGTCGAACCGGCCCGACCCGAGCTGTGTCAGCGACGTGCGGCCCGGAACGCCGTTCGCGTCGATGCCGGAGAAGCCGAGCCTGCGCTGCCACGCGGCGTACGCGTCGAGTGTGGCCGTGCCGTAGTGCCCGTCGACGTTCCCGGACGCGAGAAGGCCCTCGGCCCGCAACGCCTGTTCGACGGGGAGGACGTGCGGGCCGCAGCCCGCGGTGAGGCCCGTGCCCGCCTTCGGCGGGTCGACCTGGCAGGCGAGGAGCACCAGCTCCATGTCGACGACCGCCAGCGCGCCGACGGCCGACGCGGTCTGCGTGGCCGCGAGGGTGGGCACCGCCACCGCCGCGCCCGCGGCCATCCCGCGGGTCAGCAGCCAGCGCCTCGAGTAGGTGTCCGGTGACTGGTTCATCCACGTGCTCCGTTCGCCCGGGGTTCGTGGGCATGCTCACAACCCCGCGTACAAGAGGCGTACAAACGGGACGCGGTCAGCGGGTCCGGTAAGTTCTGCCGCGCGAGGTTCGACCGAGTTCGAGGGGCCGGGCGAGGTACACGTGGCGGGCGAGGCCGAGCGGCTGCTGGGGCGGTTCTGCCGCCGCTACGCCGCGACCGTGCGCGTCGCGACCGTGGTGCCCATCGCCGCGATCGCCCCGCTCCGGGCCGACGACGACGTGTTCACCGCCACCGTGCTGGTGATGGCCGCGGCGGTGCTGTGGACGGCAGGTCAGGCGTGGTGGTTGCGCCGGACGGAACGCGTCGGACCGGTGGTGGTCGCCCTCGACGTGGCGGTGCTGCTCGGCCTCGCCACGAGCGTGCTGTGGACCGACGCGGTCGACGGCGGCAACACGGGGTGGCTTCGGTTGCTGATCACCTTCGCCTGCCTGACCTGGCAGTGGTACACCCCGCCGCTCACCGGTGCCGTCGCGGTGGTCGTGACCGCGGGCGGGTGGCTGGCCATCCTCATCGCGGCCGACGCGCCCGCCGACCTCGAACGCGCGGCCGTGTGGGTGCTGGTGGTGGCCGCGCTGTCCCGGCTCGCGCTGGTGCTCGTCACCCGTGCCGCGCGGCGCGCCGACCGGATCGCGGCCGAGGCGGCGCGGGCCGGCCGGGAGGCCGCGGTCGCGGCGGCCGTGCGTGCCGAGGAACGGGAGCTGGTGACCTCGCTGCACGACACCGCGGCGACCACCCTGCTGATGGTGGGGGTCGGGCAGGTCCCGCCCGGCACGGCGTGGCTCGCCCCGCAGGCACGGCGGGACCTGGAGCGGATGCGGTCGCACGGCGGGCAGGCACCGGAACGGGCCGACCTCGTCGACCTGCTGCGCGCCGATCTCGACGCCGGCCACCTGACCGTCGACGTCGACGCACCGCCCCGGCTGTCACTGCCGTTCGACGTGGCGGGCGCGGTCGCGGGCGCGGCGGGCGAGGCGCTCAACAACGTCCGCCGCCACGCCGGGACCGACCGCGCGACGGTCCGCGTCACCGGGAACGAGTCGGAGGTGTCGGTCGAGGTCGCCGACGACGGGACGGGCTTCGCGGCCAACGGCGGCCGACCGGCCGGGCGCGGCCTGCGGGAGTCCGTGCACGGCCGGATGGCGCGGATCGGCGGCACCGCCACGGTCACCTCCGCCGAGGGTGCGGGCACGGTGGTACGGCTGAAGTGGCGGGCCCCGGCATGAGCGACGACGAGGCCGACGAGCAGACCAGGGCACAGCTGCGGCGCGGGCTGCGGATCGCGGTGCTGCTGGTCACCGCCGCGACCACGTTCGCGCTCGGCCTGCCCGCGGTCCTGCGGAACCTGGGCCGGTTCGACGTCCCGGCCCTCCAGGTCGTGGCGTTCGGCGCGCTGGCCGCGGTGCTCGCCGCGGAGGCCGTGCTGGTCGCGCGGCGCAGGCCGTGGCGGCGCGCCAGGTGGCTCGCGATCGCCGTCGTGCTCGCGGCGACCGTGCTCTCGTACACGGACCTGCCGCACAACCGCACGTCGACCGGCGTCGACTGGGTGTTCGGCGTGGCCAACTGGATCGGCCTCGTCGTCCTGCTCGACCGCCCGTTCCGGACCCAGATGGCCTTCCTCGTCACGCACGAGGTCCTCGCGCTGGCGAACCTGCTGCTGTTCCACGACGTCAGCCGCGGGTCGCTGGCCCGGTTCGCCACCGGCTCGGTGACCGTGTTCGGCCTTCCGCTGTGCATCGCCGTGGTCGCCGCCGTGCTGCGGCGGATCGGCACCGAGGCCGCGGCAGCCACCCGCGAACTGGAGCGCGTGCGCACGGCCGAGGCCGTCGCGGTCACCGCGCACCGCCGCAGGGCGCAGCGGTTCGCCGAACTCTCCACCACGACCGTGCCGCTGCTCGAAGGGCTCGCCGCCGCCTCGCTCGACCCGTCGACACCCGAGGTGCGGCAACGCTGCTCGATCGAGGCGGCCAGGATGCGCAGACTGTTCGCCGAGACCGACGCGGTGGCGAACCCGCTGCTGCACGAACTGCGGCACTGCGCCGACATCGCGGACCGCAAGGGCGTCGAGGTCGAGTTCGACGCCAGGGGCACCTGGCCGGTACCGCCAGTGCCGGTCCGGCGTGCCCTGACCGACGCCGCGCTCACCGCGCTCGCCACCGCGAGCTCGTGGGCGCGGGTGACCGTGGTCGGCAGCGCCGAGGAGGTCTCGGTCAACGTGGTCGCCGACTGCGACGAACCCGCCGAGCCCGTGCACACGACGCCGGACGTGCGGGTCGAGACCTTCGGCGGCACCGGGAAGATCTGGACGGAGGCGACGTGGCAGCCGATGCCGACCTGATCACGGCGGTGATCGTGGACGACCACGCGGCGATCGCGGCGGGCGTCCGGTACTGGTGCGCGCAGGCGACCCCGCCGATCGCGCTCGTCGACGCGGGCGACCGGCTCGCCGACGTGTGGACCGGTCCGGGCGCCGACGCCGACGTGGTGATCTTCGACCTGGAGCTGGTGCCGGGCAGGCCCGAGTTCGGCGAGCTGCGCAGGCTGGTGGACAGCGGGCGCCGGGTCGTCGTGTACTCCCAGCACGCCGACGACGCCACGGCCATCAAGTGCATCGACCTCGGCGCGCTCGCGTACCTGACCAAGCGCGAGGGCCCGGAGCACCTCGTGCCCGCGATCAGGGCCGCCGCGCGGGGCGGCGACTACACCACGCCGTCGCTGTCGGGCGCGCTGATCGCCGACGAGAACCCCGGCAGGCCCCGCCTGTCGCCCCGCGAGGTCGAGGTGCTGCGGGCCTGGTTCGCCGCGCTGTCCAAGGAGCTCGTGGCCGCGAAGCTGCACATCACCGTCAAGACCGTGGACACGCACATCTCGCGGGTGCGGGCGAAGTACGCCAACGTCGGCCGGGCCGCCCGCACGAAGAGCGAGCTGGTCTCCCGGGCGCTGGACGACGGTGTCATCACGCTCCACGAGCTCAACCAGCCGACGTGGTGAGGCGCCCGAGCCGTGCCGCGACGGCGTCCGCCCGCCGCATGCCCAGCTCGCGGTAGATCGCGAGCGCCCGCTGCCAGTGCTCGTTCGCCTCCTCGTGGTCACCGCGGTCGGCGAGGACGTCAGCGGCGCCCGCGAGCGCGTGCGCGTAGTCGTCCCGGTGCGCCTGGCCCCGCTCCGAGGCCAGCACCTCCCGGTACCACGACAGCGCCGCGTCCGCGTCACCCGCCGCCGCGCTCGCGGCGGCACGCGCGAGCAGTGCGGCGACGAGCTGGTCGGTGTCGCCGACTCCCCGTGCGATCCGCAGGGCCACGTCCAGGTGGTGCGCGGCCTCCTGGTGCTCGCCCCGCACGCTGTGCGCGATCCCGATCAGGCGCAACGCGGTGCCTTCGAGGCTGCGGTGCCCGGTGTCCAGCGCGGTCCCCAGTGCGAGGCGGGCGTACTCCATGGCCTGCCCGGCACGTCCATCGCCCGCGCACACCTCCGCGAGACCGCACAGCGCGTTCGTCTCGCTGGTCCGGTTCCCCACCGCACGGGAGATCGCCAGCGATTCCTCGAACAGCTCGTACGCCTCCGCTGCCTCGCCGAGGGTGTACCGGATGCGCGCGAGGTTGTTGGTGGCCGGCGCGCACATGCGCACGTTGCCGAGTTCCCGGTAGCGCGCCAGCGCCTGGCGGAAGCTGTCCCCCGCCGAGGTCAGGTCACCGAGGCGCCAGTACGCGACCCCGATGTTGTTCAGCGTGGCGGCCTGCAGCGAGCGGTCGCCGACCCGCTCGTACAGCGCGAGCGCGGGCCGCAGGTGCTCGACGGCGAGGCTGATGGCACCCAGCCGCGCCGCCGCACCGCCGAGCACGCGCCGTGCGTTGGCCTCGCCCGCGATGTCGCCGAGCGACTGGGCGGCGTGCAGGGCCTTGGTGTGCAGTGTGACCGCGTCGTCGTGGTACCCGCCGGTGTTGAGGTAGCGCCACACGGTGTCCGACAGCGCCACCAGGTACTCGGGCGGGGCGTGCTCTGCCGCGGCGAGCAGGTTGGCGCGTTCGGCGTCCAGCCAGCCGAACGCCGCGTCGTAGGTCTCGAACACCGGGAGCTCGGCGGACGACGCGGCGACCTTCGGCCTGCGTTCCGCCTCGTGCGGCGCGATCACGTCCATGGCGGCGGACGCGGTCGCGAGGTAGTAGGCGAACAGCCGGTCGGTCGCGGCGGCACGGTCGGCGGCGGCGTCGGTGGCCTCGCCCAGTTCCGCGGCGTAGGCGCGCAACAGGTCGTGCGACTGGTAGCGCCCGTCGACGGACTCGTCGACCAGGTGGGCGCGCACCAGCACGCCGAGCGCACGGCGCGTGTCCCGCAACCCGGCGCCGGCCATCGCGGCGAGGGCGTGGACGTCCAGCTCGTGGCCGGGGTGGCTGCCGAGCAGGCGGAAGACGCGGGCGACCGCGGGCTCGAGGTGCCGGTAGGACCAGGAGAACACCGCGCGCACCGCGGTGTACGGGTCGCCCGCGGCGTCGAGCAGGTCCAGCGCGTCCTGCGCCTCCGCCAGGTCGCGGACGAGGTCGCCGATGGCATGCGCCGGGCGGGCCCTGACCAGTTCCGCGCTGATCCGCAGCGCGAGCGGCAGCCGTGCGCACCGCTCGACCAGCGCCTCGACCGCGGACGGCTCGACCTCGGCCCGCGTGCCGAGCAGCTCGCGCAGCAGCACCACGGCGTCGGCGGGCGGGAGCCGCTCCAGCCCGAGCCGGTGCGCGCCGTAGCGGGCGACCAGCCCGGCGAGCGCGTCGCGGCTGGTGACCAGCGTGAAGCAGGTCGGGCCCGCGGGCAGCAGCGGCCGGACCTGCTCGACGGTGCGCGCGTTGTCGAGCAGCACCAGCATCCGGCGCTGGTCGACCATCGTGCGGAACCGGGCCGCCCGCTCCTCGAGGTCCTCGGGGATGGCGGCGCCGTCCAGCCCGAGCGCGCGCAGGAAGCCCGCGAGGGCGTCGGCGGCCGAGATCGGTTCGTCGGGACCGTAGCCGCGCAGGTCGACGTAGAGCCTGCCGTCGGGGAACCGGTCCCGCGTCCGGTGCGCCCAGCGCACGGCGAGCGCGGTCTTGCCCACGCCCGCCGTGCCGGTCACCACGGCGATCGCGGCCGACGTCCCGGCGGACAGCAACCCGTCCAGCTCCGCCAGCTCGGCGTCGCGGCCGACGAACCCGCGCACGTCCATGGGCACCTGCGCCGGGGTGTCGTGCCGCAGCGGCACGGGCGGCGCGGGCGGCGCTTCTCCCGCCAGCACGCGGGCGTGCAGCGCACGCAGCCCGGGCCCCGGTTCCAGGCCGAGCTCGGACACGAGGGTCTCCCTGGCCCGCTGGTAGACCGCCAGGGCGTCGGACTGGCGCCCGGCCTGGTGCAGCGCGGTCATCAGCAACTCGTGCAGCCGCTCCCGCAGGGGGTGCTCCGCCACGAGGTCGGTGAGGTCACCGATCACCGGCGCGTGCAGCCCGCAGGCCAGTTCGGCCTGGTAGAGCGTCTCGAGCGCGGTGAGCCTGCGTTCGGACAGGCGCCGCGACCAGTCGGCGAGCAGCGGGTTGTCCAGGTCCGCGAACGGCTCGCCCCGCCACAGCGCGAGCGCGGACCGCAACGACTCGACCGCCAGCTGCGGTTCCCGTTCGACCACCGCCTCGCCTGCCGTGACCAGCGCCTCGAACCGGTCGGCGTCGACCTCGTCGCGCGTCACCCGCAGCCGGTAGCCCGCGTCGCCGTAGGACAGCCGGTCCGGCTCGCCGATCAACCCCCGCAGGCGGTGGATGTGCAGCTGCAGCTTCTGCGCCGCCCTGGGGTCGGCCCGGCCGTCCCACAACGCGTCGGTCAGCACGTCCACGGGCACCGGCTGGTCCGCCCGCGCCAGCAGGACGCCCAGGAGGATCCGCTGCAACCGCCCGGACAGCACCTCGGACCGCTCCCCACGCACCACGGTCACCGGCCCCAGAACCGCGAACTCCACCGACACCCGCCCCCCGGTCTTTCCCGACGATGAAAGTCCGGCGAAAGTCGCCTGAGCACACTGGTGTCGCCGGAACCGTCCGGCACCAGTCGACCACCGCGCGCCCGCCGGAGCTGTCAGGCGTTCACCCGACACGACGGCGGCGGTGGTCGACGTAGGTTGGCGCGTGCCGGGTTTTGCTGCTGAGGGGTCAGCAAAACCGTGGCGCGCGCGTCAGAGGCGCACGGTTCCGGTGACGCAGGTGACGGTGTCGCCGCCGACCCAGACCGTCCCGTCGGCGGCGGCCGACACGTGGATGCGGCCCGCGCGGCCCAGCGCGGTGCCCTGGCGCGCCACGTACGGTGCGGTCACCCGGCCGGTGCCGAGCAGCCACTGGGCGAGCGACGCGTTGAGGCTGCCGGTCACCGGGTCCTCGACGGTCGTGCCGTTGACCGGGAAGAACGCGCGCACCTCGAGCGCCTCCGGCGAGCCGGGCGGGTGCGGCCCGGCGACGCCGAGGTACAGGTCGTCCGCGTGGCCCGGTCGCACGGCCAGCACGGCGTCGGCGTCGGCCAGCAGCACGGCGATCCAGCCGGGACCGTTGTCGGCCCACCGCATGTCGACGATCTCGTCGCGGCCGACGCCCAGCACGTCGGCGATGCGCGCCGCGAGCGGCTCGTCGACCGGACCCGAACGGACGAGCGGCGGCGCGGCGAACGCGAGCCTGCCGTCGTCGGCGCGCCGGATGGGCACCAGCCCGGCGCCGCACTCCTGGACGATCGTGCCGGCGTCGTTGTCGGGGCCGTTGTCGGGGCCGTTGTCGGGGCCGTTGTCGGGGCCGTTGTCGGGGCCGTTGTCGGGGCCGTTGTCGCGGTCCCGGCCCGTTCCGGTCAGCCAGGCGTGGCAGGTGCCGAGCGTCGGGTGGCCCGCGAACGGCAGCTCGGTCGTCGGGGTGAAGATGCGGACCGCGTAGTCGGCGCCGGGTGCGGTCGGCGGCAGCACGAACGTCGTCTCCGACAGGTTCGTCCACCGCGCGAACCGCTGCATCTCCGCCGTGGACAGCCCGCGCCCGTCGAGCACGACGGCGACCGGGTTGCCGAGGTACGGGGTGTCGGTGAACACGTCGACCTGGTGGAACTCGCGCATGGCGGTCAGCCTAGATCGCCCGGCTGCCGAAGAACCCGATCGGACCGCACCGAAGGGCCCGATCAGCACACGCACCGAAGGGGTCCTTCAGTGCGCAGCAACGTTCCGAAAGGGCGGAAGGGTCGCCGCGCCGTCAGCCCAGGCTGAAGGCGACCGAGCGCAGGATCAGCGCGGCGACGAACACCGCGGTGAACGCGAGGTCGATGGACACGCCGCCGGCCCGGATGGGACGCAGGACCCGCCGCACCGGCGCGATGACCGGTTCCGTAGCGGCGTGACTGAGCGCGCGTGCCCGGCCCGTCCATGTCGGGCCGCGGGTCACCAGCCCGGCCCAGTCGAGCACCAGCCGGACGAGCAACACCACGATGAACAGGGTCAGGACGTACCCGAGCAGGGTTCCGATGAGCTCCATGACTCCTCAACGCACGAGAGCGTCCCGTCAGCACCACGGCGGCGGCGGTTCTCAGCGGACTATCAGGGCGGCGACACGCGCGGGAACCTCTGGGACGCGGGGGCCGGTCGCCGTATCGTTGCCGCGACCCGCGGGTCGTGCGATCCGCACACGTCCGACGGTGAACGGAGCAGTGCGAGGCATGAGCCAGCTGACGCCAGACGAAGTTCGCGACGTCGTCTTCGATCACGCGCCGGTGTTCCGCCGCGGTTACGACGAGACACAGGTCGACGAGTTCCTCGATCGCGTCGAGGAAGCCATGATCGCCCTCCACCGCGCCGCGGCCGAGAACCAGCAGTTACTGGACTCCTACGCGATGCGCACCGAGCCGGCCGGCCGGCTCGTGACCACGGGCGAACACCGCGCCCTGGCCGACCAGGTCGTCGCCGACGCCCGCCGCCGCGCGGACGAGATCGTCGACGGTGCCCGCGCGGCCGCGCAGCGGGTGGTGGCGGAGGCACGCGCGGAGGCGTTCCGCCTGGTGGCCAACGCGTCCCGGCAGATCGTCGGTGTCGGCCCCGCTCAGCTCGGCGACGACCGCGACCGCGAACTGGCCGCGGCCGTCGCGGAGGTGGGCGACCGCATCGCCCACCTCCGCGAAGCCCTGTCCGGGGAGGTGGCGCAGCTGTACGAGATCGCCCAGGAACTGGACGGTGGCCGCTGACCGCCGGCTACGGCTGCCCTGCCACCGGCGCCGCCGGTGTGGCCGGGTGGCGCCTGCGCCACCAGCGCAGCGCCGCCACGACGGGGATCGCGAGTGCGAGCACGAACGGCAGCACCGCGCCGATCACCTCCAACGTGACGGCACCGGCGCCGCGGAAGGCGTCCCAGCCCGCCGACAGGCCCGCGAGGAACCCGCTCGCCTTCTCCGGCTCGGGGGCGGGCGGGGCGGCGGTCCTTCCGATCCGGATCGTCACCGTCGACATGGCCACCTGGCCGGCCAGCGCCTGACTTCGTTGCTGCAGCGACTCGAGCTCGGCCTCGCGGGCGGTGACCTCCTGCTCGATCCGGACGATCTCGTCCACGGTGTTCGCCCTGGCCAGCAGGGCGCGGACGCGGTCCACGCTGGCGCGCTGGGTGGCGATGCGGCTGTCGAGGTCGACCACCTGCTCGGTCACGTCCTCCGCGGACTGTTCGCGGGCGACGACCTTGCCCAGCCCCGACAACGCGTCCAGCGCCTGGTCGAAGCGGTCCGACGGGATGTGCAGGGTGAGCGTCGCCGAGGTGTCCCGCACCTGTTCACGGCCCGCGTAGCCGTTCTCGCGCACGGCGACGTCCCGCGCGCGGTCGACGGTCGCGACGACATCGGTGGCCACCAGCTCCATCGTCGCGGTGCGCACCAGCTTCCGGTCCACGCCGGGCTGGCTGATCTCCTTCTTCGCGGTGGCGGCGGGTTTCTCGCCAGCGCCGGTCGACCGCGGCTCACCGGCCCCGCCCGCGCTCTCCGCCTCGTACGGCGCTGGGGCCGCCGCACCGTCCGCCGTGCTGCCGGAACCGGCCGTGCACGCCGTGACCAGTGCGGCGGCGATGCCTAACATGGCGGCGGCGCCGACGAGTCTGTGCTTCATGTGTCCTCCCCAAGTCGTTGGTGACCGGAGGACGGACGACGGCGAAGCACCCGTTGTCCGGCGAACGGTCACGAGTCGGCTTCGATCGTCCGGTGGACCGGGCGCGCTTCCGGTGCGATGGTGGCCGAACCCGCCGAGGAGGGAGAGAACGCGATGAGTGGCGACACGGACAGTGACCGGTTGCGTGCGAAGTGGGACCGGTACGCGCCGCGGTACGACAAGGACATCGGGTTCTTCGAACGGGTCCAGTTCGGTGACGGGCGGCAGTGGGTGTGCTCGCAGGCCGTCGGCGACGTGCTCGAGGTGGCCGTCGGCACCGGGCGGAACCTGCCGTTCTACCCGGCCGGGATCCATCTGACGGGGCTCGACTTCAGCCCGGTCATGCTCGCGCAGGCCCGCGCCAGGGCGGCGGAGGTCGGCCGCGAGATCGACCTGCTCGAAGGCGACGCGCAGGCGCTGCCGTTCGCGGACGCCTCGTTCGACACCGTCGTGTGCACGCTCGGGCTGTGCGGCATCCCCGACGAGCGTGCCGCGATCGACGAGATGTACCGCGTGCTCCGTCCACAAGGGACACTGCTGCTGCTCGACCACGTCGGCAGCCACCGCCGCCTTGTCTACTTTGGACAATGGCTGGCGGAGCGGGTGACCGTGCGTATGCTCGGCGACTACCAGACCCGCAGGCCGCTGCCGGTGGTCGAGCGGGCCGGGTTCGTGATCCGGCGGCGGGAACGGCTCAAGGCGGGCACGGTGGAGCGGCTGGCGGCGACGAAACCCGCGGGAGACGACGCGTGACCGTCCGCAGACCGATGCCGCTCGTGGCGCTGCTGGTGGTCCTCACGGCGTGCACGGCGGAACCCGCACCGGCTCCCCCTCCCGCGCCCACGACCACGACGACCACGACGAGCACCGCGCCGCCCGCCGACCAGGTGTACCTGTCGCTCGGCGACTCCTACGCCACCGGGTACCGGCCCGCGACCGGCGGCACGCCGGCGGGTGCCGCCCGGGACGGTTTCGCCGACCTGGTCGCGGCGCGGTCCGGGCTGCGGTTGATCAACGTCGCGTGCAGCGGCGCCACCTCCGGCCAGCTGCGCACCTCGACCGGGTGCCCGCCGCCCAACCGCGCCGCGGGCGCACCCGACCCGGCCGGGCGGACCCAGCTCGACGCCGCGGTCGCCGCACTGCGCGAACACGAAGGCCGGGTGGGCCTGGTGACGGTGGTGATCGGTGGCAACGACCTCGCGCCCTGCGTGCGGGACACGGCGTCGGCGGCGCTCGCGTGCGCATCGGAGGCAGTACGGGACGTGGCGGCCAACCTGGCGGCGATCCTGCCGGTCCTGCGGGAGGCGGCCGGGGACGCACCCATCGTCGGCCTGACCTATCCCGACGTGTTCCTCGGCGCGTGGGTCTCCCCCGACTTCCCCAACGGCCAGGACCTCGCCCGCATGTCCGTGCCGCTGTTCCGGGACTTCTTCAACACCGCGCTGAAAGCCGAGTACGCGAAGGTCGGCGCGGAGTTCGTCGACGTCACCGCGACGACCGGCGGCTACGGACCGCTCACCGAACTCGTCCAGGACCCCGACCACGGACCGGTGCCCGCCCCGGTGGCGCGGGTGTGCGCGCTGACGTACTTCTGCGAACTCACCGACGTGCACCCGACCCCCGAGGGCCACGAGGTCATCGCCGACGCCGTCCTCGCCGCCACGGGACGCTGAGACACGTCACCGGTCGGCGTAGGCCGGGTGGGTCAGGGTGGCGACCACGCCCGCCAGCTTGACCTCCGCGACGGCGTCGCCGAAGGTCCACAGCAGGTCCATGCCGTCCGGGGCGCCCAGCTCGTTCACGGCGGCGACGGACAGCCGCGCCCGGTTCTCCGGTTCCGGGATGAACGCGACCGTGCTCAGCTCGTCGCGGTCGTTGAAGGCGTACTGGCTGATCGACATCGGCACCCCGCAGAACGGCTCCGGCGCCTCCCCCGTCTGCCACCAGCCGCTGTCCGTGAGGTGCGCGCTCGGGTACCGGTCCCGGAACGACGAGAGGGACGCACCCCACGGGAACCCGTTCCAGCCCTCAGCGAGGGCGGCACCCGCCGTGGTCAGTCGGATCTCCTGTCGCTTCCGGCGGAACAGGGCCATCGCCGTACCTCCTCGCGTCGCGTCCGCCCACCCTAGGGCCTGGCGCCGGCGGCCAGAGGCGGAAGTTTCCGCACGCCCGGCGAGGTGGTACCCGCCCGGTGTCCCCACGCGGAGAGGAGTTGTCATGGGTGCGAGCGTCGCGCTGATCCGGCTCGCCGACACCGACCTGACGCTTGCCGACGCGGCCGACGACGTGCGCGGCAGGACCGTGGTCGACCGGGACGGCGTGGAGATCGGCACGGTCGACGACCTGGTCATCGACGAGGCGGAACGCCGCGTCCGGCTACTGCAGGTCGGCTCGGGCGGGTTCCTCGGGCTCGGCAAGCAGCAGCTGCTGGTGCCGGTCGACGCGGTGACCTCGGTCGACGAGGTGGTGCACGTCGACACCGACCGCGACCACGTCGCGTCAGGGCCGGTGTACGACCCGGACCTGGTGCTCCGGCAGGACACCGTGGCCGGGCTGTACGACCACTACGGCATGCTCCCGTACTGGAGCGCGGGCTACCGGGCACCGGGTTTCCCGTTCCGGTGACGGTGTCACCGCCGCTGTCACCGCCGCTCGTCCGGCCCGGAGAGGTCGCGGACGGCCGTCACGATCTCCTGCTCCCGCATCACGGTCCCCTTCCCATGCGGCTCGGTTCGATGGCGTACCCACTGCCGCCGCGCGATCCGCCGCTACTCACCCGATGGTGTGATCCTCGCCGGACGCCCTGCTCCAGCCGGGTGGTTGTGCGCCGGAAGCGCTCCCGTTTCGCGGCCGGCGGGCGCACGCTACCTGCCGAACCGTTGCCGGCATGGGCACTGCCGGCGCGGGTGCCCCGTTGTCCAGGAGCTTCGCCGATGAGCACTTCTTCGTCCGCGCCTCCCCGGCACGTGCGGTTCGAGACCACCGACTACGACCGCGCCGCCGAGTTCCTGACCGAGGTCTACGGCACCACCATGCGGATGACGGGCCGCCGGGTCGGCTACGCGTTCCGCTTCACCCAGATGACGACGTCGGCGTTCTCCGTCGGCACGGCCGGGCAGACCGACGACATGTCGATCGACATCGTGGAGCCGCCCGCGAGCCTGTACCTGCTGCGGCCGAGGGGAACGGTGGTGGACTACCGGTCCGCGCAGGCCGACCACCGGATCGGTCCCGCGGAGCTGTACATCGCGTCGACGGGTCAGGACGGCTCGCCCTACCGCGTGCGCTGGACCAACGGCGTCATCGAGGCGACCGCGCTGCCGTTCCCGCTACTGGACCAGGTGGCCGCGGTCGACGGGGAGCCGGTGCGGTTCACGGACCTGCGGCCACACGACGAGCAGGCGGCCAGGCACCTCGCCGCCACGACCGACCACCTCATCGAGGCGCTGCGGAGGTACCCGGAGGTGATGGCCCAACCGCTCGTCGCCAGCACGTCCGGGCAGATGCTGTGCGCGGCCGTGCTGACGGCGTTCCCCAACACCGCGCTGCGCGAACCGACGATCGAGGACCGCCACGACTCCCATCCCCGCACCCTGCGCCGGGCGATCGCGTTCATCGACGACAACGCGCACGAGGAGATCACCGTCGCCGACATCGCCGCGGCGGCCAACGTGACGGCCCGCGCGCTGCAGCACGCGTTCCGCCGTCATCGGGCCACCACGCCGATGGGGTACCTGCGCCTGGTCCGGTTGCGGCAGGCCCACCAGGACCTGCTGGCCGCGGATCCGACGACCAGGGTGACCGTCACCGAGGTGGCCGCGCGGTGGGGGTTCTTCCACCCGGGGCGTTTCGCCAGGTACTACCGGGAGACGTACGGCTGTTCGCCGTACCAGACCTTGCTCAGGGACGCCCTCTGACGTTCCCTGGAGCAGGCTCCCGGACGGCTGTGGGGGGGACCGTCGGAAGCCTGCCTCCGGGCGGCGACGGGGTCTTGGTCGCCGGTGCAGAGGCACCCGCCGAGCACCAGAACAGTGTGGGCCGGGGACGGTCGGCGGTCAGCACAGCAGACGAACATCGACTCGCCCCGCCCAACCGCCACATCGTCCGGAAAACGAAACGCGGTCTGGTCACGCGGGCGGGATGGGGCCGGTCGCGTAGAAAGCGTGGCAGACGCCGTCCACGACGTCCGTCGCCACCTCCAGCACGCTCCTCCCGTCACGGGAAGCCAGCAACGACGGGCTGAAGTTCATGCACCCGTGGTTGTCCGGCGCGGGCACCTCGACCGGTGCCGGGATCTCCCGCCACGGTCCCGCTCCCGCGTTCTCGTTGACCAGCAACGTCTTCCCGTTGCCCTCGGCCTTGCTGCCGTCGGCGTTCACCAGCATCTCGGCGACCAGCACGATCGTCCCCCGCGGCGACACCGTGATGGTCGGCGTGTGCCGCACCCATTTCCCGTCCGCGGTGCGCACGCTGGTCCCCAGGTCGAGCGGGTCACCGTAGTCCCAACCGTCGGCCGAGGTCCGGAAGTAGACGCTGCACATCGGCTCGTCGAGGTTGCAGACCTCGTACACGAGGAAGTACCTGCCGTCGGGCAGTTTCCGCACCCCGGCCATCCCCGGCCGCACGTAGAAGTCCGGGTGCTTCACCGTCTCCGTCTGGTCGGTCCACGTGACCCCGTCCACCGACCGGACCCGGACCAGCTTCTGGTCGTGCGCGGGTTTGTCCGACTCGTCCGAGAAGTGCGCGACCAGATGGCCGTCGGCTGACACGGAGAAGTCGGGCTCCCAGGCGTTGTACTGGTTCGGTGACGTGTGGATGTCGGACCGGAACGTCCACGTGCGGCCCAGATCCCGGCTGATCCACAGCCGCTGCGTGGTGTGCCGCTGCGCTTCCGGTGCCTTGTACCCCACGGTGGCACCCCACAGCAGCGTGCCCGGCGGCATGTCGCCCACTCGCGTGGGCAGCTCGAACAGCGTGCCGCAGCACATGCCCCGGCCGTTCGCACCCTCCGGGTCGGTGACGGTGCCCACGTGCTCGAAGGTGGCGCCACCGTCGGTGCTTTCCATGACGATGCCCCGCGCGCTGCCGTCGACGGTGCCCACCGAGGCCAGCACACGGCCGTTCGCCGCGCCGTTGTGTTCGAGCCGGATGACGCGCGGGTAGCTCGCCCCTTCGGGGTAGAGCAGTTGCCGGTCCTTCGCGGGCTGCTCCGCCGCGCTCGCGGGCACGCTCGTCAACCCGGCGAGCACCGCGAGCGCGACGAACGACACCACACGCCTGTACCGCATCCGACCATCCCCCGACCGTACGGATCCTGCTGGGTACTGACCGCCGGAACCATACCGGCAACAACCGTCCTCGACGAGGGCCGCCCGCCCAGCACGGGAATTCCCGGCGGCCCACCTACGTTGTCACGCAGAAGGACGATCGATTGGGAGGCACGACGTGTCGTTGGACCCCGAGGATCTGTACGAGGTCGACTCGGATGTCCCGGACCTGACCGGAGCGGTGCTGCTGCACTACTTCGACGGCTTCATGGACGCCGGTTCGGCCGGTTCGGCGCTGGTCGAGCACCTGCTGGCCACGCACGAGCACCGGGTGGTGGCACGGTTCGACGTCGACGACCTGATCGACTACCGGGCACGCCGTCCCACGATGACCTACGCCACCGACCGCTGGGAGCACTACGACGCTCCGGAACTGGTGGTGCACCTGCTGTACGACGCGATCGGCACGCCGTTCCTGCTGCTGACCGGTCCCGAACCGGACCGGCGCTGGGAGGCCGTCGCGGCCGCCGTGCGCTCGCTCGTCGAGCGGTGGGGCGTACGGCTCACGGTCGGCTTCCACGGCATCCCGATGGGGGTGCCCCACACCAGGAAGCTGTCGGTGATCTCCCACGCCACGAGGCCCGAGCTGGTCACCGACAAGTCCCCGTTCAACACCGTGCAGGTGCCGGGCCACCTGTCGGCGCTGATCGAGCTGCGCCTCGGCGAAGCCGGTCACGACGCCATGGGGTTCGCCGCGTACGTCCCCCACTACCTCGCACAGGGCGTCTACCCGACCGCCGCGCTGGGCATCCTGGACGCGGTGATGAAGGCGACCGGCCTGGCCGTGAAGACGGGCGACCTGCCGGAGGCCGCGAAGCGCACCGACGCCGAGATCGCCAAGCAGGTCGCCGAGTCCGACGAGGTGGCGCAGGTCGTGGAGGCGCTGGAGCGGCAGTACGACGCGTTCATGAGCTCCTCGCAGAACCTGCTGATCGCCGAGGGCGAAGAGGTGCCGAGCGCCGACGAACTGGCCGCAGAACTGGAACGCTTCCTGGCAGAACAGCAACGCGACCACTGACGGCCGTCACGCCATCGGATCCTCCGCGATGGAAGCGGCGTTGATCACCGCGGCGGTGGCCGCGCTCGGCTGTTTCATGAACCACCAGGCCGACCGGCGGTCGCGGCGAGAGCACCAGGACGAGAACGCCCGGCTGAGGCTCGACGCGGCCATGCGGGCTGGTGCACTGTTCTCCGGCACGGACCAGCGTCCCGCGAACCCGGCTGCGGTCGCCTCCGGGTTGCTCGCGCTCACCCGGCTCGACCACGCCGACCTGGCCGTCGCGCTGCTGGTGGACCTGTGGTCGGACACGCCGGACGCCAACCGGGTCTCGCACGAGACGGCGGTGCTCGTCATCGACGCCGCGTTGCGGTCGAGCAGTCCGAACGCGCGGCTGGTGGCCGCCGAGCTGTTGTGCCGCAACGCTCAGCGGCTCAGCTCCTGCCATTCACTGCACTGGCCGAGCGTCATCGACGGTTACTGGAGCGCCAAGTTCGGTCCGAAGACCAAGATGCTGCTCACCGACGCGCTCCTTCGGATGACGGTGGCCCGCCCGGTCACCGAAGGCGCGCTTCGTTCGCTGGCGGTGCGGCTCTACGGGATCTGGGAAGGCGACCGGGAGCTGCAGATGCGGGGGTGCATCGGGAGACTCATCAGCTCGGCGCTCCCCGCACTTCGCAGGCTCGGCTACACCGACTTCATGCAGGGCAACCGGACGGTGATGATCACCGATCTCGAAGCCGCGGCCGCGACCGGCACGCACAACCCGGACGGCTTCCTCGACCGCATGGTCGATGAGCGCTGCAAACAGCTGGGCCACTGGGCGGCCGCGTGCCACCGGACGGCACCCGAGGACACGAAGCTCGTCGAGGCGGTGTGACCCCGGCGGTCCGCCGGGGTCACACCGCGGACGATCAGTTCTTCATGCCGTGTTCGATGGCCTCGATGATCCTCGGGCGCAGTTCCGCCGCGCTGATGATCGCGTCCACGGAGCCGACCTCGACCGCGCGCTGGATGCTGTGCACCCGGTCGAACTCGGCGGCGACCTCGCCCAGTTTCTCCGCCCGGACCGAGGACTGCACCTCCGCGAGCTGTGCGTTCAGCGCCGCGCGCTCGGCGCCGCTGGCCGTCGCCACCCGGGCCTGCAAGTCGGTGACCCGCGGGTCGTTCGTGGTGCGGTTGTTGACCTCGCCGGTGAACACCACGGCCGCGGCCGGGGCGCCGCCCAGGACGGACGCGAACGAGCCTTCCAACGCCAGCACCGTCATGTTCGGGTTGAGCGCCTTGGAGAACACCACGAACGCGCCACCGTGGTAGCGGGAGATCACGCAGAACACGATCGGACCTTCGAAGTTGACGATCGCCCTGCCGATCTCCGCGCCGTACTCCAGCTGCAGCTTGCGCATCGACTCCGGGGAGCCGTCGAAGCCGGACAGGTTCGCGAGCACCACCAGCGGCCGGTTGCCGGACGCCGAGTTGATCGCACGTGCGGTCTTCTTCGACGACCTCGGGAACAGCGTGCCCGCGGTGTAGGTGTCCGGGCCGTCCGTGGGCGGGAACCCGCGGCGCGACACGGAACGGGACTCGATGCCGACCAGGCAGACCGGCCAGCCGCCGATGTGCACGTCCTGCACCGCGGCGGTGTCCGCGTCGGCCATGCCCGCCCAGCGTTCCAGCACCGGGTGGTCCTGGTCGGACAGCGCGCGCATGACGGTGCGGATGTCGAACGGCTTCTTGCGGTCCGGGTTGTGCTCGGCGGAGAAGATCTGGCCGACCGTGGTGAAGTCACCGAACGTGTGCGGGTACTCCGACACGTCCCGGTGGGCCGGGTCGGTCGTGGTCGCCTTCCTCGGCGCCGTCTCGCCCGGCACGACGTACGTGTGGTCGTAGTGCGACATCAGCACTTCGCGGGCCGCGGGCAGGTTCGGCGCCCAGTACTGCGCCTGGCCGTTGGGGCCCATGACCCGGTCGTAGCCGCCGATGCCGAAGTTGTCCTCCGCCGACACGCCACCGGAGAAGTCCAGCGACTGCTTGCCGGTGAGCACCATCGCCGAGTCCGGCGTCATCACCAGGATGCCCTTGGTGTGCATGAGCATCGTGGCCTCGGCGTTCCAGTACGGCTGCGCGCCGACCGTGATGCCGGCGACCACGATGTTGATCTCGCCGCCTGCCTGGGTGAACTCGACGATCCGCTTGAGCGCGGCCGCGACCCAGTCCATGTTCTCCACACCGGACGACATCGAGATCTTCGCGCCCGCCGACAACGCGAACCACTCCAGCGGCACGTTCATCCGCTCTGCGAGGTCGAGGCCCGCGATCACGCGTGCGCACTCCGGTTCCGCGAGCGCACCCAGCGCCTTCGTCGGGTCGCCGAGCAGCACCACGCGGGTGACGCCCTCGGGGTGCCGCTCGGTCGGCGTGGTCACCACACCGGCGACGATCCCCGCGGTGTTCCTGCCCTTCGGCCGGTCCACGGGCACGAGCGCGCCGGACTCGTCCAGGTCGTGCTCGACGAACCCGCCGTCCGGCCCGGCGAGCATGCCGGTCAGCTCGTACGGGTAGACGTTCCCGCGCCGGGCCGCCCGCAGCACCTTCTGGCGGTAGTCGTCGACCGGCTCGACCGGGTCCGTCGACGGCGGGCCGACGTGCAGGCGCGCGCCGTGCCCCGGGTCGAGGGTGATCCGCACGGCGACCTCGGTGAGCTTGCCGGCCTCGCCGCGCACACGGACCAGGAACTGGACCTCCTCCAGCCCGGCCCCCGCGGTGGTCGGCTGGATGCGCTGGAGCAGCATCTGCAGCTCGTCGTGCGTCAGGTCCGTCGGCGGCCAGACGTACATCATGATTCGGTTGGTGTCGAACCGCTTGTTCTGCGGCCGCTGCGCCTGGATGTTGCGGATCGCGTCGATGGTCGTGGTGACCGCGTCCTCCAGCGCGGGCAGCGCGACCAGCCTGCCGTCCGCCTCCCGCAGCGCGGTCATGTCGCGGACCTGGCCCATCGCGATGAGCCGCTCGTCGGCCGGGTTGCTCTTCGCGACGGCCTTGAACAGGTAGATCTCCTCGTCGGCCGACGGCAGCCGGGTGAGGTCGAACTCGCGCAGCCGCTGCAGTTGCAGGCGCTGCGCGGTCTGCGGGTGCAGGCCGCGGATCACGCGGTCCTCCGCCAGACCGGTGCCACCGGCGGAGCGGTCGCGCTCGAAGGTGAAGTGGTGGTGCATCACAGCGCCGCCGGTGCCGGCGACGGTGATGACGACCCGCTCGACGTTCGCGGGCAGCGGCTGACCGGCCAGGATCTCGCCGATCCGCACCGCCATCGCGTCCACGTCCGGCTGGCCCTCCCACCGCACGTACAGGTCGGCGACCAGCCCGTCCACGTCGCGGTCGGCGGCGAACGTGCCGAGCGCGGCGACGGCGTCGGGCAGGGCGCTGATGTCGACCGCGGTGGTGACCAGCGGGGTCACGCCGTCGGTCCCGTTGTGCTCGGCGGTGAGCAACCGGTGGCCCGCGACGTCGTGGACGGCGACGCCCGACAGCCTGCGGTTGCCGTAGTAGCGGCGGGTCAGCACTTCGAGCAGCGGCGCGTGGTCCCGGCCCGCCCGGCCGATGCGCTGACCGATCAGCCGCACCAGCGGCTGGGCACCGGCCAGCATGGCCTGGATGTGTTCGGCACGGTCCGGCGCGTCCGGGTTGAGGTCCAGGTAGCGCAGGTCGGCGCGCACCGCGGCGTAGACCGTCGCGCGGTTGCGGCGCAGCAGCGGCTGGGCGAACCAGCGGAACACCACGCCGCGGGCCAGGTCCGACACCGCGGGGAAACGCACCTGCGTGGCCTCGACCAGGTGCTCCAGGGTGAGCCCGGCCGCCTCCCGCAGCCCGTTCTCCGGCTGCGCACCGGAAAGCCACTGCCGCAGCAGTTCCGACACGATGGCCATGTTGGCCGACATCCGCTGCTGGGCGAGGAAGATGCGGAAGACGGCGGCTTCCAGCTCCGGCGTGCGGTCCAGGTCGGCGACGCCGTAGTAGCCGAGCACGCGCTTCAACCGGTTCTGGAACGCCTCGGTGACCCCGGCGCGCTCGACGTCGAGGCTCTGCAGGTAGCTGTGGAAGTACTCCCGCGGGCTGTGCACGGGGCTGCCCGGCTCGACCTCGATCTCGCCGGCCGGCTTGTTGCGCGACAGCTCCGACAGGTCCGCGAACACGGTCAGCAGGTCCAGCTCGCCCTCCAGCGGGCGCCCGCCGATTTCGGTGCGTGCCGCGAGGTAGTCCACCAGCGCCCGCTTGCTGTCGTGCGGGTCGACGTCGAAGCCGAGCAGGAGGCTGCGCAGGTCCTGCAGGCCACGCTCGACCCGCTCGTCTGCTGCCACGTCGACCTGCTCGGCGGGCAGGTCGATCTCGACGGTCTCCGCCGGCCCGGCGGCCTCCGCCTCAGCGCCCTCCTCGGCGAGTGGCTCGAGCCGCATCAGCGGGGCGCCGGTCTCGACCTGGCTGCCCACCGACACCGGGCACTCCCGGACCTTGGCGCGGAACGGCGCACGCAGCACCGTCTCCATCTTCATGCTCTCCAGCACGAGGATCGGCGCGCCGGCCTCGACCTCGTCGCCGACCGACAGCGGGGTCGCCACCACCAGCGCGGGCGCGGGCGAGCGGACGACGCCGCCCTCGTCGCGGCTGATGCGGTGGGTGACGCCGTCGACCTCGACGAGGTGGATCGGGCCGTGGGTGGCGGAGACCAGGCGGAAGCGGTGCCCATTGACCAGGATCTGGCCGCTGTGCGCGTCGAACCGCTCGACCTCGACGTCGGCGGTGTGCATGTCACCGCCGCCGGAGACGCCGACACGGAACCGGGTCTGGCCGATGCGGGCCACGCTGACGCGGTAGCCGACGCCGCGGAGCTTCAGGTCCAGCGGACGACCGCTCTCGTGCTGCACCTGCGGCCGCCCGCCGTGCGCGGTGGACAGCAGGCGCTGAACGGTGACCTCTTCCTCGTCCTGGTAGGCCTCGATGGCCGCGGCGGCCAGCGCGACGGCCGAGTGGCGGTGGCTGACCAGGCGGCCCTGCTCGCGGACGCGGTCGATCCAGCCGGTGTCGGCGGTCGCGTCGATCACCTCGGGCTGGTCGAGCAGGTCGAGGACGAAGCTCTTGTTGGTCGCGCCGCCCTCGATGATCACGGTGGTCTCGGCCATCGCGCGGCGCAGGCGGCCGAGCGCCTCGTCGCGGTCGCGGCCGTAGGCGATGATCTTCGCGATCATCGAGTCGAAGTCGGCGGGGATCGTGTCGCCCTCGCTGACTCCGGTGTCGACCCGGATGCCGGGACCCGCGGGCAGCAGCAGGCGCGCGATGCGGCCGGGAGCGGGCGCGAAGTCGCGGTCCGGGTCCTCGGCGTTGAGCCGGGCCTCGATCGCGTGGCCCAGCTCGGCGGGCTGCGTGCCCTCGAGCTTGCCGCCGTCCGCGACGTGCAGCTGCAGCTTCACCAGGTCGGTGCCGGTGGTGATCTCGGTGATCGGGTGCTCGACCTGCAGGCGGGTGTTGACCTCGAGGAACGCGAACAGCTTCTCGCCGGGGTGGTACAGGAACTCGACGGTGCACGCGCCGCGGTAGCCGACGGCGACGGCGAGCCGTTCGGCGGACGCCTTCAGCTCGGCGGTCTGCTCGTCGGCCAGCACCGGGGACGCGGACTCCTCGATGATCTTCTGGTTGCGCCGCTGCACGGAGCAGTCGCGGACGCCGAGCGCCCACGCGGTGTCCCCGTCGGAGATCACCTGGACCTCGACGTGCCGGGCGCCGGTGACCAGGCGCTCCAGGAACACGACGCCGGAGCCGAACGCGCGCAGGGCCTCGGCGCTGGTGCGCTCGTAGGCGTCGGCGAGCTCGTCGGCGGACGACACCTTGCGGATGCCGCGGCCGCCGCCACCGGCGGTCGCCTTGAGCATCAGCGGGTAGCCGATCGAGTCACCGGCCCGCAGCGCGTCCTCGAGCGTCGCGACCTCGCCGCGGCTCCACGGCGCGACCGGGACGCCGACCTCCTCGGCGATCAGCTTCGCGCCGATCTTGTCGCCGAGCTTGCGCATGGCCTCGGCACTCGGGCCGATGAAGGTGACGCCGATCTTCTCGCACACCTCGGCGAACGCCGGGTCCTCGGCGACGAAGCCCCAGCCGACCCACGCGGCGTCGGCCCCGGTCGCCAGGAGCGCCTGCTCCAGGACGGCGTGGTCGAGGTAGGGCCGCGCCGACGCGGGCCCCAGCGAGTAGGCGATGTCGGCTTCGCGGACGAACGTCGCCGTGCGGTCGGCGTCGGTGTAGAGCGCGACCGTCTCGATCCGTGTTCCGGTCTGCGCCGAGAGGTCCCGAACGGCGTGGATGAGCCGCATCGCGGCCTCACCACGGTTGACGATGGCGACACGACTGAACACCGGCTGAGCCTCCCAAGTACCCCGCGCACCGCAGGCGACGTCCGGGGTCCGGAGCGTCGCCTGCACCTGTCTCTACCCTGCTCGATTACCGCCGGGTACACCGATGTCCCGCATCGCGCATGCCGTGGCTGTTGTGTTGTCGGAACCCTACAAAAAGCGAGCCTGGCCACTCCTGACGGCCGCCGTCGGACGCAAGGTCTGCGACAAACGGCGCCCGCTGCGTGACACGGGATCAGCGGTACGTGACAACGATATCCAGCGGGCCATGAGCATCGCTCGCGCGACGGTCAGGTGCGCCTCCAGCGAGGATCTCGTTCGCGCGACGAGTGCCGCACAACCTGGTCGCGAGTCACGCCGGAAAGACTTCGCCCACAGGGTCGCTGGTCTATGTAATATGCCATAGACCATAGAAGCGGTGAGGGCGATGCCACGCAGGACGGACACACGCGAGCGGATGGTGCGCAGCGCCGCCGAGTTGCTGCGTGAGCACGGCGCGGCCGCGACGAGCATCGACCGGGTCCTGGCGCACAGCGGCGCCCCGCGCGGGTCGGTCTACCACCACTTCCCCGGCGGGCGGACCCAGCTGATCGAGGAAGCCGTGGCGCTGTCCGGGGACTTCATCGCGGGCCTGATCGACGCGGCAGAACCCCGGGCGGTGGTCGACAGGTTCTTCTCGCTGTGGCGGCGGTGGCTCGTCGACAGCGACTTCCAGGCCGGGTGCCCCATCGTGTCGGTGACCGTGACGGGCGAGACCCCGCACCTCGCCGCGGGCGTGTTCACCCGCTGGACCGACGGGCTGGCCGCGTCGCTCACCGGGCACGGGGTGCCCGAGGCACGGGCACGCAGGCTGGCCGTGTTCGTGATCGCCGCCGTCGAGGGCGCGGTGGTCATGTGCCGCGCGGAGGCGAGCCTCGCCCCGCTGGACGCCGCGGCCGAGGAGATCACCGAGTTGCTCGCACACACGCCGCGGAAGTGAGGAAACGTGTCGACCGTCGAATTCGCCACCATGTCGGGGCTGGAACAGATCCGCTGGGTGCAGGCCGAGCTGCCCGCCGACTTCCCCACCATCGGCAGGTTGCTGGGCATGCGGTTCGACGAGGTCGAGCACGGCCGGGTGGTCGTGTCGCTCGAGACCCGCGCCGACTTCGCCAACCCGATGGGCACCGTCCACGGCGGCATCGCCGCGACCATGCTCGACTCGGTGATGGGCTGTGCCGTGCACACGACCCTGCCCGCGGGTGTCGGCTACACGACCCTGGAACTGAAGGTGAACTACATCCGCACCGCGCGGACCGACGGGCGCACCCTGACCGCCGAGGGCACCGTGGTCCACGCGGGCCGCCGCACCGCGACCGCGGAGGGCAGGGTCCTCGACGAGCAGGGCAAGCTGGTCGCCCACGGCACCACCACGTGTCTGATCATGCGACCGGAGGCCTGAGGCGTGACCACGTTCCGCGAGGCCGTCGACGCGCGCGACCTGACCGCGATCGAGGCGATGCTGGCCGACGACGTGGTGTTCCGCAGCCCCGTCGCGCACCGGCCGTACGCAGGCAAGGCGATCACCGCCGCGATCCTGCGCGCCGTGGTCGAGGTGTTCGAGGGTTTCCGGTACGTGCGTGAACTCCACGACGGCGCCGACCACGTGCTGGTCTTCGAGGCGACGGTGGAGGGCCTCGACGTCACCGGCGCGGACTTCCTGCGCTACGACGCCGACGGGAAGATCGTCGAGCTGATGGTGATGGTGCGACCTCTGCGCGCCGCGGAGGCGGTGGCCCGCCAGATGGGCGCCCACTTCGAACAGATCAAGGCGGCCGCGACGGACGGCTGACCTCGGTAGGGGTCGGCGCGTGGCGTTGCGACCGGTCCAGGTGAACCCGTCTCGCTCGACGTCATCGCCGTCCCCGGACCCCGAGACGGTGCACGACCGGGTGCACCTCGAACTCACCACCACGTCCACGGCCCACCACGCGGAGTCGGTCGCAAGGAAACCCTGAGCCGTCGACACCGCTTCCGACCTGCGTTGACACTTCCCCGGGATCGGTGCTACGAATTTTGGACGGGCACACTGGAGCGCTCCCAAAACCATCACCCTCTCGACGGACTCGGAGTTGTGCCATGCCCAGAACAGCCAGGACGGTCGCGTTCGGCGCGGTTGTCGCCCTGCTCGGCGCCGTCGTCGTCGGCGCACCCGCACACCTGCCCCAGGCGGCCGCCGACGCGGACGCGACGGAACCGCGAGGAGTGGTGAGCGTCCGGTCCGGCGACGGGAACTTCGTCAGCTGGCGCCAGCTCGCGGGCGACGCGGACGGTCTGCGGTTCAACGTCTACCGCGACGGCCGGAAGGTCAACGCCGCCCCGGTGGGCACGAACTTCGTCGACGCGGACGCACCGGCGGGCGCGACGTACACGGTGCGCCCGGTGCGGGGCGGCGTGGAAGGACGGGCCTCGCGCGAGTCGATGTCGTTCCTCGCGACCTCGACGGACGTGCCGCTGCAGATCCCGCCCGGCGGCACGACGCCGTCCGGCGAGCGGTACACCTACAACGCCAACGACGCGAGCGTCGGCGACCTGGACGGCGACGGGCAGTACGAGATCGTGCTGAAGTGGGAACCGTCCAACGCCAAGGACAACTCGCAGTCCGGCTACACCGGCAACACCTACCTGGACGCGTACCGGCTGAACGGTACCCGCCTGTGGCGCGTCGACATGGGCCGCAACATCCGTTCCGGCGCGCACTACACGCAGTTCCAGGTGTTCGACTACGACGGCGACGGCCGTGCCGAGGTCGCGGTGAAGACCGCCGACGGCACCCGGTCGGGCACCGGCCAGGTCATCGGCAGCGCGAGTGCCGACCACCGCAACTCGTCGGGCTACGTGCTGGCGGGCCCCGAGTTCCTGTCGGTGTTCCGCGGTACCGACGGCGCCGTGCTCGACACGGAGAACTACGTGCCCCCGCGCGGCAACGTCCCGTCCTGGGGCGACAGCTACGGCAACCGCGTCGACCGGTTCCTCGCCGGGACGGCCTATGTGGACGGTGCGCGGCCCAGCATCGTCATGGCCCGCGGCTACTACACGCGCTCGGTCGTGTCCGCGTGGGACTTCCGCAACGGCGCGCTGACCCGGCGGTGGACGTTCGACTCCAGCTCGTCCACGAACGGCTCCGCGTGGACCGGCAAGGGCAACCACCAGCTGTCGGTGGCCGACGTGGACGGCGACGGCCGTGACGAGATCATGTACGGCTCGATGGCGATCGACGACAACGGCTACGGCCTGTGGCAGAACAACACCCACCACGGCGACGCCTACCACGTCGGCGACCTGATCCCGTCCCGCGCGGGCCTCGAGGTGTTCAAGCCGTCCGAGTCGGGCGGCGACCCCGCGCACTGGATGGGTGACGCGCGCACCGGCCAGATCATCTGGAGCGCCCCGCCGTGCGGCTGCGACAACGGCCGCGGCGTGGCGGCGGACATCTGGTCGGGCAGCCCGGGCGCGGAGGCGTGGTCGTCGGCGGTCGCCGGCCTGCGCGGTGGCAGCACCGGGAACCAGGTCGCGTCCCGCAAACCGGGCTCGACGAACTTCGTGATCTGGTGGGACGGGGACGCGCAGCGCGAACTGCTCGACGGCACGCACATCGACGAGTACGGCACCGGCGGCGACACCCGGCTGCTGACCGGGTCGGGCGTCTCGTCGAACAACGGCACGAAGGCCACCCCGGCGCTGCAGGCCGACATCCTCGGCGACTGGCGCGAGGAGGTCGTCTGGCGCACGAGCGACAACCGGGCGCTGCGGATCTACTCGACCACGGACCCGACGAGCATCAGCCGCCCGTCGCTCATGCAGGACCGGCAGTACCGGCTGGCCGTCGCGTGGCAGAACTCCGGCTACAACCAGCCCCCGCACCCGAGCTTCGCGATCGGCTGATCCGCGCCGTGCTACAGTTGGGCGATCGTCCAAGGCAATCGACCAACACGGGGTGGACATGTCGCCGACAGCGGCGGAGCGGGGCAGGGAGGTGCGGCGCAAGCTGCTCGACGCGGCGGTGGCGCTGATCAGCGAACGCGGGTGGGGTGCGGTGAGCACCCG
Organism: Actinophytocola sp. NPDC049390; assembly: GCF_044466355.1. Classification (NCBI taxonomy): domain Bacteria; kingdom Bacillati; phylum Actinomycetota; class Actinomycetes; order Pseudonocardiales; family Pseudonocardiaceae; genus Actinophytocola; species Actinophytocola sp. NPDC049390. The sequence continues at coordinate 208,545 of NZ_JBITMQ010000010.1, forward strand.
GGTGGTGGCGGAACGGGCCGGGGTCGCGCCCGGCCTCGTGCACTACCACTTCTCGTCGGTCCAGGCGCTGCTGTCCGAGGCCGCGGTCGGTGCGATGCGCGAGGTCGGCGCGGTGCTCGAACCCGCGCTGGCGCGGGCGGGCACCCCGGCGGAGGCGATGGCCGCGCTGGCGTCGGCACTCGACCCCTACACGGGCGACGACCCGACGTCGCTGCTGTTCACCGAGACCTACCTGGCCGCCACGCGCGACCCGGCACTGCGGGCCGCGGTCGCCGAGGTGATCGTGGACTTCCGGGCCCGGCTCGCCGCCTGGCTCGGGGCCCACGGCGTGGCCGCGCCCGAGGCGACGGCCGCGGTGGTCGGCGCGGCCGTCGACGGTCTGGTGCTGCAACGCGCGCTCGACCCCGGGTTGACGTCCGCGGCGATCACCCCCGTACTGACGCGTTTGATGGGAGGACAGTGATGAAGGTCGTGATCTGCGGGGCCGGGATCACCGGGTTGGCGCTGGCGCAGCGGCTGTCGGTGCTCGGCTGGGAGGTCGTGGTGCTGGAGAAGGCGCCCGGCCCGCGCGCCCAGGGCTACATGATCGACTTCTTCGGCGCCGGCTACGACGCCGCCGAGGCGATGGGGCTCCTGCCCCGGCTGCGCGAACTCGGGTACGTGCTGGAGGAGGCCCGGTTCGTCGACACCGACGGCAGGGCCCGGGCGCGCCTGGGCTTCAAGCGGTTCGCCAGCACGGTGCACGGCCGGCTGATCAGCATCATGCGCCCCGACCTGGAGACGGCACTGCGGGAGAGCCTGCCCGCCGACGTGGACCTGCGGTTCTCGACCCGCCCGGCGCACGTCGAGAACGGCGCCGACCGCGTGCGGATCACGTTGACCGGCGGCGAGGTGCTCGACGCCGACGTGCTCGTCGGCGCGGACGGCATCCACTCGGCGGTGCGCGGGATGGTGTTCGGCGAGGAGCGCGCGTTCCTGCGGCACCTCGGTTTCCACACCGCCGCGTGGACGTTCCACGACCCGGCCATCCGCGCGCGGATCGGCGACCGGTTCTGCCTCACCGACTCGGTGGACCGGCAGATCGGCCTGTACGGGCTGCGGAACGGCCGGGTCGCCGCGTTCGCGGTCCACCGCACCACCGACCGCGTGCTGCCCGCCGACACCAGGGCCGCGTTGCGTGCCGAGTACGGCTCGCTGGGCTGGGTCGTGCCGGACGTGCTGGCGCAGTGCCCACCCGGCGACTCGGTGTACTACGACCACGTCGCGCAGGTCGAGGCGCCGAGCTGGCACCGCGGCCGGGTGGTGCTCGCGGGAGACGCGTGCGCGGCCGTCTCCCTGCTCGCCGGGCAGGGCGCGTCGCTGGGCATCGCGGGCGCCTGGCTGCTCGCCGAGGAACTGCACCGGTCCGGGCTCGCCGGACTCGACGCCTACGAGCGGCGGTGGCGTCCGGTGGTGGCGGAGAAGCAGCTGACCGCACGCAAGGGGGCACGCTGGTTCCTTCCCCGCTCCCCCGCGCAGCTGCGGGTCCGGCGCGCGGTCCTGGCGCTGTCCGGGGTGCCCGGCGTGGACCGGCTCGTCGGCCGTTCCCTGGCCGGCAAGCCCGCGGCGGTCGTCGAGGCGGCGCGGGAGGCACACGTCACCGGTTCGTAAGGGTTTTCCGGCTCGTCCACACGGCATGATGCGGTGGACGAAACGGACAGGAGGACCTTGATGGCACGGTTGCGTGCGGTGTCGGTGCTGGCGATCGGTGCGGGACTCGTGCTGGCTGGTTGCGGTGCCGACCAGGCGGCGCGCAGTGGCGGCACACCGACCACTGCGACCACTGCGACCACCACGCCGGTGAGCGCCACGGCCGCCACGACCGAGGCACCGGAGGCGAAGCCGGCCGTGCCGGAGCAGCTGCGGTTCACGGCCAAGACGGTCGACGGCGAGGACTTCTCCGGTGAGTCGCTCGCCGGGAAGGCCGCCGTCCTGTGGTTCTGGGCGCCGTGGTGCCCGAACTGCCAGGCCGAGGCGCCGACCATCGCGGAGGCGGCGCGATCCGCCGGTGACGTCGAGTTCGTGGGGGTCGCCGCGCAGGACGAGGTGGGCGCGATGCGGGACTTCGTGCGGAAGTACGACCTCGGCTCGTTCACGCACATCGCCGACACCGACGCGGCGGTGTGGCAGCGGTTCGGTGTCACCTACCAGCCCGCGTACGCGTTCGTCAGCGCGGACGGCACGGTCGAGACGGAGACGAGCCAGCTCGAGAAGGACGAGCTGCTCGCCCGCGTCGACGCCCTGAGCTGATGGACGACCTGCTCTTCGCGCTCACCGCGGGGATGCTCGCCACGGTCAACCCGTGCGGCTTCGCGATGCTGCCCGGCTACCTGACGATGGTGGTCGCGGGGAACGACGACGCGACCCGCGTCGCGCGTGTCGGCCGGGCGCTCGCGGCGGGCGCGCTGATGACCGCCGGGTTCGTCGCCGTGTTCGGGATCTTCGGGCTGCTCAGCCTCCCGCTGCGGGGCGTGCTGCAGCAGTACCTGCCGATCGTGACGATGGTGATCGGGGTCGTCATGGTCGTCGTCGGGGTGCTGCTGCTCGCGGGCCGACAGCTCACCCTGCTCCTGCCGAAACCGGCGCGTGGGGCGCCGTCGACCCGGCTCGTGTCGATGGCCGGGTACGGCGTGGCGTTCGCGATCGCGTCGCTGTCGTGCACGATCGGCCCGTTCCTCGCCGCGACCGGCATCGCGCTTCGCGGCGGCGACCTCACCACGGGGCTCACCACGTTCGTCGCGTACGCGCTGGGTATGGGCCTCGTGGTCGCGGTGCTGGCCGTCGCGGCCGCGCTGGCGAGCACCGCGGTGGCGAGCGGTGTCCGGCGCGTGCTGCCGTACGTGCCGAGGATCGGCGGCGTGCTCCTGCTGGCGACCGGCGCGTACGTGGGCTACTACGGTTTCTACGAACTGCGCCTGTTCCACGGCGGCGGCGACGCGGCCGACCCGGTGGTCGGCGCGGCGCGTGCGGTCCAGTCGACGCTCGTGGAGTGGGTGGACGCGATCGGCCCGCTGCCTCTCGTCGTCGTGCTTGTCGTGCTGGTGGCGGGCGGGGTGCTGCTCACCCGCGGACGTCGGGCCCGCGCCGAGCGGCCTCGAAGTCGACGCGCATGACGACGCGGCGTGGGGTGGCTGACCTCGGTGACCCCTGCCTCTTCGAAGACCTGCCGGGCGCCGACGTTCAGTTCGCCCCAGGTGATCTCCTTGCCCGGTTGGGTGACCACCGGGTAGCCCTCGAGTGCGCGGGCGCCGCGCTGCCGGTGCCGTTCGTCCACGGCTCCGCCGACCCCGACGATCCCCCTGCGATCATCGGAGAAGGCGGTGGCGGCCAGTCGCGAGTGGACGGCGACGGCGGTCACGGCCGCGACGAGGTGGCTCACCCCGCCGCGGCCGTGACCCGCGCGATCAGTTGGTACGCACGCACTTCCCGGTCGGGTTGCCGGACGAGTAGTACGCCGGCCAGTAGAACGCCTGGCGGCTGTCCGGGCCGTAGATGCCGTCCGAGGAGATGCCGCGCCGGTACTGGGCGTACGCCACGGCCTTCTTGGTGGCCGGCCCGAAGTCGCCGTCGATGTCGAGGTTGGTCGCGTAGTTGCACGACTTCAACGCCGTCTGGAGCTGAACGACCGCGCCGCCGGACGCCCCCTCGGCGAGCGTGCAGTTCCTGCTGCCCGTGGCCCTGTGGTAGGGCTGCCGGACGTAGTGGCCCGACGTGCTGACCTTGACCGCCTTCACCCCGTCGCACCAGCCGACGGACGTCGCCGCCGACGCCGTCGCGGTGGTGAAGGCGACTCCCCCGGTCAGCATCGCGGCGGCGACCGCGAGCGTGACGAACAACCGTCTCATACTGCTCCCCTTTCATCCCCTGCGTGGTGGAGCAGATGTTGCCGTGCCGCGCTTTCCCGGCCCTTTCACGGCGATGAAACCGACGCTGAAACCGACGCTGAAACCGGCGGCGGCTCAGTCCGCGGCGCGGGCGATGGCCAGCGTACGGATCCCCTGCCAGATGAGCAGGGCCATCACCGCCGCGCTGACGGCGAACGCCGCGACCGCGGCCGGGTTGGCGGCGAGCAGGTCCACGGTGGACCGTCCGCCCGCGACGTTCATCGCCACCGACGTGCCACCGCACAGCACCGCGCCAACGGCACCCGTCAGCCCGATCGCGTTCGTCAGGCGCCGGGGCGACACCGTGCGGCGGAACGTCGTCACGAGCAGCACCAGCGCGGCCACGGCGACCACCACGGTCAGCACGTCCTGCACCAGGGCGAGCTCCCGCACCAGCTCAGGCGCCGGGCCCGGCATCCGGCGCACCGCACCGCTCTGCCACAGCAGGTTCCAGCCCAGCAGCATCGCGGGGAACACCAGCGTGAACAGCACCGCCGACCAGCGGCCCTGCCGCGCGGTCAGTTCGTCCTGGTAGGACGGTGCGACCTCGGGCACCGCGCCGAAGTCCCGTACCGCCAGCACCGCGGCGCGTTCGGGGGGCATACCTCTGGCGCGGTAGGCCTCCGCCGCGTCGACCAGACCCTCGCGGGCCTCCGCGACCATGCTGCGGCGGGTGCGGCGCGGGCCGTGGAGCGCGCGGCCGAGCGCGACGACGTACTCGGCGATTGGGTCGGTGGTGCGGTCGGCGGTGGTCATGCGGCACCGCCCGCGGGTCGCAGCACCGCGTCGACGACCGTCGTGAACTCGGCCCACTCCGCCCGCTGGCGCGCGAGCATGTGCCTGCCCGCGCGGGTCAACGTGTACGTGCGCCGGTCGCGGCCGCCCACGCTGCTCCACGAACCGGACAGCAGCGCGGCCCGCTCCAGCCTGCGCAGGGCCGGGTACACGGTGCCCGTCGGCAGGTCCAGCGCGCCGCCGCTGCGGGCCTGCAGCGCCTCGATGATCGCGTAGCCGTGCCTGGGGCCGTCCTCGAGCACGGCGAGGATCAGGGCGTCGAGGTGGCCACGTACGGCTGCGGGTCGCACAGGTAGGGATTCTACGTAACGCGGCCCGGGTCACAATCAGGGACATCCCCGATGTATCAGTAGTCTGCCTACACATAGCGTCCGGCACGTGAACACTCTTGTCCGGCCGGCGGGGACAGACCGCAGGCCCCGTCTCTCGTTGTGGCTGCTGCGTGTGGTGGCCACGGTGCACCTCGTGATGGTGCTGGCACAGCCCGTGCTCGCGGGCATGTTCCTCACCGGGAACGTCGACGCGATCACCATGCACGGCCTCATCGGGTCCGTCCTGGCCGCGGTCTCGCTCGCCCTGATCGGGACGACCCTCCTCTACGTGCTGCGCCGCGGCAGGCTGTGGGTGCTGCCGGTGATGGTGGCGCTGTTCCTCGCCGTCGGGTTCCAGATCGGGCTGGGGCACTCCCGCTCGCTCGGCGCGCACATCCCCCTCGGCGTCGCGATCGTGACGGCCTCGGTGCTGATCGCCGTCTGGGTGTGGTCCCCGTCCGCCGCCCGCCCGCGCGGGGGTGCGCGGTGAGGCGGCGGTCGTTCCTCGGGCTGCTGTCCGGCGTCGCCGCGGGCGCGGCCCTCGCCGGGTGCGGGCTGTCGGGCACCGGGCAGACCGGTGAACGGCTCGTCAGCACGGCACGGCTGCCGAAGCCGTTCCGCGTGCCGCTGCCGGTACCGCCGGTGGCCCGGCCCGTCGGCACCGACCTGTACCGGATCACCCAGCGCATGGCGGAGATGGAGATCCTGCCGGGCCTGCGCACCCCGATCCTGGGCTACGACGGGATCTTCCCCGGCCCCACGATCGAGACCCGGCGGGGCAGGCCGGTGACCGTCCGGCACCGCAACGAGCTGACCGTGCCCACGGTCGTGCACCTGCACGGCGGGCACACCCCGCACGAACACGACGGGTGGCCGCTGGACCTGGTGCTGCCGGTCGGTGACCGTCGCGAGTGGACCGGCCACCACGGCACCGGCGACACCAGCGACGGCGAGCGGGACTACCGCTACCCCATGAACCAGCGCGCGGCCACGCTCTGGTACCACGACCACCGCATGGACTTCACCGGCCCGGCCGTGTACCGCGGGCTGGCGGGCTTCCACCTGGTCCGCGACGACGAGGAGGACGCGCTCCCCCTGCCACGCGGCGACCGTGAGCTGCCGCTGATGATCTGCGACCGGTCGTTCGACGAGGACGGTGCGTTCGCGTATCCGGGACTGGACCAGGAGATGCGGTCGGTCGCCGGGGTGCGGGACGAGTGGATGGAAGGCGTGCTGGGCGACGTGGTCCTGGTCAACGGCGCGCCGTGGCCGGAGCACGAGGTCGACGCGGCCCGCTACCGGCTGCGCCTGCTCAACGCCTCCAACGCCCGCAGGTACCGGCTCGCGCTGACCGTCCCGACCGGACCGGACCTGCCACTGACGCAGATCGGCTCCGACGGCGGCCTGCTCGAGAAACCCGTGCCGCACCAGGCGATCGAGATCGCGCCCGGCGAACGGTTCGACGTGGTCGTGGACTTCTCACGGGTGCCGGTGGGCACGAAGGTCACCATGGTCAACGGCCTGGGCAGCGGCGGCACGGCGGACGTCATGCGGTTCCACGTCGTCCGCCGTGCCCGCGACGACAGCCGCGTCCCCGACCGGCTCGCGGAGGTCGAGCCGCTGGTCCCGCCCACCGGGGCACGGACGCGCACGTTCCAGTTCAGCCGGGGCAGCACCGGCGACCACCGCGGCTGGACCATCAACGGCCGGTCCTTCGCGCCCGGCGACTCACTGGCCGACACCCGGCTGGGCGAGGTGGAGATCTGGCGGCTGGTCACCGACGTGCACCACCCCGTGCACGTCCACCTCGACCCGTTCCAGGTGCTGCGCCGCGACGGCAAGCCGCCGGGCGCACTGGACGTCGGCTGGAAGGACACAGTGGACATCCAGCCCGCGGAGGTGGTCGACATCGCGGTCCGCTTCACCGACTACACCGGCCGTTTCGTCATGCACTGCCACAACCTGGAACACGAGGACATGGCGATGATGGCGACGGTGCGGACGGTGTGAGTCAGGCCGCGGCGGACGACTCCCCGGGGGCGGCGAGCCACGTGCTGATCCGCCGGGCGGCGGTCATGCTCGACCATGCCGCCAGCTCGACGAGCGTGTCGTCGCCGGGTGCGGTCCGCCGGTAGTCCTCGACCAGGCTGTCGTCGAGCTGGAAGCTCGACAACGCGATCACCAGCGCGAGTCGCCCCGCGGGCCGGTCCTCCGAAGGGAGACCGGCCACCTCGTCCTCCACCCACGACCGGCTCAGCCCCGGCGGACGGCCGTCCCACGTGGACAGCCGGGCGCGGACGACGCCACGCACGTTCGGCGGCACCGACCGGGCCCCGGCCGCGTCGACCGCCGCGTAGGCGCGGGCGAACGCGTCGGCGACGACCGGGTTCCCCCGCGCCCACGCGAGCTCGTCCGGCACCGGCACGGCGGGCAGCAGGTCCACCGACGTGCCCGGTGCGGCACCGTCCGGCCCCGGCCGCAGCACGCCGCCGAGCACCTGCCGTGCCTTGGGTTTCGCCGACTCCGGCACGTGTGACGGGAACGGCGACTCGCTCAGGAACACGTTCACCATGCGGTTGTAGTGGTGGAACGCCACCGCCACCCCGACCAGCTCCGCGGCCTGCGGGGCCGGGAACGGTGCGGGCACCGGACCCGTGGCCGACGCACGGGCCCACTCCTCGTAGCCGGTCCGGTCACCGGCGTCCGGGATGGCGGCGAGCGTCATCCCGTGGACGTCGGCGCAGTACGGGCACGCGTTCGCCAACGAGACGCCGGTGGCCACCGCCTCCTTGGCGGCACGGTCGGCGACCCCTTGTGCCAGCAGGGTTTCCCGCAGCACCATCCACGCCGCGGCGAGCGTGTCCGGTGCCGCGGAGTGCAGTGCGACCGGTGGTGCGAGCATCTTGAAGTCCCGCTCCACCTGCCGGTACACCTCGGCCACCAGTCCCGTGGCGTGCCTGCGCTTGACGACCCGCACGTGGCGGGTGTCGTTCAGCGACCGGCGCACCGCGAACCGGACGAGCTTCGCAACCATCCGGCGCTCCTCAGGTCGACGGGGTCGCGCGGGCCAGCACGGCACCCACCACGAAGTCCGGGTACTTCTCGGCGATCGCGTCCACGTCGGGCAGGATCGTCACCTCGTCGAGACCGGCCGCCTCGAACGTGGCCCGCCACGCCGCCGGCGTGAGGAAGCCGTGCGTCGGGCGCTTCACCGGGTCGGTGGCGACGTCGGTGAAGCTGTCGAGGAAGTCGAAGATGATCTCGGCGTGGATGGGCCGCGCCAGCTTCGTCGGCCGCACGCACTCCGACACCACGACCGTGCCGCCTGGCTTGAGCGCCCGGACCGCCTCGCCGATGACGAAGTCGAGTTCGGGTGCCACGTGGAAGCAGTTCACCGAGTAGACCGCGTCGAACGTGCCCGGCTCGACGCCCTGTTCCTCCCACGGCAGGGTCATGTCCAGCCGTGCCGTCTCCACGACCGTCGACGGTGCCGCCGCGGCCCGCGCCGCCTTGTCCCCGTGGCGCGCGAAGGTCTCCGCCACCTCGGTGAACCGGTAGCGGGTGACGGCGGGGCCGAGCTTGCGCAGCGCGTACTCCGCGGCGCTCCCGCACCCGCCGCCGATCTCCAGGATCTCGAACGGACCGCCGTCCTCGGGCACGAGCCGGGACAACGCCTCCGCGCCGACGGTGTTGTTGATGGCGTACAGCGGGTTGTCGTTGTGGAAGTACTTCAGCCACAGCGGCAGCTTGTCCGGCGCGAACAGGATCTCGTCGCCCGTCGCCTCGCCGGAGAAGAACCGCTTCGCCTCGTCGACGAGCGTGCGCAGAATGTCCGCGGCGACCGCCGCGCCCGGTTCACGGGACGCCAGCTCCGCCGCCACCGCGGCGAAGTCGTCCGGGCGGGCGGGGCCGGGATAGTACTTGCCGTTCTCCCGTTCGAGGATCCCGGAGTCCGACAGCCGTTCGTAGAGGAAGGTCAGCGGGATGGTGCGGCGCCACGGGATCGACAGCTGTCGTTTGGCGAGCTGGACGGAGGTTCCCGCGTTCGTCGGCAGTGCGCCGATCGAGTCCAGGATGCCGTGCGCGGTCGCGTCCACGAGCCGCGCGAACGTGTCGTTCGCCGCCAGGAAGCGGTACGGGAACAGCTCTCGGACCCGCTCGTCGGCGATGGCGGCACGCAGTTCTGCGAACTCCGCCGCCTTGGGGTGATCGAGGTTGGACATGGCGTTCACCGACTTTCGGAAACGATCAGGCCGCGCGGCGGGCCGGAGTGGACCAGTCGCGGACGAACATGGGGAGGCCGCCGCCGAGCCGCAGCGACATCATCGGCTCGGGTTTGACCCGGAAACCGGGCACTCGCGCGAGCTCCAGGTCACGCATCAGCGTGGAGATGATGAAGGTGGCCTCCATCATCCCGAGGTGGTTGCCGACGCAGAACCGGGGTCCGGCGCCGAACGGGATGTGCGCGTAACGGGGCCGCTTCACCGGGGTGTCCGGGTCGAACCGCTCCGGGTCGAAGCTGTCCGGCTCCGGCCAGTACCTCGGGTGCCGGTGCAGGGTGTACGGACAGATCAGGACCTCGGCGCCGGCGGGCACGTGGTAGCCGCCGACCTCGTCCTCGGCGACGGCGCGGCGCGGCAGGATCCACACGGGAGGGTGCAGCCGCATCGCCTCCTGCAGCACCATGTGCGTGTACCGGAGCCGGGTCAGGTCCTCGTAGGCCGGACGACGGTCGCCGTAGACGGCCACCGCCTCCTCGTGCAGCCGGGCCCGGACCTCCGGGTGCTTGCTGACGAGGTCAAGGGTCCACCCGACCGTGCTCGCCGTCGTCTCGTGCCCGGCGAGCAGCAGCGTCACCAGCTCGTCGCGCATGCGGCGGTCGGCGACCCGCTTGTCGTCCTCCTTGGCGGTGGACGCGATGAGCCGGGTCAGCACGTCGTCGCCCGCCGAGGACGGGTTGGCCTTCCGGTACTCCACGAGGATGCCGACGACCTCCTGGAGGTGGGACCGCGCGGAACGAAACGCCCGCTGCCCCTTCAGCGGCAGCCACCTCGGCACCAGCCCGAGCGTCTCCATCTCGAACATGGCCTGGTCCTGCACGGCCTCGAAGGAGTGCCCGACCCCGTCGTACGCACCGAGGTCGATGTCCAGCAGGGTGGCACCGAGCACGCCGAGGGTCAGTGCGGTGACCTCGGTCAGCACGTCGGCGGGCGCGTCCGCGCCCGTGTGGGCGCGCAGCCGGTCGACCAGGCCGAGCGCCTCGTCGATGATCACGTCCGCCTGCGCGGCGATGCGCTTGTGCTGGAACACCGGCTGGATGGCGCGCCGCTGTTCCTTCCACAGCGCGCCCTCGCTGGTCAGCAGCCCGTCGCCGAGCGCGCGTTTGGCCTCCGTGTAGCCGATGCCCTTGTGGTAGTTGGCCGCGTTGTCGGCGAGCACGTGCTTCGCGTGGTCCGGGTGGTTGAAGATGTAGAGCGTCTTCGGTCCGATCGCCACCCGTACCGCGTCGCCGTACTCCCGGACCGCCTCGCCCATCAGGCCGAGGCGGTCCGCACGGAGTTTGCGGAGGATCCCCAGGGCCGCCCGCCGGGGCGGCCCTGGGGGTACGCGGCCACCGCTCGCGGTCATGCCGCCGCCGGGCGGGCCGCCGGCCCGCCGTCATCGGCGACCGCCGCGAGCGGCGGGGCCGCCTTCTGCTTCTCGGCCTCGGCCTTCTGCGCGGCCGCCTTGTTCACGAAGTGCAGGCTCCACAGGAACATGCCGCGGATCAGGCACACGATCGCCGTGGCGAGGAACAGGCCGTAGGCGATGTGCATGACCATGAACAGGCCGTAGAAGAGCGCGACGCCCGCGCCGAACGCGAACTGCGCGCCCGGCCTGGACGGCGTGGTGCCCGGGTCGGTCACCATGTAGTTGGTGTAGAGGATGAAGGCGACACCGGTCATGACCGCCAGCGCGCCGGGGATGGCCGTGTCGAACAGGATGCCGCGCAGGATCGCCTGGAGCGCGAAGAAGCTCAGCCAGCCGGCGATCAGCCACATCCGTTCGGTCAGCTTCGCGTTCAGCATCGTGCCGGTGATGATGATGATTCCCGGCAGGATCCAGCTGCCCCAGTCGTTCAGGCCCTCGGTGAAGTGGTACGGCGGTGCGATGCTGCCCCACGGGAACAGCACGAGCACCATGAGGATCCCGAAGTTGGAGGGGTTCATGTAGTGCTTCAGCTTGCCGCGCACCGGAGCGCGCAGGATCCACTTCGCCGCCACCGCCAGGGTGACCGCGAACATCATCACCCAGATCCGGTCGTTGACGTAGATCAGCATGTTCAGCGCGATGCTGGTGATGTGGGCGGGGAACAGGAACTCCATCAGTCCCTTGAACCCGTTGCCCGCGTACCGGGGCTCGCGGCCCTCGACCCGGGCGCCGATCTTCTCCAGCACCAGCTCGACCGTGTAGCCGGTGGCGATGGCGACGAACGGCCAGATCCACGGCTGCTCGAACCCGAGGAAGATGTAACCGGCGATGTTGAAGAGCGTGATCGAGATGGCGAACCTGCGCAGCGCGGTGATGTGCTTGGGTTCACGCAGCTTCGGCGGCTCACCCGAGGGCGGGTTCCCGCCACCTGGCTTCGCTTCCTGGACGACCATTTCCGTCACTCCTCCTCGGCCGTGTCGCCGAGCACGAACTGGTGCTTGCCCTGGCTCAGCTGGAACTCCTGCTTGTGGGTCTCGCCCTGGCGGTCACGCCACTCGAGCCACACCGTCACGGGCCCACGCGCGTCACCGAGTCCGATGTGGACCTCGGTGCTGCGCTTGCCGCCGTGGCCGCTGCCGCCGTCGACGCGCTGGACGTACTTCTTGCCGTCCGCCGTGGTGACCGTGACCTGGGCACCGGTGGCGGGCGAGCCCGCGACGGGCGCGTCCCCGACGACCTCGGCCTGCTCGTGGACGAGCTCCAGGTTCAGGTAGCCACCCGGGTCCGGCGCCTCGTTGTGGTAGTACACCGGCTCGCCGTACTGGCGGGCCACCGCGAAGTCGAGCCGCCCGTCGCCGTCCGCGTCACCGGTGGCGATGCCGCGGGTCGGGATCGGCACGGCGAGCCCCAGCTCGGGCGCCAGGTCGACGTAGCGGCCGTCCTCACCCTTGGCGAAGAACCGCAGCGTCTCACTGCCGGCGATGTCGTCGCCCGCGTTGGCGTTGGGCCAGAAGAACGGGTTGGACACGAGCGCGTCGTTGGCCATCGCCAGCTCCTGCAGCTGCGGCCACCGGTTCGTCGAGCCACGGATGAACCCGTTGGTCACGGCGATGTCCAGCTCACCCCGGTTGGCGAAGTCGGCGAGCTTGTTGTCCCACGACCAGCCGGACCACGCCGTGCCGTTCTGCCCGCTGACGTCGGTGAACGGCGCCTCGCCGTCCCGCAGCTGCGCCCGCAGGTCGGCCTTGTCCTTGGCCTGGTTGACGTAGTGGAAGTTGCTCTCGACGATGCCCCACGTGACGGTCAGGTTCGACACGAACGCGTCGTACAGGCCGTCGTGGTTGGTGTCGCCGAAGTCGACGCCCATGCCCTTGAACGAGTCCTCGCCGATCCGCTTCGACTTCGGTGTGCCGGGGGTGCGGGTCGTCTCGACGTTGCTGAAGCTCGGCTTGCCCGGCTTGGACCGGTTGTACAGCAACCGGTCCTGGCCGAAGTCGTTGGCGATGTACAGCTCCGGCAGCAGGTCGCCGTCGAGGTCGTTGGCGCTGACCGCGAGCGTCCAGCCGTGGCGGGCCTCCTCTGGCAGCGCGTCCTCCGGCGCCGCGGCGAGGTCGACGGTCGGGTCCGCGCCCGCCGTGGCACCCTTGTTCAGCAGGATGTGCTTGCCGCCGCCGTTCTGCGCGTGCGACAGGGAGTGGTTCATCTCCACCCCCCCGTCCTTGCTCGCGTCGAGGATCGGGCTGTCGGGGAAGTAGTTGCCGACGAACACGTCGTCGTGGCCGTCACCGTCGAAGTCCGCGACGGTCGCCGCGTTGGAGTTCCACTGTGGACCGTCGTACTTCCCGTCGCCGTCGGCGTTGTCGCCGGGCACGGCCTCGGCCGCGACGAACGCGGCCGCCGAGAACCCGTCGTGGTCGGCGGTCTGCAGGTGGATCACCGGGGTCCGGCCCCACATGTAGATCAGCAGGTCCAGTCTGCCGTCCTCGTTCAGGTCGGCGGGCACACAGCCCATCGGCGCCATCACGTCGTTGACGGGCAACGGGTCCGGCGTCAGCTCGAACGGCTGGTACCGGTCACCGCGTGCGTCCGGCACCGGCGTGACGATCACCTGGTCGGTGCGCGGGTCCACCACGCACAGGTCGTTGGGCAGGCCGTCGCCGTCCAGGTCGTTCATCGCGACCGCGGCGCCCACCGAGGACATCCACGCGTCGATGTGCTTGTACGCCTGGTTGACCTGGCGGATCGACTGCTGCTTGTCCGACGCGGGCAGCGCGACGCTGTGCTCGGCGAACGCGTAGTCGTCCGCCATCGCGTTCCTGGTGTCCGCCGAGCTCTGCGGCAGCGTGACCACGAAGTAGAAAGCGACGACGACCACGAGCGCGATGACACCGGTGAGCTGCCTGCGCAGCATGCCGAATACCCGGGTCATGTGTTCACACCTCCAAGGGAAACGAATGCGTCGGCGATCCGCTGCCGCCAGACCTCGTACGCCGGCTTGTCGCCGGCCGCCTGGTGTTCGGGGCGGAGCTCGTCGGCGAGCCGTGCCGCCTCCTGTGGGGTGGTGCCGCAGAGCACCTGGGTGGCGAGTTCGGAGTGGGCCGGGACGATGCCGGCGCGCACCCGTGCGTTCGCGGCGAACGCGCTGCCCTGCGCGAGGTTGCCGCGGTAGTCACCGGCACGGGTCGCTAGGGTCCGCAGCTCCTGCTCCGCCGTGGCCGGGTCGGCACCGCCGCCCGCGTAGGTGGCCGCGAGGCCGACGCCCGCCCACAGGTCCGGGCGCCGCCGCTCCGGGAACGTGTCGAGCAGGTCGGCGACCAGGACCGGGTCGGTGCCGCGGACGAACCACGACGCGCGCCCGATGCCCTGGTCGATGGCGTTGTTCGCGTAGTACCCGTGCGGGCCGCCGGGCCAGGGGAAGTCCGGGTTCTGGTACTTGCCGTCGATGTAGCGGGCGGTGTGGAAGTACGCCTGGTGGAAGCCGTAGCCGTCGAGCACCAGCGGCACCAGCACCGGGTCCAGGGCGGACGGCTTCGGCCAGCGGAACCGCGGCAGCCGTGCCATCGCCCAGCCGATCCCGACGTAGGCGAGGTATTTGTACGTCTCGCCCTTCTCGGTCTCGAAGAACCGGCGCGCGTTGTCCGACCGGCCGAAGGGCAGGCCGTCGAGCATCGCGAGGCCCATGCCCGCGCCCTCGTAGGCGAAGCCGCGCAGCCAGCCCGGCAGCTGCTCGATCCGCGCCTCCGCGTCGGCGGGCGTGCGTGCCTCCACGGCGTGGGCGTAACCGGTGAGAAATGTCTTGCCGACGGTCTCCAGTCGTTCCTGCGCGGCAGGAGATTTCTTGTGGAAGCCGCGCTTGTCGAGACTCGTCTCGACGACGTTGGGTGTGAGAAGGCGCCGCCGCAGCGCCCGCCATGAACTGCTCAAGTGCCATCCCCTAACCATCAGCAAAACGATGCCGTGATTTCTCTGTCAACCAGAGTCGGGCGCGCTGTCGGCACCGCGCATCTCCGCCGATGCGCTGTCACGCTTTTCCGGCACTCGTGGACGGCACACGAGGAGATGGCAGGCAGCACACCACTTTGGCAACCTTGACAAGGCATATGAACGCGTGTCGAGGACTGTCGCCGAACTCGGCTTCATTGCCGCGTGTGCGGCGCGGCGCAATTTTTCGCGCCGATTCGGGTCGAGTGGTCGTCGAGAATAGGCGGTACAGGTTGAGCACCGAGCGGATCGCGATCGTTGGCATCGGACTTCGTTACCCCGACGCCTCCAGTACGGAAGATCTCTGGGAGAACGTCCTGGCCGGGCGCCGCGCCTTCCGCAGGCTGCCCGACCAGCGGATGAACCAGGCTGACTACTATTCGCCGGACCAGAAAGCACCGGATCGCTTCTATTCCAAGAAGGCGGCGGTGCTGCGGGACTTCGAGTTCGACCGGCTCAAGTACAAGGTGGCGGGCAGCACCTACCGGTCGACCGACCTCACGCACTGGCTCGCGCTGGACGTCGCCGCGACGGCACTGGCCGACGCGGGCTTCCCGGAGGCGGAGGGGCTGCCCCGCCAGTCCACGGGTGTGGTCTTCGGCAACAGCCTCACCGGCGAGTTCTCCAGGGCGAACCTCATGCGGCTGCGCTGGCCGTACGTGCGGCGCACGCTCGCCGCGGCGCTGGCCGCCAAGGGCTGGGACGACGACGAGACCAGCGCGTTCCTCCGTGACCTGGAACCGGTGTACAAGGCGCCGTTCCCGGCGATCGACGAGGACACCCTCGCGGGCGGGCTCGCGAACACCATCGCGGGCCGCATCTGCAACTACTTCGACCTCGGCGGCGGTGGCTACACCGTGGACGGCGCGTGCTCGTCCTCGCTGATCTCCATCGCGACCGCGGCCAAGGCGCTGACCGGCGGCGACCTCGACGTCTGCCTCGCCGGTGGCGTCGACCTGTCGATCGACCCGTTCGAGGTGATCGGGTTCGCGAAGACCGGGGCGCTGGCGTCGGGCGAGATGAAGGTCTACGACGCCGACTCCAACGGCTTCTGGCCCGGTGAGGGCTCCGGCGTGGTCGTGCTGATGCGCGAGGAGGACGCGATCGCCCGCGGTCTGCGGATCTACGCGTCGATCACCGGCTGGGGCATGTCGTCGGACGGCAAGGGCGGCATCACCCGCCCGGAGGCCGCCGGCCACCGGCTCGCGATCAGCCGCGCCTACACGCGTGCGGGCTACGGCGTGGAGACCGTCGGCTACTTCGAGGGCCACGGGACCGGCACCGCGCTCGGCGACGCCACCGAGTTGGAGGCGATCGGCTCGGCCCGCCGCAACTCCGACCCGCAGGCTCCCGCCGCCGCGATCAGCTCGCTGAAGGGCAACATCGGCCACACCAAGGCCGCGGCGGGCGTCGGCGGCCTGATCAAGGCCGCGCTGGCGGTGCACCACCAGGTGATCCCGCCGGGCACCGGGCACTACGACCCGCACCCGAAGCTGACCGGCGAGGACCCGGCGTTGTACGTGCCGAGCTCCCCGGAGCTGTGGCCCACCGACGCTCCCGTCCGCGCGGGTGTGTCCGCGATGGGCTTCGGTGGCATCAACACCCACATCGCGCTGGAGCAGGCACCGGGCACGAAGCGGCGCACCGCGCTGCCCGCCGAGGCCGGGACGCTGCACAGCGGGCGGCAGGACGCCGAGCTGCTGCTGTTCGACGCCGTCGACCACGCCGCGCTGCGCGAGCGGGTCGCGGACCTTGCCGACGTGGTGGCCAAGGTGTCGTTCGCCGAGGTCGCCGACCTGGCGGCGGAACTGTCCGGGCAGCTGTCCGGCGGTCCGGTCCGCGCCGCGGTCGTGACCACCAGCCCGGAGGACGCCGTCGCGAAGCTGGAGCGGCTGGTCGCGGCGATCGACGACGGCGAGGAGAAGCTGGCCACCGCGGACGGGGTGTACCTGGACCAGGGGACCACCGCGCCGAAGATCGCCTACCTGTTCCCCGGCCAGGGTTCCGGGCGGGGCGCCATCGGCGCGATCCGCCGCCGGTTCCCCGCCGCGGAGGACGTGTTCGCGACGGCGGGCGTGCCCGTCGGCGGCGACCAGGTCGCGACCCAGGTGGCGCAGCCACGCATCGTCGCCGGGTCCGTCGCCGCGCTGCGGGTGCTGCGCACGCTCGGCGTCGACGCGGACGTCGCGGTCGGGCACAGCCTCGGCGAGCTGACCGCCCTGTCGTGGGCGGGCGCGCTGTCCGACGAGGACGTGCTGCGGCTGGCAAAGGCACGCGGCGAGGTCATGGCCAACGCGAGCCAGGGCGGCGGCGCGATGGCGGGACTCGCCACCACGCCCGCCAAGGCCGAGGAGCTGTTCGGCGACGACCCGGTGGTCATCGCCGGGTACAACGGGCCGAAGCAGACGGTCATCGCCGGTGACGCCGGCGCGGTGGACCGCGTGTGCGAGCGGGCCAGGGCCGCGGGCATCACCGCGAACCGGCTGAACGTCTCGCACGCCTTCCACTCGCCCCTGGTCGAGCCCGCGTCCATCGCGATGACCGAACGGCTGGCCGAGTTCGACTTCACCCCGCCCTCCCGCGCGGTGGCGTCGACGGTGACGGGCGACCTGCTGGACCCAGCGACCGACCTGCGCGTGCTGCTGCGCGACCAGGTGCTGTTCCCGGTGCGGTTCCACGAGGCGGCCGCCAAGGCCGCCGAGGGCGCGGACCTCGCGGTGGAGGTCGGGCCGGGCCGGGTGCTCGCCGGCCTGCTGCGCGACATCGCACCCGGCACGCCGGTGCTGTCGGTCGACACCGACAACGCCTCGCTCACCCCGCTGCTGTCGGTGGTCGGCGCCGCGTTCGCGCTCGGCGCGAAGGTCGACACCGCCGCGCTGTTCACCGACCGGGTCGTGCGCCCGCTGCCGCTGGACGGCGGGTTCACGTTCCTGGCGAGCCCGTGCGAGGCGGCACCGGACCTGTCGGTCGGGATCAGCGAGTTCGGCGCCCTGGAGGCATCCCCGGTCTCAGCCTCGGCCGAGCAGTCCGAGCAGTCCGACGGCGACGGCCCGTCCACGCTGGACCTGCTGCGCAAGCTCGCCGCCGAGCGCGTCGAGCTGCCGCTGGAGACCGTCACCGCGGCCACCCACCCGCTGGACGACCTGCACCTCAGCTCGATCACGGTCGGCCAGCTCGTCAACGACGTCACCCGCCAGCTCGGCCTGCCGACGCTGGAGGCGACGACCAACTTCGCGACCGTCACGCTCGGCGAGCTGGCCGAGCTGATCGACGAGATGGGCGCGTCCGCCGACGGCTCGGAGTCGGGCGGCGGCAACGAGGTGGCCGGGGTCGGCCAGTGGGTGCGGCCGTTCTCGGTCGACTACGTGCCCGCGAGGACGCCGAGGGTCGACGTCGGCACCGGCCCGGCGGGCTCCTGGGAGGTGTACGCCCCTGCGGGTCACCCGCTCGCCGAGCGGCTGCGGGTCGCGATCGAGGAGGCGGGCATCGGCGACGGTGTGCTGCTGGTCCTGCCGGACAGCGGTGAGCAGCACGTCGACCTGATCCTGGCGGCGGGCAAGGCGGCCGTCGCCGCGGCGCCCGGCACCCGGTTCGTGGCCGTGCAGAACCGCTACGGCGCGTCCGGCCTGGTCAGGACCGCGTTCCTGGAGGCGGCCGAGGCCCCGACGACCATCGTGTCGCTGCCCGACCTCGCCCCGTCGACGGCCGCCGAGATCGACGACGCGGTGCGCCGTGTGATCACCGAGGCCGCCGCGACGACGACGTTCAGCGAGGTCCGCTACACCGAGGAGGGGCAGCGGACGACGCCGGTGCTGACCGTGCTCCAGCCGCCCGCCGAGGAGGTCGCCGGCACGCCGCTGGACAGCTCCGACGTGCTGCTGGTCACCGGCGGCGCCAAGGGCATCACCGCGGAGTGCGCGCTGGTCATGGCGCTGGACTCGGGTGCGAAGCTCGCGCTCGTCGGCCGGGACGCCCCCGCCGACGACGAGGAGATCTCGGCCAACCTGGCCAGGATGACCGCGGCCGGGGTGGTGTGCCAGTACGAGCGGGCCGACGTGACCGACCCCGAGCAGGTCGCCGCGGCCGTCGCCCGGTTCACCGAAGGCCTCGGCCCGGTCACGGCGGTCATGCACGGCGCGGGCCGCAACGAGCCGTCGGCGCTGAGCAACCTCTCCGAGGAGCGGTTCCACCAGACGCTCGCCGTCAAGATCGCGGGCCTGCGCGCGGTGCTCGACGCGGTGGACCAGAACCGGATCAAGCTCCTGGTCACGTTCGGCAGCATCATCGGCCGGGCCGGGCTGCGCGGTGAGGCGCACTACTCGACCGCCAACGACTGGATGTCCGAGCTGACCGCGGACTTCCAGCGTGCGCACCCGAACGCGCGGGCGCTGGCGATGGAGTGGTCGGTCTGGTCCGGCGCGGGCATGGGCGAGCGGCTCGGTGTCGTCGAGCAGCTGGTGCGCGGCGGCATCACGCCGATCTCCGTCGAGGAAGGCCTGAAGGTGCTGCGCCAGGTGCTCGCCGACCCGTCGGCCGGTCCGGTGCTGACCATCACCGGCCGCATGGGCGGACTGCCGACCCTGCCGCTGGACACGAGCCGGGAGCTGCCGCTGACCAGGTTCGTCGACCGGGTGCTCGTGAACTACCCGGACGTCGAGCTGGTCACCGAGGTGGAGCTGTCGGCGGGCAGCGACCCGTACCTGTCCGACCACCTGCTGGACGGCGACCTGCTGTTCCCCGCGGTGGTGGGCATGGAGGCGATGGCCCAGGTCGCGACGGCCGTGCTCGGCAGGACCGGCGCGCCGCTGCTTTCGGACGTCGAGTTCCTGCGCCCGATCGTGGTCCGGCCGGGCACCACGACCGCCGTGCGGCTCGCGGCGCTGGTCCGTGACACCGAGACGGTGACCGTGGCCATCCGCGCCGAGGACACCGGGTTCAGCGCCGACCACTTCCGTGCGACGCTGCGGCTGCCGCAACCGGGCGTGCCGGACACGGGGGTCTCGCGGACGGCGACCGCGCTGCCGCTGGTGCCGGTCGACCCGATCACCGAGCTCTACGGCGGCGTGATGTTCCAGGGCAAGCGGTTCCAGCGGGTGCTCGGCTACCGGCGGGCGAACGCCCGGCACGCGGTGGCCGAGCTGGGGACGACCACCCCGGCGCCGTGGTTCGCCGCCTACCTGCCGCAGGAGCAGGTGTTGGCCGACCCCGGCACCCGCGACGCGGTGATGCACGCGCTCCAGTGCTGTGTGCCGGACGCGACGCTGCTGCCGCAGGGCGTCGACCGGCTGTACCTCGCCGAGCCCGCCGACCAGCACGTCGAGTACGTGGTGCTGGACGCCCGCGAGCGGTCGCAGGACGGCGACAGCTACGTCTACGACATCGACGTGCTCGAACCGCGCGGCCGGGTGGTCGAACGCTGGGAAGGGCTGACGCTGCGTGCCGTGCGGCAGAAGGACAGCTCGGGACCGTGGGTGTCCGCGATGCTCTCCGGCTACCTGGAGCGGGCGCTCGAGCGGACCATCGGCGGCAGCCGGTCGGTGGTCGTGGAGCCCGACCCGGAGCCGGGCACGCCGTCGGACCGGCGGGCGCAGACCCAGCTGGCCGCGAGCCGTGCGCTCGGCCGCGAGGTGACCGTGCGGTACCGGCCGGACGGCAAGCCCGAGGTGGACGGCGCCTCGATCTCGGCGTCCCACGGTGCCGGCGTGAGCCTGGTGGTGACCGGGGCCGGCCGTCTCGGTTGCGACGTGGAGACGGTGGTGAACCGCACCGAGGAGGACTGGACCGGCCTGCTCGGTGAGGACCTGTGCCGGGTCCGCGACCTGGTGGTCGCGGAGGCCGGCGAGGAAGCAGACACAGCGGGCACGCGGCTCTGGTCCGCGCTGGAGTGCCTGCGCAAAACGGGTACGACGACGCGGGACCTCACGATCGACCGGGTCTCGGCGGACGGCTGGATCGTGCTGTCCACCGGGGATGCCCGGATCGCCACGTGGGTGACCACCCTCAACGACCTGCCCGACCCGGTCGTGTTCGCCGTGCTGTCCGGAGAGAGGTGAGTGAGCGAGATGGCTGGGTATTACGAGATCCGGCACCGGGTGGGCTTCGAGGAGACCAACTTCGTCGGCAACGTGTACTACGTGCACTACCTGCGCTGGCAGGGCCACTGCAGGGAGCAGTTCCTGCAGGAGAAGGCGCCGGAGGTGATGGCGGAGATCATGAACGACGACCTGAAGCTGTTCACGCTGAAGGCCGACTGCGAGTTCTTCGCCGAGATCGCCGCCTTCGACGAGCTGAGCGTGCGGATGCGGCTGGACGAGCTGACGCAGACGCAGGTCGAGTTCGCGTTCGACTACGTGCGGATCAAGGACGGCACGGAGGGACTGATCGCGAGGGGGCGGCAGCGGATCGCGTGCATGCGCGGCCCCAACAACGACACGGTTCCGACGCGGGTGCCCGCGCAGCTGCGTGAGGCACTGGCCCCCTACACCGCCGCACACGTCACCATCTAACGCTCCCACCGGGCGGTCACCGGCTCGACACGGGCTCGCCGCCCCGGCCCGACGGCCGGGGCGGCGAGTTCCGGGTTACCACTCCTGATCACGGGCCGCCCGATATTTCCACTCAGTGCAGACAATTCGTCACGAATGGTGCGGCAATCGGCGCCACGGATTCCGGCCGAATTCGAGCACCGCCCTCCCTGCCATTTAGCACCGACGCGCGAGAATCGCCGACCGGTGTGAGACACTCCCTTGGATGGCCTGGTCGGACGGACCAAGCTTCTGCTCACGGGAGCCGGAGCGGACCAGGGAAGGGTGTGCCGATGCTGGGGGCGTGATGTGCTCGCACTGCGACTGCTAGGCCCCCTGACGCTGTCCGTCGACCAGGACGAGCTCGACCTCGGGGGCGCCCGGCAACGGGTGGTCATCGCGATGCTGGCGCTCAACGCCAACCGGGTCGTGCCGGTCGAGGCGCTCATCGACGCGGTCTGGGACACCTCGCCGCCGAACACCGCACGCGCGCAGATCCAGATCTGCGTGTCCGGGCTGCGCAGGGTGCTGTCCGGTGCGGGCGAAGAGCTACAGATCCGCACCCGCGCACCCGGCTACCTGCTGGAGATCGGTGCGGACGTCCTCGACGTCGCCCGGTTCAACAACCTCGTGACCGCCGCGCGCACGCACGTCGAGGCCAATCGGCTCTCCGAGGCCGTCGCCACGCTGCGCAGCGCGTTGTCGCTGTGGCGCGGGCCCGCGCTCGCGGGCATGAACTCCGAACCGCTGCGCAGGAACGCGGCCCAGCTCGAGGACACCAGGGTCACCGCGATCATGGAACGGATCCGCCTCGACCTCGCGCTCGGCAGGCACGAGGAGATCGTCGGGGAGCTGTTCGCGCTGGTCAAGGAGCATCCGCTGCGGGAGCGGCTGTACGAGTACCTGATGCTCGCGCTGTACCGGTCGGGACGCCAGGCCGAGGCGCTCGAGGTGTGCAGGCGGGGCCGCGCCACGCTCAAGGAGGAGCTCGGCATCGAGCTCGGCGAGAGCACGCGGCGCCTGGAAACCGCGATCCTCAACCGCGACCCGAAGCTCGACATCGCGATCAGCGGCGGCCCGGTGCCGAGCGGCATGCCTGTGACGGCCCCGGCCGAACCGCAGTCGGTGGTCCCGCGCAGGCTGCCCGCGACGATCGCGGACTTCACCGGCAGGCAGGCGCAGCTGGCCGAGATCAAGCGTGCGCTCGGCGACGACGGGCAACGCTCGCGGACCGAGAACTACGGCATGCGCATCGTCTCGATCTCCGGCAAGGGCGGTGTCGGCAAGTCCACGCTCGCGCTGCGTGTCGCGCACGAGCTGCGTGACGCCTACCCCGACGGCCACCTCTACGGCGACCTGGAGTCCACCGTCGACGACGACCGGGTGCGCGGCGTGCTCGCCAGGTTCCTGCGAGCGCTCGGCGTCGACGGCAAGGCGATACCCGACGACGACGAGGAGCGCGGCGACCTCTACCGCAGCCGCGTCGCCAACAAGAAGGTGCTGGTCGTGCTCGACGGCGCGACCGACGAGGGCCAGGTCATGCCGCTGTTGCCGGCCGGGCCGGGGTGCGCGGTGATCGTGACCAGCAGGGCGCGGCTGTCCGGGCTGCCCGGTGCGCGCCAGATCGACATCGACGTGTTCGACGTCGAGCACTCGCTGCAGCTGCTCGCCACGATCGTCGGCGAGGACCGGCTGAACGCCGAACCGGAGGCGGGCCGCGAGCTCGTCGAACTGTGCGGTGGTCTCCCCCTCGCGATCAGGATCGCGGGCGCCCGGCTCGCCTCGCGGGCGCACTGGCGCATCGACCTGCTGGTCAACCGGCTGCGCGACAACGTCCGCAGGCTCGACGAGCTGTCCTTCCGCGGCCTGGTGCTGCGCTCCAACATGAGCCAGAGCTACCAGGCGCTCTCCCCCGTCGGCCAGCGCCTGTTCCGCCGGTTCGCGCTGGTCACCATGCCCGACTTCCCCGGCTGGGTCGCCGCCGCGCTGCTCGACATCGACCCGTTCGACGCCGTCGAGGTGGTGGAGAGCCTGGTCGACGCGCAGCTGCTGGACACCGTGCAGTACCCGGGCGAGCGGCTGCGCTACCGGTTCCACGACCTCATCCGCGTCTACGCGAACGAACAGCTCGACACCGCGGAGACCGCCACCGAGCGCGCCGCCACCGTCGAGCGGCTGGTCGGCGCGTGGCTGGCACGGGCCGAGCGCGCGCACCGCAAGGAGTACGGCGGCGACTACACGATCATCCACGGCACCGCGCCCCGCTGGTCGGGCGTGGCGGAGCTGGAGGAGATCGAGGAGATGGGCAACCAGATCGAGTGGCTGGAAACGGAGCGCCGCTCGCTCGTGTCGACCGTCCACCTGGCCGCCGACCACGGGATGGCGGAGGCGTGCTGGGACCTCGCGCTCACCTCGGTGACGTTGTTCTCGGTGAAGGGCCACTTCGACGACTGGCGGGAGACCACCGAACGGGCGCTCGCCGCGGCAGAGGCGGCGGGCAACCAGCGCGGCCGCGCCGCGATGCTGTACTCGCTCGGCACGATGTACCTGTTCCACACCCGGCTCACCGAGGCCGAACGGTGCTACTCCGCCGCGCTCGAGGTCTTCGAGGAACTGGGTGACGACCACGGCCGCGCACTCGTGCTGCGCAACGGCGCCACCGCCGACCGGCTGCGCAACCGGGACGCGGCGACGCTGGCGAAGTTCGAGGCGGCGTTGGAGCTGATGCGCGCGGTCGGCGACCGGGTCGGTGAGGCCCACGTGCTGCAGAGCCTGGCGAAGGTGGCGATCGACGGACAGGACGCCGACCGCGCGCACGAACTGTTGCAGGAAGCTCTCGACGGTTATCGCGGGGTGGGTTACCTGCGCGGCGAGGCGCAGGCACTGAACTGGTTCGCGGAGTTGCACCTGCTCGTCAACCAGGTGGAGCAGGCGCACCAGGCGCTGAACCGGGTGCTCCTGATCGTGCGCGACATCGGCGACCGCATCGGCGAAGCACACGCGTTGTACCGGCTCGGGGTGGTGCGGCAACGATCGGGGCGGTTGGACAGCGCGGAGACCACCCTCCAGCACGCGCTGTCGCTCGCACAGCAGATCGGTGAGCACGTGGTCGCCGGGATGACCCACTACACGCTGGCGGAGATCGCGCTGACGCGCGGTCACGTGGCCGCGGCCGCCGACCACGTCGAGGCCGCGCACGCGCTGTTCACCGAGCTCGACTCGACGGTCTGGCGGGCCAAGGCCCTCGTTCTCCGGGCCGACATCCACCAGGGCCGCGGCGCGGACGACCTGGCAGCTGGTGCACTCGACGAGGCCATCGAGTTGCTCGGCACGGTCGACTCGGCCGAGGCGGTCAGGTTGCGTCAGGAACTGACGCGGAACCGCAGGAACACGATCAACCGGTGACGCCGCGGGCTGGCGGCGGGACAGTCCCCCGCCGCTCGGCGCGGTCCTCAGCCGCCGCAGTTCCAGCCGGTGTCGCAGGCGGGCGTGACGTTCCAGCCGGTGTCCGCGTTGCCGGTGCCCGTGGTCACCATGAGGGCGGACAGGCTGAGGAACAGTGCGGCAGCGGACAGGACGATCCTGCGAATGGCAGACATGGCGACGCCTCCGAGACTGTTTGATTTCGTTTCTGCGGGACTCCCGCTCGAGAACGAGTCAACAGCGGCTCGCAATCAGTTGATTTTCGACCAATTCAATGAATTCTGTCGTCGGTCGATAGCGAGTCGATAGGCGAATGGCAGGCCGATAGCGGCCGCCCATTCGTCACGCCGCGCGCCGCAGCCCGGTGGCCGCGTGCCCCGCGGCCCTGGCCGAGATCAGGCCCTCTCCGCGCAGCCACCGGACGGTGTCGGCGAAGGTCTCCCCCACCGGCCTGCCCACACCGCCGGCGGCGCGTTCGTCCACTCTGGCCGCGCAGGCGCACGTGTAGATCGCGCCGTACTCGGCGGGGATGTGCCACGGCCACACCCGCTGCGCCAGGCCGGTGAGCACGCCGAGCGGCAGCATGGCGCGGGCGGGCACGTACACCGTCGGCAGCGCCCTGCCGGTCGTCTCACGCAGCGCCGCCACGTACTGCCTGGTGGTCAGGTAGTGGCCGGGGCCGAAGTGGCGGTTCCCGGCCGGCCCTTCCCCGCCGACCAGCGCCGCGTGCAGCGCGGCGGTGTCCCGGACGTCGCCGACTGGCAGGCCGCCGGTCGGCCACACCGGCATGAGTCCCCGCAACGTGTTGCGCAGGCGGGTGACCTGGTCACCCCGCTTGGGGTCGTGCGGGCCGAGCAGCGCCGGCGGGTAGGTGATCGTCACCGGCGCGCCCGACTCCTGGTGGGCGCGGGCGACGCGTTCCGCGGCGGCCTTGGCCGCCAGGTAGGCCTCGCGGGGACGGCCGACCGGCGAGTCCTGCGCGAGCACCCCACCCCGTGCGGGCAGCAGCGCGCCGAAGCTGGACACGTACACGACCCGCCCAGTCCCCGCCCTGCGCGCGGCGTCCAGGACCTGCTCGGTGCCCGCGACGTTGGTCCGGCCCATCTCACGGTGCGCCCTGCTGTCGAACGAGTAGACCGACGCCGCGTGCAGGACCGCGTCGGCGCCGCGCACCAACCGGTCCACACTGAACCGGTCGAGTACGTCGCCGGTGACGATGTCGACGGCGCCGCCGTCCACGGCGCCGGTGTCCACTCCCAACGGTCCGAGTGCACTCTCCACCGTGGACTCGTCGCGGACGAGCAACCGGACCCGGTGGCCAGCGCGCAGCAACGCGGCCACCGTGTGCGCGCCGACGAACCCGCTGCCGCCGGTGACACTGACCAACATGGAACCTCCAGGTACAGGCATGGGAAGGGGCCGTTGCCCGTGGCACGGACAACGGCCCCCTGTGGTCACCGGCGGGTCAGGCCGCCTTGGCCGAGCTCTCGGACGCGGCGACGTAACGCGGGGAGTTCTGGTAGGACGCCAGCTTCCACTCCCCGTCCCTGCGCACCGCGAGCCACGAGGCGCGGATGGCGTTGGCCTCGGTCACCTCGGTCTCACCGGGGAACAAGACGCCGCCGAGGCTCAGCAGGAGGATCACGTCCGGGCCGAGCGCCCGGATGCTGATCGGCTTGCCGGTCACCTGGGTGCCCTCCCAGCGGCCCGCCCACTCCTTGGTCATCTGCTCGCGGATCTCGTCGCGGCCGGTGGAGAGCGACCCGGGCAGGATCATCGTGCCGTCCTCGACGAACACGTCCGCGAACGTGTCCGCGTCGTGGTAGGCCCACGCGGCGAGCACCTTCTGGGTCAGCGCGGCGATGGCGGCCTGGTCAGCTTGGGGGGTCATGCTCGGTTTCCTCCTGAGGTCGCTGACGGTCAGATGTAGAGCGTGTTGGGCTCGAGGCCGCACAGCACCCGGCCGTACAGCTCGAAGTTCGTGTTCGGGTGCATCAGCGCGTGCTGGTTGACCGCCTGGATGTCACGGTTGATCCGCTGGATCGGGATCCCGTTGTAGATCGACGTGCCGCCGCTCGCGTTGGCGAGGACCCCGATCGCCTCCTTGGCCAGCCGGATCACGCTGCCGACGTCCGCACGCGTCACGGCCCGCTCCTCGAGCTTCCACTCGGTGCCCTCGGCGCACTTGCGGTCCACCAGGTTCGAGGCGCGCCACGCGTGGAACTCGGCCTCGTCGGTCTTCAGCGCCGCCTCGGCCACCTGGAAGTGGGTGATGGGCGCCTCGCGCTGGCTGTCGTAGTTCGTGTAGGTGATCTTGCGGTCGGGCAGCCGGTCGAGGAACGCGTCCATGGCGCCCTTCGCCATGCCGACGATCGTGCCCGTCGACGACGCGGCGGCGACCGGCATGAGCGGCGCGCGGTAGATCGCGGAGTTCGCGTTGCGCTTGGACGCGGTCTGCCCGGACAGCACCACCGGCAGCGGCAGCACGCGCTCCGCCGGGATGAACAGGTCCTTGGCCACCGTGCTGACGCTGCCGGTGCCGCGCAGGCCGAAGGTGTCCCAGTCGTCCACGACGAGCAGGTCCGACAGCGGCACCAGCGCCATGACCGGGTACGGCTCGCCGTCCGGCGGCACCAGGATCGCGATGATCTCCTGCCACTGCGCGTGGTGGGCACCGGAGATGAAGCCCCACTTCCCGTTCACCACGATGCCGCCCTCGACCGGCGCGGCCATCGCGGACGGGCTGAGCGTCCCGCAGATCCGGGTGTCCGGGGTGGCGAAGACCTCCTCCTGGACCTCGTCCGGGAACTGGCATGCCATCCAGGTCGGGATCCAGTACACCGACGCGACCCAGGAGGTGGAGCCACAGCCCCGGCCGATCGCGGTGGCGACCTCGGTGAGCGTGCGGGTGTCCACCTCGTACCCGCCGAAGTGCTTCGGGCGCCGCAGCTTGAACACGCCTGCGTCGGCAAGTGCCTCGATCGACTCGTCGTGCAGCCTGCGGTTCTTCTCGGCCCATGACGCGTGCTTGCGCAGGAGCGGTATCAGGTCCGTCGCCTTGCGCACGATTTCCTCGCGCGTAGGGATCGTGGTGGCCAAGGTGTCCTCCAAGCAAAGAACAGAAGCCGCTCGAATACCGCGCGGGCGTCCATATATGTGTTTGGCTTCGAGATTGCCTTCGCGGGTGCCTCGCGCGCATCTCCTGACGTGCCGGTCGGCAGGCCACGGGGCCGGTGTCCTCACGACACAGCGGCCGACCTCAGCCCTCCAGCGGCCGCTCCTGCTTGCGACACAACACATCCCGGCGCTCTGACCTGGGCGTCAAGCCCCGCGCCTTCTTCCATATTGCTGCACCGGCCGATCCGGTCCGCTGGGCATTGCCAAGCCCCTCAGCGTTCAATTACGGTGTTGTATAACAGCGAAATGCAACACCGGAGGCACCGTTGACCGGATCATTGACCGCCGCGATTCTCCGCCACGGAGAAACCCGCCCCAGCGCTCCCGCGCTGGAATACGGCGACGAGACAGTGACTTATGGCGAGCTGTGCCGGCGCGCCGGCCGGATCGCCGCGGACCTCGCCGGTGACAGTGCCTCCGACACTCCGCTCGGGCTCCTGGCGGCGAAGACCCCCGACGGGATCGCTCTCGTACTCGGGAGCCTGCTCGCCGGCCGGCCGTTCCTGCTGCCCTCGCTCACGCTGGCCGAGGCGACCCGCGCCGAGCTGTTCCGCACGGCGGGCGTCGACCGGATCGTGAACACGGACGACTTCCCCGCCGACGAGACGACCGGCCCGGGGGGGGGCCGCGGGGGCCCCCCCCCCCCCCCCCCCCCCCCCCCCCCGCCCCCCCCCCCCCCCCCCCCCCCCCCCCCCCCCCCCCCCCCCCCCCCCCGGGGGGGCGGGGGGGGGGGGGGGGTGGCGGGGGGGGGGGGGGGGGGTCCGCGCCCCCCCCGCCCCCGCCCCCCCCCCCCCGCGGCCCCGGGGGCCCCCCCCCCGCCCCCCCCCGCGACCGGACGCGACGACCTTCCACCTGACCACCTCCGGCTCGACCGGCGTGCCGAAGATCGTGCCGCTGACCGAGGGAGCCGTGGACCGCTTCACCGACTGGGCGGGCACACGGTTCTCCCTCGGCCCGGACAGCACGGTGCTCAACTACAGCCCACTCAACTTCGACCTCTGCCTGCTGGACATCTGGGCGACGCTCAAGCACGGCGGCCGGGTCGTCCTCGTCGACCCCGACCGGGCGACCAACGCCCGCTACCTCGCCGGGCTGCTCCACGAGCACCGCGTCACCGTGATGCAGGCCGTGCCGATGCCCTTCCAGCTGCTGGCGGCGGGCGAGGGCGAGTTCGGGGAGTTCCCGCATCTGCGGCACGTGATCGTCACCGGCGACGCGCCGCAGCCGAGCACGCTCGCCGCGCTGCCCGAGCTCTTCCCTCAAGCGGACCTCTACAACCTGTACGGCTGCACCGAGACCAACGACAGCATGTTGCACCGGCTCGACCGGCACGCGCTGCCGACGGGGCGGATCCCGCTCGGCAGGCCACTCCCCGACGTGTCGATCGTCATCGTCGACGAGGCAGGCGCCGTCGTGACCGGGAGCGGCACCGGCGAGCTCTGGGTCAGCACGCCATTCCAGACCACCGGCTACCTGGACGAATCGCTCAACGCCAACCGGTTCGTACGCCATCCGGCCGGCGCCGACGACCGGGTGTACTACCGCACCGGCGACCTCGTCGACGTCGCGCAGGACAGCCGGATCACCCTCGTCGGGCGCACCGACTTCCAGGTCAAGGTGCGCGGCGTGCGCACCAACCTCACCGAGATCGAGCGACTGGTGGCCGAACACGAGGACATCGTGGAGACCGTCACCATCGCCACCCCCGACCCGGTCGCGGGCAACCTGCTGCACGCGATCTCCCGCCGTCGCACCGGTTCCACCCTCACCGGGCTGGGCCTGCGCCAGTACCTGGCGGGGCGGCTACCCCGCACCGCCATCCCGTCGACCGTCCGGATCACCGACACCCCCCTCCCCAGGACCTCCACCGGAAAACCAGACCGCGAGCTGCTGAGCCGGCTCCTCCGAAAGGAAATGGCATGACCAACATCGACATCATCACCGCTTTCGTCGCCGACGAGTTCCTCCCCGGCACCGACCCCGCCGAGCTGCCCGCCGACTACGACCTGATCGCGACCGGCGTGGTCGACAGCCTCGGCCTGCTGAAGGTCATCGCGTGGCTCGAGGACCGCTTCGACCTGGCGATCGACGACCTGGAGCTGGAGCCGGAGAGCTTCCGCACCGTCGCCGCGATCGACGACTTCGTGGCTCGTGCCACCCAGACCGTGGGAGTTGGCTGACATGCGTGACATCGTGACGACCGCGGTTCGCGGCAAGGCCCTGACCACCGCCACCTGGCACCGGTTCTGGGAGGCGCTCCGCGAAGGGCAGGTGGACCGCGCGGAAGCGGCGGCCCTGTTCGCGGCGCTGTCCGCCCGGGGGCTCGACGCGGTGACCGCCGACGGGCTCATCACCTCCCTGGCCGAACGCCGCGCCAAGGCCGCCCTGCGGCTGCCGTCGGCGGTGAACATCGTCGGCACCGGCGGCGGCCCGGCGACCGTGAACGTCTCGACCGCCGCCGCCCTGGTGGCGGCCTCGATGGGGGTACGGATCCTGAAGACCGGGTCCCGCGCCGGGTCCGGCACCGTCGGGTCCATCGACG
Organism: Actinophytocola sp. NPDC049390; assembly: GCF_044466355.1. Classification (NCBI taxonomy): domain Bacteria; kingdom Bacillati; phylum Actinomycetota; class Actinomycetes; order Pseudonocardiales; family Pseudonocardiaceae; genus Actinophytocola; species Actinophytocola sp. NPDC049390. Next base: position 238,912 of record NZ_JBITMQ010000010.1, read on the forward strand.
TCCTGGAACGGCTGGGCATCCCGCTCGCCCGTTCCGCCGACGAGGCAGGCGAGCAGCTCGACCGGTTCGGCATCACGTTCGCCGGTCAGTTCGTCTACCCGGCCGAGCTGACCCGGCTCGCCAGGACCGTGTCACCACTGGGGCTGCGTGCCGTCGGCGGCATCGTCAACGCGCTGGGCCCGTTCCTGGCGAACGTGTCCACCGGCGCCCAGCTCACCGGCATCTCCGACGCCTCCGCACTGCACGTGTTCCAGCACCTGGCGGCGAAGCGCACCGAGACCCGGATCTGGTTGTGCCACAACGATCTCGGCGCCGACGAGCTGCTCAGCATCGCACCGTCCCAGGTGCACGACAACGGCGCGGGCTCGTTCGTCGTCGACCCGACCGCCATCGGCGTCGGCGGCGGCACCCTCGCCGACCTGGCCAGGCCCTCCGACGACGCGGCCGCCGACTTCCTGGCACTGATCGCGGGGCAGGCACCCGAGGCGGCCGTCGCGACCGTGTGCCTCAACGCGGCGGCGCTCGCGGTGCTCGCCGGGACCGTGTCCGGGTTCGCCGACGGCGTGCGCGCCGCCCGGGCCGTCATCGACGACGGCACCGTGCTCGACCTCGCCCGCCGCCTTGCCGCCGAGAAGCTGGTCACCACGGGAGGACGTCATGGCTGACGGGTTCTTCACCGGACGCAAGCCCGGTCTCGCGATGTTCCTCAACGCTGGCGACCCGCCGCTGCCCGTGCTGCGCGACGCGGTGTTCGCCATGGACGCGCAGGGCGTGAACTGCCTGGAGCTGGCCGTCCCGTTCCCCAACTCCTTCACCGACGGCCCGGTGGTCCGGCGCTCCGCCACCCGCGCGCTGGCCGAGGGCGTCGGCCTCGACGAGACGCTCGAGTTCGTCGACTCGGTCGCGGGCCGGCTGCGCCACATGAAGATCGTCCTGCTCGCCGACTGGAGCCACACGGTGAAGCCGCGGCCGATGAGCTGGTTCCTGGACCGCGTCGCGGCGCGCTCCGTGGACGGCCTCCTGCTGCACGGCCTGCCCCCGCTGTTGCGGGAGGAGTACCACGACCTCGCCGCCGAACGCGCTGTGCCGGTAGTCACCACGTGCTACCCGAACTCAGCAAGGGAAGTGATTGCCGACGCCGCCGCCCGCGCCGCAGCCTACGTCTACCTGGTCGCCCGGTACGGCCGCAGCGGCACTCGGACCGACCAGGACTTCACCGGGTTGCGTGACACCGTGGCGGCACTGCACGCCACGGCGAACACGCCGGTCGCGGTCGGGTTCGGCGTCCGCGACCGCGACGACGTCGCCGCCATCGGCGAACTCGGCGCGGACGCCGCCGTGATCGGCAGCGCCGCGGTCGCGCGGGTCGAGCACGCGCTCGCGGAGCGGCTCGACCCGGTGGCCGAACTGACCCGGTTCGTCGAAGGCCTTTCCCAGCCCAGACCCTGAACAGGAGCAACCATGCTGGTCCGACACCTCAACGAGGTTCCCTCCGTCGACTGGGGCAACGGCGTGAGCCGCCGGTTCCTGCTCGCGTCCGACGGTATGAACTACACGGTGACAGACACGATCGTGCTGGCCGGCACGAAGTCCCGGCTCGAATACCGCAACCACCTCGAGTCCTGTTACTGCATCGAGGGCAGCGGCGAGGTCGTCGACCTGGCGGGCAACTCGTACCCGTTATCCCCCGGCACGTTGTACGCACTGAACGACAACGACCCGCACTTCCTGATCGCCTCCCCCGACGAGGACCTCCGGCTGGTGTGCGTGTTCAGCCCGGCGTTACGCGGCGACGAGGTTCACTCGCTCGACGCGGCGGAGTTCTCCGCGTATTGACCTTCCAGGGGGCCGAAAGACCGCACGATAGCGGAAGTGCCGTGCGGGGCACCGTGCCAGCATGAAACCCCGAACTCGCGGAGTGGACATGCTGACCTGGAGCACCGAACAAAGACGATTACGCACTGCCATGGCCGCGTGGTCGGCGGATCTGTCCGCCGACCACGTGGCCATCGATGCCGAGAGCAGGTTTCCGCACGAGAAGTGGAAGCTGCTCCAGCAGATGGACATCTTCCGGCTCCCGTTCGACGAGGAATGGGGCGGGCTCGGCCAGGACGTGCTCACCACCATGTACGTGCTGGAGGGACTCGGGCACGGGTGCCGCGACGGCGGGCTGAGCTTCTCCGTGTCCACCCACATCGTCAGCACGGGCATCCCCATCCAGCGGTTCGGGAGCAGGGACCTGAAGTCGCGGATCCTGCCCGCCATCTGCGACGGTGACCGGATCGGCGCGCACGCGATCACCGAGCCCGACTTCGGCTCGGACGCGCTCGCCATGCGCACCTCCGCCCGCCGCGACGGCGACCACTTCGTGCTCAACGGCAGCAAGACCTTCGTAAGCAACGGTCCGGTCGCCGACCTCTTCGTGGTGTACGCGCGCACCCACCCGGACGGCGGCCCGCTGGGCACCACCGCGTTCGTGGTCGAACGGGACACACCCGGTTTCACGGTCGGCAACCCGATAGCGAAGATGGGGCTGCGCACCTCCCCGCTCGCCGAGCTGTTCTTCGACGACTGCCGGGTGCCCGCCGCGAACGTCATCGGCCGCGCCGGGGGCGGCTTCCTGGTGCTGGACCACGTCATGAAGTGGGAGATCCTCTGCTCGTTCGTGATCAACCTGGGTGAGATGGAGCACCGGCTCGAACAGGTCGTCGGGTATGCGAAGGAGCGTTCCGCGTTCGGCTCGCCGATCGGGTCGTTCCAGGCGGTCTCGCACCGCATCGCCGACATGAAGATCGGCGTGGAAACCACCCGCAAATGGCTCTACGACACGGCGGCGAAGTTCGCCGACGGCAAGAACATCACCACCGACCTCGCCATCACCAAGCTGGTCGCCAGCGAACAGAACGTCGCCTCCGCGATGGCCGCCGTGCAGATCTTCGGCGGCAACGGCTACATGGCCGAGTACGGCGTGGAGAAGGACCTGCGCGGCGCGGTGGCGGGCACCATCTACTCGGGCACGTCGGAGATCCAGCGCAACCGGATCGCCGCCACGCTGGGGCTCGGCGGAAGCAGAGCGTCATGATGGTGACCGACGAGCAGCTGCGCGTGACCCCGTTCCTCGACCACGACTCGGCACAGGTCAGGGGCTTCGTCGACCGGTGGGCACCCGAGGACGGTGCTGACGCGATGACCCGTGCGGTGGCCCTGTACCGCGCCGTCCGCGACCGCATCACCTACGAGGTGTTCGGCGCCGACCTGTCCCGCGAGGGCCTGCGGGCGAGCGAGGTGGTCACCCGCCGCTCGGGCATCTGCCTGCACAAGTCGGTGCTCTACGCCGCGACGTTGCGTGCGATCGGCGTGCCGAGCCGGTTGCTACTCACCGACGTGCGCAACCACCTGTCGTCACCGCGGTTGCGTGAGCTGGTCGGGGGCGACGTCTTCACCTTCCACTGCCTCACCGTCGTCCACAACGGACAGGATTGGGTGCGGGCGACACCGGTGTTCAACCGGACCCTGTGCCGCCTGTACGGCATCACACCGTTGGAGTTCGACGGTACGAGCGACAGCGTGCACCACCCGTACGACCTGAAGGGCCGCAGGCACATGGAGTTCCTGCGCACGCACGGCGAGTTCGACGACCTGCCCTACGACCTCGTGCTGTCCGGGCTCCGAGCCGCCCATCCCGCACTGTTCGCGAGCGACACGAGGTTCGCCGATGGCTCACTCGTCGCCGATGCCGCACGAACCACCGCCACAGAAGGAGACGTAGCATGACCGGCCAGATCAAGTACCAGCTCGACGAGCGGGACCTGCCGACCACCTGGTACAACATCGCCGCCGACCTGCCCGGCCTCGAGCCGCTCCTGCACCCGGGCACCGGCGCGGCGATCACCGTCGACGACCTGGTGCCGATCATGCCGGAGACGCTGGCACGGCAGGAGCTCAGCCGGGAACGCGAGGTCGAGATCCCCGAGCCGGTGCGCAGGCTCTACGCGCAGTGGCGGCCGTCGCCGCTGTACCGCGCCCGCAGGCTCGAGCAGGTGCTGGACACCCCCGCGAAGATCTACTACAAGTACGAGGGCGTCAGCCCGGCGGGCAGCCACAAGCCGAACACCGCGATCCCCCAGGCGTTCTACAACAAGGAAGCCGGCATCACCCGGCTGGTGACCGAGACCGGGGCTGGGCAGTGGGGTTCCGCGCTGTCCTTCGCCGGTGCGCTGTTCGGGCTGGACGTCAGCGTCTACATGGTCAAGGTCAGCTACCACCAGAAGCCGTACCGGCGGCTGCTCATGGAGACCTACGGCGCCCGCTGCGTGCCCTCCCCCAGCACGGAGACCGAGGCGGGGCGGGCGATCCTGGCCGACGACCCGGACTGCACCGGCAGCCTCGGCATCGCCACGTCGGAGGCCGTCGAGCTGGCGGCGGGCGACCCGTACACCAACTACGCGGGCGGCAGCGTGCTCAACCACGTGCTGCTGCACCAGTCGGTGATCGGCAAGGAGGCGCTCAAGCAGCTGGAGCTCGCGGGTGACCAGGCCGACGTCGTGATCGGCTGCGCGGGCGGTGGCAGCAACCTCGGCGGTCTCACGTTCCCGTTCCTCGGCGAGAAGCTGGCCGGGCGGACCGACGTCCGCGTCGTGGCGGCGGAGCCCGCCGCGTGCCCGACCCTGACCCAGGGCAAGTTCGCCTACGACTTCGGCGACACGGCGGGGCTGACACCGCTGCTGCGCATGCACACGCTGGGCCACGAGTTCGTGCCGCCTGCCTTCCACGCCGGCGGTCTGCGGTACCACGGCATGGCGCCGCTGGTGAGCGGCGCGGTCGAACAGGGTCTGATCGAGCCGGTCGCGGTGGCGCAGACGGACTGCTTCGCGTCGGGCCTGACCTTCGCGAAGTCGGAGGGCCTCGTGCCCGCGCCCGAGTCGACGCACGCGATCCACGCGGCGATCACCGAAGCGTTGCGGTGCAAGGAGGAAGGCAGCAAGGAGACCATCGTCTTCGGACTGTCCGGGCACGGGTTCTTCGACCTCGCGGCGTACCAGGCGTACCTGGCGGGCGAGCTGCGGGACGACGCGTACGACGACGAGGCGGTCGCCACCGCGCTGTCCAACCTGCCAACGGTGCCCAATGGCTGACGTCCTGCTGCCGGACGCGCCGTGGCTGAAGGTCTGCGGCGCGACCGGCGGCGCGGACGTGACCGCCCTGGCGTCCGGCGGCGCTGACCTGGTCGGCCTCTGGCACGGCGTCATGGGCGGGCACGCCGACCTCGACCGCGCACGGCTGGTCCGGCTCGCCTCGGCGTGCGCGGCGGCACGACGCGTACCTGTCCTGGTCACCTTCAGCGGTGACATGACCGTGATCGCGGGCGCGATGGGCGATGCCGGGATCGGCTTCGTGCAACTCCACGGCTACCAGCCGCCGACGGCGGTGCGTGCGCTCAAGTCCGCCGCCGGGGCGGCGACCGTGATCAAGGTGCTGCACGTGGCCGGCACGGTGTCGCACGAGCAGCGGCTGCTGCGTTCCTACCGGCGCGCGGGCGTGGACCTGTTCCTGCTGGACGCGGTCGGCGAGGACGGCGGCATCGGCAGCACCGGCCGGGAGCTCGACCCCGCCGTGGTGCTCGCGATCGCGGACGAGGTGGACGCGCCGTTCCTGCTCGCGGGCGGTGTCTCCCCCCACAACGCCGAGCGGTTCGCGGCGGTCCGGGCCCACCCCCACTTCGCGGGCGTCGACGTGGACACCGCGGCCCGTGACGCCGACGGCCGGTTCACGGCGGCACGCGTGGCGGCGATCCGCCGGGCGTGGCGCAGGCCGGAGCCACGAGGAGCCACCGCATGACCCGGTTCGCGAAGACGCTCACCGAGGCCGGGGTGCCGGTCATCGGCGAGATCAAGCTGCGGTCGTCGGACGGGGTGCCGCTGCTCGGCGACCGCTCGGTCGAGGAGGTGCTGGACACCTACCGGGACAACGGCATCGAGTGCGTCTCGGTGGTGACCGGACGCTGGTTCGGCGGCACCGCCGACCTGCTGCGGCGGGTCACCGAAAGCACCGGGCTTCCGGTGCTGCAGAAGGACTTCCTCACCCGGCGGGCCCAGCTGGCGGCCGCCCGCGACCAGGGCGCGGCCGCCGTGTTGCTGACGGCGAGCGTGCTGTCCGCCGACGTGTTGAACCGGCTGGCCGAGACGGCGCTCGCCATCGGTCTCACCCCCTTCGTCGAGATCGTGGACGAACAGGAGCTCGCCGCGCTGCGGCACCCCGAGGAGTGCGTCATCGCGGTGAACAACAAGGACATCAAGAACCGCGAGCGCGACCAGGGCGACCTGGGGCGCAGCTCCGGGCTGCTGGCGGCGCTGCGCGCGGCCGGGGTCCGCTGCGCGGTCAGCGCCAGCGGCATCACCAGCCCGGCCGCGGGCGCCGAGTTGATCAAGGCAGGCTACAACGGTCTGCTCGTCGGCACCGGGCTGCTCACCGCCGCCAGCCCGGGCGCGTGGCTGACCGAGTTCCGGCGGTGCCTGCGATGACCGGCAACCCGGCGCCGTCGCTGCGCGCCGCACTGGACACGGTGCCCGGCTCCGACCGGGCCGAGCACGCGGGATGCGTCCCCGAGGAGATCGCCACCCACTACGCCACCCACTACGCCGGGGTGCCCGCGGGCTCCGCCGACCGCGCGGAGAAGGTGGTGACCTACCGGCCGGACGGCGCCGAGATGCCGGTGCTCCTCGGGGCGTACGGCTGTGAGCGGCGGGTGCGGTCCTGGCTGCCCGGCCTGCCCGCGCGCACCAGCGCCGCCGCGGCCGCCGACCTGGTCGCCGCGGCGCGGCAGGTCCACCGGGTCAGCGACGCGCCCTGCCAGGAGCACGTCTCGACCGAGGTGGACGTGCTCACGCTGCCCGCGCTGCTGGCCACGCCGAGGGACGCCGGGCGGTACCTGACGATGGGCGTGGTGTACGCACGCGACCCCCGCACCGGGGTGATCGCGCTGTCCACACACCGGATGCTGCTCGTCGGGCCGGACCGGCTGGCCGTCTGGATGCTGTCCAGCCGCCGCCTGCGTGCGATGCGCGAGCGCGCGGTGCGTGCGGGCAAGCGGCTGCCGGTTTCGGTCAACATCGGTGTGCCGCCGGCCGTGATGGTCGCGTCCGCGTTGAGCGCGGACCTGCTCACGTCAGCGACGAACAAGCTGGGGATGGCCGGTGCGCTGGGCGGCACGTCCGTCGGGCTGGCGGACGCGGTCAGCCAGGACACCGACGTGCTGGCGGAGTCGGAGATCGTCCTGGAGGGCTACCTCGACCACCAGGTGACGGCGGAGGCGGTGCACGGCCCGCCGAAGATGTCGATGCCGGAGTTCCTCGGCTACGACGGCGCTGCGCAGGACGAGCTCCCAGTGCTCACGCTGACCGCGCGGACCACGCGGCGGGACCCGCACTACCAGGCCGTGATCGGCCCCGGCCGGGAACAGTCGGTGATCCTCGGCCTCGCGGGCGCGCTGTCCGTCGCGATGGGCGACGCCCCCGGCCTCGGCATGGTGCACGACGTGCACCTCCCGCCCGCGGGCGGCGGCATGCTGACGCTGTTCCTGGCCGTGCGGAAGCAGTCCGTGCACGACGACGACCTGCTCGTGCCACTCGCGCGCGCGATCTTCGACCGGCACTCGTTCGTCAAGCTGATCGTGTGCGTCGACGACGACGTCGACGTGCGGTGCGCGGAGGACGTCTGGTGGGCGGTCACCACCCGGGGCAACCTCAGCGCCGCCGTCACGTTCACCGGTTACCGGCCGCTCGCCATGGACCCGTCGCAGACCACCGACTGGGCACGTGCCCGCGGTCTGCCCGCGGACGAGGGACCGAGGACGCTGATCGACGCCACGGTGCCGTTCGCGCTTCGCGACACCACGCGCCGGAGCTTTCCGATGCGACCAGGAGGATCGCCATGTCACTGAGCTTCCCGTCGGCCACCACGCTCCTGCTGTTCGCTGGGACGGCCTTCCTGCTGGTGATCATCCCCGGGCCCAACATGTTCTTCATCCTGAGCAAGGGAATCGTCAGCGGCAGGCGAGCGGCCTTCGCCTCCGCGTTCGGCGTCGAACTGGGCACGCTGGTGCACATCGTCGGCACGGTCGTCGGCATCTCGGCGCTGCTGGCCTCGTCGCCGGTCGCGTTCAACATCCTGAAGTACGCGGGGGCCGCGTACCTGCTCTACCTCGCCTACCGGGCGGCACGCGCGCCAGAGAGCCACCTGAGCGAGACGGTTCCGGAACAGTCGATGCTGCGCACACTCGGGAGCGCGGCGCTGGTCAACGTCCTCAACCCCAAGGTGGCGTTGTTCTTCCTCGCGCTGTTCCCACAGTTCATCGCGCCCGACGCGGTCTCGGTGCCCAGCCAGGCGTTGATCCTCGGCCTCGTGTTCTTCGTCATCGCGCTGCTGCTCGACCTGCTGTACGCGACCGGTTCGGTGGCGGTCGGGCGCTGGCTGGACCACAACCCGAGGTTCCACCTCTGGCAGCGCGTCGGCTCCGCGGCCACCCTCGTCGGTCTCGCGCTCTTCGCCGCGCTGGCCTGACCGGCACACGTCGCTCGCGGCGCGGAAACACCGCATCCACAAGGATGTCCGTGCCCGAACGCGGTGTGATGCTCAGGGGTGCATCAGGCTCTCCGAAGGGATGTACCGGACATGACAGCCGCCAGGAGCGTGCCGACGAACGGCCACCCGTCCCCACCGGAACCGGGGCTGACCGAGGACGCGGTCGTCGCCCGCGCGGAGCGGATCGCGGCGACACTCGTCGACCGGCAGGCCGAGACCGAGCAGCGCGGGTACTACGCACTGGACACGCACAACGAGTTCCTCGGCGCCGGCCTGTACCGGCTCCTGGTGCCCCGGCGCTACGGCGGCTACGAGTTCGGTCTGGACACCAGCGTGCGCGTGGTGTCCGCACTCGCACGCGGCTGCCCGTCGACCGCCTGGATGTACGCGTTCGGCGCGACACACGCGCTCATCGCCGCCACGCTGTTCGGCGAGGAGGCGCAGGACGAGCTGTTCGCCGGTGGCGACTTCATCTGCCCGGCCACGGTCGCGCCGGTCGGGTTCGCGGAGCCTGCCGACGACGGCGGCTGGATCGTCGACGGCGTGCACGCCTACTGCTCCGGCTCGCCGTATGCCAACCACTTCATCGGCCACACCCTGGTGGCGGGCGAGGACGGCGAGCCCCCGGCGCCGATGATGTTCACCGTGCCGAGGACACAGTGGACACGGCTGGACGACTGGGGCGCGCAGCTCGGCCTGAAGGGCAGCGGCTCGCACAGCATCGCGATCGAGAAGGTGCACGTGCCGGCGCACCGTGCGCTGCCCGGCACGCACATGGGCCTGACGAGCGTCGTCGACGGCACGTCCGGCCGCGAGCTGCACGGCAACCCCCTGTACGGCGGCGGGGTGCTGAGCTCCCTGCAGTTCCAGCTCGGCGCGCTGGCGGTCGGCATGGCCACCGGCGCCCTGGACGCCTACGCCGACCTGATGCGCAGCCGCCACACCACGTTCCCGCCGATCACCCTCCGCACGGAGAACCCGGACTACCAGACCCACTACGGCGAGGCCGCGGGCCGGATCGCCGCCGCGGCCGCCGCGCTGCGCGACGCGGTGCGGCAGTGGGACGAGGCGGCACGGCGCGGGCCGCAGGCGTGCACCCGCGAGCTGGACCTGCGGCTGTCCGTTATCACCCGCGAGGCCATCCGCCTGTCCTGGAGCGCGGTGTCCGAGCACCTGTTCCCCACCGCGGGGTCGAGCGCGGTGCGCGCGGGCGCACGCATCGAGCGCGTCTGGCGGGACATGTCGACCCAGCACAGCCACGCCGGGGTGAGTGTCTTCCTGGCGACCGTGGCCAACCGCCAGCTCGCCGAGCTGGTCTTCGACGTGGCGGGGCGGTGATCAGATGACCGAGCAGACCCGGCCGCTCACCGGCGCCGAGTACATCGAGAGCCTTCGCGACGACCGCGCCATCTACCTCTACGGCGAGCGCGTCAAGGACGTGACCGAGCACCCCGCGTTCCGCAACCCGGTGCGGATGACCGCGCGGCTCTACGACGCGCTGCACGATCCCGCACACCGCGACGTGCTGACCACGGCCACCGACGCGGGCGGTCCCGGCGGCTACACCCACCGCTTTTACACCACCCCGCACAACGCGGACGACCTGGTGGCCGACCAGCAGGCGATCGCGGCGTGGTCGCGGCTGAGCTACGGCTGGATGGGCCGCAGCCCCGACTACAAGGCGTCGTTCCTCGGCACGCTCGGCGCGAACGCCGAGTTCTACAACCCCTTCGCCGACAACGCGCGCCGCTGGTACCGGGAGTCTCAGGAGAAGGTCCTGTACTGGAACCACGCGATCGTGCACCCGCCGGTGGACCGACACCGGCCGCCGGACGAGGTCGCCGACGTGTTCGTCCACGTGGAACGCGAGACCGACGCCGGCGTGATCGTCAGCGGTGCGAAGGTCGTGGCGACCGGCTCGGCGCTGACCCACTACAACTTCATCGCGCACTACGGGCTGCCCATCAAGGACCGCAAGTTCGCGCTCGTGGCCACCGTGCCGATGGACTCCCCCGGCATGAAGCTGATCTGCCGCCAGTCCTACACGGCCGCGTCCGCGCTGACCGGCAGCCCGTTCGACTACCCGCTGTCCTCCCGGCTGGACGAGAACGACACCATCCTGGTGCTGGACAAGGTGCTCATCCCGTGGGAGAACGTGTTCATCTACGGCGACGTGGCCAAGGTCGGCATGTTCACCGGGCAGTCGGGCTTCATCGAGCGGTTCACCTTCCACGGCTGCACCCGGCTCGCCGTGAAGTTCGAGTTCCTCGCCGGGCTGCTCGCCAAGGCGCTGGACATCACCGGCGTCAGCGACTTCCGCGGCGTGCAGTCACGGCTCGGCGAGGTGCTCGCCTGGCGGAACCTGTTCTGGGGGCTGTCCGACGCGGCCGCGCGCAACCCGGTGCCGTGGCGCAACGGGGCGGTGCTGCCCAACCCGCGCTACGGCATGGCGTACCGCTGGTTCTCCCAGCTCGGTTACGCGCGGATCCGCGAGATCGTCCTGCAGGACGTCGCGAGTGGACTCGTCTACCTGAACTCGAGCGCGAAGGACTTCCGGAACCCGGAGGTCCGGCCCTATCTGGACAAGTACCTGCGCGGCTCGCACGGCGTCGACTCGGTCGAGCGGGTCAAGGTGATGAAGCTGTTGTGGGACGCGGTCGGCACCGAGTTCGGCGGGCGGCACGAGCTCTACGAGCGGAACTACGCGGGCAACCACGAGAACACCCGGGTGGAGCTGCTGTTCGGGCAGATGGGCGACGGGCAGTTGGACGGGTACAAGGAGCTCGTCGACCAGTGCCTCGCCGAGTACGACCTGGACGGCTGGCAGGTGCCGGACCTGGAGTCGTTCAACGAACTCGGCGAGCTCGGCCGCGGCATGCTGGCCACCGAGTGACGTCCACGTAATCGAAACCCTCAACGGATGGGCGGCCCCAAAATCGACCTCCTTGATCGAAGATAATTATCATGCCATTTAAAGGTGTGTTTTGCAGCGCATGCAGTGATACGCATGCCGAACAGATCTGATGCGACCCTGAATTCGTGAGCAGACCAGCGGGAAAACGCTGGCCCGGCAATCGACAAGGAGAGCGGAATGAATCTGTCGGCGGCGGGACCGATCGCGCCCATGGGCGGGCACCAGATGATGGTCTTCGTGACCCTGATCGCGCTGCTGCTCGGGACCGCACTGGCGCTCGGCGGGCTGGCGCGGCGCTTCGGTCTGCCCTCGGTCATCGGGGAGCTGTGCGCGGGTGTGCTGGTCGGGCCGTCGGTCGTCGGGCACCTCACGCCGGAACTGTCGTCGTGGTTACGGCTGGACCAGGCGGCACAGCTGCACCTGGTCGACGCGGTGGGCTACCTCGGGGTGCTGCTGCTGGTCGGGGTGACCGGCATCGGTGTCGACGTCGGGCTGCTGCGCCGCCGGGCGGGGATGACGCTCTGGGTGAGCGCCACCGCGCTGGTCATCCCGCTGGTGTGCGGTGTCGCCGTCGGTTTCGTGCTGCCGCTGGAGATCGTCGGCGCCGGCGCCGACCGCGTTTCGTTCGCCGCGTTCGTCGGCGTCGCGCTGTGTGTGAGCGCGGTGCCGGTCATCGCGAAGACGTTGCTGGACCTGCGGTTGCTCCACCGTGACATCGGCCAGCTGATCATCGGCAGCGCGACGGTCTCGGACCTGGTCGGCTGGCTCCTGCTGTCGGTGGTGTCCGCCATGGCGACGGTCGGCGTGCGCGCGTCGAACGTGTTGCTCCCCATCGCGTTGCTGGCGGTGGCGCTGGTGGTGTGCATGACCGTCGGGCGGGCGCTGGTCGGCCGGACGTTGCGCGCCGCCGTCCGCACCCGGGACTCGGGCGTCGTCATCGCCACGATCGTGCTGCTGGTGTTCGTGTTCGCCGCGGGCACTCACGCGCTCGGCCTGGAGGCGGTGCTCGGCGCGCTGATCGGCGGCGTGGTGATCGGGTCGTCGAAGTGGCTCAACCGGGAGATGCTGGCCCCGCTGCGGACCTTCGTCACCGCGGTGCTCGCGCCGCTGTTCTTCGCCACCGCCGGCCTGCGCATGGACCTCACGGCGCTGACCCGGCCGGAGGTACTCGGCACGGCCGGGCTCGTGCTGGTCGTCGCGATCGCCGCCAAGCTCGCGGGCGCCTACCTCGGCGCCCGCGCCGCGCGCCTGGGGCACTGGGAGGCGATGGCACTCGGCGCGGGCCTGAACGCGCGCGGCGCCATCGAGGTGATCATCGCGATCGTGGGGTTGCAGCTGGGCGTGCTGTCGACGGCGATGTACACCGTCATCGTCCTGGTCGCGATCGTCACCTCGCTGCTCGCCCCGCCGATGTTGCGCAGGTCGGTCCGGCACCTCGAGGTGACCGAGGAGGAGGTGGCGCGCGGTCGCTGGCTGGGCGGCGCCGGGCACGAACACGGTGGTGAACGCGGAAACGACCACAGGGACGACGGCGACGACCAGGTCCGGCCGATGCGTGCCGCGTAACGAGGACGCACGTGACGAGGCCCGCGCCGTGGCGCGGGCCTCGTCAGGCGTTGTCAGCCGGTCAGACCCGCACGGGCGACGGCGCGGCGGGCAGCTGGAACACCTCGACGAACATGTCCAGCAGCGACGGGTCGCCCGTCACCGTCACCTGCCGGGAGGCGAGGGCGTCCTCGGTGCTCACCGCACGGCTGAGCAGGCTCTTGAGCTCCGTGTCCGACTCGATGATGACGTCGGCCTCCGGCAGCGAACCCGCGTTGACCGTGAGCTCACCGTGGTCGACCACGGCGTGCACCACGACCTCGCCGAGGCGCACCTCGAAGCTCGCCTTGCGGTCGGCCGCCGCGTCGGCGCGGAACGTCGAGCGCAACGCCATCACCACCGAGTCCTCGGTGAGGATGTCCTCCGGACGCGGGGCGGCCAGCGCCATCGCACCCCACCGGCTCAGCGCGAGCATGACGTCCTCGACCGACCGGCCGTACTCGGTGAGCTCGTAGACGGTCTGGTCCTGCTCCCGCATGGGGTCCTGCCTGCGGACCACGCCGCTGTACTCCATCTCCCGCAGGCGGGTCTCGAGCACGTTGGCCGAGATCCGCGGCAGGCCTGCACGCAGGTCGGCCACCGTTTTCGGGCTCACCAGCAGATCACGCAGGATAAGCAGGCTCCACCGTTCGCCGATCATCTCGGCGGCCCGGGAAAGGCCGCAGTACTGCCCGTACGTGCCGTGCATGATGTTCTGCAGCTCAGTTACCACGGTCTCCAACTGGGTCGGTTCCGCGGAGTTGGTGGTGAGTTGGAAGAGGTCACTCGAAATGGTGACACCGTCGGCGTTCATGACAACTTTCCAATCGCTGCCAGCCATGCGGGTCCCTCCTGTCTGCTCTGTTCCGCCATGATCGAGCACGACCGGCACGGGACGCACCTTCTGGTTTGCCGTGTTTCGTCGCCGACGCCAGAGTCAGTCGTGCAGTACGCGCAGCCAGATGTGTGTGGATTTCTCGCTCTCGGCGAGCCTGGTCCGCTCGAGCCGGATCCGCTGGTCACCGAGGTCGTCGAACAACCTGGCGCCGGCACCGAGCAACACCGGCTCGATGTGCAGGAGCAGCTCGTCCACCAAGCCGGCCCGCAGCGCCTGGTTGGCGGTACTCGCACCACCCATGAGGTAGACCTTCTTGTCGCCCGCGGCTTCTTTCGCCATGGTGACCGCGGTCGTCACGTCCGGCACGAACGTGAAGGTGGTCTCGCCGGCCACCCGGACCTCCTGCGGCCGGTGCGTCGGCACGAACACCGGGCGCCGGAACGGCGGGTTCTCCCCCCAGCCGTGGGTGTGGTCGTAGACCGTGCGGCCGGCGACGACCGCGCCGGTGCTCTCCATCACCTCGTCGCGCATCCACCGCTCACCACCCGGGCGGATGATGTCCCCGGCATTGCCGAGCGGATTCTCCACAGTCGGGTCTTTTCCGGTGATGTACCCGTCCAGGGACATTGACAGAACGATCTGCACCGCACCCATTCCTGCCTCCTTCTCGTCATACGGCTTCGTGCCGACGACAGTAGCCCAAGCGCCTTCGCGGCAGTAATCGGAACACCACGGATGGGCGATGGGATAGTTTCCGGCTCGAAATACCGCATTCTGGAAGATGCCGTGTCGTGTTCCCCGGTCGACGATGAGGATGCGGAGACCGCTGGGCAGTCCGGTGGTCGCGACGAGTGACAGGACGTGGTCGGCCCGCGCGTGTGTCGGCCGTGCGGTCCTGTCTAGGAGGTATTGTGAGCGAGGCTGTCGTCAACTCCAACGGCCAGAGTGCGCTGCCGGGGGTCGTTGCCGGGACTTGGGTCATCGATCCCGCTCACTCGAACGTCGGGTTCTCCGTGCGGCACCTGATGAGTCGAGTACGGGGTAGGTTCACCGAGTTCGCGGGTGAGATCACCGTCGGCGAAACGCCGGAGCTGTCCCGTGCGTCGGTGACCATCGAGCTGGCCTCGGTGACCACGGGCAATGACATGCGTGACAACCACTTGCGCACCAAGGACTTCTTCGACGTCGAGCAGACCCCGAAGATGACGTTCACCAGCACGGGTATCCGCTCGGTCGACGGTGCCTGGGTGCTCAGCGGTGATCTGACCATCCGGGACGTGACCAAGGGCGTGGACATCGCGCTGGAGTTCCTCGGCGTTGACCCGACGGGACTACAGGGCGAGCAGCGCATCGGTTTCGACGGCCGCACGTCGATCACCCGCAGCGACTTCGGCGTCAGCTTCGGGGTGGCGACCGAGGGCAGCAAGGTGGTCATCGGCGACAAGGTCGACATCCACCTCGAGATCGAGGCCGCGTTGAGCGAATGACCGCGACGTGACGTCGGAGGGTATTGCGGCCGTGGGAACGGTTCTTCTCGACATGTCGGTGTCGTTGGACGGGTTCGTCGCGGGACCGGAAGATGACGTGGCGCGCCTGCACCGTTGGGTGTTCACCGGTGCGGGCACGGAGAACATGCGCTTCAGCGACGAGCTGCTCGAGGTGCTCGACGACATCGACGCCGGTGCGGTCGTCGCGGGCAGGCGGACGTTCGACCTGGCCAGTGGCTGGGGCGGAAACCCGGCCATCAAGGTGCCCCACGTCATCGTGTCGCACGACGTCCCCGACGAGGTCGCGAGCGGCGTGTGGACGAGCTTCGTGGTCGAGTCGGGTGTCGAGGCCGCGGTGGCACGGGCGCGAGACCTGGCCGGAGGCCGCACGGTGTACGTGCTCGGCGGTGCTGACATGGCCCAGCAGTGTCTCAACGCCGGCCTGCTGGACGAGCTGCAACTGCACGTCGTGCCCGTGTTGCTCGGCAAGGGCATCCGGTTGTTCGAACACCTCGAGGCCCAGACAGAGCTACGGCTCGTCTCGGCCGTGCCCGGCGCCGAGACCGTTCGACTGCGATACGAAGTCGTCAACTGACCAAAACAACCACCGCGAGTCGCGTCCCCAGGCATACCGAGTTGTGAGTTTCCTGCAGTTCCACCGATCAGGAGGTGTGCACGAAACGACAACTCGAGGTGTCCGAGAACGCGACTCGCGGTGGTTGCGGGCGTGACTCGCGGGTCTGCTGGTGGAAGGGGCCAGGGCATGGTGAACGTGGATGACCGGCACGGCGACGTGTCCCGGCGGGACCGGTTGGCCGGGAGCATGACCGGGTGGCATGGCTTGCTGGTGCTGCTTGCCGTCGGTGTGGCGGGCGCGTTCCTTCTCATGTATCCGCGCGCGTTTCTCGGCGTCGACTTCGACGTCTACCGGGGCGCGGCGGCCGCGGTGCTGAATGGCGACCCGCTGTACGGCTTCGCCTCGCCGTTGCAGCTTCCGTTCACCTACCCACCGATCGCGGCCGTGCTGTTCGGGCCGCTGGCCCTCCTGCCAGCCACCGTCGCGGCGGGCTTCTGGGCGCTGATCTCGGTGCTGGCCATGGAGATGCTGATCTGGTCGCTGCTCGGTCCGCTCGGGGTCACCGACCGGGCGGCGCGCATCCGGTGGACGGCGGTCGCCAGCCTGGTCATGCTGCCGCTGGCGCCGGTGACGTTCAACCTGTGGATCGGTCAGATCAACCTGATCCTGCTGCTGGTGATCGTCGACCTGGCCTGCGTGACCGGCCGGTTTCGCGGTGTCGGCGTGGGAATCGCGGCGGGCATCAAGCTGACACCACTCATCTTCGTTCCGTACCTGCTGTTCACCCGCGACCGGCGAGCAGCCGGCACCGCGACGCTGACCTTCGGCGCCACCATCGTCGCCGGTTTCCTGGTGCTGCCCAGGGATTCCGTGCGGTACTGGTTCACCGACCTGTGGGACTTCTCGCGGGTGACGGACATCCCGGACGACGAGGTCGCACGAACCCTGAACGCCTCCATCCGCGGCGTGCTCGACCGGCTGCAGATCCCGCACGCCAGCGCGGTCTGGCTGGTGCTCGCGGCCCTGGTCGGGATCGCCGGGCTCGCGGTGGCGATCCGGGCAAGTCGCCGCGGGCACGAGCCGGCAGGCATTCTGGCGTGCGCCGTCGCCGGACTGCTGGTCTCACCGGTCTCCTGGATATTCCACTGGGTGTGGTGCATCCCGTTGCTGTTGCTGTGGGCCGTCCGGGCCTGGCGACACAACCTCCCGAAGGAGAAGGCCGGCATCGTCCTGGTGTGGCTGGCGCTCGCGGCGTCCTCCTGCTGGATCGTCCTGCAAACGCTCAGGGCACCCCACCCCGACGGCATGGCCACACTGTTCGGCAACTACCTGTACGTTCTCATCGGCGCCGGCGCCCTCGGCGCGCTCGCGCTGCTCCCCCGGCCCGCGGAACCACAGGTTCACTCGATCGAGTGAACCTGTGGTCAGGTATGACACTCTCTCAGCTTGCCGCGGCGTCCCGAACCAAGCCCGACCAGTCGGGCGACGTCTGCTGGAAACGGATCCGCTCGGCGGCGCGCGCCGCGAGGTCCGTCGCGGTCGCGGCGTCGGCGGCCCGGGCGACGACGCTGCCGGCCCGGTCACGCGAACTGCGAACCTCCCGGATCGTGTCACCGGGGGCCACGTCGAGGTAGACGCCGACCACCCCGGGCTGGGCGCGGGCCTCGTCGACACCGGTGATCGCGCCAACGGCACCAGGTGGCGGGGTCATGAAATGAATGGCCGCCGCGCCGCGGGCGGTTGGGGCGGCCGCCCACGGCTCGACCTTCCGGGTGGCCCAGGCCAGCCCGTGCTTGATCACGTCCACGCCGTGAACCAGCTCGACGAGATCGGTGATCCGGTCACCACCCTGACGGTTGTGCGATTCGACGATCCTCGGGCCCGCGCTGGTCAGCTTCAGCTCGGTGTGCGAGGGCCCGTCCCGGTGCCCCACCGCGTTCAGCAACGCGGTGACCTGACCGGTGATGGCCAGCACCGCGTCCTCGGGGACCGGCGCGGGCACCACGTGTCCGACCTCGACGAAGTTGGGCAGGGTGGTCTTGGCGGTCAGCGCCACGATGTGGTGGCGGCCAGGGCCGAAGCTGAACGCCTCGACGCTGATCTCAGGACCGGACAGGTACTCCTCGACGAGCATGCGGCGCAGACCGAGACCTTCCGCGACCGACCAGGCCGAGGCGACGTCCTCCGGTCCGTCCACACGGGACACCCCGACGCTGGCAGAGGCGTCGACCGGCTTGACGATCACCGGGAAGCCGTGCTCGGCGCCGAACCGGCGGATCCCGTCCTGCCCGGTGACGACGGCCGCGGCCACCGGGCTCAGGCCGAGCCCGTTCAGCAGCCCGCGCATCCGGGCCTTGTCCTTGAGCAGGCGGACCGAGCTCACCGGGTTGCCGCCCAACCCGAACAGCTCGTTGACCCTGGCCGCGGCCAGCATCCCGGCCTCGGTCACGGAGACGGCTCGGTCGAACGGCAGGCGCCGGTGCAGGTCGCGCGCCGCGGCCAGCACCTCGGCCGTGTCGTCGTAGTCGACCACGCGCAACTCGGCGACCAGCGGCCGGTAGCTCTCGTCGTGGTCGGTTGGCCGCTGCAGCAACAGCGGCTCGATGCCGAGGTCGTGGGCGCGGCGCATGGTCTGCCGGGAGCCGCCGAAAAGAAGTACACGGGAACTCATCGTCATGCCGCCTTCGCCGGGCTGACAGTCAGGGTGAACGCGCGTTCCAGCGCGGCGATCGTCGCGGGCACCGCCGCCTCGGTGGGCGCACGGAGGAACACCACGCCTGCGTTGATCCCGGAGCTGATCTCGTCCGACACCACGGTGCCGGGCTCCACCAGCCGCCGCACGCCGACCACGCCGGGCAGCGCGGTCAGTTCGGTGGCCGGGGTCACGTACTCGACCCGGCCGGCTCGCGCAGGCAGCATGCAGGCGATCACCACATCGCCGGAATCGGTTGGGACGCAAGCAGGTTCGCGGCCGACGGAGACGTCGATCAGCGCCTGCCAGAGGTCCACGCCGTGCCGGAGGCGAACCATCTCGCCGATCCCGCCCGCCCCCGGCCGGGCGCTGATCTCGCCGATCAGGAAGCCGTCGCCGGTACGGAGGACCTCGAGGTGGGTGACCCCGTCGCGCAGGCCGAGCGCCGCCACCGCGGCCCGGTGCAGTTCGGTGACCGGCGCCAGGTCGGGACTGTCGGCTGGCAGTGTGTACGAGCCGGCGATGCGGCCGCGGCGCACCAGCGGCGGCAGCACGTAGCGGGAGACCGAGGCGAACCGGACCGTGCCGTCGCTGACGACCCCGTCGCAGTGGAACTCCGCCTCGACGTCGACGAACCGCTCCAGAATGAGCGGGTACCGGCAGTCGCGCAGCCCGGCCGCGTGCGGCGAGGAGAGCAACTCGGTGAACGCGGCCCGGTCGGCGAGCACGTGGGTGTCCCGCGAGGCGGCTCCGATCACCGGTTTGACCACGACCGGCCAGCCCAGTTCGGTCGCCCGCCGCGGCAGGTCGACGAGGCTGCCGAGCGCGGCGAACGGGGCCACCGGCAGCCCGGCCGCGGCCAGCGCGCGCTTCATCGCGTACTTGTTGGAGAACCGGTTGGCGGTGTCGTAACCGGTGCCGGGCAGACCGAGCAACGAGCGCACGTAGCCGGCCGGTTGGAGGCCGCGCTCGGACGGCGCGACCACGTGGTCGATCGGCGTGGTGCGGATCAGCTCGACCACGGCGTCCCGCACCTGGCGCAGGTCGGTGACGTCGTCGACGAGCACCATCGGCGTCTCGGGGCGGTAGTGCCGCGCGTACTCGGGGTGGGTGAGCACGGTGAGCCGGATCTCCGGGTCGGTCTCCAGCGACTCGATCGGCTCGGTGCTCACAGTGTTGATCAGCAGTGTGTGGAGCACGGTCAGCTCACCTCGATCGTCTGTGGCGCGCGGGCTTCCTCGAACCGCACGGTCTTGCCGGACACGCTGGCCCAGCCGACGGCACCGTCGACCAGAGCGGCGCTGGCCCGCACGGTCCCGCCGGGCGTGCACAGGACCAGCTCGCCCAGCCCCATCCCGGCTCGGTCGCGGAGTATCGCGGGGACGGTGCCGCCCACCTCGGCGGCGACCGCGAGGCAGCAGGCGCCGGTCAGCCCGAGGCTCGGGTGCCAACTCGGCACCGTGACCGCCCGCACCGCCAGTTCGCCCGGCCGGTACTGACCGAGCGCGGCGATCTTTGGGAACGCCCCGTCCGGTGCCCAGCCCAGCACCTCGGCCGCGCACTCCCGGACCACCCGCAACCGCTCGAGCAGGTCGGTGTCGGCGGCGAACAACGCGGCCTGGTCGGTGACCCCCAGGTCGGCCGCCGCCACGAGGACGTACGGGTTGGCCCAGTCCACGAAGGACACCTCGAGCCTGCCGAGCGGCGTGCGCAGGGTGGTGAGCGGCGCACCGGTGGGCAGCAGCCCGGCCACCGGGCGCGGCCGCGTGCTCAGCAGGTGCACGGTGAACTCCGCGACCCGCTGGCTGAGCTGGTCGACCTCGCCGACCACCAGGTCGTCGTTGTTGATCACGTTGACCCGGACCCGCGCCCCCGGGTAGAGCGGCACCCAGCCCATCCGCGTGGCGGCGGTGATCGCGACGAGCATCGAGTGGCCACAGTTCCCGCGTAGGTCCAGGCGGTTCCAGTGCGGGTCGAGACACTGCACGAACCGGTAGTCGAGGTCGTAGAGCGGGTTGGCGGACGGCGAGATCAACGCGATCTTCATGGCCCCGGCCCACCGGTCCGACTGGTGCCTGCAGCGCACCGCGGCGAGCGCCGCGGTCAGCTCTGCCGGATCCTCCGGCAGCTGCCGCCGGTCCAGAACCACTGTGGGACAGGGACTTCCGTCTGCCTGGCCGACATAGGGCCTCATAACGAACCTCCCCGGCCGCGGATCACACCGCGGGCCACTTCCGCGGCGGCCATCAGCCCGGCGGCGAGCAGCAGCAGACCCCAGGTCCCGACACCGACCACGGCGGTGATGATCACCGGACCGGCCATGCTCTGCACGCTGCTCCCCATCCCGAGCACGGACAGGTAGCTGGCCCGGCGCTGTTCGGGCGCGAGGGCGTAGCCCGCGCTCCAGGCCGCCGCCGCCTGCAGCATCTCGCCGAACGTCAGCGCGATCACGGCGAGCACGAGCAGCGCGACCGCCACCGCCCCGGCCTGGTACCCGGAGGCCACCAGCAGCACGCAGCAGACCGCGAGGGAGAGCCCCGCCCGGCGAAACGCCGTGCCGCTGCCGGGCAACGTGGTCGCCGTCGCGCTGACCGGGACCTGCAGTGCCACGGCCAGCACCGTGTTCAGCACGAACACCGCGGCCACCACGACCGGCGGCATGCTGGTGTGCAGCAGGATCCACAGCGGCACGCCGACGGCGAGCAGCGTGGTGTGCAGCTGCAGGATCCCGTTGCCCGCCGTGATGATTAGGAAAGGTATGTCCCGCAACGCATCCAGCGCGCGGGCACTCCCCGCCCGGCGGGTGGAACCGACTGTGGGCAACCGGCGGACCAGGAACGCGGAGACCACGAAGCTCGCCGCGTTGACCAGGATCAACGCCACGTACGCGGTCCGGGTGTCGACGCCGATCGCACCGGCCGCGAGCAACCCGCCGACCGCGAACCCGGCGTTCTGCACGGCCCTCAGGTAGCCCATCGTGGTGACTCGCTGTTCGGCGCCCACCGCGTCACCGACCAGCGTCTGCAACACCGGGACGGTGCTCCCGGCCGCGACCGCGACCAGACCACCCACCAGGACGAAGCCGGTGAACGACTCGATGAGCGTGTACGCCGCGAGCGCGAACGCCCGGTAGATGTGCAGGCCGACAAGCACCCGGCGGGCGCCGAACCGGTCGGCGAGCAGGCCGACCGGGTACCCGGCGAGCAGCCCCACCAAGCCCGCGATGGCGAGCCCTGCGCCGACCTCGGCCGCGGAAAGCCCGACCTCGCGGGTGAAGAACACCACCGATCCGGCAAGGAAAAGCCCCCGCCCCACCGCGTCCACGGTGATGCTGGTGGCCAGGATCCGCCCGGCCCGGCCACCAGGCGGACGGACCACCCCGCCGAGCCGGCCGGTCAGCCGAACGGCAGCCATCGGCCACCGCCTTCCTGCCTGACCTTCCGCTCGACCGCGCCGGCGATGGCGAGGTCCGCGATGGCCATGCCGAACGGGTTGACGAGCACCACGTCGTCGCGGGCGGCCCGGCCGGGGTGGGCCCCGATGAGGATCTCGCCGAGCTCGGCGTCGATCCGACGCGCCGGGACCGCGGGCGCCTGCTCGTGTGGCCCGTAGATCTCGCCCCCGCGCAGCATCCGGCCGAGCAGCCTGCGGTCGTCGGCGGCGACCAGACCCCAGTCGTCGACGACCACGAGCCCGGCGCCGTGCACCACGTCCGGCAACACGTCGTCCAGCGACACGTTCACCACGACCGCCCCCGGCGCGAGCCACGACATCGGCAGGTAGCCCTCGGTGGTGGTGGTCACCGGCACCACGATGTCGGCGCCGCGAACCGCCTCCTCCGCGCTGCGCACGACCCGGACGTCCCGGCCGACCGAGGCGCCGAGCGCCGCGGCCCGTTCGGGCACGCGGTCGAACAGCCGCACCTCGGTGACGTCCGGAAGTCGCGTGAGCATGAGGTTCAGGTGCGCCGCGGCCAGCGCGCCGCAGCCGACCAGAGCCACCACCCCGGTCGCGGACGCCAGTTGTTCGATCGCGCACACCGACACCGCGGCGGTCCGCAGTGCGCTGATCGCGGTGCCGTCCAGCAGGCTCCGCGGCCGGGCCGTGAGTGGGTCGAACAGCACGACCAGCCCGGCGGCCCTCGGCAGCCCGCGGTCCGGGTTGCCGAGGCTGGCGTTGATGATCTTCGTACCCGCGATGTCGGTGCCGGCCACGCCGCCTTGGACGATCCCCGGCATGTTCAGGCTGCGGCACGCCGAGCCGTCCGGGCCGGTCCACGGCAGGTACGCCTCGTCCGGCAGCACGGTCTCGCCCTTGGCGTGCAGCGCGAGGACATCGCGGATCCGGTCGACCGGGTCGATCGTGGCGAGCGCCGCCGCGACCTCCGCCGCGTCGATGTAGCACAGGCTCAACGTGTCCATGTCGGCTCCAACGCGGACAGTCCGAGCCCGGCGAGGGTCGCGGTGGTCGCCTCGGCGAACAGTTCGAGCCTGCGCACCGCCACCGTCGGGTGCTCGCCGACGTTGGCGCCGTTCATCTCGATGGGCACCGCGCGCCCGTCGTCCTGCCGGATCAGGAAGTCGACGCTGCCGTAGCAGAACGGCACCGGCGACCCGCGCTCGGCCGCTTCGGCCTCGACCGCGGTGGCCCACAGGGTGCTCGCCGCCCGGCCGAGGTCGACCAGCCGGTCGGGGCTGAGCCCGAGCGCCTCGAGGACGTCGGGCCGGGTCAGCGGAAACACCCGTGGCCCAGGCAGGTCGGTCGCGGACACGGCACCGGACACGTTGGCCAGCACCGTGTCCGCGGTGATCTCGTCCGGGCGGAACGCCTGCGCGGCGCGCCGCACCATGCCGGGCAGCGCGCGCAGCCCACCGCCTGCCGGGTCGTAGACCACGAACATCCGCACGTCGGTCACCGCGCCGTCGATCTTGCGGCCCTCGACGAACGGTGTGATGGTGACCGGGTAGGCACCCGACCCGCCGTAGCGGCCGGCGACCGTCCGGTCGAGCCGGTCCAGGCCCGCCTCGACCGCGGCCGTGTCCTCGGCATGGCCGATCACCGTGACACCGGTGCCCTGCGACGCGCCGAAGGGCCGCACCACGACGGCGTTGCCGGTCGCGCCGAGTGCGACCACCGCCTCGACCGCGTCCGCCCGGCCTGCGCTGGTGGCGTACGGCAGTGGTGCGACCCCGAGTGGCGCCAGCCGCCCCGCGAGGTCCGCGACGTGCCGCAGTTGCCGCCCCTTGAACAGGGTGAGCTGTGTGCCGTTGACCAGGTGAGTACGCGGCGGCGGCACGATCGGCTGGTAGCCGGCCGCGGTCACCGTGTCCGCCGCCAGCACGCCGTGGCGCACCAGGTGCGCCAGCGACAGCTCGTTGAGCAGGGCGGTGATCGGCCGCCCGGCCAGCGTCAGGTAACCGTCGTCCGCCACGCGCAGCTTCGGCAGGATCGTGTCGAACGGGGCGAACACCAGGACCGGGCCGGCGGGCAACTCGACCGGACCGTCCAGTCCGGACTCGGTGATGAGCTGGAACTCCGGGCTGGTGCGCAGGAAGTGGTCCGCGCAGTTCGCCCGGTCGATGATGTGCATGGTGCCGCGCGGATACGGCCAGACGACGAGCGGCTCGCCCGTGGGCGGCGCCGCGGTCGCGGCGGTGACGGGCACGAGCGACCCGGCGAGCACCCGGTCGGTCAGCTCGTCGTCCTGCCAGCGCCCGACTGTTTCCTCGTCGGTGAAGTACGCACCCAGCTGGGCGGCGCGGAACAGCGCCTCACGCATCGTCGGCTCCATTCCGGCGCACGGCGCGCCAGACCTCGGTGACGTAGGGAAGTTCGAACTGCTCTCGGCCGGCCAGCAGCGGGTGGGTGTCGACGAGCTCAGCCACCTCGGCCAGCAGTTCGCGCCGCCGGTCCGCAGGCAACGCGAGGACGTAGCCGCGGGTGCCCGCCAGGGCGAGCAACCCCGCGCGGTCGATCCGCTGGGTGTGTGTGAACGTCTGCCGGGACGGCGCGGTGAGGTCGGCGTTCTCGGCGAACGGGGGCGGGGATTCGTAGCGCGTGCTGTCCTGTGCGCCCAGCGCGATCAGCGTGCCGAACCGCGCGACCCAGTCGATGGCGTCGTCGCGGAGGTTCCAGAGCAGCGCCACCGTGCCACCCGGACGCAGCACCCGGGCGATCTCGGTGAGCGCGGACGGGCCGAACCAGTGAAACGCGTGGCCGACGAACACGGCGTCGACACTCGCGTCGGGCAGCGGGATCGCCTCGGCCGGGCCCAGCAGGGCGTGCGCCGCGGGAGCGACGCGGCGCAACTCGTCGAGCATCCGCTCGTCCGGTTCCACCGCGTGCACGGTCAGCCCCAGTGCCAGCAACGCCTCGGACACCTTGCCGGTGCCTGCCCCCAGGTCGAGCACGACCCGCGCGTCCGGCGGCAGGCCCCACCGGATCGCGGAGCCGGGATAGCCGGGCCGCACCGCCGTGTAGGTGGCGGCGGCCGTGCCGAACGAGGACGCCTGTACCTCTCTGGTCGTCATCAGAGCTCCCCACGCAGGAACAGCGGTGCGCCGCCCGGCCACGGGTCGAGCGCGCAGCCCAGCCCGTTGGCGGTCAACCAGTCGTCGTCGAAGATCGTCTGGCGGTAGCTGGACCCGCTGTCCGGGCAGAGACACACCGGGTGCCGGATCTCCGGGTGCGCCTGTAGGTAGCGCAGGCAGGCGGCCAGCACGGCGCCGCCGGATCCGCCGATCTCGATCCCGGTCTGCGCGGCGAGGCGGCGGCACGCCGCCAGCGCCGCACCGGGTTCGATCTCGATGTGCTCGTCGTACATCCACGGCCGCAGGAACTGGGACCGGACGCTCGAGCCGATACCGGTCAGCAGCCGAGGTCCGGGCGGGCCGCCGAACGCCACCGAGCCGGGGACGTCCACGCCCACCACTCGGCACCCCGGATGGTGTTCCCGGAGGTAACTGCCGACGCCGGCGAGCGTGCCACCGGTGGACACCGCGACGAACACCGCGTCCATGGCGCCACCGGCCTGCCGGGCGAGCTCCGGGCCGGTGCCGAACTCGTGGGCCCTGGGGTTGGCCGGGCAGCCGTACTGGTTGGCCCAGACCCGGTCGGTCGCGCCCTCGGTCAGCTCACGCACCCGGCGCAACCGCGAGATCAGGTAGCCGCCCGCGCCGTCGTGCTCGGTCACCATGTCGACCTCGGCGCCCAGCGCGACCATGCGGGCGAGCAGCGCAGGCGAAGTGCGCGGGTCGACGACGGCCGTGAACCGGTATCCGCGCTCGGCCGCGACACCGGCGAGCGCGACACCGAGGTTGCCCGACGTGGACTCCACGATTCGTACACCCGGCCACACCAGGCCCTGTTCCTCCAGCGCGTCCACCAGTGCGACGGCGGTCCGCGCCTTGAGGGATCCGTACCGGCTGAACGCCTCCAGCTTGAGCTGGATGGTGTCCACCCCGGTGCCGTGCACGACCGCCACGGGCACCATGGGCGTGTCCAGCGGGGTGGACACCGCCGTAGCCATCGAATCCTCCGCAGCCAGAGTCACGTCGCCCCCGTCGTCACGTAATCGTTGCTGCCCGGAAATCCGGGGCCGCATGTTCTGTGCTTGTCGCTGCCCCATGCTGTCACGCTTCCTTTCGCAATACTTCCGTGATCGTGCGGAATGCCCGTCAGGGACATGCGCCACGCATTAGGACCACAGCGGTCAAAAAACACCGGCCGGGCGGAAAACCGCCCGGCCAGTGACGCCATCGGCTATATCACAATGCCGGAACCCGGTCCGGCTCCCCGGTCCGGGGCGCGTTGTCGGCGACACGCCTGTTCTTCGGACGGCTCCAGTGCTTCATCGCCGGGAGTTCGACGAACTTGTAGAGCAGCCAGCCACAGGCCAGGTTGATGACGAACAGGGCGACGATGAGCAAGATGCCGCCGACCGTGCCGTACTCGGTGTCGCCGAACACGGCGGGCCGGATCGCGAACACGACGATCGCCTGGGTCATGAAGAACCCGAACGACACCTTGCCCAGCCACACCATCGGCCTGGTGCCGAGGAAGGTGCGGTTCCCGCTCAGGTTGGCCGACGCGAGCGCGCCGATCGTCACCGCGATCGGGACCAGCGTGACCAGCGTGATGTTGTACGGGTACGGCACCGCGAGCGCGAGCACGAGACCGCCCACGGCCAGCACGCCCACCAGCGAGAGGGGAATCCTCGGCCACCGGCCACTCATCACGATGCGCGCGACGATCATGCCGATGGCGAACTCGAACAACCGCATCGGCGGGAAGAAGTAGACGAACCAGAACTGCGGGATCGAGATGTTCTGCCACGGCGGGGTGTCCGAGAGGACCTGCCGCGAGACGACGGTGGCGACGACAAGCAGCGCCAGCACGACGCCCGCCGACAGCCACAACCTGTTCACGGGGATCCGGTTGATCGGGAGCAACATGAGCGGGAAGACGAGGTAGAACAGCATTTCCCCGTTCAGCGACCAGGCCGGACCGTTCCCGCCGCCCCAGAAGCTCGGGTCGGTGAACCACGTGTCGATGAAGAACAGGTTCAGGATGCCACCGTTCGTGGTGAACACTCCCGCGAAGAGGATCATGCAGAGCGCCCACGTCACGAGGTGGCTGGGAAAGACCTTCACCACCCGCCGCCGCCAGAAGGACGTCACCCGGTCACCGGGTTTGGCCGACCAGGCCATGACGAATCCGCTGAGCAGAAAGAAGCACGAAACGGCGACGATACCGGCCCTGAACCCGTTGTCGCCGAGGACCTTCACGAGGCCGTCGTCGGCGAACGGAGCCGCTAGATTCGGGTCACCCGGGTGCTGCGGTTTCCAGACGTGGGTGAAGAACACCAACAGTGCGGCGACAAACCGCAGACCGGTCAGCGCGGGCAGGTCCCGTTTGAGTGTGTTCGACGGCTTCACGTCGACCAGCGGTGGGGTGGCGGACAATGTCGACTCCTCTATCTCAACCTGGCCTGGACCAGGGATAAACGCCGTGCTGGCGATGTCGCCACTAAACGCATTACTATCCTCTCCGCGTTCATGATTGACGCACCAAGAATAGCAACCGGCAACGAAAATTGATTATCGACGGTTGCGCATTTTACTGGCGCGACCCCACGCAGACAGACCACTGGCCGGGCAGGAAACCCGCCCGGCCAGTGACGCCATCAGCTATTTCACAATGCCGGAACCTTGTCCGGTTCGTCAGTCCGCGGCGCGTTGCCGGCCGCGGGCTTCTTCTTCGAGCGACTCCAGCGCTTCATCGCGGGCAGCTCGACGCCGATGTGGAGCAACCAGCCGCAGAACAGGTTGACGGCGAACAGGCCGAGGATGAGCAGGGTGCCGCCGACGACACCGAACTCGACGTCGGGGAGCACCGCGTACCGCACCCCGAGCAGAACGGCCGACTGTGTCATGTAGAACCCGAACGACACCCTGCCGAGCCACTCCATCGGACCGGTGCCGAGCACGGTGCGGCGGCCCCGCAGGTTCGCCGACGCGAGGTTGCCGATCGCGAGTGCGATCGGGACGAGCGAGACGAAGGCGACCCGGTATGCGAACGGCACCTCGGGAATGAGCAGGTAGCTGCCCACGAGCAGCACGCCGACGATGGCGACCGGAATTCGTGGCCACCTGCCGCTCATCACGATGCGCGCCACCAGCACGCCGAGGAGGAACTCGAACAGCCGCATCGGCGGGAAGAAGTACACGAACCAGAACTGCGGGATCGAGAACTCGCCGCCGTACGTCGGGGTGTCCGGGATGACCGTCGCCGTGAAGAGGCAGGCGCCCGCGTACAGCGCCACGAGAACGCCGGCCGACAGCCACAACATCTTGTCGGGGATCCGCCTGATCGGCAGCAGCAGAATCGGAAAGAGGAGGTAGAACAGCATTTCGGCGTTCAGTGACCAGGCCGGGCCGTTCGCGCCACCCCAGAAGCTCAGTTCGTTGAACCAGGTGTCGAGGAAGAACAGGTTCAGGATGCCGTTGTTCGTGGTGAACGCGCTCGCGAAGAGGAGCATGCACAGGGCCCACGTCACGGCGTGACTCGGGAAGATCTTCACGACACGCCGTCGCCAGAACGAGGTCATCCGCTGGCCGGACTTGAAGGACCAGGTGATGACGAACCCGCTGAGCATGAAGAAAAGCGTCATCGCCATGTAGGTCGCGGGGGTGGCGAGCGTGATGAGTGTCGCGGTGAGACCGTCGTCGCTGAACGGCGCCGCGAGGTTGGCGTTACCGGGGTGGATCGGGTGAACCACGTGACCGAAGAACACGATCAGTGCGGCGATGAACCGCAAACCGGTCAAGGCCGGCAGGTCCCGTTGGCCTGTGTTCGGCGACTTCACGTCGACCAGCGGTGTTTTGGCGGACAATGTCAACTCCTCTACTTCAACTGGCCCGAGACCAGGAATAAACGCCGTGCTGGCGAGGCCGCCGCTGAAAGCATTGCGTACCTTCTCTGTATTCTCGATTGACGAACTCAGAATAGCGCCCGACAACCGGATGTTGATTATCGACGGTTGCGCACTGCGCCTTGGAACAACAATTTCCGGAAACGACGAACCGGGGACGGGCGTTGCTTCGCCCGTCCCCGGTTCGACCGGTTGTTCAGTGCTCAGACAGCGGCACGTTCGGGATCAGGTTCCGGTTCCCCGTCCGCTTCGGCGTCGGGTGCGGGCGCGTCGTGCGCGGCGCCGAACGGCTGGACGTGTCCCATCCCGCGCCACGCCACGATGGCGACGACGACGTACCCGATCGCGGCGACCACCGCGACGGTGATCATGCCGGTGTTGAAGGCCTCGTGTGCCGAGCCGAGCAACGCGTCGCCCTGGGCCTCGGGCAACGTGGGCGCGACGGCCACCGCACCGGTGATGCCGTCGCCCGCCGACGCCGCCGCGTCCGCGGGCACGCCGGCCGGCACGGTGACGTTGCCCTGGTACACGGCGGTCGCCACGCTGCCCATCGCCGCGACACCGATCGCGACACCGAGCTCGCCGCCGGTCGAGACCATGCCACCGACCGCGCCCGCCTTCTCCTGCGGGATGTTCGACATGACCACGTGGTTGGTCACCGGGCCGATCGGGCTGGCCCCGATCATCACGATGCCGAGGCCGATGATCACGATCACGACCCCGCCGACCGCCTGGACCAGCGTCAGCGTCAGCGCGCCCACCATCGCGATCAGCAGCCCGACCGCGACCACGCGACCAGGCCGGAACACGTCGGCGAACTTGGGTGCGATCATGTTGCAGACCATCCCGATGAGCGCCGCGGGCAGCATCCACAGCCCGGCGGCCAGTACCGACTGCTCCTCGACCAGCTGCAGGTACAGGGCGACGACCAGGGAGAGCGCACCGGACCACAGGCCACCGGTCACGAACACGGCCATGCCGGAGCGAACCAGCTTGTTCTTGAACAACGTCAGGTCGATCAGCGGGTTCGGGATGCGCGACTGCCGCCGCACGAACAGGGCGATCCCGATGGCGCCGAGCGCCAACAGCCCCGCGTCCCGCAGGCCGAACCCGGACCGCGTGGTCTCCTTCAGCGCCGCGACCAGCGGCAGGATCGCCATCAGGAACAACGCGACGCTGCGCAGGTCGATCGGCCCGCCGTGCGGGTTGCGCGACTCGTCCAGCACGACCGGCCCCGCCAACAGGACGACCGCCATGAGCGGGATCGCGATCAGGAAGACAGAACCCCACCAGAACGAGTGCATCAGGATCCCGCCGACCGGCGGGCCGAGCACGACGCCGCCGGCGAGGGCGCTGGCCCACACGCCGAGCGCCATTCCCATCTGCTTCGGGTTCTTGAACATGCTGACGATGATCGCCAGGGTCAGCGGCGTCAACGCCGCGCCGGACACACCGAGCACCGCCCGCGCGATGATCAGCATCGGCACCGAGGTCGCGAACGCGCAGACCAGCGAGGCGACAACGAACACCGAGGAACTGATCAGCAGGACCTTCCGCCTACCGTACCGGTCACCGACGTGTCCCATGGTGACCGTCAGGCCGGCCACGATGAACCCGTAGATGTCCGTGATCCACAGCTGCTCGACCGGGCCTGCCTGCAAGTCGTTGGCGATGTGCGGCAGCGCCAGCAGCAGGACGTTCAGATCCATCGTGACCAGTAACGTGGGCAGCGCCAGGACCGCGAGTGCTATCCATTCTCGGCGCCCCGCCTTCGGTGGCGCGTTTTCGACGGTCACGTTCTTGCCCCTTCCGTTGGCAACACGTCGGGCACCCCCGTCACGGACCCAGTCGTGCACCCCAGGAAACCGAGGGCGGTGTCTCGTACTCCGAATGATGACCTTGGCACGCCGATCACCGGTTCGCATCTTCCAGCGTGCGCACTTCGGCTGCTGACGATCCGGCACTTCGCGATAACCGGGAGACATTGTCCCGCTGTTAACGTCGAGCCAAACCGGGAAAGGAACCACGATGAACAAGACCAGAGAGCGCGCGGTCGTCCTCGGTGGAAGCATGGCAGGTACCCTTGCCGCGCGTGTACTCGCCGAGTCCTTTTCGGACGTGGTCGTCATCGACCGGGATGATCTCGTAGGCGTGCGTGAGTCACGCCGAGGCACCCCCCACTCGCACCACGCACACGGCCTGCACTCACGCGGTCTCATGATCGTCGAGGAGCTGTTTCCCGGGTTGACCGAGGAGGTCCTCGCCACCGGAGCGCTCGCTTCGGACATCGGCCGGATTCGCTGGCACTTCAACGGACGGCCGATCACGCCGACCGACGTCGGCCTGGTGATGTTAGCCCCGTCCCGGCCGGTGCTCGAGTACCACGTGCGTGGCCGGGTGGCCGCGCTGCCGAACGTCCGCTACCTGGAGCGGCACGACATCCTCCGACCGTTGAGCACCCCGGGACGCGACCGGGTGACCGGCGTCCTCGTGCGCAGGCAGTGGGACGGCGCCGAGATCGAGTTCGAGGCCGACCTCGTGGTCGACGCCACCGGCCGCGGTTCACGCACACCGGCCTGGCTGGCCGAGCTCGGCTACGAGCGGCCGGCGGAGGACCGCATCAAGATCGGCCTCACCTACACGACCCGGCACTACCGGGTCGACCCCAAGTGGTTCGAGGGCGCGCAGTCGATCGTCTTCATCGCCTCGCCCGCGCACCCGCGCGGCGCGTTCTTCGGCCAGCTCGGTGACGGCGTCTGCGTGTTGTCGCTGACCGGCATCCTCGGCGACCACCCGCCGACCGACCCCGACGGCTTCCTCGAGTTCGCCCGCACACTGCCGAAGTCGGTCATCTACGACGCGATCCGCGAGTCGGAGCCGCTGGAGAACGCGACCAGCTTCGGGTTCCCGACGAGCGTGCGCCGCCGCTACGAACAGCTGACCCGGTTCCCGGACGGGCTGGTGGTGCTCGGCGACGCCGTCGCCAGCTTCAACCCGCTGTACGGACAGGGCATGACCGTCACCGCGGTCGAGGCGATGGCGCTGCGGGACATGTTGCGGGAGAAGGGCACCGGCGACATCGAGCCGAAGAAGTTCCTCAAGGTGGTCGCGGACGCGGTCAAGACGCCGTGGGAGATGAACGCGGGCGGCGACCTCGCCTTCCCCGACGTGCCGGGTGAGCGCACGGCCCGGACCCGGTTCGCCAACGCGTACATGGCGCGAGTCCAGTACGCCACGAGCAGGGACCCGAAGGTCACCAGGGCGTTCATGCGCGTGGCGGGCATGGTCGCCCGGCCGGAGACGCTGTTCAAGCCAGGTCTGGCGGCCAGGGTGCTGCGGCTCGCCCCGCGCATCCCGGAGCCCGGTCCGTCCTGGTTGGACAACGAGAACACGCCGAACACACCGGACACGGACCTGCCGAAGGCAGCTTGACACACAGCGAGAAGCTGGGGTGGACAACGGATGTCCGCCCCAGCTTTTCCCTGTCCTGGTTCTTGCTCTGTGCGGCACCTGAGCACCGCACCGCGGGAGGGGAGTCGCCGGAAACTCCGAAGCGAAAATGGGGCGACGATGAACCGGCGGTTGTCTGCCGGTGAAACCCTGCCCCGACAGGAGATTCCGATGGCCGAACGAAAATCGCGTAAGGCAGTGCGCGTCGTCATCATCTACGGCCTGTTGGTCGTGGTGCCTGTCCTGCTCAGTCTCGTGGTGCTCACCGGCGGCACCGGGGACGGCGCCACGACACCGAACGCCGGCGCGGTCGCGGCGCACCCGCTCGCCCAGCTGTTGCTGGCGATCGCGGTCGTGGTCGCGGCATGCAAGGCGGCGGGTGCGCTCGTACGCCGGCTCGGCCAACCGCCGGTGATCGGTGAGATCGCCGCGGGCATCGTGCTCGGGCCGTCGGTGTTCGGTGCGGTGTGGCCGGAAGGCGCGAACGCGCTGATCCCGTCCGAGATCC
Organism: Actinophytocola sp. NPDC049390; assembly: GCF_044466355.1. Lineage (NCBI taxonomy): Bacteria > Bacillati > Actinomycetota > Actinomycetes > Pseudonocardiales > Pseudonocardiaceae > Actinophytocola > Actinophytocola sp. NPDC049390. Next base: position 271,974 of record NZ_JBITMQ010000010.1, read on the forward strand.
TGCCCCAGCTGAACGTGCTGGCACAGGTGGGTGTCGTCCTGTTCGTGTTCCTGACCGGCCTCGAGCTGAACACGAAGCTGCTTCGCGGGCGCGGGCACCTCTCGGTGGTGGTCAGCCACGTCAGCATCGCCGTGCCGTTCGTGCTCGGCGTCGGGCTCGCCGTCGCCGCGTACACCAAGTTCGCGCCGGACGGCTCCGGTTTCCTGGCCTTCGCGCTGTTCATGGGTGTGTCCATGAGCGTCACCGCACTACCGGTGCTCGTCCGGATCCTGAAGGACACCGGCATGTTCCGCAGCGAGGTCGGCGTCGTCGCGCTGACGTGCGCGGTGGTCGACGACGTCACCGCGTGGTGCCTGCTCGCGCTGGTGGTCGCCCTGATCACCGCGTCGTCGCTGGCCGGTGTGCTGCTGACCATCGGCCTGGCGACCGCGTTCACCGCGTTCCTGTTCCTGGCGGTCAAGCCGCTGATGGCGAAGTTCATCGCGCGGACCGAGCCGTCGGCGCTGCGGCGCCTCGCCCCGCTGGCGCTGGTCGGCGTCATGCTGTGCGCGATGGCCACCGAGTGGATCGGCGTGCACGCCATGTTCGGCGCGTTCATCTTCGGCCTGGTGATGCCCAGGGGCAACGCGGTCGAGTCGTGGCTGCACGACAACACCGGCGGTCTCACCACGTCCCTGATGCTGCCGCTGTTCTTCGCGTACAGCGGTCTGCGCACCGACATGGGCCTGCTGGCGGCCGACGCGACACTGTGGCTGTGGTGCGGCGCGATCCTGCTGATGGCCGTGCTGGGCAAGCTCGGCGGCGCCGCGCTCGCCGCACGCAGTGTCGGGGAGACCTGGAGCCGGTCGCTGCAGATCGGTTCGCTGATGAACTGTCGCGGTCTAACGGAGCTGATCGTCCTGAACGTCGGCCTCGACCTCGGCGTGCTCTCGCCGACCATGTTCACCATGCTGGTGCTCATGGCGCTGGTCTCCACCACGATGACCGCACCGCTCACGATGTGGTTCGCCAGGCGCGACCGCACCCCGCCGCGGGTCGGCGAGGAGCGACCGGTCGCCGCCGCCACGTAGCCCGTCGTACGACGAAGGCGTCCGTTCTCGCGTCGGTGCGAGGGCGGACGCCTTCGTCGTGTCGTCAGGCCGCCTTGCGGCCGGGCTTGTCGGTGATGGCGGTGACCGTCGCGCTCCGGCGCGTCCTGCCGAGCAGCAGTGCAGCGAGGACGCCGAGCACCGTGAACCCGATGGAGGCGGCGTAGGCGACCGAGAAGCCGGTGGTCGCCGCGGTGAGCGGGTCGGGCCCCGAGGCCGCGGACACGGCGACCGTCGACACGATCGCGATGCCCAGAGCCCCGCCGATGTGGAACGCGGCGTTGTTCACGCCGGACCCTACACCGGAGTCGCGGGCGGGCACCCCGGCCAGACCGGCGACGGAACCCGCGACGAACGCGAGGCCGAGGCCGGGACCGAACAGCAGCATGCCGGGGAGCATGTCGGCGACGAAGGTGCCGTGCGGCGAAACCCCGGTCAGGAGGAGGGAACTGAGGCCGGTCAGCACAAGGCCCGCGAGCGCGACGGGCCGCGGGCCGTACCGGTGCACCAGCGGGCCACCCGCGAGCGCCGAGCCCAGGATCGTCATGACCGTCATGCACGCGAACATCAGCCCGTACTGGACAGGCGAGTAGCCGAGGACGCCCTGTGCGTACTGCGTCATGAGCATGCCGAGCGCACCGTGCACCGCCATGCCGACGGCGAAGATCACGAGGTTGCCACCGACGAAACCCTTGTCGCGGAAGTAGTGCAGTGGCAGCAGGGGCGACGCGGAGCGGCGCTCGATGCGCACGAACGCGACCAGCAGCACGGCGACGGTGACGAACAGCCCGATGGTCCGCGTGCTCCACCACCCGACCGCGGGCGCGTCGACGATCGCGTACACGAGCAGCACCATGGCCACCGTGCTGGTGAAGGCGCCTGCCAGGTCGAAGCTCCTGGCGCGGTCGCGGTCGAAACTCTCCTTGAGCACCAACGGGCTCAGCACGATCATGAGCACGGCGACCGGGATGTTGATGTAGAAGATCCAGCTCCAGCCGGGCCCCGTGGTGAGCGGCCCCCCGAGCAGCGAGCCGACCGTGCCACCGACACCGCCCGCCGAGCTCCAGATGCCGAGCGCCATGTTGCGTTCGCGGCCCTCGGGGAACATCGTCATGAGGATCGACAGCGCGGTGGGCGTCATGATCGCCGCGGCGAAGCCCTGCAGCACCCGCGCGGTGATCAGCACCTCGACCGACCACGCGAGCCCGCAGAACAGCGCGGACACGGCGAGCAGTCCGGTGCCGATCATGAACATCCGCCGCCTGCCCGCGAGATCGGCGATGCGACCACCGAGCAGGAGCAGCCCGCCGAAGCTGAGCAGGTAGGAGCTCAGCATCCACTGCACGGCGCTGGGTGAGAGCGCCAGGTCCACGGTCATCGAGGGAACCGCGACGAACACCGTGGAACCGTCGAGGATGATGATGAAGGTCGCCGCGCACAGCACGGCCAACGCCGCCCACCGGCGCGCACCGAGGCGCGCCGGTCCGGAGATGGCCGACACGGTCGCCCGACCGCTGACACCGTCCATGAACACCGTCCCGGGAAACGAGGCGTCACCCTGCCGGACGCCCGCGATTCGATTGTGGCAGCGGGGAATTCCAGCGAGGTTCTTCCCGGGTGCGGTGGCGTTCCGCACGGGGTGGCACACACAGAAAGTCCAGCCGGCGCGCACACCGGCTGGACTTTGTTCGTCGCGTCTTCTCAGCCCGCTTCGAGGGCCTCCGGCGTCGAGGGAGGATCCGTGAGGCACGAAGCGTTGTAGCGGTCGAGGCGTGCCTGCGCCTCCTGGGTCGCCGCGAGGAAACGGGCGGCCGGGTCCGCGCCGACGGTCAGCACGTCGTGCATGGCCGCGGTGATGGCGTCCTGGATGCCGTTCAGGTCGCCGATCATCGCTCCGGCGGCCGCTGGCGTCCCGTCCGACGCGGCGACCTGCTCCGCCGCGACACCGTAGTAGGGGTGCCGGTCGAACCACCCCTCGGCGGCGAGCTGCCGCCGCGCCCGAACGGTCACCGGCAAGGAGCCGGTGTACTGGCGGCGCACCGCGTGGTGCGGGTTGAGGAGGTGCTGCGTGAACGCGAGCGCGCCGTCCTCCTTCTCCTTGGGGAGCCCCGCGGTCAGGAACATCGACTGGCCGCCAAGGAGCATGCCCGCGCGGGGGCGGTCACCGTTGTGCGGCAGCTGGCCGGTCGTCAGCTCGAACCCGGCCTTGGCGGCCATGTCCGACAGGAGCATCCCGACGGCAGACGAACTGACCACGAACGCGACCTCCTTGCGCTGGAACGCTTCCATGGCCGCCAGCCAGTCCCGCAGTGTGCCGGTGTACAGGTAGTGGCCGCCGGTGTGCATCCGCTGCCACCACCGCGCGTAGGCGAGCATCTCCGGCGAGTCCAGGACGACCCGCTCCGCCCGGCCTGTCCTGCCGTTGTCGTGGTCGCCGAGCAGCCCGCCCTGCGCGGCGACCTCCATCTGGAACATCCAGCCGTGGTTGGGCCACGCGACACCGTTGGCGGGCGCGCCGGGGAGGCGCGACACGGCCACGCAGGCCGCCTCGAGCTCCTGCCAGGTGGTCGGCATCCGTGCGACACCGGCACGCGTCAGCATGTCCTGGTTGGCGAACAGGACCGCGGTCGACACCACGGTCGGCATGGCGACCAGCCGGCCGTCCTGGCTGTAGTAGTCACGAACGGCCGGCACGACGTCGTCGATCACCACGGGCTCGCCGAGGATCTTCGTGCGGTCCCCGATGGCGTCCTGGATCGGGGTGAACAGCGGGCGGCCGTCGGCCGCGCGCGTGTCGAGCGCCAGCTGGGTGGCGGTGAAGTAGTACTCCACCAGGTCCGGCGGCCTGCCTTCCGCCGCCGCGCGTGCGACCTCACCCGGCAGCTCCCGGAAGTTGACCTCCCGAAGGCGGATCTCGTAGCCGGGATGGGCCCTGGTGAACGACTCGGCTGCTTCCTCGACCGTGTCGTGGAAATGGGGGATCGGGTGACCCGCGAGCCAGACGTCGATGGTGACCGGCACAGTTCCTCCAGTACGGACGGCGGGGTTTTCCGCGCGGTGACTCGGATGCTACGGAGCGCACGGCCGACCTGACATCCTGCGCGTTGCGGTGCACCGCTACTCGACGATGTCCATCTGGCCCATCATGCCGTGCACCGAATGCTCCAGATAGTGGCAGTGGTACAGGAACTTGCCGAGGTAGTCGGTGAAGTTGAGCTGTATCCGGACCGGCTCGCCCGGTGCGACGAAGACCGTGTCCTTGCGGCCGGCGTCGTCGAGAGTCGGCGGTTTCCCGCCCCGGTCGAGCACCCGGAACTGCTCGAGGTGCGTGTGGAACGTGTGCGGAATGCCGAACTCGAAGTCGTCGTTGCGGATCTCCCAGATCTCGGAAGTGCCGCGTTTGACCCGGAAGTCGACACGGTTCGGGTCGAAGGTCCTGTCGTTGACGAGACCGAGCGGCTCCGGGCCGGTCAGGTCGAACCTCATCGCCACCACCCGATCGACGGTGGCACGCGGCATCGGCGGCAGTGGCCGCAGCGTGTCGGGCACCCGGCTCGGGTCGTCCGCGTCCCGTGTCACGTCGAACCGGAGTACCGGACCGGTCACGTCCTGGAGCACCAGCTGCGTGCCGGCGTCGTAACGGGAGAAGTCGATCACGACGTCGATGCGCTCCGCCGACCCGAGTTCGATCTCCGAGCGTGGCACCGGTGCGGGCAGCAGCCCGCCGTCGGATCCGATCTGGACCATGTCGGCGCCGCCGAGCTTGAGGCGGAAGACCCGTTCGGTCGCGCCGTTGAGGAAACGGATCCGGTACTTGCGCCTGGCCACCGGAAAGTGTGGTGTCACGACACCATTGGCCAGGATCGTGGTCCGCTCCGGCGGGTGAACGGTGTAGACGAGGGTGCCGTTCTCGTCGAGCAGGGCGTCCCGGAGCATGATCGGGATGTCGTACTCCCCGCTGGGCAGGTTGAGCGCGCGCTCCTCGTCGTCCTCCAGGATGTAGAACCCGTGCAGTCCGAGATAGACGTTCTCGGCCTCGACGTGGTGCGCGTGATCGTGGTACCAGAGGGTCGCGCCCTGCTGCCTGTTCGGGTAGTAGTAGTCGCGGCTCGACCCCGGGGCGATGATGTCCGTCGGGTACCCGTCGCTGCTCTGCGGAACATGTCCGCCGTGCAGGTGCACGTTCGTCGGCCCGGCCAGCGTGTTGGTGAAGGAGACCTTCACCGGCCGTCCCGTCTTCGCCCGGATGGTCGGGCCCACGAACTGACCCGCGTAGGTGCGGACAACGGAGGGATGCCCTGGCACGAACTCGTGCTCGGCCTGCTGGATGGGGATGCGGTAGCAGTCAGTGCCGCTCCTGGTTGTCGGGCTCAGTTCCCGGGGGACCGGCATGCGCTTGGTGAACTGCGTGCCTGGGCGGATTCGGCGCATGCCGGCCGACCGCACATGACCGGAGTGCGCGGCGACGCCGCGGTTCGCCGCCGGGGTCGGCTGGGGTGGGAGCAACAACGCCCCGCCCACAACACTGCCCGCGGTGATCCCGCCCAGGGTCAATAATCGTCGCCTGTCCAACATGCTGTGCCTCGTTTCTCTGTGTGTGTCCCAGGTCCCCCGAACCCGGGACGGGGTCAGACCGCGGGCCGGACGGTCAGCTCGAACGCCGACACCACCCGGCCCTGTTGTTCGGCCGTCACGGCGAGCCGGGGCGACGGCTCACCCCCGGCCTCTACGAACGTCGCGCGCAGGACGGTCGGCAGGTCGAACTCGGCGACCGCCCGGTACTCGGCCGTGACCGAGGACATCTCCAGGCGGGTCGCGGGCACGGCGAGACGCCGGGACGCCGCGACCAGGGACAGCTGCCGGGCCGCCTCCAGCTGGACCATCGCGAAGATGTAGTCGGCGGGGTGGTCGAACATCACCGGGTGGCGCAGGTCGACGTTGATCCTCGCCTCGTAGCCACCGTCGACCGCGCTGACGCCGGTGATCACGACGTTGTCCTGGTTGACCCGCCCGACCTCGGCGGCCGTCACGTCGCCCGGCCCTGGCGGCGCCACCACACCCATCCGGACCGGCAGCCGGCGCTCGGTCCGCAGGCGGCCGCGCATCTGTCCCCACACGGCCCTGCTCATGAGCGTCTGTGCCATCCGCGACCGGCCGACGACCACCTCGCCCGCCCGCACCGTGAAGGCCCACACCAGTGCGGAGACCTGGCCGGCGCGCCGGGCCACGTGCTCGACCACGCAGTCCACGGCGACATGGACCGGTTCGTCGGTGTCGAACGGGCTGGTGTCCACGAACTCCCCGGACAGCTCGCGCATCAGGAACTTCGCGTCGGCCGCGCCGCCGAGCGGCACGTCGAACTGCTCGTGCGCGACGACGAAGCAGGCCTGCCTGCAGATCTCGATCAGCGTCGCCAGGTCCCGCACCCGGTTGCCGACCGGCACCTCGCAGTAGAAGCGGTGCGAACGCGGCAACGTCGCGCCGAGCACAGACTCGCGCGGTCCCCGAACCGCGAAGCTGGTCAGGAACACATCGTCGAATCCGTCCTTGTGCACCAGCGCCTTGGGCAGGATCTGCAGATGACTAACGTCCTTGTCGTCCACCGGACGCACCTCCTCGGTCACAGGTCCAACATGACGTCGTTGGCGACGAGCCAGCGGTTGAGCCACAACGCCATCTCAAGACTTCCCCGGTCGTAGGCGCGGCTCACCGCACCGGAATCCCGTGCCGCGACGGCTTGGGCCTTGTCGAGGTCGAGCAGCGGCCGGACCGGCGCGTTCATGTCGGACAGCACCTCACGCAGCTCCGACTGCAACGCGGCCTCGTAGCCCGGGTCCTGTGTGGCGGGGTACGGGGTCTTGACCCGCTCCAGGACCGAGGTCGGCAGCAGGTCCGTGGTGGCGGCCCGCAGCAGGCTCTTCTCCCTGCCGTCGAAGGACTTCATCTGCCACGGCACGTTGAACACGTACTCGACCAGCCGGTGGTCGCAGAACGGGACCCGGACCTCGAGGCTCGCCGCCATGCTCATCAGGTCCTTGCGGTCCAGCAACGTCTGCACGAACCGGGTGAGGTTGAGATAGGTGATCTGCCGCATCCGCCGGTCCTGGTCCGGCTCGCCAGGCAGCTGGGGCATCTCCGCGATCGCCTCGGAGTAGCGCTGTCTGCGGTACTCCGCCAGGTCGAGCTTCTCCACCAGACCCCGGTCCAGCAGCCCGATCCCGCCGAAGTAGCGCGACGAACCGGAGGTGAGCCACGGGAAGGTCTCGGCCTTGATCGCGTTGGGGTTGTGGAACCACCGGTACCCGCCGAACAGCTCGTCCGCCGACTCGCCGGACAGTGCCACCGTCGAGGTCATCCGGATCGCGCGGAACAGCAGGTACAGCGACGGCCACATGTCGCCCCAGTAGGCGGGCGGCCGGTCGGTCGCGTACAGAACCTCCGCGCGCACCGCCGGATCGACGAGGTTCGCGCTGTCGAGCAGGATCTCGGTGTGGCGCGAGCTGACGAACTCGGCGACCTCCCTGGCGAACGGCGCGTCCGCGGAGCCGCGGACGGCGTCGGCCTGGAAGCGGTCCTCCGCGCCGGCGAAGTCGACCGAGAAGGACCGGACCTGCCCTCGTCCCAGGTTCTTCGCCGCCAGCGCGGTGACCGCGGAGGAGTCGAGCCCGCCGGAGAGCAGCGTGCACAGCGGCACGTCGGAGTTGAGCTCGCGGTAGACGATGTCCTCGAGGAGTTCCCGGACGTGGCCGATCGTCGCCTGCAGGTCGTCGGTGTGCGGCCTGGCCTCCAGCGACCAGTACCGCTGGTTGACGACGCCATTGGCGTTGACGCGGACCAGGTGGCCCGGGCGCACCTCGCGCATGCCGACGTAGACGGTCTCCTCCGGCGTCTTCACCATGTCGAACATCTCGCGGAGACCGTCGAGGTCGGTGCGGCACGGCGCCATCGGGTTCGCCAGGATGGCCTTGGGTTCCGATCCGAAGAGCACCCCGTGCGGTGTCTCCATGTAGAACAGCGGTTTCACACCCATGTGGTCGCGGACCATGACCAGCTCGTCGCGACGGGCGTCCCAGATCGCGAAGGCGTACATGCCCATCAGCCGGTGCACGCACGCCGTGCCCCATTCCAGGTAGGAATGCAGCAGCACCTCGGTGTCGCTCCGGGTTTGGAAGTGGTGGCCGCGGGAGCGCAGCTCGGCGCGCAGCTCGCGGAAGTTGAATATCTCACCCGAGAAGGTGAGGACGGCCAGCTGCTTGTCGAGCTCGGAGAACTCCATGGGCTGCGCGCCGCCGATGACGTCGATGATGGCGAGCCTGCGGTGCCCCAGCGCGACGTGCCGCGCCGTCCAGATGCCCTCCGCGTCGGGTCCCCGGTTCTTGAGCGTCCTGGTCATCGCCTGGATCGTGGCGTGCTCCTTGGACAGATCCCGGCTGAAGTCGACCCAGCCCGCGATTCCACACATGAGTTCTCCAACCGCCAACCTTGCGTCAGGCGCTGCGACTTAAGTTCTCGTTGACCAGTTCGATCAGACCGTTCGGTGTCTCCGCCGCCAGGACGTCGTCCAGCGCGAGCTGCACCGAGTACGTGCTCTCGATCTGCAGGCACATGTTGAACAGGGACAGCGAGTCGAACCCGAGGTCCTCGAAGGGGACCTCTCCGATGCTGTCGTCGAGTGCCACCTCGGAAGACGGGTCCCGGTCGCCGCACTCGGCCATCAGTTCCGTGAGTCGTTGCAGTACCAGCGCGGTCACGGTGCCTCCCAGATACTTCGATGATGCCTTCGATGTGGATGGGTACGATCATCTGCCGACCGGAGGCCGAGGACATCTCTGTGGTTGCGCAGAAACCCCGGTGACCACAAGAGAGCCCGGCCGGTCGGCCGGGCTCTCTTGTGGTCGTTCCGGAAGGACGTGTCTCACCGATCGCCGGCGTGCTCGGCGACGAACCCCGCGACGCTGCGCGGCCGCAGGTCCGTCCAGTTCTCCCGCACGTAGGCCATGCACTCCGCGCGGCGGTCCGGTCCATACGCGACCGTCCAGCCGACGGGCACGTCGGCGAACGCCGGCCACAACGAGTGCTGATCCTCGTCGTTGCGCAGGACGGTGTAGTTGACGTCCGGCACCTCGAACGGGTTGGTCATGTGCCGCTCCTCCCGGTCAGGCCGCCGCCGCGGCGGACTCGTCGTCGATGTACTTGGCGAGCCCGGCCACGGTCGGGACGTCGAACAGCACGTTGATCAGCAGGTCGACGTCGAGTTCGGACCGGATCCGGCTGAGCAGCCGCATCGCCTGCAGCGACTGGCCGCCGAGGTCGAAGAAGCTGTCGTCGATGCCGATCCTGGGCACCTCGAGCACCGAGCTGAAGATCGCGCACAGCTGCTCCTGCCGCGGCGTCTGGGGCGCCCGGTAGGTCGACACCGCGTCGAAGTCGGGCTCCGGCATCGCCTTGCGGTCCAGCTTTCCGTTGTGGGTCAACGGAAGCGTGTCCAGCGCGACGAACGCGGCGGGCACCATGTAGTCGGGCAGTGTCTCCCTGATGTGCGCGCGCAGCGCGCCCAAGTCGACCTCGCCGGACTCCGGCACCACGTAGCCCACCAGCCGCTTCTCGCCCTGGTCGAGCTCGCGCACCACGACAACGGCGTGTGCGACGCCGGGGAAGCCGGCCAGCACCGACTCGACCTCGGCCAACTCGATCCGGAAGCCCAGGATCTTCACCTGGCTGTTCGCCCGGCCGACGAACTCGATCAGGCCGTCGCCGTTGCGGCGGGCCAGATCGCCGGTCCGGTACATTCGGGCGCCCGGCGCGCCGAACGGGTCGGCGACGAACCGCTCCGCGGTCAGCTCCACGTCGCCGAAGTAGCCGCGTGCGACCCCCCGGCCGGAGATGTAGATCTCCCCCTCGACGTCGGCGGGCACCTGTGCGAGCCGGTCGTCGAGGATGTGCAGCGTGACGTCGCTGAGCGGACCGCCGACCGGCACCACCGTGCCCGGCCGGTAGTCGGCGGTCAGCGGGTTGTGCGCGGAGAACAGCGTGGCCTCCGTCGCGCCGTACATCGCCCTGATCACGATGTCGGGGTTGGCGTCCAGCACCCTGCGCACCGCGGCCGGTGCGATCACGTCGCCACCGGTCAGGACCTCGCTGAGCCCGATGAAGGTCTCCGGCGCCTCCTCGGCGAGCACCCGGAACAGGCCCGCCGTCAGGTGGATACCGGTGATCCGCGACCCGGTGATCAGCTCACGCAACAGGTTCGGTTCGAGCCGGCCTGGTGGCGCGACCACGATCTCGCCGCCGTGCAGCAGCGGCATCCAGATCTCGTAAGTGGACACGTTGAACGCGTACGGCGCCACCATCAGCACCCGCGCGTGCCGCTCCACCGTCCACTGCGGATCGAAGATGAGCCGCAGCACCTCCCGCTGGGTCACCGCGACGCCCTTCGGCTCGCCGGTGGAGCCGGACGTGTGGATCACGTACGCCAACTGGTCCGGGTGGCTCGGCACCGAGGGGTCGCCGACCGGCTGCTCGGCGGTGGCCGGGTCGTCGTCGACGATCACGGTCGGCACCCCGGTCGGCAGACCCTCCGCGCGCTTCGCGGTGTCGGCCAGCAGCACCGTCGAGCCGCAGTTGTCCACCACCCACTGCCTGCGGTCCGGCGGGTAGCCCTCGTGCACCGGGACGTAGGCCGCCCCCGCCTTGACCGTCGCGAGGATGGCCACCACCAGGTCGACGGACCGTTCCAGCAGCACCGCGACCCGGTCGTCCGGACGGACGCCGAGCCCGATGAGCCGGTGCGCGAGCTGGTTGGCCCGCTCGTCGAGTTCGCGGTAGGTCAACCCGGCCGCACCGCCGGACACGGCGACCGCGTCCGGCGTGCGCGCGACCTGCTCGGCGAACCGCTGGGGGATCGAGAAGATCTCCATCAATGTGCTCCCATTACCTCTCGCCGCGGGCCGGCGACCGTGCTAGCTGGCCAGCTCGTCCGGCTCGACGGGCGCGTCGCTGTCCCGGAACGCCCGCAGCGCCAGCGGTCCGTCGAAGATGTCGCGGGTGCCGGACACCCCGGACAGCATCCGCGCGAAGTCGATCTTGCGCGGGCGCAGGCGACGCGGGTCGATGCTCTCCTGCGCCGCGTCCCAGTAGTCCTCCTTGGACTTGGTGCGGTCGTAGAAGAACCGGACGAACTCCAGCAACGAGTTGAGGAACTCGCGGTAGTTGCGCTCGTAGCGGTCGTACAGCGCCACCTCGTCGCCCGGGTTGCGCAGAGCCAGGTCGGCCGTCTCCGCGAGGCCGAGCGAACCACGCAGTGTCAGGCCGACACCGGTCGAGAGCAGCGGGTCGATGAAGGCCGCCGCGTCACCGACCAGCGCCCAACCCGGTCCGTAGAACTTGTTGCAGGTGTAGGACCAGTCCTTGATCGTGCGGTAGCCGCTCACCCGGGTGGCGTCCTTGGTGAGCGAGGTGACCTCGTCGGCGGCCGCGAGCTGGGCTGCGTGCAGCTGCTCCGGCGTCATGCCGGACTTCTTGTACGCGTCGATGTGCGTCACGTAGCCGACGCTGACTGTGCCGTCCGACAGCGGGATGAACCAGAACCAGCCGTTCGGGCGGTTCTCGGTGAGCGTGTCACCCGCGCGGGTGCCGCCGTAGCGCCTGCAGCCCTGGAAGTACGCCCAGACCGCGATGTTGCGCAGGTCGTCGTGGTAGTCGATGAGCCCGAGCTTGCGCGCGAGCAGGTGTGACTGGCCGGTCGCGTCGACCACCAGCTTGCTGTTCGCGACGGTCGGCTCGGCGTCACCCTTGCGCAGGTAGCGCACGCCGACGGCGCGGTCGCCGTCGAAGATGACCTCCTGGGCGTTGGCCTCCTCGATGACCAGCGCGCCGAGTTCGCGGGCCCGGCCGAGCAGCACCGAGTCGAAGTCGGCGCGGCGGACCTGGAAGGTGTACTCGTACTCCGACGCCTCGGTGAACCGGAAGTCCCACGTGCCCTGGTTCCGCCCCCACAGCAGGGAGCCACCGTACTTGCGGACGTACCCCATCCTGTCCAGCCGCTCACGCAGGCCCAGCGCCTCGATCGTCGGCATCGAACCGGTGATCAGCGACTCACCGATGTGGTAGCGGGGGAACTTCTCCTTCTCCAGGACGAGTACCTTGTGCCCCTGTTTCGCCAGGAGGCCCGCCGTCGCCGAGCCACCGGGGCCACCGCCGATGATGACGACGTCGAAGTCGTCTTTGCCTGCCATTGTCGTGATTCCTCCGTCGCTTCGCTTGCTGTCAGTTCCCGTCCCGGTTCCGCTGTGTCTCGACCGCCTCGTAGAGGGACTTGATGTTCGAACTGCCGAACGTGCTCGCCCCGGCCCGCTCGATGATCTCCAGGAAGATCGTGTTCCGCGGGTGCACCGACTTGGCGAAGATCTGGTACAGCTGGCCGTCGTGGTCCTCGTCGAGCAGGATGTCCAGCGCGCGGAGGTCCTCGACGCTGTGCCGGTCCGGCTGGACCCGCTCGGTCAGTGCGGCGTAGTAGGTGTCGGGCGCGGACAGCAAATCGACGCCCCGCTCCCCGATCTGCCGCACGGAGGAAAGGATGTCGCCGGTGGACAGTGCCATGTGCTGCACACCCGCGCCGTCGTGGTCCTTCAGGAAGTCGTCGACGTGGCCCGACTCCATCGAGACGTCGGACTCGATCAGGGTGAACGTGACCCCCCGCGACTTGCTCTGCACCACCTTGATGAACATCGCCTGGTGACCCGTCTCGATCCGCTCGGTGAGCGTGAGATCGAAGTCCAGCGCCCGCTGGTAGAACTCGACGGTCGCGTCGATCTGTCCCGGCTCTACCGCGACGGCGAAGTGGTCGACCGCGCGCAACCCGGTGCCGGCTTCCCCGATGCCGGGCACCGCGACGAGCCCGTGCGAGTCGTGCGCCGCGGAGCCCTCCGGCCGCTGCACGAACGTGTGCGTGACGTCGCCGAAACCGATGATCGTCGCTGTCACGATGCCGTCCCGCTCGGTGGGTGCCATGACCGCCCGCGCACCACCGTGCACGGCCTCGGCGAAGGCGGCGGCCGCGTCCCGCACCCGCAGGCCGATGTTCGCCACCCCGTCACCGTGCCGCTCGACGTAGGCGGCCGCCGGGTGGTCGCTCTCGAGCGGCGTGGTGAGCAGCAGGTCGATGTCGCCCTGGCCGACGCAGAACGTCCGCACCGGGGCGCGTCCGTCGTCCGCACCGCTCGCCGCGCGGACCGTGCACCCGTAACCATCGACGAGCCAATCGAGGTTGTGGCCGATGTCGTCGACGTAGAACTCGACGTAGTCGATGGCCATGTTCTCGAAAACCTGCGTGCGCGCTGTGGTCATCGTTCCTCCTGGTCGCTGAGACGACATTGACATCCGCTGGGCGAAACCTGCATCTCCCCTATTGCCGGGCCGGTCGGCACGTTGGGATAACCGGGGCCCGACAGCCGGTTGCTACCGTCGACCACCAGCGGCAGACACGTCGCCGCGCCCAATTCAGCCGCGACGTCGAGGAGTCCGGGAAATGACCATCGCCGAAACGCCGGAGTCATCGGAAGGTCAGCGGAACCGATTTCCTTTGTCGGCCAATCTCGAACTGTTCTGCATCTTCGACAAGGGTGACGACGAGGGCGCGTTCGGCCCCCGGCACCTGGTGAACCTCGCGTGGCGGGTGACCGGCGAGATCGACGTAGCCGTGCTCCAGGCCGCGCTCGACGACGTGGTGGTGCGCAACGAGATCCTGCGCACCGAGGTCATCCGCGGCGACGGCGACGACTACCAGCGGGTGCTGCCGCCGTCCCGGGTCGACGTCCAGGTGATCGACCTGTCCGGTGACGACGACCCCCGGTCGAGGGACGAGCGCGCGGACAGTTTCATCAACAAGGTCGAGTACTTCGAGCTGCGCGCGGCGGACCTGCCGCACATCCGCGCGGTGCTGGGTCGTTTCGACGAGCGCGACGCGGTGCTCGTGCTCCTCACCCACCACACGGCGAGCGACGGCTACTCGATGTCCGTGCTGATCCGTGAGATCGCCGCGCTCTACGCTCAGCACAAGGGTTTCGGTCCTGCCGACCTGCCCGAGCCCGTGCAGTACAAGGAGTTCTCTGCCTGGCAGCAGGAGGAGCTGGCCGCCGAGAACGCCGAACGCGCGCGGGCGTACTGGCGGCGCAAGCTCGACGGCGCCCAGACGTCCATGGTCGCTACGGACCAGCCCGATGTGCCCTACAGGTACGCGGTGCACCGGCAGATCTTCCCGCCCGAGCTGGCCACCGCGGCCGGCAACCTCGCCAAGGCGCTCCGCGCGTCGCCGTTCATGGTGCTGCTCGCCGCGTTCAACGTCTTGTGGCACAAGAAGACCGGCGACGTCGACGTGGTGACCCCGATCCTGTCGTCCGGCCGTGGGGACCCGCGCTTCGCCGAGGCCGTCGGGCCGTTCTTCAACCTCGTGCCGCTGCGCACCGACCTGTCCGACAACCCGGCGTTCTCCGAGCTGGTCAACCGGACCAGGACGACCTGCCTGGAGGCCTACGCCCACGACCTGCCGTACGCGCACATCGCGGCCGAGGCACCGGACCTCAACAAGCCCTACGAGGCCGGGAACCTCTCGGCCTGCGCGTTCCAGTCGTTCCAGTTCCCGGACCTCATGGAGGAGACCACCGTCGGCGACCTCACCTACACCGAGGTGCGCAAGCGGGTCGAGTCCAGTTCGGAGACCTCCGAGATCCCGAACGGGATCGTGTTCACACTGGACCTGCTGCCGACCGGGGAGATCGCCGCGCACGCCAGGTACAGCAAGGCGGACTTCCTCGAACCCACGATCGAGAAGCTGGTCGGCGACTACCGGGAGATCCTGGCGCTGGCCACGACCAACCCCACGATCCGGTTGCGGGACCTCTGAGCCTTGCCACAGCCACGATGTCGAGCGCCTCACAGAGGAGCTCGACGTCGTCGTGCGTCGCGCCGAGGAATCCCCGTGCGGCGCGAAGAACGGGAACGGAAGCCTGCCCGGCGCCGGGGCGTCGGCACGTCCTGGAGGACCCACGTGGCATCGACGACCCGGCCGCCTCTCCCATGCCGCAACACTGGAGATGCCTCGTCACCTGGCGGGTGTGACGCTTTTCGCATGGCTGCTTTCGACGGCAAGACAGTTCTCATCACAGGTGGTGGCAGCGGCATCGGTCTTGCCACCGCGCGGCAGCTCGTCGACGCGGGCGCGAACGTGGTACTGGCCGGGCGTCGCGTCGAGACGATCGACCTGGCGGCGAAGGAACTCGACCCCAGCGGCGACCGGGTACTCGCGGTGAGCACCGACGTGTCCCGTGAGGACGAGCTCGACGAGCTCGCCACCCGGGTCCGCGACCGCTTCGGCAGGCTGGACGGCGTCTTCGCCAACGCCGGAATGGCCTCCTACAATCCCATCGCCCCGCGCGCGGACGTCAGCGAAGCCGACTTCGACCGGTATGTCGGCGTCAATTTCAGGGGCGCGTTCTTCACCGTCCAGAAGACGCTGCCGCTGTTCGACAACGGCGGTTCCGTCGTGCTGAACAGCACCTGTCTCGTGCACCGCGGCATGGGCCTCGCGATGGGCCTCGCGACGATGTACGCCTCGACGAAGGCAGCCGTCGCCAGTCTGGCCCGCCTGCTGGCCGCGGACCTGGCGAGCCAGGGCATCCGGGTCAACTCCGTGAGCCCCGGCTTCGTCCGCACGGACATGCTCGACGAACTCGCTCCCACCGACGAGGCCCGCGACGTGTGCGGACGGCTGGTGCCCGCGGGCCGGATCGGTACGCCGGAGGAAGTCGCCGACGCGGTGACCTTCCTGCTGTCCGACCGAGCGACCTACATCACCGGCCAGGACCTCGGTGTGGACGGTGGCCTCGTCGGCTCACTGCCGATGAACACGACTGTTCAGCTGTGACACGACCCCACGGAATCAAGGAGGTGACCGCGATGGGCCAGGACGCCGGAACCCGCGCGGTGGTGCTGGGCGGCAGCATTGCCGGCCTGTTTGCGGCCAGGGTGCTCGCGGACGCCTACGACGAGGTGCTGATCGTGGACCGCGACAAGCTCGTCGGCGTCAAGGGCGTGCGGCGGTTCTGCCCGCAGAGCCACCAGGCCAACGGGCTGCTCGCACGCGGCGTGCAGGTGATGGAGGAGCTCTTCCCCGGGCTCACCAAGGAGATGGTCGACTACGGCGTGCCGACGGGTGACCTGTCCGGCAGCTGCCGCTGGTACGCGCGGGGCAACCGACTCAAGCAGCAGACCGCGGGCCTGACCACCCTCGGCGTGGTCCGCCCGATGTTCGAGTGGTTCATCCGCGAGCGGGTGCAGAAGATCGAGAACGTGAGCTTCATCGAGGAGCACGACATCCTCGGTCTCACCACGACGGCCGACAAGAGCACGGTCACCGGTGCACGGGTGCAGAAGCGCGGCACGGACACCGACGAGGTCATCGAGGCCGACCTGGTGGTCGACGCCACCGGCCGCGGCTCGCGGACCCCGGTCTGGCTGGAACAGCTCGGCTACGAGAAGCCGTTCGAGGAGCGCAAGAAGATCGACCTCGGCTACGTGACGCAGCACTTCCGGCTGCGCCCCGGCGCGAACGGGTTCGTCAACGACGTGGCGATCAACCAGATCGCGAACGCCGTCGTGCCGAGGGGCAACGTGTTCTTCCTGGTGGAGGACGGCAAGGTGGAGCTGACCACGTACGGCATCCTCGGCGACCACCCGCCCACCGACTACGAGGGCCTCATGGCGTGGCTGAAGTCGTTGCCCGCCAAGGACGTCTACAACACGCTGCGGTACGCGGACCCGGTCGACAAGGCGATGCCGTTCAAGTTCCCGACGACGCTGCGCCGCCACTACCACAAGCTGCGCCGGTTCCCCGAGGGCCTGCTGGTCACCGGTGACGCCGTCACCACGTTCAACCCCGTGTACGCACAGGGTATGAGCGTCGCCGCGCTGTGCGCGCTGGTCATCCGCCGGCACCTGCACAGCGGTGCCGCGCCGGTGCCGCAGGACTTCTTCCGGGATCTGGCCAAGGACGCCATCGACCAGGCGTGGGAGATGACCAACCAGATCGACCTGAGCCTGCCGGGCGTCGAGGGCGAGCGCACGTTCAAGGTGAAGATGGGCAACTGGTTCCTGAAGCGGGTGCAGATCGCCGCCACCCACGACGGCAGCATCACGGCCGAGTACTTCAAGACCGCGGGTCTCGTCCAGAAGCCGGAGGCGATGATGCGGCCCGGCTTCGCGCTGAAGGTGCTGTGGAAGTCGCTGTTCGGCCCGGCGAAGGAAAGCAGGGAACCGTTCACGTTCGAGGTGGCCCCGGGCGTCGAGCCCGCGTTCGGCGGGCCCGAGGGGCCCGCGGAGCTGCCGAAGGCCGCGTGAGCGGAACGCACCAACTGTCCACATCGGCCACGGGCGTCCCGCCGGGGACTCCCGTGGCCATCGCCCGTACGGGCGATCCCACCACAGGAGTGCCGATGACCACCGCGCACCGGACATGTCCCATCTGCGACGCGGTCTGCGGCCTGCAGATCGACCTCGATCCCACCGGCCGCGTCACGAAGGTGCGCGGTGACGCCGAGGACCCGTTCACCAAGGGCTACATCTGCCCCAAGGGCGCGAGCCTCGGGCGCCTCGACGAAGACCCCGACCGCCTGCGCCACCCGATGGTCCGGGACGGCGACGAGTGGCGGGAGGTCTCCTGGGACGAGGCGTTCGCCGCGGTCGAACGCGGGATCACCGGGGTCATCGAGGAGCACGGCCGCGACGCGGTCGCCGTCTACTTCGGTAACCCGACTTACCACACGATGGCCGGGTTCCTCTACCGCGTGCCGCTGATCCAGTCGCTGGCCTCGAAGAACGTCTACTCCTCCGGCACCATCGACCACATGCCCAAGCACGTCGCGTGCGGGCACCTCTACGGCGACCCGTTCGCCATCGCCGTGCCGGACGTAGACCGGACCGACTACCTGCTGGTCGTCGGCGCCAACCCGATGGAGTCCCACGGTTCGCTGTTCTGCGCGCCCAACATGCCTGCCCGGCTGCGGGCACTGCGTGAGCGCGGCGGCAAGCTGGTCGTGGTGGACCCGCGCCGCACCCGCACCGCGGAGACCGCAGACGAGCACTTGTTCGTCCGTCCGGGCACGGACCCGTTCCTGCTGCTCGGGATCGTCCACACGCTCCTCGCCGACGACCTGGCCGCGGTCACACTCGACGTCGACGGGCTCGACGAGCTCCGCGCGCTGACGGCGGAGTTCTCTCCCGAGGTGGCCGAGCGGATGTGCGGCGTGCCCGCCGCCGACGTCGCGCGGCTCGCCCGCGAGCTGGCCGAGGCGCCGACGGCGGCCGTGTACTCGCGCATGGGCGGGTCCGTGGTGGAGTTCGGAACGATCACCCAGTGGCTCGTCGACGTGATCAACATCCTGACCGGCAACCTCGACCGGCCGGGCGGGACCATGTTCACGCGGACCGCAGCGCTGGAGGTGTTCCGCACCGGGCAGCCGTTCGAGTGGGACCGCTGGCGCAGCCGTGTCAAGGGGTTCCCCGAGGTGCTCGGCGAACTGCCGACGGCGACGCTGCCGGACGAGATCGAGACCCCCGGCGACGGCCAGGTCCGCGCGCTGATCAACGTCGCGGCCAACCAGGTGGTCGCGGCACCCAACGGGCCGCGGTTCGGACGGGCGTTCCAGTCACTGGACTTCATGGTCTGCGTCGACCCGTACCTCAACGAGACCACCCGGCACGCCGACGTGATCCTCCCGCCACCCCGCATCCTGCAGATGTCGCACTACGACTTCCTGATGCAGATCGTCATGGTGCGCAACTACACCCGCTACTCGCCCGCGGCCCTGCCGCTCGAACCGGACCAGCGGTCGGAGGCGGAGATCCTGGCGCGGCTGACGTTGATCGCGGCCGGCGCCGGTGCCGCCGCCGACCCGTCCGGCGTCGACGAGATGTTCATCGGCCAGTTGCTGACCGGCGCGACGCAGATGCCGGGCTCGCCGGTGGAGGGCATGGACGTCGCGGCACTGCGTGCCACGATCGAGGGCGACGACGGCACGGAGCAGATCCTCGACACGTTGCTGAAGTTCGGTCCCTACGGCCTTTCCCTCGCGAAGCTGAAGGAGAAGCCGAACGGCATCGACCTCGGCCCACTCGAACCGCGCCTGAAGGAACTGCTGTGCACACCGTCCGGCAAGGTCGAGCTCACCCCGGAGCCGATCGTCGCCGACTTCGACCGGCTGCGTGCCCGGCTGGCCGCACCGACCCCGGACGTGCTGCTGATCGGGCGGCGCCAGCTGCGGTCCAACAACAGCTGGCTGCACAACGTCCCGTCGCTCGTCGGCGGCAGCAACCGGTGCACGCTGCACGTCAACCCGGCGGACGTCGCCAGGTTCGGGCTCGGTGAGCAGGCGGTCGTGCGCTCGGCGGCGGGCGAGGTGGTCGTCGACGTCGAACCGACCGACGTGATCATGCCGGGCGTGGTGAGCCTCCCGCACGGCTGGGGTCATGAGGGCGGCAGGCAACGCGTCGCCGCCCAGCACGCCGGTGTCAACGCGAACGCGCTCACCGACGAACTCGTGGTGGACGTTCCGTCCGGGAACGCGGTGTTCAACGGCGTTCCCGTCACGATCCACCCGCACGACCGCAATCTGTCCGGATAATCGCACCGACAACAGGATGGGAGAGACCGCTGTGTCTCCGTTCGACCGAACCCAGCAGCGTGACGAGCAGCTTTCGACGGGCCGCCTCCTCGACGAGGCCGTGGTACAGCCGATTCCCCACGGAAACCTCGCGCGGGGCATCGTCTGGGCCGACATCCTGGCCGACATCGCGGCCGACGATGAAGCCCGCCGTCGCAGGCACGACGACGAACTGCCGGAAGCGGCCTAGATTCCGCGTCAGAACACGGAGAAGGGTCGAGGGACGGAACCCGTCCCTCGACCCTTCTTTCGCGTGCCGACCGGCAGTCTCAGGCGCCGGTCGAAGCCTGTGCGGGCTCGGCGGGCCGCAGGACCGTGGCCTGGCCCGCACCGGCGATGAGCGCCGCGGCCAGCAGCGCGGCGCCGAGGCGTACGCCCAGTGTGCTCGCGGCGCGCCGAGGGGCGGCCACGGCGAACCAGGCCAGCGCGACGAGCGCGAGCACCACACCCGTGTGCAGCGCGGTCGCGGTGTCGTCCGCGCCCGCGAGCCAGGCCAGTACGAACTGCTCACCCGCGAACGCGGCCGCGGGCCAGAAGACCCACGGCGCGAACCGCCGCGCCCGGCCGACCGCCCGCGCGAACCTCGGGTCGCGGGAGAGCACCAGGTAGAGGGGGACGGCAAGCAGCCCGAGCAGCACCGGCACCAGCCGCTGCGACAGGTTCAGACCACCGGAGAGCAGCAGTTCCAGCACGGCGGCGCCACCGGCGAACCCGATCACCGCGGCCAGCGCGCGGCGGTCGGGTTCCGCGAGGAAACCACGCAGCAGGGCGAAGCCCGCGACGACCGGGACCGCGGCGAGCAGGGCGATCCGCAGCACCAGCGGGCCGATGCTGACCCCCACGGTCAGGACGTGGTCGTGCCCGCCACCCTGGGCCATCAGGGTGGCGGGCACGAACAGTCCTGCCGTGTCAGGCACCGGCTCCCACCGCGCAGGTGCACCGCATCAGCGCACGCTCCGCCGGACGTGGTCGCATGTGGAGGACCATCGCCACGACCATGGGCACGAACACGATCGCGTTGTAGAACAGGTGCAGCTCGACCCTCGGGAACACCAGCTGCGCGACGCTCGTCGGCACCTCGGTCCCCATGAGATACGCGCCGGTCATCGCCTGCAGCAGGAGCAGCAGGTGCTCGAAGTGGTGCCACACCTGGATCCACATGGCGGCGTTCCACCACGTCCTCGACCTGCCGACGAACCCGTGCCGCAGGGTCACGAACCCCACCAGCATCACGATGGCGTAGCCGTAGTGCAGCCACTCGGAGGAGACCAGCACAGGAAAGGCCAACCCCAGCACGCCACCGGCCTGCGGGCGGGGCCAGTCCAGCACGTAGATCTGGTAGGCCTGTACGAGGTGTTCCCCCCAGTGGCCGAGCACGACGACGAGGAAGACCGTCATCGCAACCTTGTGGTACCGGGTGTTGAGCAGCCCACCCGGTCCCAGTAGGCGATCCGTGCCGACAGAAGCCGTCATGCGCTCAAATCCTTGTCGCAGAAGGTGGTCTGTCCAGACTGCCAGCAACGGGAGTACGAGCCATCGGCCCGACGGTCCAATTCCGCCTCGGCGTCCAGACGACGAGGAACCTCCGGTTGCCCGATCAAGCCGGCACTTTCGGTGCCGGCAGCTCGGGCAGCTGGAACATCTCGACGAAACGGTGCAGTAGCGCGGGATCACCCTCGACGCGTGCCTGGCCGGTGGCCAGGACGTCGTCGGCGGTCATCTCGCCGGTCATCAGCGCGAGCAGCACGAACCCCAGGTCGAGCACGGCGTCCGCGCCGGGCAGCGGACCGGGGGCGACGTCGAGCACGCCGTCGTCGATCCTGGCGTTGAGCACGTGGTCGTTGATCCGCAGCTCGTAGCTCACCCGCACGCCACGCGCCGCCTCCGGCAGGAACGTCGCCTTCAGCGCCACCAGCAGGGAGGCGTCGGTGACGATGTCCTCGGGACGGGGCGTCGCGAGCGTGGCGGCACCCCACCGGCCGAACGCGAGCACCGCGTCCTCCAGCGCGCGGCCGTACTCGGTGAGCTCGTAGCGCACGTGGTCGCTGTCGACGTCGTCGTCGAGCGGCTGGACGACGCCACTGTAGGTCAGTTCCTTCAGCCGCCTGGTCACCAGCTTCACGGACATGAGGGGCAGGCCGGTGTGCAGGTCGGCGGCGGACTTCGGGCCGGTGAGCAGGTCGCGGACGATCAGGAAGCCCCACCGCTCCCCCACCATCTCCGCGGCCCTCGACAGGCCGCAGTACTGGCCGTACGTCTCGCGCACCGCGCTCTGCAGGTCGGCGACGACGGCCTCGAGGTGCATGGGGTCCGTGCCGCTGGTCGTGAACGTGAAGGCGTCGCTGGAAATCGTCAGGCGGCCGCGGTCGACGACCACCTTCCAGTTCGATTCGGTCATGGCCCAGCGTCCAATCTCCTCCGCGCACCGCGCGCGGGAACCGAAGGCGGGCAACGGTTTCCGCGCCGGGTGGGCGACGGTCGGTACGTGTTGTCCCATACTCCCGACCCGGGCGGGCCGCGCGCATCTCCGCGCGTGCCATTCGCACCGGCAGGCGGCATGATCACGCGGTGTCGATTTCGATTTCGCGCCCCCTACTATTCGTGTGCGTCGTGGGTTACCCTCGACGAAACTGGTAACTGTCGTAGGCTGATTGGCCAACGACAGCTGATCATGTCTGGCTTCGCCGCGAGGGGGACTCGTTGTGCGCGGCCGCCTGGTCTCCGACGTCGTGTTTGGGGGTAGGCGCTGGTGTTACGACTCATGGGCCCACTGGATCTGTCCAGCAACGGACGTGAATACGATCTCGGTGGGCCCAGACAACGGGTAGTGCTCGCGATGCTGGCGCTCAATCCGAATCGTGTCGTACCAGTGGAACTGCTCATCGACGCCGTGTGGAGCACGACGCCACCGACCACCGCCAGGGCACAGGTCCAGATCTGTGTCTCCGTTCTCCGCAAGATCTTCGTCGACGCCGGTGTCGCGTCGCGCATCCGGACCCGCAGCCCCGGCTACCAACTCGACGTGCCGCCCGACGAGCTGGACACCGAACAGTTCGCCGCGCTCGTCGCGACCGCGCGGGCGCACGCGAGCGCGGGTCGCAACTCCGAGGCGGTCGCGACCCTGCGCACCGCGCTCGACCTGTGGCGCGGCAAGGCACTCGCCGACCTCGACAGCGATCTCGTCCGCCGCGGCGCCGACCAGCTGGAACACGCCCGGCTGACGGCGGTCATGGAACGCATCCAGCTCGACCTCGCGCTCGGCAGGCACGAGGAGGTGGTCGGCGAGCTGACCACGCTGGTCGGGGAGCACCCGCTGCGGGAGCGGCTGTACGAGTTCCTCATGCTCGCCCTGTACCGATCCGGACGGCAGGCCGAGGCACTCGAGGTGTGCAGACGGGCGCGGACCACCCTGGTGGACGAGCTCGGCATCGAGCCGGGCAAGGCCCTGCAGGACCTCGAGACGTCGATACTGAACCGGGTCCCGGAGCTCGACCTCCCCGACACCGCCGCGATACCACTGCCGGAAGGTCCGCCGCGCGCGCCTGCGCCGGAGGACACGCCCCTGGTCATGCCCCGCAGGCTGCCCGCGACCATCGCCGACTTCACCGGCCGGGAGGAACAGCTCGCCGAGATCAGGCACGCGCTGGCCGACGACCACCGGCGTTGCCGCATCGGCATGCGGATCGTCGCGATCTCCGGGAAGGGCGGCGTCGGCAAGTCCACGCTCGCCATCCGCGCCGCCCACGAGCTCCGGGAGGTCTACCCGGACGGCCACCTGTACGCCGACCTGGAGGCGCCGTCCGGCGTGGGCCGGGTGCAGTACGTCCTCGACCGGTTCCTGCGTGCCCTCGGCGTCGACGGCAGCAGCATCCCCGAGGACGCCGAGGAAAAGGCCGACATGTATCGGAGCAGGCTCGCGAACCTGCGGGTGCTGGTCGTGCTGGACGGTGCGGCGAGCGAGGAGGAGGTCATCACCCTGCTGCCCGCCGGCCCGGGCTGCGCGGTGATCGCGACCAGCCGGTCGCCGCTGTCCGGGCTGCCCGGTGCGCACCTGGTCGCCATCGACCCGCTGGACGAGGCCCTCTCGCTGGAGATGCTCGCCAAGATCATCGGCCCGGAGCGGATGACGGCGGAACGCGACGCCGCGGTCGAACTGGTCGATTTCTGCGGGCGCCTGCCGCTCGCCATGCGGATCGCGGGCGCCCGGCTCGCGTCCCGGCCACACTGGCGGCTGGACGTCCTGGTCGCACGGCTGCGCAACACCGCACGTAGGCTCGACGAGCTGACCTACCACGGGCTGGAGCTGCGGTCCAGCATCGGGCTGACCTACCGGGTGCTCCCGCCCGACAGCAAGCTGCTGTTCCGGCTGTTCGCCCTGGTGCCGCCTTCTGAGTTCGCGGGCTGGACGGCGGCCGCGCTGCTGGACCGCGACCCGTTCGACGCCGAGGAGGTGCTGGAGCACCTCGTCGAGACCCAGCTGCTCGACACCGTCGCCTACCCCGGCGAGAACCCGCGCTACCGCTTCCACGACCTGATCCGGGTGTACGCGCAGGAGCGGCTGCGGGAGGAGGAGACGGACGAGGAGCGCCACGCCGCGGTGGTCCGGCTGATCGGCGCGCTGCTCGCGAAGGCGGAGGACGCGCACTGCAAGGAGTACGGCGGCGGTTACACGATCCTGCACGGCAACGGTCCGCGATGGCGCCCCCACGGGGACACGGGCAGCGACATCGACGACCCCATGGAGTGGCTGGAGTCCGAGCGCCGGTCGCTCGTCGCGGCGGTGCGCCTCGCCGCGGAGGTCGGCGAGGACGAACTGTGCTGGGACCTCGCGCTGACCGCGGTGACGTTGTTCGAGGTGAAGGGTCATTTCGACGACTGGCGGGAGACCGCGGAGGTGGCGCTCGCGGCGACCAGGCGGGCGGGGAACCGGCGCGGCGAGGCTGCGATGCTGTACTCGCTGGGTTCGATGTCGATGTCGCAGCGGCGGCTGGCGACGGCCGAGGAACGCTTCACGGCCGCCCTGGCGATCTTCCGCGCCGACGGCGAGGTGCACGGGTGCGCGCTCGTGCTGCGCAACGCGGCCATGGTCGACCGGCTGCGCGGCCGGTCGACGGCGATGCTCACCAAGTACCACGAGTCGCTGCGGCTGATGCGCGAGGTCGGCGACCCGGTCGGCGAGTCCGGCATCCTGCGCAGCCTCGCGAAGCTGCGGATCGACGAAGGCAACACCGACGACGCCCGTCAGCTGCTCGAACAGGCGCTGGAGTGCATCCGCCGGGCCAACTACCTGCGCGGCGAGGCGCAGGTGGTCATCCGGTTCGCCGAGCTGTACCTCGGCGAGAACCAGGTGAACGAGGCGCACAGGGCGCTCAACCGGGTGCTGCTGATCGTGCGCAACATCGGCGACCGGATCGGTGAGGCGCACGCGCTGTACGGGGTGGGCGTGGTGCGGCTGCGGTCCGGCAGGCTGGACAACGCGAAGTCCACGCTGCAGCACGCGCACTCGCTGGCCCGCCGGGTCGGTGAGCGGCTCATCGAGGCGCAGTCCCTGTACGCGCTCGGGGAGATCGCGCTGGCCAGGGGCAACAGCGCGACGGGCATCGAGCACCTCGCCGAGGCCAGGCAGCTGTTCGAGGACCTGGGGTCGACGGTGTGGCACGCGAAGGCCCTGATCCTCATCTCCGACGTGCACCAGGGAGCAGGGGAACTCGACCGCGCCCGGTGCGAGGTGGCCAGGGCCGAGGAGTTGCTCGCCGGCGCCGATTCCAAGGAGGCCGAACAGTTGGCCGCCGAGCTGGAGTCGGTCAAGGCGACGCTGTTCCCCAACATCGTGAACATCATCAGCTGACGCCGCCGCGACTTTCCGGCCGGCGATATACGGTGACGCCATTTCCGCGGATGCCCCGCGGAAATGGCGTCACCGACACCAGGCCGGAAACCCTGGCAGCGTCAACGCGCTGCTCGCGTCACGGAGTCGGCGAGTCCCAGGGCGAGTCCGCGAGGACGGTCACCTCACTGTGCACCGCATCGTCCTGACCTAACGCGCCGACCGGTCCGGCAACGACCAGCAACCCGGCGGCACCGGCCAGTGTGACGAGCGTGGCGGCGGCGATCTTCTGCAGACTGAACATGATTATCTTCCCTCGACCCAGTGTGTTTTCGTCGGCAGGCGTTCCCTGCTCGAGAACCAGTCAACGACCGGTCGCTTTGCATTGACATTTCACGGGTTAACCACCCGCTATCGCCCGGCGATAGCGGACCGATGGGACGGAAGTAGGGAGCAGGAGAAGATTTGCCCACATCAGGTTGACAAGTGGAGAGGCGAGCGCGATGGCCGACACGGTCCTGCGACTCGACGCAGAAGATGTGTGGCGCACCCTCGAGAGCCTCGACCCGGTCGCGGTGCTCGCCGAGGAGCTGATCAAACGTGCCATCAACCACCCGGACCGGGAACGGGCGGACACCTGCCGGCTCCTGCCATGGGCCGGTGACGAGCGGTACCTGCTCGCCGAAGGGGTCTCGCCCGGCCTGAGCTGCGCCGTCCCGACCGCCGCGCTGCGGATGGTCCACCTCGCCGCGTTGTCCTCGCTCGCGACGCGTGAACTGCTGCCCCCCGGCGGCATCACGGTCGCGATGCTCGGCACCAGGGAGGAGACCCAGGCACAGCTCGCCGTCCTCGCCAAGCACGTACCCGACATCGTGCACGTCGCCGTGCGGGTCATCGACTCGCCGGAGGCCGGCACGCTCGAGCCACGCCTGCTGGACCAGCTCGACCTGGGCGGCATCGGGCTGTCGATGGTGACCGCGCTGGCCGACTCGCTGTTCGGCGCGAACCTGGTCGTCGTGGTGAGCGAGGACGGGCTCTCGGAGGGCGGCGAGCACGCGGGCGTCAAGGACCTCGTGCGGGGCACCGTGCTGGTGAACGCATCCGGGCACGACCTGCCCGCCGACCTCGTCGAGCACGCCGATCAGATCTACGTCGACGACCTCGCACTGCTGCCCGCGCACCCCGACCGCAACGTCGTGGCGGGCCACGTGACGCACACGGCCGCCGGCACGACGTTCAACGGCGGACGCGGCCGCCCGCCCGCGATCTCCTCGGACCTCGGCCTGCTGCTCGCCGGCGCCCGACCCGGCCGCGAGCAGCAGGACGACATCGTGCTGGTCGAGCTGCTGAGCGCGGACGCCCCGAACACCCACCTCGCCTACGTGATCGCCGAAACCGCCCTGCGCGGCGGCTTCGGCGAACGGGTGACGGCATGACCGCCGACACGGGATGGAGAGTGACGACCATGGCTGACGGGGTGCGCGAGGGCCATGACCGGGACTTCTGCCGCAGCCAGCGCCACGGGGGCGTCGCGTCCCGCACCATCAGCGGCCTCTCCGTCTGCACGGAGTGCCGTGACCTTGCCGAGGAGAACCTGATCGAGCTGCCGCAGCTCTACGACATGTGCGCCTACATGCTCGACGTGCGGCCGCCCCGGCAGCGTGAGCGGGTCAGCGGCCACCGGCCCCACGGCATCGTGCTGCGGGACGCGGTGGTCAGCATCCGTTCGGACATCCTCGGCGTGCTCGCGTCGTGGTGCGGTCTGGTGGCGGGTGAGCGCGGCGTACCGGGGCCGGACGAGCTGAGCATCCCCCGTCTGTCGACGTTCGTGCTGATCCACTTCGGATGGCTCACCGCGCACCCGGCAGGCGCGGACTTCACCGACGAGCTCGCGGCGCTGGCCGACCGGGCCCGTGCGGTGCTCACCCCGGAGACAGCCACCGAGATGTCGCTCGGCCCGTGCCCGCGTCCCGGCTGCGGCTGGACGCTGCGCGCCGAGGGCCATCCGCCGAAGTGGATCCGCTGCGAGGCGGGTCACGAGTGGCCGCCGAGCCAGTGGTTGCAGCTGATGCGCGACGGCGGGCTGGACTCATCGATGGGAGGTGGCGAGTGACCACGAACCTCCGCCGCATGACGGTGCCGACCCAACTGGCGGCGCTGGCGGCCGGGGTGCCGGAGGCGACGATCCGCAAGTGGGCGAGCCGGGGCCGGCTCACCCGCTACGGCACCCCCGGCCGGGCCGAGTACGACCTGGCCGAGCTGTACGTCCTGGTCGCCGAACGCGAGGGCACCAGGGTGACGTGAGAACACGGAACACGACGATGGGGAGAGGGCCATGGGACACCATGGAAAATTGTTGGCAGAATGCACGCGGCGATACCGCGGCGTATCCGGCGACGTATCCCCCGATCGTGTACTCGAATGCCGCTTGACAGCCACTCAAGCATCTGTCACGCTTTTTGACAGCGGAGCTGTGTCCATTTTCCGAATGCCCATTCACTGAGTTCGGTGAATGGGCATTCGTGTTTTCCGGATCGGTCCGGGCATCATCGAAAAGAGAGAGAACATGCAAATCGAAATCAACGTGCTCGGTCCTCTGGAGGTCGACGTCGGCGGGGTTTCCATCGTGCCGACGGCGAGCAAGCCGAGCCAGTTACTGGCCATTCTGGCGCTCAACGCGGGCCGGGTGGTCACCGTCAACACCCTGACCAACGAGATCTGGGGAAGCCATCCACCACGCAGCGACGTGGCGACGTTACACACCTACATCCTCAAGCTGCGCAGAAACCTGGACATGGCACTGGCGGACCAGGGAGGGCTGACCGCCAAGGACATCCTGATCACCCGGCGGGCGGGCTACCTGCTGGCCGTCGAGCCGACCGCGGTGGACGCGATCCGCTACGAGCAGCTCTCGTCTGCGGGCAGGCAGGCGGTCAACGACTCCGACCACGAGCGTGCGTCGCGGACACTCGCCGAGGCGTTACGACTGTGGCGCGGACCGGCGCTCGCCGACCTCCCGATCGGACCACAACTGGCGATCGAGGCCATGCGCCTCGACGAGAACCGGCTCGGTGACCTGCACCTGCGCATCGAGGCCGACCTGAAACTGGGGCGACACCACCAGCTGCTCGGCGAGCTCGCGACCCTGTGCGTGCGGCACCCGATGCTGGAGAACTTCTGTGTACAGCACATGATCGCGCTGTACCGCAGCGGCAGGCAGAGCCAGTCACTCGCGGCCTACCGGCGGCTGCGGGCGGAGATGGTGGAACACCTCGGTGTCGAACCGTCGCCACGTGTGCGGCACCTGCACCACGCCATCCTGACCGGCCAGCTGTCGGTCGAGGACCCGAACGCGATGTACAACGTGTGATCCCGTACCGGCAGCGTCAGCCGAGGAGTTTGTTCAGGCCGGAGTAGCCGACCTCCTCGAGGCGCTTGCCGGACGTCGCGAAGTAGTCCGCACCGGCGCGGATCCCGTGTCCCTCGACCATGCGGTTCATGAAGTTGAACAGGGCGCACACCATGACGGCGTGGTGGAGAGCGCGCTCCTCCCAGCCCGCGGCCAGGACCTCGTCGGCGTCGGCCCTGGTGACCGACGACGGCGCGGTGGTGAGCTTGCCGACGAAGCGCAGCACGGGGCGCATGCGCTCCTCGACCAGGACCGTGTCGACGTCCGAGACCGCCGCGGGGGCCGCCCCTTCGGGGATGCCACAGGCCTCCGCCGTGACCGTGTGCACGCCGTGGCAGTAGCCGCAGGCGTTGAGACCGGAGACGTACGCCGCGATCAGCTCGCGCTCCCCCGCCGTGAACGGGGACGGGCCGCGCATGACGACCTCGTGATAGTCCAGCAGCGGCCGGGACGTCTCCGGGTACGCGCGAAAGACGTCCATCAGGACCGCGTCGTCGGGCAGGGATGGCAGGTGGGCCACGGCGTTCCTCCAGGGGACCTAGGGGTCGTCGTTGATCGCGAGACGTTCGATCTCCTCGCGGCGCAGCCAGCAGGCCGCGAGGTACACCCGTTCCGCGGCACCCGCCGCCACGCCCGCCGCGGCGACGACGGCCTCCGCCGCCGCCCACTGCCTGCGCAGCGCCGCGGACCGGTACGCGCCGGCCGGGGCCGCCGCCGTCAACCGCGGCAGCGCCGACCGCCACCGCCGACCGCCCGCGTCGAGCGCCGCCGCGACCGTGAGGTCCCGCCGCGCTCCGTGCCGCACCTGGTCCGCGACCAGGGCGACGGCGACCGGGTCGTTTCGGTCCGCGGCCACGCCGAGCCCGGCCAGCAACCGCTCTGGCCCGAGGCCCATCAGCAGCACACCGAGCTCGGTGCCGGGTTCTTCGTCGACCGAGGGGAGGGTGAAGACGGTGTCGTACTCAGACATGCACCACCGCCGACTGTTCTCGCAGGCCCGCGGTGACGCTCGTGGCGATACGGGCGGTGGCCACCCGGTGGCCGTCGATGTTGCGCCCGGCGGGGCCGAGCACCATGCAGGTCGGCGCACCGGCCACGAACACCCTCGGCTCGGCGCGGTACGCGAGCGTGCGCTCGTCGAGGTCCGGCCAGCCGTCCCGCGCGCCGACGACGTCGCCGGGCAGCAGGCCCGTACCCGCCGACGGGACCGTGCCCAGCGCCAGCCACACGTGGTCCCCGGCGACCCGCGTGCCGTCGGCGAGCAGCACCTCGCCGTCGCCGACCGCGGCGACCTCGGCGCCCCGGTGCACCGTGAGCCGTCCGTCGGCCTCCGCGGCCCGCAGCGACGGGCGGAACTCGAACATCACAGAGGCACGTCGTTCGCGCCGCATCAGAGCCATGCGGTCGGCCCACGGCACGCCGTCGAAGCGGGCCCGCCCTTCCGCGCGGAAGAACGACGCGTTCACGTCCGAGCACTGGTAGCGCTCGGACTCCTGGCGCAGCACCCACGACACGCCGGCACCGCGGTCGAGCGCGTTGTGGATCAGGTGCGCCGACGTCAGCCCGGCCCCGACGACCACCTCGTGTCCCGCGCTCGCGGGCGGTGGCTCGTCCCAGTACCCGACCGCGGCGGGGCGTTCGCCGGACCACCACCCGGCAGGCGCCTCCCGGCGTTCCTCGCCCTGGCACAGCACGACGTACCGGGCGTCGACGGCGAACCCGTCACCCCTCACGGTCACCCGCCTGCCGCCGAGGTCGAGTTCGCGGACCTCGCCGCGCCACAACCGGTCCGGTACGCCGTGGATCGCCGAGGTGTGGCGGCAGTAGGCCTCGAACACGTCGACGGGCACCACCGAACGGTGGCCCGCCTGCGACATTCGGACCTCGCGGCGCTCGACCGGGGTGAGCAACGACCAGTGCATCCTGGCGAAGTCGCGCAGCTCGCAGTCGCGGTAGCCCTCGACCCCGGGGTGGTGCTCGTACGGCGAGCGCAGCACCCGCTGCCCGAGCCGGTCGATCCGGTCAAGGAACCGGCCGGCCGGCCTGCCGTCGCGGTCGACGATCACGACGTCGTGCACCCCGAGGTGCCACAGCGCGGCCGCCACCGCCAGACCGGCCGGACCCGCGCCGACGACGACCACGTCGGCGCTGCCCGGCACCGGGCAGGCGGGCACCGGTTCGGGCGCCGGATAAGCGGGCCAGTCCCGGTGCCGCGGCGAGGCGAGCAGGTCGGGGTGCGGCAGGAACCGGGTCACCCGATGACCGTGACGGGCACGATCACCTCGATGGTCGGCCGGTCCGGCATGCCGTCGGTGACCATCTGCTGCAGCAGTTCCTCGGAGCGCTCCGCGCTGTCCGAGGACACCGGGCTGTACCTGGCGTGCGCGTACGCGGGCCTGCGCGCGTCGGTCTCGATCTCGAACACCTTGAGCACGGCCTCGCCGGGGCGGACCTCGCCGTCGAAGAACGTCAGCCTGCGCATGTCGGGGGTGAGGAAGGACTTGGCGAACTGGCGCGACATCACCATCGCGTCGCCGCCCTCGACGAAGTGCGTGTCCTCGTCGGTCGTGACCTGCATGGCGACCCAGGTCTGGTCTGTCAGGTTGGTCTCCGACTTGATGATCTGCCACCGGCCGGGCTCCGGCAGGTTGATCGACACCGACACGTCGTAGTCGACGGCGTCGATGGCCCCGGAGACCATCAGCACCCGCCGACGTACGTCGGCGACCCCCGCCATCTGGATGTCCCGGGCGCGGACCCGCCCGGAAACGTCTAATCCCGGAACCTCGAGCGACGACATGAACACTGACCTCCCAGACACGTGTCGGGTGGAAACCCCGGCGGACGCGTTCCGCACGACCAGCGTGACACAACGCCGGGGACCACTCAATACTCTGATCTGTCCACAAAGGACTAATGCTGGCTCAGGCCGCGCCTGTCACCGGCCTGGTGTTCGCCGCCGTCGGCAGCGGCGCACCGTAGGTGACGTCGACGCCCCGGTCCCTGGCCGCGCGCACGATGCCGGGGATCGCCCGCTCGGCGAGCGCCGCGATCGTGAGCGCCGGGTTGACGGTCAGCGCACTCGGCACCGCGGCACCGTCGGTGACGAAGATGCCGGGGTGGCCGCGCAGTTCGTGCCGGTCGTCCAGGGCCGAGGTGGCCGGGTCGTCACCGATCCGGCAGGACGACAGCGGGTGCACCGTGTACGCGCCCACCAGGTCGTTCGTCCACGGCGCCACCGTCGCGAGGCCGTCGCGCTCGAGGATCTCCTTCGCGGCGGCGTCGGCCTCGGCCCAGCCACGCAACGTGTTCGGCGTCGGGTCGTACTTGAGCGGTCCCTTGCCGAGCATCTGCTGGGAGATGCGGTACGCGTTGCCGGTGGGCGGCGGCGGGCCGAAGACGCCCTCGTTGTCGTCCTCGGTCATGAGGAAGATCGTGAGCCACGACTTCCACTTCTTGAGCATCTCCTTCTTCTCCTTGCCGAACCAGGTGGCGCTGGTCTTGCCGGGCACCTGGGCGAGGATGGTGCCCAGACCGGGCGGGAAGTAGAGCTGTTCCATCGAGAAGCGGGAGTACTCGGGCTTGTCGCCGTCGATGTTGTCCCAGCAGGCGACGACCGGGCCCTTGCCGATCTGGTTCGCCTCGTAGACCGCGCCGTTGGGCCTGCGCAGGCCGAGCACCTCGCCGACGCGTTCCTCGTTGATGATCGCGGTGTTGAGGCGTTCGCCGTTGCCGGAGAAGTACCGGCCGACGCCGTGCGGCATCTTCCCGAGTTCCTCCTCGGAACGCTGGAGGATCACCGGGGTGGCGGCCGAGCCCGCGGCGAGGACGACGATCTTCGCCTCGATGACGCCGCTGCCGGTGGTGACCCGGTAGTCGACGTCGTCGATGTTGTTGTAGTGGACGCGGTAGTTCCCGTCCCCGGTGCGCGTGATCTTCTGGACCTCGTGCAGCGGCCGGATCTCCGTGCCGTGCGACAACGCGGCAGGCAGGTAGTTCAGCAGCATCGACCGCTTCGCGTCGAACCGGCAGCCCGCCATCATCCAGTTGCAGTTGGTGCATTTGGCCGTGTCGATGCCGACCGGGACGGGGTTCGCGGTGTGGCCCGAGTGGTGGCACGCGGCGGCCCACAGCCCGCCCGCGTAGCTGATGTCGTTCCAGTCCTGCTGACTGACCGGCAGCACCTCGGACACCCGGTCGTACCACGGATCCAGGGTTTCCCGGGTGATCGACGCCGGCCACATGCGGCGGCCGATCGACCCCTGCTTCTCGAAGACGTAGTGCGGAGCGCGGGGCAGCGCGGCGAAGTAGACCACGCTGCCGCCGCCGACGCAGTTGCCGCCGAGGACGCTCATCCCGTCCCCGGCCACGAAGTCGAACACCCGCGTGTAGGACTTGCCGAGGAGGTAGTCGTGGTCGAAGTCCTTGCCCTCCAACCACGGGCCGCGTTCCAGCACGACGACCTTCGCGCCGCCCGCCGCGAGGTGGTAGGCCGCGATGGACCCGCCGAAGCCACTGCCGACGACCAGGACGTCGGTGCTCTCCGTCGCGCTCATGCCGGGCTCCCGGATTCCGTCGTGTTGGGGTGGCGTTTGGCCAGTTCCTGGCCATAGCTGAAGTCGGGGAAGCGCCACAGGCCGTCACTGTCCGGCTTGGCGAAGCCCATCTGGATCAGACCGGGATGGCCGTCGGCGATGGCCTCCCCGGTGCTGCGGTGCGCGGCGCTGTCGTAGGCCATGTTGGTGAACATGGCGAGCAGCACCCAGCCGCTCTGCTCCGGGTGGCCGGGAGTCGTCAGCGTCGCCACCAGCGCCACCCGGTCCTCGTAGTCCAGCGCGACGAACGCGGGCACGTCCTCGTCGAGGGCGCGGCCGTGCTCCGCGGCGTACGCGGCGGCGTGCCCGTTGAGGGACTCCGACAGGGGACCGAGCCCGGCGGTGATCCCGGTCGCGGGATCGTTCAGCAGTTCGAGCGCACCGGCCTCGACCGCGCCGGGATCGTCGCACACACCGGCGATCGCCCGGTCGTCCGGACCGCGTTTGACACCCGGAACAATTGTGTCCGCGAATGCCTCCAAGGTACTTGTCCGGACCTTGTCGTCGAATTCGGCGTCTGCTGCCACGGCTCCTCCTATCTGTGCCGCACGCCGGATCGCGAGCGGTTCGAAACCGTTCCGGCCACTGCTTTCGATTCTGCTGACCGCTGACGGCGCCCGCATCTCCTCCTGTGCCCACCCGCACTTACCGGGATGCGCCTACCTGCGAAATCGAGTGTCCCTTGAGTCTCCGTCGACCGATCTTGAGCCGCCGGTAGTCCGAACATCGAGCCGGAAAGGACCCTGGTTGCCAGCAAATTCCTACCACCATACGGTCGATTAAGCCAAACGTTGAGATAATCCTTCGATTGATCGGTGCCAGCAATGGACGATTTCATCGTAAAAGCGGTAGAGCGCGTGATCCGCGCGATGCAGGACAATTTAGGAGAACCGATCACCATCGACGACATGGCACGCACCGCCATGTTCAGCAAGTTCCACTTCTCCCGCATGTTCCAGCGGGTGACGGGGATCTCGCCTGGCCGCTTCCTGTCCGCGCTGCGCCTGCAGGAGGCCAAGCGCCTGCTGCTGACGAGTTCGTTGACCGTGGCCGACATCAGCCATCTGGTCGGCTACAACAGCATCGGCACGTTCAGCTCCCGGTTCCGGATGAGCGTCGGCGTCTCGCCGACCACGTACCGGCAGTACGACGGCTACGTCGCCCCGCTGGACGACCACCTGCGCCTGCACGGCCAGCACTCGACGGTGCGGGGGCACGTGCACCACGCGCCGGACTCCCGGCCGGGCCACATCGTCATGGGCCTGTTCCCGGACCGGATCGCGCAGGGCATGCCGATCGGGCACGCGACGCTCGCCCGCGCAGGCGAGTTCACGATCGCCGACGTGCCGGACGGCACCTGGCACCTGATCGCACGGTCGGTCGGCGCGGACTCCGCGGAGGTCTACGTGGCGGCCTTCGGTCCGTTCGCGGTCGCCGACGGTGCGTCCCACC
Organism: Actinophytocola sp. NPDC049390; assembly: GCF_044466355.1. Taxonomy (NCBI): domain Bacteria; kingdom Bacillati; phylum Actinomycetota; class Actinomycetes; order Pseudonocardiales; family Pseudonocardiaceae; genus Actinophytocola; species Actinophytocola sp. NPDC049390. Next base: position 307,058 of record NZ_JBITMQ010000010.1, read on the forward strand.
GTGCCGTCGACGTGTGGCTCCGACCGCGGTTGATCTTCGATCCGCCCGCGCTGCTCGCCCAACTGGACGAGACCATGCTGGTCGCCAGTGCACGGGTTCCCGGTGGGGCTGAGGAGGCCGCCCTGCCGGGAGCCTGACCAACCAGGGGAACGCTCCGTCCCGCATCGGCGCTGGACGGGGCTTTTCTGTGTCCCGCTGCTTTCTGTGTTCGCTGTTTTTGTGTGTTCGCTGTGCTCGGCCGCCATGCACTGATCGGCGCTTTCGGGCATCGCGTGACCCGAAAGCGCCTGCACGGTGCCGGACGGTCAGGCGGCCTTCGTGACGGAGCCCCGGAAGTGGGCCCTGATCCGCTCCCGCCACAGCTCGTAGGCCGGGCTCTCGCCGGGCCCCGCGTCGTCGTGCTCCACCGCGACCGTGGCCGCCAGGATGACCGCGTCCTCGACGGATCCGCCGGTGAAGACCTCCACCCCGAGCTTGCTGTGCTCGGGCAGGTGCCCCGCCGCCATGCGGGCCGTGCCCGCGAACACCGCGCCCAGCGCCACCTCGTCCGCGTGTCCGCCCGCCAGCCTGACCACCTCGGCCAGCCCCTCGGCCGAGCAACCGCCCGCGAAGGTGGCGGCCAGACCGACCCCGCTCCACAGGTCCGCGCGGCGGGCCGCCGGGAACGCCTCGACCGCGGCGGCGACCTGGGCAGGCCGCGCACCCTGGATGAACCACAGCGCCCGCCCGACTCCCTGGTCCGCCGCGCGTGGGAAGTAGTCGGGCCGGCCGGTCCACGGGTACGGCCTGAACGGCCGCTGCTCGTCCACCACCTGACGGGTGTGGAAGTAGGCCCGGTCGAACCCGTAGCCGTCGACGGCCAGCCAGCTCATGGTCGGGAAGAACGGCACACCCTCCAGGTCCGGCATGATCCCGCGCCACAGCACCCTCGGCAGCCGCGCCATCGCGAAGCCGATGCCGATGTAGGTGAGGAAGATGTGCGGCAGGCCGGGCCCCTCCAGCAGTTCCTTGGTCCGCGTGCCCTTGCCGCCCGCCATCGCGTCACGCACCGCATAGGCCATCGCCGCGCCCTCGTAGGCGAAGCCGCGCAGCTCGGGCGACACCGTCGCGAGCCTTCGTTCCACGTCCCAGAGCCCTCGGTGCTCGATCCCCCACTCGAACCCGCAGACCACGGACTGCGGGATCGCCTCCAGGTGCTCCGCCGCCGGTGTGCCCGCGGCCGGGAAGCCGCGGTCGGCGAACGTCACCGCTCGCAGCTTCGGGGTCAGCACCAGCCTGCGCAACGTACCCAGGATCGCGGGCATTCGTTCCTCCCTTGTCGCCTACGGGCTCAGCGCGCGATGGCGTCCGGCACCCATTCGTTGACCATGAACCTCGGGTCGTCGATGACCGGGTCCCCCACGAGCACGGCCTGGTGCAGCATCCGCAGCCGGGGCGACGGGTCGACGCCGAACTGGTCGCGGATCGTCTCCCACATCTCGTGGTAGACCTCCAGTGCCTGGCCCGGCCTGCCGCAGCGGTAGAGCGCGAGCATGAACTGCGCACGGAAGTTCTCCATGTGCGGGTGCCGCGCGCACAGCGCCGCGAGGTCGCCGAGCAACTGGTGGTGGCGGCCGAGGCAGAAGTCGGCGTCGATGCGCAGCGTCAGGTCGGTCAGCCTGCTCTCGGACAGCCGCGTCGACTCGATCTCCAGGTGTGGCCCGACGGCGACGTCCACGAGGAGCGGACCACGCCACACCGACAGCGCGGCCCGCAGCATCCGCTCCGCGGTCACGTAGTCGCCGTCGGCGCCCGCCGCGCGGCCGGCCGCGGCCAGCCGCATGTACCTGTTCACGTCCAGGGTGTCCCGGTCCACCAGCAGCGCGTAACCCGTGTGCCGCGTCTCGAGGATCTTCCTCGGCTCGTACCGGTCCGCGCCGGGCAACGCACCCCCGATGAACTTCCGCAGCTGCATCACGTAGGTCTGCAGAGTGCTGCTGGCACTGCGCGGCGCCTTGGCCCCCCACAGTTCCTCGATGAGCGTCGCGGCGGTCACGACCCGGCCCGCGTTGAGCGCGAGCACCGCAAGCAGGTGGCGTGGCTTCGCCGCTGTCGGCACGATCGAGACGCCGTCGATGGACGCCTCGAACGTTCCCAGCACATTTATTTCAGCTCGCATGGTCTGCTCATTTCATGGTGTGCCTCTCCGCAGAGTAAGGCCGTGCGGCGGTGTCGCGAATATCCTGGAATGCGACCACGGCGGCCAATTGTCTTCTTATCCACCGGACCGCATCTTCGGAGTCGTGCACCCGCCCTACCAGCGCCGGTCCGCCCCACCGCACAAGGAGAGTAGCTCCGCGTCGCCGTCGCACTGCATGCTGGAAACCGTCAGTCGGCGGTGATCGGCGCGCATTCCGCGGAAGAGCCGCGGTGACCACAGTCAACACTATCCCGGCCGGGTGGTCGCACCGTCCTGCCGGAAGGGAGGACTGGCATGGCCGCGTACGACGAACTCCCCGGCGGGTCCCGGTGACGCCGCGGCGGCGCGAGCCGCAACCGGGCACCGAGCCGGTGACCGTGCTGCGCACCGGCGCGGAACAGGAGACCGCCAAACGCGCGCTGCGGGACGTGATGGCACAGTTCGCCACGGGCATCACGGTCCTCACCGCGCGCGGCACGCTGGCACACGCCATGACCGCCAACGCGTTCACGTCCGTCTCGCTCGACCCGCCGATGGTGCTGTGCTGTGTGGCCCGCACCGCGCGCATGCACGAGACCATCCTGGACGCCAAAGGCTTCGGCGTCTCGGTGCTCAGCAGCGACCAGGAGGGGCTGGCGCGCTACTTCGCGAGCCGCGGCCGCCCCGGTGGCATGGCCCAGTTCGAGCGGATCGACTGGTTCCCCGGGCGCCACACCGGCGTGCCGCTGCTGACCGGCTCCCTCGCCTGGCTCGAGTGCGACCTCGAGGAGGTCTACGAAGGCGGCGACCACTCGATCTTCCTCGGTCTGGTGCGCAGCGCGAGTCGCGGCGCGGGCCAGGCGCTGCTGTTCCTCGACGGCGGCATGCACCGGTACGACCCGCCGACGGCGCGATCCGCCTGACCGGACCGGAACCAAGCGGCACACACAACCTGGGGGTCACCCATGGACACGCAACTGGACGAGGTGGGCGCACCGACGCTGCGCGGCGACCGGAATCCCAACCACGAGTGCTACCGGCAGGTGCGCCGCAACGTGGCGCAACTGCTCGCGCAGCCGCGACCGGTCGACGACCCCGTCGTCCCGGCGTGTCCTGACTGGACGCTGCGGGGCCTGCTGACGCACCTGGTCGGCGTCGCCGCGGCGGCGATCGGCCGGATGTCGGGGTGGCCGCCCGCCCAGTCGTCCTCCTCCGCGGACATGGACATCCCGGAGCTGGTCGCGACGTGGGAGAAGCTCGGCGCGGAGGCGGACCTGCTGCTCGCCGACGCCGGCGGCCGGTGCGGCAACATCCTCGTGATGGACGCGTTCACCCACGAGCTGGACATCCGCTACGCCATCGGCGCGGAGCTGCCCGCGGCGCACCCGGCGTTCGCGGGCGCGTTCGCGGTGCTGGCAGGCGGTTTCGCCGACGCGGTGAGCGCACACGACCTGCCCGCGCTGCGCGTTTCGGTCGGCAGTACACAGTGGATGATCGGGGACGGGGACCCGGCCGCCACGCTCACCGCGACCCGCTACGACCTCTACCGGTCACTGGCCGGGCGGCGCAGCCACCACCAGATCACGGCACTGGACTGGACCCGCGACTCGCACCGGTGGTTACCCGCTTTCACTTGGGGCCCGTTCACGCCGCCCCGCTCCGCTGTCGAGCCCGTCGGCCTCGTCCGGCGCGTCCAGCGGTTCTGACGCCTCTGGAGGGAAATCGCGGGCGAACACCTCCGCCGAGGCGAGCACGGAAGCTGTCGCCGCCTCGGCGGAGTCACCCGCGCCCACCATCAGCGTGACCAGCTGGCTCTCGAAGACGCGGTCCGCGTCGCACGGATCGATCAGATAGTCGCCGATCTCCAACGTGGCCTGGCCGTGCATGGCGAGCCACATGTGGTGGGCCACCAGCATCGCGTCCTCCTGGGCGAACCGCCCGTCCTCGATGCAGCGCGCCGCGCAGTTCACCACCGGCACCAGGTTGAACCGGCCGTACTGCCGGTCCTCCTCGGTGAGTTCGAAGCCGGCCAGCGTGCGGCCGCCGAACATCACCGAGTAGAGGTGCGCGTTGTCCACCGCCGTCCTGCGGTACACGCGACCGATCACCGCGAGGTCCCGTACGGAGTCCTCGGACGTCCCGATACGCTCGAACGCGGCCGCCAGCCGCCCGAAGCCCTCGTGGACCATCTCCCGCACCAGACCACTCATACTGCCGAAATGGGTGTAGACGGCCATCGTCGAGGTACCCGCCAGTTTCGCGATGCGACGGCTCGACATCGCCTCCGGGCCCTCCTCGGCGAGGAGGCGTGCGGATATTTCGATCAGTTCCGACCGGGTCGCCGGGTCACGAGGTCGCGGACTCATGTTGACAACATTACATAACGCCGCTACCTTCGTAATACAACACTGTTATGGATCGTGTCCCACCGCCGCGATTCCCTGTCGGAGAACAAGGTGCAGCCCATGGACGAGTCCCGCAGGCAGGACACCACCCTCCCCCGCGCGCGGTTTCGGCTGGAAACCGGCATCGAGGTGCTCGACGACTGGTCGGCGACGGCGGCCCAGCCGGCGAAGAACGCCGTGCACAAGGCGCTCTTCGCGATGCTCGACGGCACGCTGTTCCGTACGTACCGGATCGTCGACGACTACCAGCGGCCGAGTGAGCTGTTCGTCATCGTCAAGGACGACCTCGTGATGAAGATCCGCATCAACTGCTTCGACTCGTTCGGCATCGTCCACATCGGACCGCCTGCCCAGTCGGCGGGCTTCCGTCGAAGCGGCACACAAGGCATGCGCGGATAAGACAAGCTCGCCCGGTCGCGGTCATCCTGGAACGGAGAAAGCGACGGGCGAGAGGACAAGGCGCGTGACACAGCGAGACGTGATCTCCGACCTGACCGCGGAAGCCGAGGAGTTCGAGGGACTCGTCGCCGGTGTCGACGAGTCGGCGTGGCAACGGCCGACCCCGGCCCCCGGTTGGACCGTGGCACACCAGGTCGCGCACCTCGCGTTCATCTTCCGCCTCGCGGGCACCGCCGCCTCCGACGCGGAACTGTTCGGCGCGATGGCCGCGAAGGCCGCCGCGAACTTCGAGGGCGCGGTCAACGCCGCGCTCGCCGAGTACCTCGGCGACCCGCCGGAGGTGCTGCTGTCGCGCTGGCGCGCCGAACGCGACACGGCGATCAAGGCACTCGCCGCGGTGCCCGCCGACCAAGTCGTGCCGTGGCTGGTCCGGCCGCTGCCGCCCGCCGTGCTCGCCTCCGCGGGCATGATGGAGCTCTTCGCGCACGGCCAGGACATCGCCGACGCGCTCGGCGTCACCCGTGAGCGCACCGATCGGCTGTGGTGGATCGCGCTGTTCGTCTCGCTCACGTGGGACTTCGGCTACCAGGCGCGTGGGCTGACCCCACCCGCCGCGCCGTTCCGCTTCGAGCTGACCGCACCGTCGGGCGCCACGTGGGAGTTCGGCCCGGCCGACGCCGAGCAGAAGATCACCGGCCCGGCCGAGGACCTGTGCCTGCTGGCCACGCGCCGCCGCCACCGCGACGACCTCGCGCTCACCGCGACCGGCGCCGACGCCGACGCCTGGCTGAACATCGCGCAGGCCTACCGCGGTCCCGCCGGTGAAGGCAGGCGGCCCGGCCAGTTCAAGGCCTGACGCGCACGCCATGGGGGTCCAGGCGGTCCGCGGCGCGGTCCAGGTCGACCGGGACGACCCTGCCGAGGTCCTCGCGGCGACCCGCGAACTGCTCGCGGAAGTCGTGCGGCGCAACGGTTTCACCGCAGACGACCTGATCAGCATCGTGTTCACCGTGACTCCGGACCTGACGAGCTGCTTCCCCGCGAGTGCCGCGCGGGACCTCGGCCTCGTCGACGTCCCACTGCTGTGCGCGACCGAGGTCGCCGTCCCCGGCGCGCTGCCGAGGGTGGTCCGGCTGCTCGCCCACGTCGAAAGCGATCGTCCGCGCTCCGCGGTCCGCCACGTGTACCTGCGCGGCGCGACCCGGCTGCGGCCGGACCTGGCAGCATGAGAAGGGAAGTGCCGTGGTCGTCGTCATGATGCCGGGTGTGGAGACCGAGGCCGTCGATGCCGTCGTGACCCGCGTCGAGGCCGTCGGTGGACAGGCGTTCGTGAGCCGCGGCGTGAGCCGGGTGATCATCGGCCTGATCGGCGACGTCGAGACGTTCTCCGCGCTCGACCTCGCGGGCATGCCCGGTGTCGCCCAGGTGACGCGCGTGTCCACCGAGTACAAGCTGGTGAGCCGCGAACACCACCCGGAACGCTCCGTGGTGCACGTGCGCGGCGTGCCGATCGGGCCGGACACGGTCACGCTGATCGCGGGTCCGTGCGCGGTGGAGACGCCGGAGCAGACCCTCGCCGCGGCGCAGATGGCGCAGGCCGCCGGCGCGACGATGCTGCGTGGCGGCGCGTTCAAGCCGAGGACGTCGCCGTACGCGTTCCAGGGCCTCGGCGAGCAGGGGCTGCGGATCCTCGCCGACGTGCGCCAGGAGACCGGGCTGCCGATCGTGACCGAGGTGGTGAGCGCGCACGAGGTGGCGATGGTCGCCGAGTACGCGGACATGCTGCAGATCGGCACGCGGAACATGCAGAACTTCGCGCTGCTGCAGGCGATCGGTGAGACGCGTGTGCCGGTGATGCTCAAGCGCGGGATGAACTCGACCATCCAGGAATGGCTGATGGCCGCCGAGTACATCGCGCAGCGCGGCAACCTGGAGATCGTGCTGTGCGAGCGCGGCATCCGCACGTTCGAGACCGCCACCCGCAACACACTGGACGTCTCCGCGGTACCGGTGGTCCAGCAGCTTTCCCATCTGCCGGTGATCATCGACCCCTCGCACTCGGGCGGGCGCAGGGAACTGGTGCTGCCGCTGAGCCGGGCGGCCATCGTCGCGGGCGCGGACGGCATCATCGTCGACGTGCACCCGCAGCCGGAGCAGGCGTTGTGCGACGGCGCGCAGGCACTGGTCGCGAAGGACCTCGGCGTGTTGGCGCGGGCGGTCACCGACCTGACGGCGTACATGGGCCGCAGTCCCGCGCGGCGCCGTTACCGCAGTGCCGGCTGACCGATAACATAAGCGGTGGATGGAATCCGTCACCGAAATCGAGCTTCGCAGGCTCGGCCGGCGCTACGCCGTGCTCGTCCGCACGGCGGTCCTGGTGTGCGCGTGTGCCGCGGGGTCGTTCCAGAACCCGGGCTGGGCCGTCGCGATCGCGGTGGTGGCGCTGGGTTCGTGGACCGCCGTGTACGCGCGGCACTCGTCCCGCCGGTGGCTGCTGCCCGCGGACACGTCGGTGGTCGTGGCGTTGTGCTTCACACAACGGTGGGTCGTACCGCCGGACTCGTTGAGCGACAGCACGAACTGGGTGCTCGCGATCGTCTCGATCACGGTCGTGGCACACCAGTGGTTCACGACGATGACCGGTGCCGTGCTGCTGACGACCGCCGTCACGAGCGCACACCTGCTCGGCGTTCTCCTCGCCGCACCGGAGCTCTGGGCCGATACCGTCCTCATTGGACTGTGGACGTTCGCGGAGGCGGCACTGTCGCGGGTGTTGTTCCTGCTGGTGCGCACGGGAGCGCGGCGAGCGGACCGTGCGGTGGCTGCGACGGAACGGGCACGCCGGGCCGCCGCGGTCGCCGCCGCCCGCCGCGCGGACGAACGCGAACACCTGGCGGTACTCCACGACACGGCCGCGGCCACCCTGCTGGCGGTCGGCGCGCACATGGTCGACGGGTCGGAACCGTGGCTGTCCCGGCAGGCGGCCCGTGATCTGGAAGCCCTTGCGGCACACCACACCCTCGCGGCGGACCACTCGGCCGTCGACCTGGTGGCGGCGCTCCACGACGTGACACGGGACGGGCCGGTGCGCGTGACCTGGCAGGCACTCGGCGCCGTCCCCCTGCCCACCGCCCCGGCCGCGGCGATCACCGCGGCGGCACGGGAAGCCCTCACGAACGTGGCGCGGCACGCCGGCGTCGACACCGCCACGGTGACGGTGGCCCGTGCGAACGGGACCGTGACCGTCGAGATCACCGACCACGGCCACGGCTTCGCGCCAGGGCGGGTCTCCCCGCACCGCCGCGGCGTCTCCGGCTCGATCGAGGAGCGGATGACGCGGGCGGGCGGGCGCGCGACGGTGACCACCAGCCCCGGCGCGGGCACCCGCGTCCGCCTGGAGTGGCCGCATGACTGAACTACTCGTCGCGGGCAACGTCTTCCGCGGTCTGCGCCTCGCCACCCTCGCCATCACCGCGGGCACCCTGTACGGGCTCGCGTTGCCGCTGCTGCTGGCCAACCCGGACGTCTACCGGAGCCTCCCGCGGCAGTGGCTCGCGTTCGCGGTCCTGACCGTGGTCGTCGCCGTGGTGGGCGTCCAGATCCTGCGGGACCGGCCGCTGGGCCGCCCGCGCTGGGTGCTCGTCGCGGCCGTGTTCGCGGCGTCGGCGCTCGCCACCACCGCCATCCCGGCCGAGGAGCTGATGTCCGAGGCGGAGTGGTCCTACGGCGTGATCGGCTGGTTCGGGCTGCTGTTGCTGGTCGACCACAGCGCGCTCGCCACGGCCGTGTTCCTCGGCGTGCACACGGTCGGCAGCTTCGGCCAGCTCGTCGCGACCGGGCAGGGCGGGCAGGCCGCGGACCTGGTCGTCGTCACCGCCGTCGTGCTCGGCTGCGAGCTGCCCGTGCTCGCGGCCGCCATGGCGTTGCGCAGCCTCACGGCGAGGACCGCGGCCGCGGCGGAACGGGTGGCGCGGATGCGCACCGCCGACGCGATCGCCGAGCAGTTGCACGCCGACCGCCGCGCCAGGTACGGCGACCTCGCGACGTCGACCGTGCCGCTGCTGACCGACCTGAAGACCGGCGCCGCCGACCTGTCCGACGACCGCGTGCGCACCACCTACGCGGTGGCGGCCGCGCGGCTGCGCCGGTTGTTCGCCGAGCACGACGAGGTGGTCGACCCGCTGCTGCACGAACTGCGCGCCTGTCTCGACCTGGCGGAACGCAACGGGGTCACGGTCTACCTCGGCTCGTGCGGCGAGCACCCGACGCCCCCGCTCACGGCCCGCCGCGCGCTGACCGAACCGGTGCTGCGGGCGCTCGCGGCCGCCGGGACGCGGGCACGGGTAACGGTGCTCGGCTCGTCCGACGGGGTCACGGTGAGCGTCGTCGCCGACGCACGAGAGGTGCCGGGACCGGAACCGGAACCGACGGGAGGTGACGGCGTCACAGTGACGAGGCTGGTGGACGGGAAGGAGGTCTGGGTGGAGGCCACATGGCAAGCGCGGACGTGACGACGGCGGTCGTCGTGGACGACCACCCGGCGATCGTCTCCGGGCTCGAGGCGTGGTGCGCGGCGGCCGACCCGCCGATCGAGGTCGTGGACTCCGGTCCCACCCCGGCGGTGGCGTGGACCGGGCCGGGCGCCGACGCCGACGTGGTCGTGTTCGACCTGCAGCTGACCGAGCAGGTACCCGCGTTCACCGACCTGCGGCGCCTCGTCGACAACGGCCGTCAGGTGGTCGTCTACACCATGCGCGAGGACCGCGACACCATCCTCACCTGCCTCGACATCGGCGTGTCCACCTTCCTCGCGAAGACCGAGGGCCCCGGCCATCTCGTCGGCGCGATCCACGCGGCGGGCAGCCACCTGCCGTACACGCCGCCGCTGATGGCGCGCGCCATGAGCACCGACAACCGGCCCGGCCGCCCGGGCCTCACGCCGCGCGAGGTCGACGTGCTCGTCAACTGGTTCGCCTGCGAGTCCAAGGACATGGTGGCCCGCAAGCTCGGCCTGTCGGTGCGGACCGTGAACAGCTACATCGACCGCGTCCGCATCCGGTACGCCAACGTCGGCCGACCCGCTTCGACCAAGGCGGCGTTGGTGGCGCGGGCCATCCAGGACGGTCTGGTCGGGCTCGACGAGCTGTAGGTGCAGGGTTTCCCTCCGGGGGGTCCTCGCCGGACGGGCGGATTCGGGACACTCGACGTCCCGGAGGCGGCTTTCGCGTCTCGTGTGGGTCGAACGACCGTCGCGGGGCGTGCTGACCAGGCATAACGTGTCGGGTGGCACCACCACGGCGGGCAGGCAAGAGGGGTGTCCGCCGTGGTGGTGACCGGGGGCCTGGTAGACACGAGCCGTGCGCCGGACCACCGTCTCCCCACTGCCGCAACGCGGCGGGCTCGACCCGGCGCGGCTGCGGCTGCCCGAGGACGGCACGTGGCCGACGGTCCGCGCGTACCTCGTCGCGCGGCTGCCGCGGGTCGACCCGGCACGGATCGACGCGATGCTGGCCGAGCAGCGGTTCGTCGGCGTCGACGGGCCCTACGCGGCCGACAGCCCTTACCTGCCGGGCGGGTTCGTGTGGTTCCACCGCGACCTGCCCGACGAGGTTCCCGTGCCGTTCGAGGTCGGGATCGTGCACGCGGACGACGACATCGTGGTCGCCGACAAGCCGCACTTCCTGTCGACCATCCCCCGCGGGCAGCACGTGGCGGAGACGGCGCTGGTGCGGCTGCGGACCTCACTGGGGCTCCCCGACCTCGTGCCCGCGCACCGGCTTGACCGGCCGACCGCGGGGCTCGTGCTGTTCGTGGTGCGCCGCGAGCTGCGCGGGAAGTACCAGACGATGTTCCGCGACCGCCGCGTCCACAAGGAGTACGAGGCGATCGCGCCGCACCGGCCGGGCCTGGCGCTGCCGACGGTGGTGCGGAGCCGGATCGTGAAGGAACGCGGCGTGCTCACCGCCCAGGAGGTGCCCGGCTCGCCGAACGCGGAGACCCGCGTCGAACTGCTCGCCCACCGTGACGGGCTGGCCCGCTACCGGCTCCTGCCGTCGACCGGCCGCACCCATCAGCTGCGGCTGCACATGTGCGGTCTCGGCGCGCCCATCGTCGGCGACCCGTTCTACCCCGTGCTCGAGGACCGGCCGCTCGACGACTTCACCCGCCCGCTGCAGCTGCTGGCGAAGGTGCTGGCGTTCGACGACCCGGTCACGGGTGAACGCCGCCGCTTCGAAAGCCGTCTGCGCCTCGCGGCGTGGCGGTCCTGACCGCGTTACCCCGGCGCCTCGCCCTCCCGCAGCTGCGCGAGCCGGGACTCGAGCACCTCGATCACCGGCGCCCGGTTGTCGTGCTCCCGTTCCTCGTCGATCAGGTGCCGGAGGTCGTCCGCGGTGAGCGAGCCGACGCGGTCACGCAGCGCCCCCGTTGGCAGGTCCTCGTACTCGGCGGAGTCGGTCATCTCGTGCTCCCGTGCAGTCGGGGATGCTGACGTGTTCCCCGCCGGAGTCCGTCGAACACCTGCGTCGCCCGGGGTTCTCGTAGCATGAGCCCCGACGAGGAGGTGTCATGCACGGTCTCGGCGAGCTGGAAGCCGCGGTCATGGACGTGCTCTGGCGCGCGGCGGAACCGAGGAAGGTCCGCGACGTGCTGGACCGGCTCGACCGGTCGCTCGCCTACACGACCGTGATGACCGTGCTCGACAACCTGCACCGCAAGCAGTGGGTGGAGCGGGAGCTGCACGGCAAGGCCTACCTGTACCGGCCGACGCTGACCCGCGAGGAGGCCGCGGCGCGTGCGCTCCGCGAGGTGCTGGCGGCCTCCGGTGACCCGCACGCGGTGCTCATGCACTTCGTGGCGTCCGGGTCCGACGAGGAGACCGACATCCTGCGCAGCGCCTTGCGGCGCAAGCGCGTGCGGCGCACGTGATCCCCGCGCTCACGGTGCTCGCGTGCGCGGTCGCCGCGGGCTGGCTCGCGCCGGTGCTGCTGCGACGGCTCGACCTGCGCCGACGCGACCCGGCACTGGTCGTCGTGGCGTGGCTGCTTTCCATGACCGGTGCCGTGCTCGCCGCCGTGACCGGGGTGGTGCTGCTGCTCCTGCCCGGGCACGGCGCGCCGGTGCTCGCGGTCCTGCACCACTGCTGGCTGGTGATCCAGCACGGGTCGCCGCCCGAGGTGGAGAAGCTCACCGGGCTGCTCGGTGTGGCGCTGCTGTGCGCGCTGGCCGTGCGGGTGCTGGTCGTGTTCACCAGCGGCGCCCGGCAACGGGCACGGAAGCGGCGGGAGAGCTACGACGTGCTCCGCCTCGCCGGCCGCGAACACGACGGGCCGCCCGACGTGCTGTGGCTGGCGCACGCCACGCCGCTGGCGTTCAGCATGGCCGGGCGGCCGGGCGTGGTCGTGGCCACCGACGGCCTCACCACCCACCTCGGCGAGACGGAGGTGGCCGCCGTGTTCGCGCACGAGCGGGCGCACCTCGCCGGTCGGCACCACCTGCTGATCGCCGTCGTCGACGCGCTGCGCGGCACGCTGCCGTTCGTGCCGCTGTTCCGCGCGGCGCCCAGGGCCATCCGGGACCTGGTCGAGCTGTGCGCCGACGTCGCCGCCGTCCGGACGTGCGGCCGCGCCGCGGTGCGCACGGCGCTGCTGACGGTCGCGCGGCACGGGGCGCCGAGCATGGCGCTGCCGATGGCCCAGAACGCGGTCGACCTCCGCATCGCCCGGCTGCGGCACGACACGCCGGTGCCCGGGCGGGGCAGGCGCGTCGTCTCGTGTGGGCTGACGGCGCTCACCGCGGTGTCGCTGCCGTTCCTGGCCGGTGCCGGACTGCTGATCACGATCGCGGTCCTCGCGTGTCCCCGGTGAGGACCGCGATCACGGCGAGCTGTCCCGACCCGGCCACCCACGCCGCCGCGGCCCCTGTTCGTGTCCTGTCGATTTCGGCTCCGCCGCTTCGACGTACCGGTGACAACGCCGATGCGAGCGAAGGAAAGACAGATGACACGACTGCGAGTGCTCGTCGTACTGGTCGCGGCGATCGCGGCCCTGGTGACCGGGCAGAGCACGGCCGCCGCGGAGTTGTGGCCGGGGCGGCACACCTACACCGGGGCCATCGACGGCGCCGAGTACCGGGTCGAGACACCTGAGCGGTGGAACGGCACGCTGGTCCTGTACAGCCACGGGTACATACCGGAAGGTGTGCCGATCCCGCCGGGGGTCACGCTCTCGGTGCGGGCGGAGACCGAGCAGTGGCTGCTCGACCACGGGTTCGCGCTGGCCGGTTCCGATTACCGCGGCCGGACCGGCCTCGCCATCCAGGAGGCGCTGACGGACCAGATCGCGCTGCTCGACTGGTTCACCGACCACGTCGCCGAACCGAGGCGGACCGTCGCGAGCGGGTTCTCCATGGGCGGCGGCATCGCGACGCGGCTCGCGGAGCGGCACCCCGACCGGTTCGACGGTGCGCTGGTGATCGGCGCGCAGCACGACGTGCCCGCGACGCTGAACCGCGGCCTGGACGTCACGTTCGGGATCCGCACCCTGCTGACCGACGACCAGGAGCTCGAGCTGGTGAAGGCGACCGACCCGGCGCACAGCGTGCGGGTGCTGCGGGACGGTGTGCGGCAGGCGCTGACCACGCCCGCGGGCCGGGCGCGGCTGGCGCTGATCGGCGCGATCGGTCAGCTGCCGAGGTGGGCGAGCGCGCACGACCGGCCGCCAGCCGACGTGGAGACGGCGATCCGGGCACAGGCGTGGTGGACCGAGTCGGCCTACGTCGCCTCGCTCGGGCCGAGCGGCCGGGTGGACATCGAGCGCCGGGCGGGTGGCAACCCGTCGTGGAACACCGGGGTCGACTACGCGCGGCAGCTGGTGCGGTCCGGTGACCTGCCGTTCGTGCGGGAGGCGTACCGGGCGGCGGGTGTGGACCTGGGCGCCGACCTGCGTGCGCTCGCCGACGCGCCCAGGATCGCGGCGGACCCGGCCGCGGTGGCGTGGGCGAAGCGGTACGGCGTCAGCGCCGGGACCACGCCGGTGCCGGTGGTCACCCTGCACGGCCTCGGCGAGGGACTCATCACGTCGGACGCGCGCTGGTACGGCGAGCAGGTCCGCCTGCACGGCAAGCCCACCCGGCTGCGGCAGCTGTACGTCGACCGCGGCAACCACGGCGCGTTCAGCGCGGCCGACGAGGTCGTGGCGCTGGGGGCGCTGCTGACCCGGATCGAGACGGGCCGCTGGCCGAACACCAGCCCGCACGCGCTGAACGCCACGGTCGCGAGGTTCACGCCACGACTGCGGACGGTGCTGGACCTCTACACGTTCACCGACAAGGTCATGCCCCCGGCGTTCACCAACGAGCAGCCGGCGATGCCACTGCGCGCCACCCACTGACCAACGCCCCAACCCCGCGAGTCGCGCTCTCGCGCACACCGAGTTGTGGGGGGGGGGGGGGGGGCGGCGCCCCCCCCCCCCCCCCCCCCCCCCCAACAGGGCGGGGGGCGCGCCGCGGTGCGCGCCCCCCCGCAGTCAGTTGTTGCCTTCTAGAACCCACACCCACCCCCCCCCCCCCCCCCACAACTCGCTATGTCTGGGCGCGCGACTCGCGGGGTTACGTCGGTGCGGGGGGCACGCGCCGGCCGTAGCCTGGGGGCGTGCACGCACGTGAGATGGCCGAGGACTTCCCCGTGATCGGGCTGGACTCGGACGCCTGGGAAGCGGTCACCCTGCTGGCGGAGCACCGGTTGCCCGGGCTCGTGGTGACCGAACCGCCGGACGGGCGCCCGCACTCGATCCTTCCCGCGTCGCAGGTCGTCCGGATGCTCGTGCCGAGCTACGTCCAGGACGACCCGTCGCTCGCCGGTGTGCTGTCCGAGTCGATGGCCGACCGGGTCGCGGACAAGCTCAGGGGCAAGACCGTGCGCTCGCTCGTGCGCGACGACCGGCCGGAGCTGGCGGTCGTCAACCACGACGACACGATCGTCGAGGTGGCCGCCGTGATGGCGCGCCTGCAGTGCCCGCTCGCGGCGGTGCTGGAGAACGAGGTACTCGTCGGCGTGATCACCGCGTCCCGCCTGCTGCAGGTCGCGCTCGGCCGCTGAGCGCTCAGCCGAGGACGAAGTACCGCAGCCACAGATAGGGCGCGGCGACCACGACCGTGATCGCCGTGACGACGACGCCCTTCCTCGTGAACTCCCAGAACGAGATCGGGCTGCCCGCCCGCGCGGCGATGCCAAGCACGACGACGTTGGCGCTGGCCCCGATCGCCGTCATGTTGCCGCCGAAGTCCGCGCCGAGCGCGAGCGACCACCACAGCGCCTGGGCGTGCTCCGGGTTCTCGATGCTGTGCGAGAGGTCCAGCACCAGCGGGCTCATCGTGGCCACGTACGGGATGTTGTCGATCACCCCGGACAGCAGCGCGGACACGAACAGGATCAGCATGACGGCGAGGAGCGCGTCACCACCGGTGGCGTCGGTGACGACCGAGGCGAGGTCACCGATCACGCCCGTCTTGACCAGCGCGCCGATCATGACGAACAGCCCGGCGAAGAACAGCAGCGTCTCCCACTCGACGCTGTCCAGGTAGTGCCGGGGCGGCACCCGCGAGATCAGCACGAGCACACCCGCGCCGAGCAGCGCGACCACGGACGGCTCGACGTGGAACACCGAGTGCCCGACGAACGCGGTGAGCACGGCGGCGAGCACGAGGCCGCACTTGACCAGCAGCCGGGTGTCCTGGATCGCCTCGCGTTCGTTCAGCTCCATGACCCCGGCCGCCTTGTCCGGCGCGACGGTGAAGGAGCCGCGGAACAGCCACGGCAGGATCAGCGTGAACACGACCAGCTCGACCAGCACGATCGGTGCCATGTGGACGAGGAAGTCGTTGAACGTCAACCCGGCGCGGCTGCCGATGATGATGTTCGGCGGGTCCCCGATCAGGGTGGCGGCGCCGCCGATGTTGGACGCGAACACCTCGGCGAGCAGGAACGGCACGGGGTTGATGTCGAGCCGTTCACAGACCAGCAGGGTCACGGGCGCGATCAGCAGCACCGTCGTCACGTTGTCGAGGAACGCGGACGCGACCGCCGTGATCAGCACCAGCAGGACCATCACGCGGACCGGTGAGCCCCGTGCCCGCTTCGCAGCCCAGATCGCGACGTACTCGAACACACCCGTGCGCCGCAGGATCCCGACGATGATCATCATGCCGAGCAGCAGGAAGACGACGTCCCAGTCGACGCCGGTCTCGGCCGAGTAGAACGCGTCCTCCGACCCGACCACGCCGAGCCCGAGGACGACGCCGGCGCCGCCGAGCGCCGCCGCGGTCTTGGGCACCCGCTCCGTGGCGATCAGGAGGTACGCCACCACGAAGACGACGATCGCGATTCCGGTGCTCACCGTGGTCCAACATGCCGGAAACCGGGGCGCGGGGCAAACGATTGATGACCACACAGGAGGGTGCGACCATGGAGGGTGGCCCCGGGAAGGAGCTCCACATGTCCGACCCCATGACATCAGCCACCCGGAAACGCCCTGTGCTCGCGGGTTTCGACGGCTCCACGACCGCGCGGACCGCGGTCATGTGGGCCGCCGCGGAAGCGGCCCGCCGCGGCGGCGAACTGCTGCTGGCCCGCGCGTACGAGCGCCCCATCGACATCACCGACCTGTCGTGGACCCCGGTGGGCCTGCGCGAACGCTGGCCGAGGTCCACGCACTGCGACAACGCGGTGCGCGAACTGGCCGCCGACTGCGTTGCCGCTCACCCCGACCTGGCGGTGTCCACCACCATCCGGGCCGGTCATCCCGGCGACGTGCTCGGGGAGCTGGCCGAGGAGACCGACGCGGCACTGGTCGTGCTGGGCGCCGCGGAACACGGCCCGGTCGCCCGGTTCGTGCTGGGCTCGGTCGCGGCCGAGATGGTGCACAGCGTGGCACGCCCCCTCGTCGCGGTCCGTCACGCTCCGACCATCGCGGGTGACGCCCCGGTGGTGCTGGGCCTGGCGGGCACCACCGCGGACGATCCGGCGGTCGGGTTCGCGTTCGACTTCGCGGCCAGGCAGAACGCCCCGCTGCACGCGATCCACGCCGGCCACCTGCGCGACGGCGTCGAGCACACGGAACGGCTGCTCGCCCCGTGGCGCGAACGGTACGCGGGAGTGCGGGTGCGGACGGACGTCCTCGCCGACCGGCCGGCGCACGCGCTGGTCGACCGGTCCGCCGGCGCGCGGCTGCTCGTGGTCGGGTGCCACCACCACGGCGCCCTGCACCGGGTGCTGCTCGGTTCGGTCAGCCACGCGACGCTGCACCACGCCGAGTGCCCGGTGGCGGTCATCCCGTCCCCGCACCACCACGCCCCGCGCCACGCGACGACCGCGGCGGCCGCGGGCCGGTAGACCACCGGGAAAAAATCTCCGGAGGTGTGTCCATTTGGCCGGGCCCCGTCCGTAGTGGTGTCATGCGGCGACGGTCGCCGCGTGACACCACCACGGGATGAGGGAGTCGGACCTTGAAGTACATGCTGTTGATCAACGCCGGGGCGGTCGACGAGACGGGCGACAACACCGAGTGCACGCCCGAGGACTGGATGGTCTTCGACAAGGAGATCAAGGAGTCCGGGGCCTTCGTGTCCGGGGAGTCGCTCGCCGACCTGGTCACGGCGACCACGGTGCGCGTCGACGCGCAGGGCGCGAAGACCGTGACCGACGGCCCGTTCGCCGAGACGCGGGAGGTGCTCGGCGGGTTCTACGTGATCGACGTGCCGGACCTCGACGTCGCGCTGGAATGGGCGGCGCGGTGCCCTGGCGCGCGCGGCAGCGGCTCGGTCATGGTCCGGCCGGTCGCCGACTTCGGGGTCTGAGCAGCGGTGACCGAGGTGACGGCGTCGGTGGCCGCCGTGTTCCGCGAGGAGCACGGGCGGCTGCTGGCGGCTCTCGTCCGCCGCTTCGGCGACCTGGACCTGGCCGAGGAGGTCACGTCCGAGGCGATCGAGGCGGCGCTGCGGCACTGGCCGGTCGACGGCGTACCACCGAAGCCCGGCGCGTGGCTGATGACCACCGCGCGCCGCAAGGCCGTCGACCGGCTCCGCCGGGACCAGGCACTGACCGCCCGGCTCGCCGTCCTGCGGGTGGAGGCGGACCGGGCGGGCCCGGTGCCACCCGCCGAGCTGACCGGCGACCTGCCCGACGAGCGGCTGCGGCTGTTCTTCACGTGCAGTCATCCGGCGCTCGCGGAGGAGGACCGGGGCGCGCTGGTGCTGCGTTGCCTCGCCGGGCTGACCACCCCCGAGGTGGCCCGCGCGTTCCTCGTCCCCCAGGCGACGATGGCGAAGCGGATCACCCGCGCCAAGAAGAAGATCCGCGAGGCGCGCATCCCGTTCCGCACCCCCGAGGCCGACGAGCTGCCGGAGCGGCTGCCCGGCGTGCTGCGGGTGCTGTACTCGATCTTCACCGAGGGCTACGCCGCCAGCAACGGCCCCGACCTGCAGCGGACCGACGTCGCCGAGGAAGCGATACGGCTGACCCGCATCCTGCGCCGCCTGCTTCCCGCCGAACGGGAGGTCGCCGGGCTCCTCGCGCTCATGCTGCTCACCCACGCCCGTCGCGCCGCACGCACCGGGCCCGGCGGCGAGCTGCTGCTCCTCGACGACCAGGACCGCGGTCACTGGGACCGGCCGATGATCGCCGAGGGCGCTGACCTGGCGGCGGTCGCGCTGACCGGCGGACCACCCGGGCCGTACGGGGTGCAGGCCGCGATCGCCGCACTGCACGACGAGGCGGCGGACCTCGCGAGTACGGACTGGCCGCAGATCGTGGCGCTCTACGACGTGCTGCTCGCGCTCACCCCGTCTCCGGTCGTCGCGTTGAACCGGGCGGCGGCCGTGGCGATGCGCGACGGGCCGGACGCCGGGCTGGCGTTGCTCGACGGGCTGGCGGACGAGCCGCTGCTGCGTGCCTACGGTCCCTACCACGTGGCTCGCGCCGACCTGCTGCACCGGCTGGGCAGGCACTCCGAGGCAGCGGCCGCCTACCGGACCGCGCTGGACCTGGCGGGCACCGACCCGGAACGCGCGCACCTACGCCGTCGCCTCACCACCGTGGACCCGGGTGTCTGACCCGCGCAGCAACACGACGCCGTAGGCGACGAGCCACACCACCCACAGCCCCCAGCCCGTCAGCCCCACGAAACCCAGGTCCCCGTCGACCACGGCGAACGCCAGCGACGCCGACGTGAACTGCAGCGCGGCCGCCGCGTACCCGACGGTCGCGTGCCACGGACGGACCAGCCCCGCGCGGGTGCCCGCGATCGACAACCCGACCAGCGCGATCGCCAGGAACGTGCCGTTCAGCGCGAAGAACCCGTTGTGCAGCGCCCACAACGCGTCGTCCGTGACTGAGGTGAGCGCGAGACGGGTCGCGATGATCGCCGCGAACGTCGCGTTCTGCAGCAGCACGCCCGCGAACCCGACCAGCGCCCACACGCGGTCCGCCCGCCACAACGCGGCGACCGCGCTCGCACCGAACACGGTGACCAGCAACCAGGCCAGTGGCGTGAACGCGGACGACAGCGCGGCGGCGGACGAGGTGCCGAAGAAGTCGCCGACCTCCGCCATGCCCGCACCGGGCAGCGGGAGACCGCCGCTGACCGCGATCACGTTGGCGCCGACGATCACCGCGGCGAAGCCGATGACCGCGACACCACCGACTCGACTTTGAACATCCATGTATTCGTTATAGCATGCGTAAGGTGAATTCGAAGCGCCGCTACGAGTCGATGCGTCGGGCGACCCAGGCACAGGAGACCCGCGCCGACATCGCCCACGCCGCCCGCGAGTTGTTCGTGGCCAGGGGCTGGGCCGCGACGACCGTGCGGGACGTGGCCGCGGCCGCCGGGGTCTCCGTGCCGACGGTCTACGCCGCCTACGGCAGCAAGGCCGGCCTGGCGCAGGCACTGGTCGACGCCGCGGCCCTGGCGGGCGACCGGTCCCGGCAGCTGGCCGAACTGGAGACCGCGACGGCCCCGGCGGACCAGTTGGCGGCGATGATCGCCTTCGACCGCCGCCTCTTCGAACGCGCGGGCGACGTGATCGCGCTGGTCCGCGAGGCGGGCCGGACCGAACCCGACCTGGCGCGGCTCTACGCGGACGGGCGCGCCGCCGCCGACGAGGTCCGCGGGCAGGTCTTCGGTTCGTGGCCGCCCGGCACGCTGCGCACCGACGAGCCCACCGCGGTCGACGTCTACGCCGCGGTGTGCACGATCGACGTCTTCACCACGCTCACCGGCGAACGCGGGTGGTCACCCGACCGGGTCGAGCAGTGGTGGCGGGCCGTGCTCACCCGCGAACTCCTCGCCTGAACGGCCTCTGACCTGCGTCGACTGGCGGCGCCACGTGCGCGTGCTTAGGGTGACACGGAGGGAGCTGAGTGTCATACGCGCTGGTGGGGAGGCCGTCCAATGGCGAGTGGCATGCGGTCGGGAAGACACGCTCGGCGTTCCGTCCAGCCGACGGCGCGGTTGCGTGCGGAGCGGGTCGTCGAGGGCCGGTGGGTGCTGGTGCGCGTCACGGGTGAGCTGGACGGCGTCACGGCCGACACGTTGCGCGCGACACTCGCCGACGCCGAGGCGGCCGTGTCGCCGCCCGCGCCCGTCGTCGTGGATCTCACGGGGGTGACGTTCCTCGGCCCCGACGGGTTGTCGGTGCTGGTCGAGCACCACGAACTGTGCGCGGCCATCGGCAGTTCGCTGCTGATCGTGCCGGGCAGCAAGGCGGCGCGCCGCGCCATGACGACCACCGGTCTGCACGCGCGCCTCGCGCTCATCCCCGCTCCGCGGTAGCCCACGGGGGTGAGTCTCACGGATCCCGCGTGATGATCGCGCGGCGCCGTCGTCGTGTCTTCGAGGGGCGCGGGGCCGCCCGCCCGAACACACGCGGGGTGGGGTCGGGTGGGTGGCCGTGCCGGGTGGCACCGAGGAGTGACACGGGGTTTCGACCTCGTCACGCGGGAGCGGTGCGCACGGCGCGAAGCGGGGGGCGTCGGTCGATGACCGGCGCCCCCCGCCTTCACGTGACTGTCACCAATGGACGATCAGACGTCGAGCGTCCAGGAGTTGATGTAGCCGGTGTCGTAGGTCGCCGCGTCGCGGACGCGGAGGTTCCAGGTGCCGTTGGCCGACTCCCCGGAGAGGTTCACCGAGTACGTCTGGTCGATGTTGTTCGCGCTGCTGCCGGTGCGGTTGTGCAGGTTGTAGACCGAACCGTCGGGCGCGACGAGGTCGACGACCAGGTCACCGATCCAGGAGTGGACGATGTGGACCTCGACCGTCGCAGCCGAACCGGCGTTGCCCGAGCAGCCGGAGACCGTGATCGGGCTGTTCACCGTCGAGTTGTCGTTGATGTTGTAGTTGTTCCCGTTGGTGACCGCCGCACACGGGTTGGGCGGGGTCACGCCACCGGTGCCGGTGTACAGCAGGGCGTTCGGCGAGCCGGTGCCCGGGTTGGTGATCTTGTTCGGGGTGGCGTTGGTCTTCATCGTCGACTGGACCGTCGCCGGGGACGCGGACGGGTTGGCGGCCAGGTAGAGCGCCGCGGCGCCGGCCACGTGCGGGGCGGCCATCGACGTGCCGCTGATCGTGTTGGTCGCCGTGTTGCTGGTGTTCCACGCCGACGTGATGCTCTGCCCCGGCGCGAAGATGTCGGTGCAGGTGCCGTAGTTCGAGAACGAGGCACGCGCGTCGGAGCTGGTCGACGCGTTCACCGTGATCGCCTCGGCGACACGGGCCGGCGTGAAGTTGCAGGCGTTGGAGTTCGAGTTGCCGGACGCGATCGAGTAGGTCACGCCGTCCGCGATCGAGTTGCGGACCGCGTTCTCCGTGGCCGTGTTCGAACCCGAGGCGCCGAGGCTCATGTTCGCCACGGCCGGGCCGGAGGTGTGGTTCTGCGTCACCCAGTCGATGCCCGCGGCGACCCCGGCGAACGAGCCGGAACCGTTGCAGTCCAACACCTTCACCGCGACGAGCCGGACGCCCTTGGCGAGACCGTGCGCCGCACCGCCGATGGTGCCCGCGACGTGCGTGCCGTGCCCGTTGCAGTCGGTGTTGTTGCCGTCCCCGGTGGTGTTGGTGCCCCACACGGCACGGCCACCGAAGTCGTTGTGGGTGGTGCGGATACCGGTGTCGATCACGTAGGCGGTGACGTTGCTCGCCGTGGTCGAGTACGAGTACTTGCTGTCCAGCGGCAGGTTGCGCTGGTCGACCCGGTCAAGGCCCCACGACGGCGGGTTCAGCTGGTCCACCGTGGTGTGGACGGTGCGGTTCTGCTCCACGTAGGCCACCTGCGGGTTCGCGGCGAGCTGGCGCGCGGCCTGCTCGCTCATCGTGCCCGCGAAGCCCCGCAGTGCCGACTTGTAGGTGTAGTCGACCTTGCTGTCGTACTTCTCGGCCAGGCTCGACACCCGGTCGGCCACACTCGACGCGGACATCGCCGAGTCCTTGAACACGACGATGTAGCTGTCCTTGATCGCGTTGGCCGCGCCGGCGTTCAGGACGTCACCCTCGGCCGCCTGTGCCACCGTCGTACCGAAGCCAAGACCGATCAACGCAGCGGTGGCCACTGTGAGCGAAGCCCCGAGAACTCGTCTCGTCGAGCTTGCGCGTGACTCTCCCATGGCGTGGTTTCTCCTTTTGCAGGGCAGCCGAGCCCCGGCCCTCGTCGGGGCCCGGCTGTGGTTGGAGATCGAGCGATGTTCGCGCGAACACGTTCCACATTTGTTCAATGAGCCCGGTCACACAAGAGAGTGAGACTGTTCCGCACCGTGCTCTTGTGAACGTTTGCTCGCCCCCTGTGAAGAAGTTGAGCCAAGCGGCGCAACAGATTCGTCCGCATGCCACGTCCCGTTTCGCGGTCCGCTCCCTCGGGGCCACGGGCCGCGAGCGTCTTTCAGGGCATCGAGCCGATCTCCTCGAACGCCTGCCGTGCGGTCCTGGTGACCGCCATCGCCGCGCCGACCAGTTCGAGCAGGTCCTGTCCGCTCGCCAACAGCGCGGTCAGCCGGTCCGCCGTCCGCTCGCCCGCCGTCACCGCGATCGCCACGCACCTCGGGATCGCCGCGGCGACGCTCTGCCCGAGCGTCGCCGACGCCCGCGCGATCGCCTCCACCATGATCGGGACGATCGCGGCGACGGCCTCGGCGACGATCCACGTCACGGCGCGGACCACCCGTGCGGCCGCGTCGGCCGCACCGGTCAGCGCGTCGGCGAGCACGGTACCGCTCCCGGCGAGCACGGTGAGCCCGTCGGCGAACCCGGAGTGCGGGTGCGCCGTGGCCCTGCGGTAGGTGGCCGCGGCCGCCGCCACGTCCGCCGCGGCACGCTCGAACTCCAGCGCCGCCTCGGTCACCGGGGCCGGGTTGCCGCGCAGCTGGTTCAGGGGCTCGGCGAGGAACGACACGAACGGTGTCAGCCAGCCGAGTCCGGCGACGTCCATACCGGACAGTGGGACGGCGGTGCCCGGGAGGACGTGGTCGGCGCCGACGGCGTCGGCGAGCCACGTCTTCTGCCGCACGGCCTCGGCGACGGCGACGAGGGCGGTGAGCTCGGTGGGCGGGCCGTCGACGGCCTGCCCACCCGGGGCCGCGTCGCCGCGGCGCAGCGCCGCGCTCAGTGCGTCCGATGTGGACACCGCGACGGTGATGGCCGCGGCGGTCTCGGCCATGGCGTCCCGCAGCCCGGCGACGACGAACTGCGTGAAGGCGCCGAGCGGCCGGTCACCGAGCGCGTCCGGCAGCTGCTCGGCGACGACCGCCAGCTGGTCGGCGACGACGTCGAGGCTGCCGGCGTGCGCCTCCCCCGGCCGCTCGGTCACCGCGGTGGGCCCGGCGGGAGGTGGCGGGTGACGTGCTCGAGGGCGGGGCCGTGGCCGAGGTAGTCCGCCATGATCGCGGCGACCCGGCCCCCGGCCGCCCGCTGCGCCTCCCCTGCGGTGGCGACGATGAGCCGCGCGAGCTGTTCGGGTCGCAGTGCGCCCGCGGCCGGGGTCAGGGTGACGCCGTCGAACGCACCGCCCCCGCGGACGGTCACGGTGACCTCGCCGCCCGGCGACGTGGCCTGCCCGGCCGTGGCGCGCACGGCCGCGCGCACCGCCGCGGCGTTCGCGGCCGTGCGCGCCAGCATCTCCTCGTAGCTCGCGAGCCACCGCGCGGATTCCACCTCGTCGCCCCCTTCGCTCGGTCCGCCGATGCTCGGAGCGGGGGCGGCGGTGAGCCAGGCCAGGTCACCGGCCATATCTGGCCGGTGCGCGCTCACCAGCGAGAACGGGTCAGCGGCCGACCGCGAACCGGTTCGCGAGGTGGTCCTGCAGGCGGGCGTGGCGGAACTGGTAGACCGCGCCTGCGCGGCGCAGCACCCCCCGCCGGTACGCGTCGTCGAGGAACGCGTGGACGGCGACCGGCAGGCGCCCGGTCAGCGGCAGCCACACGCGGGCGAACAGCACCCACTGACCCCACGCGGTCAGGGCGAGCGCGAACCCGAACGCGCCGCCGATCCCGCCCGTCAACCCGAACGAGAGGCCGAACAACGGGTTCCATTCGAAGGTCAGGCCGAACAGGCACCCGGGTGGCAGGGTGTTCAGCAGCGTCACCGCGAGCCAGCTCGTGGCCGCGACGGCGACCGCGAAGCTCGGCCCGAACACGAGGACCTGCACGACCACGGTCCTGCGGTTCACGCGCAGCAGTTCGGCCGGGCTGCCCACGGAGGTGATGTCGAGCGGCGTCTCCCCCAGCGCCATGAGCCCGAACACGAGGCCCGCGGCGAGCGCGAACACGACCGCGAAGATCAGCGCGTCGGCGATCCCGACCACGATCCCGCGGCCCTGGCCGGCCAACAGGGCACGCACCGACTCGCGCATGAGGCCGAGCACGAACCCGAGAATGGCCCCGCCCAGCGCCCCGATGCGGAAGCGGGTCGTGAAGTGGCCCCGCCGGTACACACCGCGCCGGAACCGCACGCGCACGCGGGAGGGCTGGAGCACCCCCGGCAGGCGTCTGGCGGCGAGCCCGTACGCCAGTCCGAACACGAGCCCCGCGGTGACCCCGAGCAGCACCCCGAACACCACCTGCGGCCCGTTGACGGCGCGGGTGATGGCGGTCTCGACGACGATGTCCGTCACCGCGACCCCCACCGCGACGAGGACGCTGACCACGAGCACGCGGACGATCCGGCTGAGGGAGGCGCCGAACTGCCACCACGCGATGTCGTGCGTGCCGAGGCGGGTGAGGTGGTGGGCGAGGTGGCCGAGCCAGTGCTCGACGCGTTCCGGGTCGAACCGGTGGTCGTCGGCCTGGTTCCGGTAGACGGTGGGCACGAAGTTGCCGAGCAGGTGCTCCTCCACGGACTCCGCCGTGGGGAACCGGGTGGTGTCCAGCAGGACGGCCGGGTCGTGGTCGGGAGTGTCGCTGTAGACGGTGCGGGCCAGGCCGACCATCAGCGGCGTCGTCAGCACCCGCGTGAGGTTCGTGCTCGCCGTGCTGTGCGGGTGGTCGCGCAGCTCGGCGAGGACCGGCGCCCAGGCGGCACCGTTCCGTTTGCGGGTGGTGCGGGGCAGGTAGTCGGCGAGGTCGGTCAGGGTCAGGTCGGTCATCCGGACCCCGGCCGCGGCGGTGAGCACGTCGGTCCCGGCGACGGCGGCGGCGTACTCCTCGGGACGGCTGGTCAACAGCAGCGGCAGGGTGGTGCCGTTGAGCGCCTCCAGCGCCGCCCGGTGCAGCCCGCCCGCGATCTCGTCGAACCCGTCGAGCACGGGCAGGATCCGGTCGGTCGCGACGAGGGCGGCGGCGAGCGTCGACCCGTCGGGGCCGGGCGCGCTCAGCCCGGGGTGGTCACGCAGGAGCTGTTCGGTCAGCCAGTCGCGCAGCGGCGTCGTCGTGGGCTGCCACGACGACAGGCCGAAGATCACCGGCACGGGGTCGTCCGGCGCGCGGTCCTTCACCAGCTCCAGCACGAACCGCAACGTCAGGATCGTCTTCCCGGACCCGGCACGGCCGAGCACCACCAGCCGCCCGGACTCGACCCTGCGGTAGACGTCCACGATGTCGCCCAGCTGCCCGGAGAGGTCGAGTGGCGCGGCCCGTCCGCCCGCCCCGGCCCGGCGGATGTTGGCCCACGAGTCGATCAGGTCCCCGTCCACCGTCCGCCACCGCACCGGCAGCGGGAACGGGTCGTGGATCTGGCGCTGTTCCTCCTCCCGCTGCCAGCGGGCGCGGACCGCGTGCGCGAGCTGCCCGGCGGCCTCGGCGAGCCGGGCGTCCACTGCGGACACCGGCGGGGACACCGGCGGGGACACCGGCGGGGACACCGGCTTCGGTCCGGGCTCCCGCTCCCCGGCGACGTGCCCGGCGGCGGCGAACAACTCCCCGCGCTCGGTGCCGTCCAGCGCCAGCGCCTCGGCGAGCCTGCGCACCGTGCCGACACGCGGGTCGCCGCGCTCGCCGGTCTCCAGCCCGCGGATCGTGCGCACCCCCAGCTCGGACCGCTCGGCGAGACCTTCCTGCGTCATCCCCGCCCGCAACCGCAGCTGCCGCAACAACGCGCCGAACTGGCTGGCCACATCACGCCTCTCGGGTCGAGCACCGCAGGGCTCCGACCCTATCGAGGCAGCGAGTCATCGAGCGTTACCGGCACCGGCCGGGCGGGCTCAGAACCGCAGCCACGTTCCCGCGAGGTCCTGCTGCTCGACGCCGGGCAGCGTGTGGTCGCACACGCCCGACGGGAAGATGTCGCGCAGCCGCGCCCATTCCGCGTCGGTGACGTCGTAGTCCGCGCGGTCCGGGGCGGTCAGGCGACATTTGATCACGTCCGCCGCGACGTCCGCCCCGGCCACCTCGCGGGGGAACGACCCCGACGGGTACAGGCGTTCGCACGTGCTCGCCGGGTCGCGGTCCAGTGGCTGGGCCACGAACTCCGGCGAGGCCGTGCGGGTGTTGCAGCCCTCGCGCAGCGAGGCGGGCTTGGCCCGCACGATCTTGTCGATCCTCGGCGCGTGCGACGTGTCCCGGTCGAGCGCGGTGAGCCAGCGGTCCATCTGCGTGATCGCGTGTCGCACCATCGGGCTCGCCGTGCTGAGGTAGCCGTGGCGGCCGTCCTCGAGGAGGCTGACCCGGTTCGCCGACGTGCCGTTGGCCTTCTCGAGCCGCGCCCGCATCGAGAAGCTGTGGTAGCGGACGTGGATGTCGCCGTTGGGCGCGTCGTCGAAGTAGGCGCGGTAGTCGATGATCGGGATGTCCGCGAGCCCGCCGCCGCCGTTGGTCAGCCTGCCGGTCCGGTACGCCGCGCGGACCGCGGACAGGTCCGCCTCCGTCCGCGCGGGCACGATGTTCGCGTCCGCGTCGAAGCCGCCGACGCCCTCGTTGAGGTCCAGGAACTGTTCGGCCGTGATGGTGCCGTCGCGCAGGGCGGCGAGCCCGTACTGCACGCCGACGTTGTCCAGCGGCCTGCGGGCGAACCCGGTGGCCGGGTCGGCGCCGTAGACGTTGACCGCGTGGTCGTACACGTCGCAGCGCGCGCCGTCCGGATTGGTCTCCGGGTCGTAGCGCAGGTCCGGCGGCAGGACGCCGCAGAACACGCGCGGGTCGATGCGGCGGGCGCCCTGCGCCACGTTGGGCGCGGTCGCGTAGGTGACGAAGCCGGTGACCGCGCGCTTCTGCTCGGCGGTCCACCCGTCCGCGCCGGAGAGCCAGGTGTCGAGCAGCCACGCGTCGGTGATCATGTACACGGTGCCGAACCCGACCTCGGGGAACGAGCACGACGGGATGATGCCGTCGAAGATCCCCGGGTAGTTGTCGGCGATCTGGTGCGCCTGGTACGAGCCGCCGGAGCAGCCGTAACCGATCGTGTGCCGCGGCGGGCCGTAGCGCTCGACGAACCGCTCCTTGACCATCATCGCGGTCTCGGCCGCGGTCAGGTCCGAGCAGTTCATGCCGAACACGTTCAACGACGACGACACGACCGCGAAGCCCTGTCCGAGCATGAACGCGTCGTCGACGCCGCCGGTGGCGTTGCCCTGCCGGTACCAGCCGCCGGTGCAGCCGCCGCCGAGCGTGTAGATCGCGCTTCCGTTCCACCCGGCGGGCCGGTCGAACGGCGTCGGCTCCGGTTCGGTGAGCGGGTCGTGCAGCACCGTGGACTGGTAGATGCCGCGGTTCACGGTGCCGGTCTCCATGCGCACGATGAACGGCACGGTGTCGCCGCGCGCCGTGGTGGTGGTCGCGAGGTCGTCCGGGTAGTCCGTGGCGCCCCGCGGCCACGGGCGGTACCGGGCTCCGGTCGTGCGGTAGAAGTGGTCGGCCCTGGTGGCGGTCGAGCAGTCGTCGTCGAGCGGTGCGCCGAGGGTCTGTCCGAGTACCGGGAGCCGGAAGGTCCCGGTCTCGCACACGAACGGCCGCTGGTGCGGGCCGGAGAACACCGGGCCCTCGATCGGGTGGTTGACCAGCCGCGACGCCACCGGCGGGTGGCCGGGCGCGTACGCGACGATCCGGTTGTCGCCGAGACGGAGGCCGTCGACCAGCCCGGTCAACGTGCGGGAGGCGGGATCCCACCGGAACGCGCTGGTCACGTCGGTGCCGTTGCGGGTGATCCGGGTCGACGCCGGCGCGGACACCCGCAGCAGCGCGTCACCACCGGTCACGGTGTCCGGGCGGCCGGACAGCACCGTGATGGCCGGACCGGCGCCCGGGGAGGCGGCCGCGACGGACGGCGCCAGCAGCACGGGCGGCGCCAGCAACAGGGCCAGCACGGCGACCACCAGCCGGACCGGGACGGCGTTGTTCTGTGGCACGGGTTCCCTCGCTCACGGCGTCGTGGATGATCACCCGTGAGCAACTTACGAAGAAGCGACGACCATGGTCAAGGTTTCCCCGCGCGCACGCGTGCCAGGACGCGGTCCCAGTCTGCGAGGAAACGGCCCAGCCCGAACCGCCGCAACGCGTACTCCCGCGCCTTCTTGCCCAGCTGCGCGGCCCGCTCTGGCTCCGCGACCAGTTCCCGCACCCCGTCCGCCAGCACGTCGAGCCGGGTCGACAGCACACCGGCCTCCCGGGGCACGGCCTCGACCGCCTCGGTGGCGGCGAGGCACACCACCGGCATGCCGATCTGCATCGCCTCGATCAGCGACAGGCCCAGCGACGTCCAGCGCGGCAGGTGCAGGTAGACGCGGCGCCGGGCCAGCTCGGGGTGGAGCCGGTCGTGCGGCAGGTCGCCGTGGCACGTGAGCCGGTCGGCGCCGATCCCTACCACGTCTCCCAGGCCGTCGAGCCCCATGCCGAACACGTCGAGCGGCGCGACGTCGGCGAACCGGGGCAGCAGGTCGGTGCCGGTGATCCGCCACCGCCGCACGGGCTCGTTGGTCACCACGCCGACCCTGGGCAGCTCGCCGGTGTACCGGGCGGCGGGTTCGACGACGCCGTGCTCGACGACCGTCGTGGGAGCCGTGCCGTTGTCCCACATCCACGCGTTGAAGTGGGTGACGTGGGCGACGAGCACGTCGTCGCGTTCGGACAGCGGGTGCGGGGTGCCCTTGGGCGTGTTGTGCTCGACGAACACGGCAGGCACGTCCCGTCCCGGGGTGCGGCCGAGCCACCGCTGCGCCAGCTCGATCTCCTCGGTCCGCTGCAGGACCACCACGTCGACGTCGGTGTCCGCGAGCCGCTCGGGCACGATCTCCTCGGTGGCGGGCCAGTCACGGCCGCAGCGGCCGCCACCCCACGGGCCGCCCTCGGGCAGCGTCGGCAGGAGGTAGCGGTGGTCGCCGCGGACGAAGGCGTCGGTCCACGAACCGTGGACGTGCCAGAGCAACACGTTCATGTTTCCCGGGTTCCCGCGTACGGGAGGTGAAAACGGGTACCTGCCGGGCATGCTCGTGTTGCGTGCGCTCGGGATCGGGGACCTGCTCGTCGCGGTCCCCGCGCTGCGCGGTCTGCGCGCGGTGACCGACCGGCTGGTGCTGGCGGCGCCGTCGTGGTTGACGCCGTTGGTGGCGCTGACCGGGTGCGTGGACGAGTCGCTGCCGACACCGGGGTTGGGGTCCCTGCGGTATCGGTCGCCGGACGTGGCCGTGAACCTGCACGGCGCTGGGCCGGAGAGCATCGCCGACCTGCTGGCAACCTCACCTGGCCGGGTGTTGACACACCGGCATCCCGCTTTTCCTGCCGTGGCGGGGCCTGAGTGGGTCGCGGAGCAGCACGAGGTCACGCGGTGGTGCCGTTTGCTTGAGTGGTACGGGATCGCGGCGTCGCCCGAGGACCTGTCGTTGTCGCGGCCACGAGTGGCGAGTGTGGCGCCGGGAGCGGTCGTCGTGCATCCGGGGGCGAGCGAGGCCGCGCGACGGTGGGACGTCGACGGGTTCGCCGCTGTGGCACGTGCTCTGGCCGTGGACCACCGGGTGGTCGTGACCGGGAGTGCCGCCGAGCGGGACCTTGCCCGCGCGGTGGCCGCTCGGGCCGGCTTGCCGGAGTCCGCTGTGCTGGCTGGGCGGTTGGACCTCGCGCGGCTGGCGGCCGCGGTGGCTGACGCTGCGGCGGTGGTGTGCAACGACACCGGGGTGGGGCATCTCGCCACCGCCTACGGGGTGCCGTCGGTGGTGTTGTTCGGGCCCACGCCACCCGAGCGGTGGGGGCCGCCGCCGGAACGCGCACGGCACGTGGCGCTGCGGACCGGCACGATCACGGCCGCCGACGTGCTCGCCGCGGCGGCGCGGGTGACCGGCGCTGCCCCGCCAGGACGCCCCGGAGTGCCCCGGCGCCGGTGACGTGCGCCCCGCGGGTCACCAGTGGGTGTCCTCGGGCGGAACGCCGTCCGCGGTCGAGATCTGGTGGTCTCCCGGCGCGGCGACGGCCGCCGTGGTGGCGGCGCCGAGCCAGCCGAGTGCCGCGACGGCGACGACCAGGGACAGCGTGAACCTGCGGACGATGCTCATACCGACTCCTCCTGCGCTGTCGGCGGCCTCTCCGCCGGTGCTCCACCAGCAGACCGCACGCCGCTTCTCGCTCACTTCCGATCGGCTTCCCGTCCGCTTCCCACCGGATGGCCGCCGGCGAGAAGTTCATGAGAAGCGGCTGAGAAGTGCACGAGAAGCCGGTCCCGGCACCGTTGGTCCCGTCGACGACCACGTCGATGACGAAGCCGACCAGAGGACCGCCGATGCACACCCTGCTGCGACTGCGCACCCACGAGGTGCCCCCGGCACTCGCCGGGATCGACGCGCCGCGCACCGTGGTCGACGAGCTCGTCTGGCGGGAGGTCGGCGGTGACACCACCACGCGCCGGGTCGGGAGCTGGCGCCTCGACGCGGTACCCCGCACCGGGTTCGCGTTGCTGTGGGGTGAACGCGCGGGGCACGGGATGCTGCTGCCCGCGGCCGGGCTGCGCGCCGTCCGCGCCGCGGCGCTGACCGTGAGCGCCGCACGGGTGTTCCTGCACTCGCGGGTCGTCACGGTGTCCGTGCTCGGGTCCGGTCTCGCCGCACACGCCGTGCTCGCCGAACTGGCCGTGCACGTGCCGGGCACCAGCCACGTCGCGATCCACGCGACCGACGGGTGGGGCGTGCCCGACGACCTCGCCGACGACCTCGAGCTGGCCGGCGTGGGACTCGCGTGCCCCGTGTCGGCGCAGGACGCGGCGTTCGGCGCGAACCTCGTCGTCCTCACCGATCCGTGCGGGGGCGAGTGGCTGCCGCCGCGAGGGGCGCTGATCGTGAACGCGACCGGGCAGCCCCCGCCGGAACACGTGGTGTCGCTGGCCGACCAGGTGTTCACCGACGACCGCACCGGCCCCGGCCGCGCCGGGCTCGGCCAGGTGCTCGCTGGCACGCATCCCGGCCGGTGCGCCCCCGACGACATCGTGCTGGTCGACCTGCCCGGGGTGAACGCGGGCGGTGTGTGGCTGGCCTACCGGTTGTACGAGTCCGCACAGCGCAAGGGCCTCGGGGTGCCCACCCGTGCCCCGAGAAGGAGGTTGCCATGACCGACACCATCGCCACCGCCGTCGCACTGCACGCACACGAGCGGCCGGACGCCCCTGCGCTCGTGTGGTGCGACACCGTGGTGACCTACGGCGAGCTGGCCGACGGGGTGCGGGCGGCCGCGGCCGGGGTCGCGGGCCTCCCGCCGGGACCGGTGGGGGTACGGGCGGAGAAGTCGGCCGACTCGGTCACGTTCGTGCTGGGGTGCCTCGCCGCGGGCCGGACCGCCGTCCTGCCCTCCCCCGCCCTGCCGGAGGACACGCTCACCGCGTTGTTCGAGCGGGCCGGCTGCGGCGCGGTCGTCACCGCCGCCGACATCGCCGTGCTCGGCTCCCGCGCCGCGACACCCGTCGCCGGGCAGGCACACGACGTCTCGTTCATGCTGACCACCTCCGGGTCCACCGGGATGCCGAAGCTGGTGCCGCTCAACGCGGACGCGGTCGAGCGCTTCACGCACTGGGTGCACGACCGGTTCGACGTCGGTCCCGGCCGCCGCGTGCTGAACTACGCGCCGCTGAACTTCGACCTGTGCCTGTTCGAGATCTGGGCGACGCTGCGGCACGGCGGGTGCGTGGTGCTGGTCGACGCGGCCACCGCCGCCGACGGCGCCCGGCTCGCCGATCTGCTCGGCACGACGACCCCGCACGTCGTGCAGGCGGTGCCGCTGTTCTACCAGCTGGTCGCCGGCGCGGCGGAGCACCCGCTGCCCTCGGTCGAGCACGCGATCGTCACCGGCGACGCGATGCGGCCCGCCCAGCTGCACGCACTGCGGACCGTCTTCCCCGCCACCCGGTTCCACAACATCTACGGCTGCACCGAGACCAACGACAGCTTCCACCACGAGCTGCTCCCCGGCGACGAGGACCGCGCCGCGCTGCCGCTCGGCGAGCCGCTGCCCGGTGTGCTGGCCGACCTGGTGCACGACGGCGCGGTGCTCACCGGGCCCGGCACCGGCGAGCTCGTGGTGCGCACCCCGTTCCAGTCACCCGGCTACCACGGCACCGAACCGGGAGGGTTCGGCGACCACCCCGTGCACGCGGACGGCGAACGCTGGTTCCGCACCGGCGACCTCGTGCGCCGCGACGAGCACGGCGCGATGTTCCTGGAGGGGCGAGCCGACTTCCGCGTGAAGATACGCGGACAGCAGGTGTACCTGCAGCACGTCGAGGCCGTGCTGCTGGCGAGTGAGGACGTGGTGGAGGCCGCCGCGCTCGCCGTTCCCGACGACCACGTCGGCAAACGCCTGCACGTCGTGGTGCGCCGCAAGGAGGACAGCAGGCTCAACAGCCTCGTGCTGCGCAAGTACCTGGCCGAACGGCTGCCGCCCTCGGCCATCCCGTCGACAGTCCACATCGGAGCGGAACCGCTGCCGAGAACCCCGACCGGAAAAGTGGACCGGCAGCACCTCGTCGCGCTGTCGGAGAAGAGGTGAGCACCATGCAGAGCACGCACGTCATCACGTCCTGGATCGTCCGCGAGTTCCTGCCGGACGTCCACGAGTCCGAACTGGAGCCCGACTACGACCTGCTCGCCAACGGGGTCATCGACAGCCTCGCGCTCCTGCGGGTCGTGGACTGGATCACCACCGAGTTCGACCTGCCGGTGGACCAGCTCGACCTGTCGCCGGACAACTTCCGCACCGTCCACAACATCAACGCGCTCGTCAGCGCGGCCAAGTCCTGAAACCCCCGCACGTCAACGGAAGAATAGGAGCATCGCCATGATCGTCCGGAGCCTGTCCGAAGTGAAGCCCGTCGACTGGGGCAACGGCGTGTCCCGCCGGTTCCTGGTCGCGTCCGACGGCATGGGGTACACCCTCACGGACACCATCGTCAACGCGGGCACCAAGTCCCGGCTGGAGTACCGGAACCACCTGGAGGCCTGCTACTGCATCGAGGGGGAGGGCGAGGTCGTCGACATGGCCGGCAACTCGTACCCGATCACCCCCGGCACCATGTACGCGCTCGACCAGCACGACGCGCACTTCCTGATCGCGGCCCCGCACACCGACCTGCGGCTGGTGTGCATGTTCACCCCGGCCCTGCGCGGCGACGAGGTCCACTCCCTGGACGAGGCACGCTCGTCGGCCTACTGACGCCGGCCCGAGACGAAGGCGAGGTGGGCCATGTTCAGCCCGACCGAGGAGCAACAGGCGTTACGCGACGGAATCGGACCGTTCTGCGAGACGATCAACGAAGGGCACATCGAGCGCGACGGAAGGGCCGAGTTCGACCACGACGCGTGGAAACTGCTGCGGAGCTCGGGCATCCTCGGCCTGCCGTTCGGCGAACAGTGGGGCGGGCTCGGGCAGGACCTGGTCACCACCATGTTCGTGCTGGAGGGGTTCGGTCACGACTGCCGTGACGGTGGCCTGATCTTCTCCACGACCACGCACGTGGTCTCGACCGGGGTGCCGCTGTCCCGTTTCGGGTCGGCGGCGCTCAAGGACCGCTATCTGCCCGCCATCTGCGACGGCTCGCTGATCGGGTCACACGCGATCAGCGAGCCGGGCAGCGGATCGGACGCGCTCGCCATGCGCACCACCGCGGGCAAGGTCGACGGCGGCTGGATCCTGTCCGGCAGCAAGACGTTCATCAGCAACGCGCCCGTCGCCGACCTGATGGTCGTCTACGCCCGCAGCGACGCGAACGCCGGGCCGCTCGGCATCACGGCCTTCCTGGTCGACACGTCGACGCCGGGGTTCTCGGTCGGGCGGCCGATCCCGAAGATGGGCCTGAAGACCTCCCCCATGGCCGAGGTCTTCCTGGACGACTGTTTCGTGCCGGACGACCACGTGATCGGTTCCCGCGGCATGGGTTTCCTGGTACTCGACCACGTGATGAAGTGGGAGATCCTCTGCTCGTTCATCGTGAACGTGGGCGAGATGGCACACCGCGTCGAGCGGTGCGTGGACTACGCCAAGCAACGGCACCAGTTCGGCAGGCCGATCGGCGCGAACCAGTCGGTGGCCAACCGGATCGTCGACATGCTGGTGGCGACCGAGACCGCGCGCAAGTGGCTCTACGACACCGCCGACAAGCTCCAGCGCGGCGAGACCATCACGACCGACCTCGCGATCAGCAAGCTGGTCGCCAGCGAAGCCAACCTGTCCACCGCACTGGCGGCGGTCAACGTGTTCGGCGGCAACGGTTACATGGCCGAGTACGGCCTGGAGAAGGACGTGCGCAACGCGGTCGGCGGCACCATCTACTCGGGCACGTCCGACATCCAGCGCAGCCGCATCGCCGCCATGCTCACCCTGCCAACGAGCTGATCCCGAGCCGATCCGAGAGGACCCGATCGTGTCCGAAGACCTGCGACACCTGTGTGCGCCGACCGAGTTCATGGACTACGAGAACCCCGTGGTCAGGGACTTCGTCGCGAAGACCCTCGACGACACCGACCGCGATCCCGTCGCGAAGGCGGTGAAACTCTACTACGCCGTGCGCGACGGCCTGCGCTACGAGGTGTACGGCAACGACCTGTCCAACGCCGGGATGAAGGCGAGCGCCATCATCGAGCGCGGCTTCGGCTTCTGCATCCAGAAGTCGCTGACCTACGCCGCCTGCCTGCGGTCGGTGGGCGTCCCCAGCCGCGTCGTGTACGGCGACGTCCGCAACCACCTCGCGTCGCCGCGGTTGCGGGAGCTCGTCGGCGGCGACCTGTTCCGCTTCCACAGCCTCACCCAGGTGTACCTGAACGGCCGGTGGCTCAAGGCGACGCCGGTGTTCAACAAGACGCTGTGCATGCTGTACCGGATCACGCCGCAGGACTTCGACGGCACCGCCGACGCCGTCTACCACCCGTTCGACGAACAAGGGCGGCAGCACATGGAGTTCCTGCGCTGGCACGGCGAGTTCGACGACTTCCCGTACGACCTCGTGATCGGCGCGTTCCGGACCCATCACCCGAAGCTGGTCGCGGCGAACCTGGTGACCGCGAGCGGTTCCCTCGAGGACGAGGCCGCCGACCAGCGCGCTCTGCTCGCAACCGGAGGTGTCAAGTGACCGAACAGATCCGCTACCTGCTGCCCCCGTCGGAGCTGCCGCGCACCTGGTACAACATCGCCGCCGACCTGCCGCCGATGGCACCCGCGCTCAACGCGAGGACGGGCAAGCCCATCACGCCAGAGGACATGATGCGGACCACCGCACCCGGTCTGGTGGAGCAGGAGTTCAGCCGCGAGCGCGAGATCGAGATCCCGGAGGAGGTGCGCCAGTTCTACGCGCAGTGGCGGCCGACACCGATGTTCCGCGCCCGCAGGCTGGAACAGGAGCTGGGCACCCCCGCCCACATCTACTACAAGTACGAGGGTGACGCGCCGACCGGCAGCTTCAAGCCGAACAGCGCGGTGCCGCAGGTGTACTACAACAAGCTGGCCGGCCGCAGCATGGTGGTCGCCGACACCGGCGCCGGGCAGTGGGGCGCGGCGATCGCGTTCGCCGCGTCGCTGTTCGGCATGAAGGCGAAGGTGTTCCAGGTCCGGGTGTCGGCGGAGCAGAAGCCGCACCGCAAGACCATGATGGAGACCTTCGGCGCCGAGTGCACCCCCAGCCCCAGCACGGAGACCGCGCCGGGCCGGGCCACGCTCGCCGAGTTCCCCGACCACCCGGGCAGCCTCGCGGTCGCGAAGTCGGAGGCGCTGCAGGTGGTGTTCGACTCCACCGACGCCGGCTACACCCGCGGCAGCGCCGCCAACCACGTCTGCCTGCACCAGACGGTGATCGGGCAGGAGGCGAAGCGGCAGCTGGAACTGCTCGACGACTACCCGGACGTGGTGATCGGGTGCGCGGGCGGGGGCAGCAACCTCGCCGGGCTCGCGTTCCCGTTCCTCGGCGAGAAGCTGGGCGGCGGCCGGGACGTGCGGCTGATCGCGGTCGAGCCCGCGGCCTGCCCGACGCTGACCCGCGGCCGGATCGCCTACGACCACTCCGACTCGGGCGGGATGACGCCGCTGCAGCGGATGCACACCCTGGGCAACGGGTTCGTGCCGCCGCCCGTGCACGCGGGCGGGCTCCGCGCGCACAGCATCGCGCCGCTGATCAGCTGGGTCACCGAGCTGGGGTACATGGAGGCGATCGCCGAGTCGCAGAAGCGCGCGTTCGAGGCAGGCGTGTTCTTCCTGCGGACCGAGGGCGTGCTCGCCGCGCCGGAGGCCACGCACGCGATCCGGACCGCCATCGACGAGGCGGTGCGCTGCCGCGAGACCGGCGAGCAGAAGACCATCCTGTTCGGGCTCACCGGGCACGGCAACTTCGACCTGTCCGCCTACCAGCGGTTCGCCGCGGGCACGTTGCCCGACGACTCGGTCAGCGAAGAGGCGCTCGCCGTCGGCCTGGCCAGCATCCCCACCGTTCCCGGAGAGCAGTCATGACCTCGATGTCCCGCACCAACCTGGTGCAGTTCCTGTTGCTGGGCACCATCTGGGGCACCAGTTACACGTTCATCAAGGCCGCGCTGGAGGGGTTGTCCCCGACGCAGCTGGTGCTGGCCCGGCTCGGGCTCGGTCTGGTGTTCCTGATCGCGATCCTGATGCTGTGGTCGATCGGCCTGCCGAAGATGGGCAGGGTGTGGGGTCACCTCGCGGTGGCGTCCGCGCTGGGCATGGTGATCCCGTTCCTGTTGCTGGGGTACGGCGAGCAACGCACGAGTGCCGCCATGGCGGGCATGCTGATCGCGGTGCTGCCGCTCGCGACACTGGCCGCGGTGACGTTGTTCCTGCCGACCGAGAAGGTGAGCAGGCGCAAGCTGTACGGGTTCCTGATCGGGTTCGCCGGGGTGGCGTTGATCGTGGCGCCGTGGCAGGGCGATCCCGGTGAGCTGACCGGTCAGCTGGCGGTGATCGGTGCCGCGTGCAGCTACGCGGCGCAGACCGTCTACATCCGCAAGTTCCTGGTGCCGCACGGCCTGTCGCCGGTCGCGCAGGCCGCCGGGCAGGTGATCATGGCGCTGGTGCTGCAGACGGTCACGCTGCCCGCGTTCGGCTGGTCGACGCCGTCGTTCTCCTGGCCGGTGGTCGTGAGCGTGCTGCTGCTCGGCGTGTTCGGCACGGGCGCGGCGTACGTGCTGTACTTCCGGCTCATCACCGACCTCGGCGCGGCGACCGCGTCGTCGGTGAACTACCTGGTGCCGGTGGTCGGCGCGGTCGCGAGCACCACGCTGCTCGGCGACAGCATCACGTGGAACATGCTCACCGGCGTGCTCACGGTGATGGCCGGGCTGGCGATCGCGGAAGGCCGCCTGTCCCGCCCGAAGCCCGCGCCCGCCCCGGCGCCGGTCGAGAAGGCGGCGTGTGCCGATGGCTGAGACGACGTGGCGGCCCGCCGCCGGGTGGCGGGCCAGGCTCGGCATCCTGGTGATCGACAAGGACACCGTGCCGGAGGTGGAGTTCCAGGCGATGGCGCCGGACGGGGTCACCGTGCACACGGCCCGGTTCGCGAGCCCGAGGCAGAGCGGGTCGGGCAGCTACGGCGACGATCCGGCGCGCACGGTGGTCGAGTCCCCGGACATCGCGACCGGGCTCGACTACCTCGGCCGCATCGGCCTCGACGCCATCACGCTGTGCTTCGTGACCGGCAGCTTCTTCGGTGGCCTCGGGTTCGACGACGACTTCGCCGCCAAGGCGGCCGAGAAGGCGCACGGCTGCCAGGTCACCACCGCGGCCGGTGCGATCCGGGCGGCGCTCACGGCGACCGGGACACGGCGGCCGTTCCTGGTGGCACCACCGTGGTTCAACGACCTCATCGCCACGCACGCGCTGCGCTACTTCGGCGACGCGGGTTTCGCACCGTCGGGGCTGGTCCGCTACGACCTCGGCACGGCGTGGCGGGACCGGGAACCGTGGCAGGTGTGGGACGCCAACGGCCAGCAGGAGGTCCGCACCGACGAGCTGTACCGGCAGGTGCGGGCCCTCGTCCCGGCCGACGCCGACGGGATCGCGGTGCTGGGCAACGGGCTGCTGGCCGCCGACGCGGTGGCACCGCTGGAGGCGGACCTCGGGATGCCGGTGGTGACGTCCAACCAGGCGGCGCTGTGGCACTGCCTGCGTGCCAGTGGCGTGTCCGCGGGCGCGACCGGGTACGGCAGACTGTTCGACCTGCCACTGGCGACGGAGAGCGTGCGGGTATGAACGAGTACACGGTCACCGTGTTCGGGGCGACCGGCAAGACCGGCAGGCACGTCGCCCGCTACGCCGCCGAGCGCGGCTGGCGGGTACGTGCCGCCGGCCGCCGCCCGTCCGCGGGTCACGGTTCCGGCGAGTTCGAACCGTTCGACTGGGACGACGAGCGGACGTGGACGACCGCGTCCCGGGGCAGCGACGCGGCGTACGTGCTGATCCCGTTCAACCACGCGGGCGCACCGGAACGCACCCCGGCACTGCTGGAGGCGGTCGCGGCGGCCGGTGTGGCCCGGATCGTGCTGCTGTCCAGCCTGGACGTCACGGAGGCCGAACCGGACAGCCCGCTACGGCTGGCCGAGTCCACACTGGACGGACTGGGGGCGGCGACCGCTGCCCTGCGCCCGACCTGGTTTCTGGACAACTTCACGCACGGCTCGTTCTCGGGCATGGTCGACGCGGGCGAGCTGCGCCTGCCCGCGGGCGAGGGCCGCATCCCGTTCGTCGACGCCCGCGACGTGGCGGCGGTCGGCGTCGCGGCCATGGCGCCCGACGGCCCGACCGGCCCGCTGCCGATCACCGGCCCGGCGGCGCTGACCCACCACGACGTGGCGGCGGCGCTCACCGCGGCGGGCCGCCCGGTCCGCTACACGCCGGTGTCCGCGGCGGAGTTCGTGGACCTGATGACCGGTCGCGGCTTCTCGGCCGACTACGGCGCCTTCCTCGCCGCGGCACTGGACCGCGTGGCCACCGGCGAACTGGTCATCCCGGTCACGGACACCGTGCTCCGCGAAACCGGCCACCCGGCCCGCACCGCCGAGGACTTCGCTCAGGACAACACACCTTGACGGCGTCGCCTCACGCGGCCAGATGGGTACGCTCCCGGATCTGCTCCGCCAACGACCGCGTCCTCTCCAGCCACCCCGACGACCGCAGTTCCGTGAACAGCTCCCGGGCGGCGTCCACGTGCGAGGCCGCGACGGCGACGTCACCCCGGTGCAGCGCGATCTGCCCCAGCGTGTGGTGAGCCTTGGCCGCCACCATCCGCTCACGCACCCGCTCGGCGAGGTCGAGCGCGTGCGTGAGCGTGGTCGTCGCGCTGTCCAGCCTGCCCTCACGCCTGCGCAGCACCCCCAACGCGTACAACGCGTGCGTCTCACCGATCTTGTCGCTCGCGTCGCGGACGATGCGCAGCACCGAGTGCAGCGCGTCCCGAGCGAGGTCGAACTCGCCCGCGGTCAGGTACAGCTCCGCGAGGGTGTGGGTGGTCTGCGCCTCGGTGCGCCTGCACCGTTCCCGCCTGCAGATGGCGAGCGCGGCCTCCAGCAGTGACCTCGCCCGGTCCAGGTCGCCCTCGTCCAGCCAGTGGCGCGCGGTGTTGCGGAGGATGTGCGCCTCGCCGATGTGGTCGCCGACCGCGCGCATCGTCGCGAGCGCCACCTCGTACTTGGTCATCATCGCGTCGGGCCTGCCGCGCAGGCCGTCCACGTGCGCCGCGTTGCGCAGCGCGAGCGCGCCGCCGTGTTCGTTGCCGGTCTCCGCGAACGCGTCGACCGCCTCGGCGAACCGCAGGTCGGCCTCGGCCAGCCGGGACTGGAACATGCACCACGTGCCCATCGAGTACCGCATCGCACCGACCCCGTCCCGGTCGCCCGCGCCTTCGGCGGCGTCGTGCGCGACCTGGGTGACCGCCTTCCAGTCGTCGAAGTGGCCCTTGGCCTCGAAGAGGGTGACGCAGGTGAGCGCCAGGTCCCAGCACTGCGCGACGAACCCGGTGCGTGCGGCCTGCCGCACGGCGGCGACGAGCGCGGTGCGTTCGGAGTCCCACCAGGCGAGCACGTCGCCGCCGACGTAGTCCTCGGGTTCGGCGCCGGGCGGCCGCCAGCGCGGCGCCGGGCTGTGCACGATCGTGTAGTCGCCGCCGTACTCCTTGCGGTGCGCGGCGTCCACGAGCGCGAGCCAGCCGCCGAACATCCTGGTGAGCGCGGCGTCGCGGTCACCCCGCGGCACGGCTTCGACCAGCAGCTCCCGTGCGTACACGCGGACGAGGTCGTGCAGCCGGTAGCGGATCCGCCCGGTCTGCGGGTACTCGACGACGTCGAGCAGACACGCGTCGACGAGGCTGTCCATGACGTCCTCGGCGTGCGCGAGCCGGGTGTCCAGCAGCGCGGCCGCGGTCCACGCCTGCAGTTCCTGCGTGTCGACGAGCCCGAGCAGCTCGAACAGCCTGCGCGCGTCGTCGCTGAGCGTCTCGCAGGTCAGCGCGATGCTGGAGCGCAGCGTCCAGCTGCGGTGGGACAGCTCGTCGAGTCTGCGGCCCTCGTCGCGCAGCCGGTCGACGAGCCCGCCGATCCGCCAGTTCGGCCGGGACGCGAGCCGGGCGCCGCCGATGCGCAGTGCGAGCGGCAACCCTTCGCACAACCGGATCAGCTCCTCGGCGTCGTCCTCCTCGGCACGTACCCGCTGGTCGCCGACGATCCGGTTCAGCAGCGCGAGGGCGGTCGTCGTGTCGAGCGGGCCGAGGTCGACGTGGTGGGCGCCGGGGAGGCTGCCGAGGCGGACCCGGCTCGCGATGATCACCGCGCAGCCCTGGCTGCCGGGGAGCAGCGGCAGTACCTGCTCCTCGGCGCGCACGTCGTCGAGCACCACGAGCACCCGTCTGCCCGCGAGCATGCTGCGGTACAGCGCGGCGCGTTCGGCGAGCGTGGGGGGCACGGCCCGCCCCGCGACGCCGAGCGCGCGGAGGAACCGGGCGAGCAGGCCGGCGGCGTCGTCGTCCTCCTCGCACAGCTCGGCGTAGAGCTGTCCGTCGGGGAAGTGGTCCGCCAGCTCGTGCGACACCCGGATCGCGAGGCTCGACTTGCCGACCCCGCCCCGCCCGGAGATCGCGACGACGGGCACCGCGAACCCGGCCGCCTCGGTCATGACGCGCACGATCTCGGCGGCCTCGTCCTGCCGTCCGGTGAAGTCCGCGACGGTGGCCGGCATCTGCTTCGGCACGGGATCGCAGGACTCGGTCTCCGGTGGGCGGCCACCGCCCGGCCGCTCGCCGTTCAACGCCGGGTCGCGGTTGAGGATCGCGCGTTCCAGCTCACGCAGCTCGTTCCCGGGTTCGACCCCGATCTCGTCGATGAGGATCGTGCGGGCGTCCCGGTAGGCGGTGAGCGCGTCCGCCGGGCGACCGGACCGGTACAGCGCGATCATCAGGAGTTCGTGGAGGCGTTCGCGCAGCGGGTGCTCGCTGACGAGCGCACGCAGCTCCGGCACCAGCTGCTGGTGCTGGCCGAGCTGGAGGTCGAGACGCACCCGCTCCTCGACGACGGCGAGCCGCTGCTCGTCGAGCGCGGTGGCGCCGCGGCACACCACGTCGCTGTCGATCCCGTCGAACGCCGGCCCCCGCCACAACGCGAGCGCCGACCGCAGCTTGCCGACCGCGTCGGTGAGGCGCCCGTCGCCGGTGTCGGCCTTCGCGGCTGCCACCAGCTCGGCGAACTCCAGCACGTCGACGTGCTCGGCGCCGAGTTCGAGCCGGTAGCCGGGCGCCACCGTGCGGATCGCGTCGAGATGCCCGGCCTGCGCGAACATCTTGCGCAGGCCGGAGATGCACACCTGCACCTGGCCACGCGCCGTGCCGGGCGGTTCGTCCCCCCACACGGCAGTGATGATCATGTCCATCGAGGTGACCCGCCCGGCGTTCAACCCGAGCACGGCCAGCACCGTCCGCTGCCGCGGTCCGCCGGTGTCCCAGGCTCGGCCGCCGGCCGCGAACTCGACAGGTCCGAGTAACCTCAGTGTCAGCCTCAGTGTCAACGCGCCCACCCCAGTATTCGACTGAGTTGTCCAGTGTCAGCGCGAAATCATGACCATCGCTCGATTCTGGGTCGCCCAGCGTCCGCCGGGCCCCGGTGACGTCGCGTCAGCGGGTCAGGATCCACCCCTTATCCGTTCGATCACGGCCGACGTGGAGCGGTCCGGGAGGTAGCTCAGGATGCGGACCTCGCCGCCGTACTCCTCCACCGCGGGCGTCTCCGGCAGCAGTTCCGGGCGGTGGTCGCCGCCCTTGGCGTAGATGTCCGGGCGCAGCCTCGACAGCAGGGCGACCGGGGTGTCCTCGTCGAAGACCGTCAGATGGTCCACACAGGACAGACCGGCCAGCACGGCGGCGCGGTCGGCAACGCCGTTCACCGGGCGGTCGGGGCCTTTCACCCGGGCGACGCTCTCGTCCGAGTTGATCGCCACGATCAGCACGTCGCCCAGCCGTTTCGCCTCGTTGAGGTGGGCGACGTGGCCCCGGTGGAGCACGTCGAAGCAGCCGTTGGCGAACACGATCCGCCTGCCGGCCACCCGGTGCTCCGCGACCAGCTCGGCGAGGCGCCCGTGGTCGGCGACCATGCCGTGACCGCCCAGCCGTTCCGCCAGGTCCGCGGTTGTGCACACCGCCGTCTCCGGGCGGTGCACGACCACGTCCGCCGCCGCCTGGGCCAGCTCGACCGCCACCACCGCCGGCAGGCCACCGCACCGCGCGACCGTCAGCGCCGCGCAGAACGTGTCGCCCGCGCCCGCGGTGTGGTTGTCCGGCACGGGACGCGCCCACGTGCGGTGCACCGGCCGGGCGCCGTCCAGCAGCACGGCGCCGTCCCGGTCCAGGGTCACCACGACGGCGTGCGCGCCGGTGCGGGTGGCGAGCGTGCCGCGGTGTTCGTCCAGGAACCGCAGCGCCTCCCCCTGCGGGATCGGCCTGCCGAGCACCGCGGCCGCCTCCTCCGCGTTCGGGGTGACGAGGTCGGGGCGCAGCCGCGCCCAGCGGGCCGGGTCGTGCGCGTCCACCA
Organism: Actinophytocola sp. NPDC049390; assembly: GCF_044466355.1. Classification (NCBI taxonomy): domain Bacteria; kingdom Bacillati; phylum Actinomycetota; class Actinomycetes; order Pseudonocardiales; family Pseudonocardiaceae; genus Actinophytocola; species Actinophytocola sp. NPDC049390. The sequence goes on from NZ_JBITMQ010000010.1 coordinate 350,963, forward strand.
CCACCAGCGGCGGGCGTGTCCCCCGCACCGCGTCGAGCACCCGTCCGCTCAGCAGACCGGTGCCGTAGTCGCAGATCACGACCGCGTCCCACTCCTCGTCCAGGCCGGGCACCCCGGCGAGCGGCGCCTGTTCGCGGTCCCCGTCGTCGAGGCGCACCAGCACCTGCTCCCCCGCCACCACGCGTCGCTTCGCCGGGGTGCGCCGGTCGTGCTTCACCGCGACCGACGACGTGTCCACGCCCGCCTTCGCCAGCGCGGCGAGGAGTTCCGTGCCGCTGTCGTCGGCGCCGACGGCCGACACCACCCGCACCCGCGCGCCCAGCGCGGCCAGGTTCACCGCCGTGTTCGCCGCGCCGCCGGGTGCCGTGGTGCGCGTGTCGACGGCGACGACCGGGGCGGGCGCCTCGCGGCACAGGCGTTCCGCGTTGCCGGTCAGCCACTCGTCGAGGATGACGTCGCCGACGACGAGCACCCTCGGGCGGGCGGCGGCCAGGCGCGCGGGCACGTCCGGGGTCAGTTCCGGCAGCTCGTGGTCGTCCGCGTACGTCGTGTCCACTGTGGTCAGATCGGTCATGGCAGGGCGACCTCCCTGGTCATGCGCAACGCCGCGGCGGCGACGTGCCACGGGTCGAGGTCTAGGCATTCCTGGTGGTACGGGCACTGGAACTGCCTGCACGGCGCGCACGGCACCGCGTTGCCGAGCACCTCGGCGGCCGGTGTCGTCCTCGGCGGCATCTCGGTGCGGGCCTCGGTGCCCGCGTAGGTGACGACCACCGGCACCCGCGCCGCGTCGGCCAGGTGCAGGCAACCGGAGTTGTTGCACACCACCACGTCCGCGCCGCCGATCACCCCGGCCAGCTCCGGCACGGTGACGTCGCCGAGCGGGGTCACGCCCGCGTGTGCGGCGCCCGCGACGACCGCCGCGACGAGCGGTGCCTCCTGCGGCGCACCGGTCACGAGCACCGCGAGTCCCGCGTCGGCGAGCCGTCGCGCCACGGCCGCGAACCGGTCGGCCGGGTACCGCTTGCTCGGGCAGGAACCGCCCGGCGCGAGCACCGCGTACGGCCCCTCCCGGTCGGTCGGTGGGATCACCAGCTCCAGCTCGGGTCCGGCGGACGGCACCTCCAGCGCGGCGAGCAGGTGCAGGCAGCGGTCGACCTGGTGGGTGCCGACCGGCGGCGGGGTGACCCAGTGGGTCGCGACCGCGCCGCCGAACTCCGTGGAGTGCACGGCACGCAGCCCGATCCCGGCGAGCATGCCGACGTGCGCGGCGGGCCACGGCGACTGGCTGTGCGAGGTGAACACCAGCATCGCGTCGTAGTTCCCGGCGCGGACCCGGTCGACCAGCTCCGCCTCCGCCGCCGCCAGCTCGGCCGCGCGGCGCGGGGTGCCCGCCTGCTGCCAGCTCGGCGACACCGTCAGCACGTCGGTGACCGCCGGGATCAGCGGCGCCACCCGCGCACCGGCCGGGGACGCGAGGAGGTCGATCCGCACGTGCGGCGCCGCCGTCCGCAGCGCGCGCAGGGCGGGCGTGGTCATCACGACGTCGCCGAGGTTGTCGGCGCGGACGACGAGCACCCGCTCGACCGCCTGCCAGTCCGGCGGGCGGCCGAGGTCGGCGGCCGGGTGCTTCACGCGGTACCGCCCGGCGCGGTCAGGTGCACGAGCTTGGTGGCGGTCATCTCGTCGAGCAGCTCGGGGCCGTAGCCGAACCCGCTGCCGCTCACACCGCGGGGTTCCGCAGCACCGCCGGGTGCGCCGCCGAACACCGCGTTGACCTTCACCGTGCCCGCGGGCAGCGTGCGGTAGGCCTCGTGCGCGTGTGCCATGTCGGCCGTGAGGACGGTCGCCGCGAGGCCGTACCGCCCATGCGCCGCCTCGGCAAGACCGGTCGCGAAGTCCGGCACCACCATCACGGGTGCGACCGGCCCGAACGTCTCCTCGGCCATCACGGTCATCTGCGGCGTGCAACCCGCGAGCACGGTCGCCGGGTAGTGCGCGCCGGGACCGTCCGGGATCGTGGCGCCGGTCAACGCCTCCGCGCCCCCGGCGAGCGCCTGACGGACCTGCTCGTGCACCCTGTCGCGGTGCTCGGTGTCGACGAGCGGCTGGCCGTCGAACCGGCGGGCCTGCGCGGCCAGCGCGTCGAGGAAGTCCTCGCTGACACGCTGGTGCACGTAGATCCGTTCGACGGACACGCAGATCTGGCCCGCGTTCGCGAACGACCCGAGCGCCGCCTGGCCGGCCGCCCACACCGGGTCGACGTCGCCGTCGACGAGCAGCGGGTCGTTGCCACCGTTCTCCAGCAACGCCTTCGCGCCGGTGCGTGCGCAGGCCATGGCGACGCGTCTGCCGGTGGTGACACCGCCGACGTGCGCGACCACGTCGACGTCCTGGCGGCCGGCGAGCAGCTCGCCGACGGCGCCGCCGCCGATGAGCGTCTGCAGCACGCCGTCGGGGAACGCGGTGCGCAGCAGCGCGCCTAGGCGCTCACCGGTGTGCGGGCAGCGTTCGCTCGGCTTGTGGACCACGCAGTTGCCGGTCACGAGCGCGGCCCCGAGGAGCCCGCACGCGACCGCGACGGGGTCGTTCCACGGCGTCAGCGCGACCACGACCCCGCGTGGTTCCGGCACCATCAGGTCGGTCGCCGACCACGACCCGTGCAGGGACTTCCCCCGGTGCAGCGGACCGAGCTCGGCATATTGCTCCAAAGTGGACGCTCCAGCGTCGACGGAGGCCATCGCGTCGTCGCGGGGCTTGCCGGTCTCGTGTTCCAGGATCTCGGCGAGTTCCGCGGCGCCCTCCCGCAGCGCGGCCGCCGCGACTCGCACGGCGGCGCCACGTGCCGCGGCCTGTGTGTGCCGCCAGACGGGAAAGGTCCTGCGGGCGAGCGCCATGGCGTCGAAGATCTCGGCCTCTGTCGCCGCCGGGACGCTGCCGACGGGGCGGCCGGTCGCCGGGTCACTGATCGAGATGATGTCGTTCCGGGCGGTGAGCACGGCTCTTCCTCCTCACGGCCAGGACGGTTCGGACTCGTGGCAGACGACCAGTTCCCGCACCTCGCAGCCGGGCGGTTGGCGCAGCACGTGCACGATGTTCGCGGCCACGTGCTCGGGCGGGTTGAGCTTGTCCCGGTCCGGCGGCAGGTACTGCTCGGCGCGGCCGTCGAAGAACGCGGTGCGCATGCCACCGGGCACGAGGAGCGTCACGCCGACGCGCCCGGCCAGCTCCACCGCGAGGGCCCTGGTGAACCCGACGACGCCGAACTTGGCGGCGCAGTATGCGGTCGCGTCCCCGGCGGGACGCAGGCCGAGCGTCGACGCGACCGTCACGACCCGGCCCCTCGCGCGCTCCAGGTACGGCACAGCGGCACGCACGACCGCGGCCGTGCCCATGAGGTTCACCCGCACCACGCGTTCCCAGTCCGATGTGGACACCTCGGTGACGGGCCCGCAGCTGTCGATGCCCGCTGCGGTGACCACGCCGGACAGGCCGTGCTCGTCGGCGAGCGACCGCACGGCCTCCTCGGTCGCGGCGCTGTCGGACACGTCGGTGAGGCGGAAGTCCGTGGCGGGCCCGGTGGGTGACTGCTTGTCCAGCACGACGGCCGGGGTGCCCGCCTCGTGCAACGCGGCGACGACCGCGGCGCCGAGGCCGCTCGACCCGCCCGAGACGAGCACGGGCGGTTTGTCCTGAGTAGACACGTGGTTCTCCTTGGCGGTCAGCCGGTTTCGCTCAGCATGCGCGCGAGCCGGGTGGTCGAGCGGCCGTCGTGGTAGGGCACCACGACGACCTCGCCGCCCCAGCCGCGCACCAACTCGGTCTCCGGCAGGGTTTCGGGGGTGTAGTCGCCGCCCTTCACCCACACGTCGGGGCGCAGTTCGGCGAGCACGCGCTCCGGGCTGGTCTCGGCGAACACCACGACGTGGTCGACGCAGCCGAGCGCGCGCAGTACCTCGGCCCGGTCGGCCTCGCCGTTCAGCGGCCTGCCCGGGCCCTTGAGCGCGCGCACGGAGTCGTCGGAGTTCATGCACACCACCAGGCAGTCGCCCATGGCGCGGGCGGCGGACAACGTGCGGATGTGCCCGGCGTGCAACAGGTCGAAACAGCCGCCGGTGGCGACGACCGTGCCGCCCCGCGCGCGGATCTGGTCGGCCAGGTGACACGCGGCGGCGACGTCGTCGTCCGGTGTCCCGTCCGGGAACGACCCGCCGGTGATCTCGGCGGCGCCGCCGTCGGCGACGAACCTGGCCGCGGCGGCGACGGCCTGCTCGACCGCGGCGGGCACGGTCTCGTGCCGCATCAGCGCGGCGGTCACCGCGACCGCGAACCGGTCACCGGCGCCGCACGGGTCCGCGACGGCCACGGGCGGGGCCGGGACCAGCCTGGTCCGTTCCTCCCCGCCGCCAACCCCGCCGCCAACCCCGCCGTCGACATCGCCGTCGACCCAGGCCAGGAGCGCGCCGCGCCCGCCCAGCGTCACGGCCACCGCGCCCGCCCGCCACCGGGCCCGCAGCATCGTCGCGGCGGCCTCGGCTTCTGTTACGCCGTCACCGGACTGCCCGGACATGCGCCGCGCCTCGTCGAGGTTGGGGGTGGCGAGGGTGACGCCCCGTACCGGCGACGCGCCCTTCGGGTGCGGGTCCCACACCACGGGCACGCGGCCCGCGAGTTCGGTGAGCACGTTCCGCAGCACCGCGTCCTCGGTGAGGCCACGGCCGTAGTCGGAGACGAGGACCGCGTCGGCGGAGCGCAGCGCGGCCAGCATCTCGGCGGTGACCGTGGGGGTGCCCGCGCGGGTGCGGTCGATCCGGGCGAGGGTGTGCCCGGCGGCACGCACCCGGGTCTTCACCGGCGTCGGCGTGTTCGCGGGGCCCGCGACCACCGGCACCCGGCCGAGCTGGGTGCGCAGGACCTCGGCCTCGTCGTCGTCCGCGAGCGCGGTGACGAGCGTGACCGGTTCACCGGCCCGTGCGGCGAGCAGCGCGGCGAGCCCGGCACCGCCGGGACGCGGTCTGCGCGTGTCCTCGTCGACCACCAACGCTGGTGCGTCCGGGCAGACCCGGCCCACGGAGCCGACCAGGTCGACGTCCAGGAGGCAGTCGCCGACGATCACGAGGCTCATGACGCCCTCCTCGTCGTGGTCGCGGGCACGGTGGTCGCGCGCACGGCGGCCTCGAACGCGGCGCACACGAGGTGCACCGACATCAGGTGCGCCTCCTGCACGGTGGCGGTGCAGCCGGGCACGGCCAGCACGTCGTCGGCGCGTTCGGACAGCGGGTTGGGTGCCGGGCCGGTCATCGCGAGCACGGTCGCGCCCTGGTCACGGCCCGTGTCGGCGGCACGCAGCAGGTTCTCGCTGCGGCCGCTGGTGGACAGGAGCACGAGCACGTCGCCGGGTCGCGCGTGGGCCTGCACCTGCCTCGCGAACACGTCCGCGTACCCGTAGTCGTTGCCGATCGCGGTCAGGCTGGAGGTGTCGGCGTGCAGTGCGATCGCGGAGAACGCGGGCCGGTCCTCCTCGAACCGGCCGACCAGCTCCGCGGTCAGGTGCTGAGCCTCGGCGGCGGAGCCGCCGTTGCCCGCGGCGAGCAGCCGGCAGCCCGCACCCAGCCGCTCCGCGAGCAGCTCGCCCCAGCGCGTGACACGGGGGGTCTCGGCACGCAGCACCCCGACGACGCGCTCGACCTCGGCGAGGCGGTCGGTGAACCTCGCGAACGTCATCGCGCGGCGCTCCCCACGACCGTGATCGCGCCGGTCTGCGCGAGCTCGGCGCACCGCTGGTACTCCCGCACGCACTCCTCCGCGATCCGCCGCCACGGGTACCGCGACTCGGCCCGGTCGCGTCCGGCGCCGCCGAGGAACGACCGCCGGATCGGGTCGGCCAGCATCGTCCGCAGCGCGGTCGCCAGTGCGGCGGGCCTGCGCGGCGGCACCAGCTCTCCGGTCACGTGCTCCACGACGGTGTCCGTCAGCCCGCCGACCCGGGTCGCGACCACCGGCACCCCGCACGCCATCGCCTCGAGCGGCACGATGCCGAACGGCTCGTACCACGGCACGCACGCCACCACGTCCGCGGAGCGCAGCAGTCCGGGCATGCGGTCCCTCGGCACCTGACCGGTGAACCGGACCCGGTCGGCGACCCGCGTCTTCTCGGCCAGCGCGCGCAGCCTGCGCACCTCCGGGTCGAAAGCGAGCCGGGCGTGCTCGGGGCCGCCGACGATCACCAGCTCGGTGTCCGGGACGCCGGGCAGCGCCGCGATCAGGTCGGCGAACCCCTTGCGCGGCACCAACCTGCCGACGCTGACCACGCGGAAGGGCAGCGCCTTGTCCTCGGCCGGGCCCTCCGCGGTGAACTGTGCGCAGTCCACGCCGCACGGCACGATCGAGACGTTGGTCCTCGGCACGCCCATCCTGGCCAGTTCCGTGACCTCGTCGCCGCAGGTCGCGACGATCCCGGCGGCGGTGCGGCCGATCATCCGCTCGATGCCGATCCGCTGGTCGGGGCTGGTGTCCGCCGTGCCCTGGTGGCGGCGCTTCACGGTGCCGAGCGCGTGGTAGGTGTGCAGCACCGGGATGCCGTGCGCACGCGCGGCGACGACCGCGACCAGTCCGGACATCCAGAAGTGCGAGTGCACGACCTCCGGCCGGTCGGTCCGCCACGCCCGCTCCACGAAGCGGGTGAACTCACCCATGTGCGGGAGCAGTTCGTCCTTGGGCAGTGGCCGCACGGGCCCGGCGGGCACGTGCACCACCCGGTAGCCCTGCGGGGTGATCCGGTCGGCGGACTGGACCGGGTCGTCCCGCCTCGTGTAGACGGTGACGTCGTGCCCCGCGGCGGCGAGCGCGGCGGACAGTTCGGCGACGTGCAGGTTCTGGCCACCCGCGTCGACCTCGCCGAGCGCGGCGAGTGGGTTCGCGTGTTCGGAGATCATTGCTATGCGCATCTGGCTGTCCCCTCGGGATCGAACGGATGGCTCAGCGCGGCACCTGGGGGCTCAAGTGGGCTGACTGTCGTAGTTCGTCGACGGCGTGGACCACGTCCTCGGCCGTCACGGTGGTCAGGCAGGGGTGGCCGGGTAACGGGCACTCGCGGGCCCTGGTGCCCCGGCAGGCAGCGCTCTGGTCGCCGAGCAGCGCGGTCGGCACCCGGTAGGGCGCCCAGCGCACGGCGGGCACGACCGGTGCGAACAGGGACACGACCGGCGTGCCGACGGCGGCGGCGAGGTGCGCGGGGCCGGTGTTGCCGACGATCACGGCGTCGGCGCCCGCGAGTACGCCGGACAGCTCCGCGAAGCCGGTGGCGCCGCCCAGGTCGACGCCGGTGTCCCCGGCGACCTCGGCGGTGAGGTCCTTCTCGCCCGGGCTGCCGGTGACCAGCACGCGGTGGCCGCGCGCGGTGAGTGCCTCGACGGCCTCGGCGCAGCGGTGCGCGGGCCAGCGGCGGGCGGGCACGGTGGCGCCGGGGTGCAGGACGAGGTACGGGCCGGCGCCGGTCACGTGCGACACGTCCGGGGGCGTGCGGACCCGCAACGCGCCGTCGTCGCCGGCGGGCAGGTGGTGCCCCGCCGCGTGGGCCACGGCGAGCGCGCGTTCTGGTTCGGGGGCGTCGTCGGTGAAGTCCCGGCCCGGGCGCAGGCGGACGTCGAGCAGCGTGCCCGGGTAGTCGGCGGAGATGGCGGCGATGTGGGGCACCCCGGCCATCCGCAGCACCAGCGCCAGCGGCAGGGCGGACTGGTGTGCCGAGGTCAGGACCAGCGCCTGGTCGTAGCACTCGGCGCTGAGGCGGTCGACGAGTTCGTGGATCTGCGCGGGCCGGACCGGGTCGGGGTGGGCCGCGATCCACGGGCACGACCACACGATGGTGCGGTCCACCCCGGGGAGCAGGGCGGCGGCCTGCTCCCCGGCCGGTCCGCACAGGAGCGTCACCTCGGCCCGCGCGGCCACCGCGCGGATCGCCGGGCCCGCCAGCAGCACGTCACCGTCGCTGTCCAGCCGTGCCACCAGGACCTTGTTCACGCCCGCACCCCCAGCAGCAGGTCGACCGCGAAGTACGCCGCGGTGACCAGGTCCGGGGCCACGAGCGGGGCGTTGTCGATCTCCGCCCGCCGGGTCACGGGGGTGGGCACGAGGATCGGGATCGCGCCCGCCGAGGCGCCGGCGTCGACGTCGGCGCCGATGTCGCCGATCAGCACCGTCGAGCGGGGCCGGGCACCCAGTGCCCGGCACGCGTCGTGCACCATGCCCGGCGCGGGCTTGCGGCAGCCGCACCCGTCGTCCGGGCCGTGCGGGCAGTACCGCATGTCGTCGAAGGGGCCCAGCAGCTCGGCCAGCCTGGCGTTCACCAGCCGCACCTGGCCCTCCGTGAGCCTGCCCCGGGCCACGCCGGACTGGTTCGTCACGACACCGAGCCGGATTCCCCTGTCCCGCAACAGTTTCACCGCCGCGTGCGCGCCGGGTCGCGGGCGGACGAGGGCGGGGTTCCCGTTGTAGGGCACGTCCTCGACCAGCGTGCCGTCCCGGTCGAACAGCACCGCCATGACCTCGGCTGACGGCTTCACGTCGAAGGGCTTGCCGGGCACGGTGCAGGTAAACCAGGCGGTGACAACTACTACTCAGCGTGACTGGCCTGCGTGCGGGAACCGTTGGGGTGCATGAGGATTGAGCGGAGGACGGGTGGGTAGTCCGGCGGCGAACACGTCTGTCCGGGAGGGCGCTGTGAACTGTGAGTCGATTCGGGAACTGGTGTCCGTCCACGGCCCGTTCGTGTCGGTATACCTCCCGTCCGATGTCGTCGAGTGGAACGTGCTCCGGCACTGCCTGTCCGTGCAGGACGCGGATCCGGCGGTGCTGGCCGCCCTCGACGACGCCCTGGGTCGCGGGACGGCCGCCGGTCGCGGGCTCATCGCCACCCGCGACGGCGTGCTCGTCGACATGTCGCCCGCGTGGACACCGCATGCGGCCGTGGCGCGGGTGTCCGACCTGCCCTATCTGCTCCCGCTGGTGCCCCGGCACGCCGTCCGGGCGCCGGAGGCGTCGCTGGTCGCCGCCGGGCGGGCCCGCGAGGACGCGGTGAGCGGGTCCGGGGACCGGACCGTGTTCGACCAGTTCATGTTCGAGTCCGCGCGGCCGGAAGGCCCCGTGGTGCAGGGAGTCGGGCGGTGCGCCGCCGCGCTGCGGGCGGGCAACGCCGACGCGCTCGTGATCGTCGAGGGCGCGTTGCGCGATCGCGCGGTGTGGGTCGGTGGCACACACCGTGACCAGGTCGCCGAGGAGGAGGCCGACCTGCGTGCGCTGGGCATGCCCGTCGACCACCAGCGCGCCGACGAGGCCCTGCCCATGGCGGCGCTGGTCGTCGGCGCCGACGTGCTGGTCGCGCCCGAGGACCTTCCGCTGACCGACGGCGTGGGTGTGCTGTTGCGGCACCCGTGAACGGCCAGTCGGCCCGGCCCGTCGGCCCGGCGTCACCAGGCCGACGGGCTGCTCGTCAGGGGCTCAGCGCGGGTTCCGACACGTCGAACCGCAGTTCGTCGTCGGTGACGTCCACCCGCACCCGTGCGCCCGCGGTGAGGGAGCCGTCGAGCATCATGCGGGACAGGGTGTTGTCCACCTCGCGCTGGATGGTGCGGCGCATGGGGCGGGCACCGAACTCCGGCTGGTGACCGCGCCCGCTCAACCACGCCACCGCCGCGGGCGTGACCTCCAGCGCGATGTCCTGCGCGTGCGCGCGCCGCTTCGTCTGCTCCAGCATGATCTCCGTGATCTGGCGCAGCTGGTCCTCCTCCAGCCTGCGGAAGACGATGATCTCGTCGATGCGGTTGAGGAACTCCGGGCGGAACGAGTCCCGCAGCACGCGCATCAGCCGTTCCCGCAGGCTCCGTTCCGTGTCGGTCTCGTCGACCGGCGCGAACCCCAGGGCCCCCTGCGTGCCCGCGGTGATCAGGTCCGACCCCAGGTTGCTCGTCATGACCAGGACGGTGTTGGTGAAGTCGACCGTGCGGCCGTGCCCGTCGGTCAGGCGGCCGTCGTCGAGAACCTGCAGCAGGATATTGAACACCTCGGGGTGGGCCTTCTCGATCTCGTCCAGCAGGACCACCGAGTACGGCCTGCGCCGCACCGCCTCGGTCAGCTGGCCCGCCTCCTCGTAGCCGACGTAGCCGGGCGGCGCGCCCACGAGCCTGCTGATGGTGTGCCGCTCGCCGTACTCGCTCATGTCGAGCCTGATCAGGTGGTTCTCGTCGCCGAACAGGGCTTCCGCCAGCGTGCGGGCCAGTTCGGTCTTGCCGACGCCGGTCGGGCCGAGGAACAGGAAGCTGCCCGACGGGCGGTTCGGTTCGGCCATGCCGGTCCTGGACCGCCGCACAGCCTCGGCGACCGCCTGGACGGCCTCGTCCTGGCCGATCACCCTGCGGTGCAGGTGCTCGTCGAGGGCCAGCAGGCGTTCCCGCTCGTGCTCGGTCAGCTGCCGGACCGGGATGCCGGTCAGGCCGGACACCACGTCCGCGATGTCCTCGACGTCCACCTCGGCCACGTCCTGGGGCCTGCCGTCGTCGCGGATGCGTGCCAGCTCCTCCCGGGCCGACGTCAGCTCGTCGCGCAGCGCGGACGCGCGCTCGTAGTCCTCCGCGCCGACGGCCTCGTCCTTCTCCCTGGTCAGGCGCTCCAGGCGGTCCTGGAGAGCGCGGGCCCCGGTGGCGCCGCGCCGCTGCCGCAGGCTGACCCTGGCGCCCGCCTGGTCCAGCAGGTCGATGGCCTTGTCGGGCAGGAACCGGTCGGTGACGTACCGGTCCGCGAGGGTCGCGGCCGCGTCGAGTGCCGCGTCGGTGAAGCGGACCTGGTGGTGCGCCTCGTAGCGGTCCCGCAGGCCGCACAGGATGGCGATCGTGTCGGCCACGGTGGGTTCCGGGACGAGGATCGGCTGGAAACGGCGTTCCAGCGCCGGGTCCTTCTCGATGTTGGTGCGGTACTCGTCGAGGGTGGTCGCGCCGACGATGTTGAGCTCCCCCTTGGCCAGCGCGGGTTTCAGGATGTCGCCCGCGCCCGTCGAGCCCTCGGCGGCGCCCGCGCCAACCACGGTGTGCAGTTCGTCGACGAACACGACCAGTTCGCTGCTGTGCGCGCGGATCTCGGTGAGCAGCTTGGTCATCCGCTCCTCGAAGTCGCCCCGGTAGCGCGTCCCGGCCACCATCGCGTTGAGGTCCAGCTGCACCACGCGCCTGCCCACCAGCTGCTCCGGCACGTCGTCGTCGGCGATCCGCTGCGCGAGGCCCTCGACGATCGCCGTCTTGCCGACACCAGCCTCACCGATCAGGACCGGGTTGTTCTTGCGGCGACGGGACAGGACCTCGACCGTCTGTTCGATTTCACGGTCGCGGCCGACAACCGGGTCGAGCTGGCCCGCCTTCGCCAGGTCGGTGAGGTCACGGCCGAACTGGTCGAGGGTTTCCGTCCCCGACCGCGGCTGCGGCACGGCGCCCTGGCGGCCGCGCTCGGCCAGGGTCTCCGGCGTCACCCGTGCCTCCGCGAGCAGGCGGCCGGCACCGGAGTCGGGGTTGGCGGTGAGCGCCAGCAGCAGGTGCTCGGGGCCGATGTAGGAGGCACCGAGGCCGCGGGAGATCCGGTGGGCGTCCAGCAGGCTGCGTTTGGCGGCCGGGGCGAGCCGGACCGGCCCGTCCCTCGGCTCGCCGGCCTGGGAGTCGCGTTCGATCCTGGCCGCCAGGTCGTCCGGGTGGGCGCCCGCGCCCTCGACCGACGCCCGCAGCGCCGGGTGCTGCAGCGCCGCCCACAGCAGTTGCTCGGTGTCGAGGTCCGTGCGTCCCCACCGGGCCGTCTGGCCCGCGGCCATCGCGAGCACCTCGCGTGCCTGGTCGCTGAGGAAGCGGATGATGTCGATCGGACGGGACCGACCGCCCGCCGGGCCGCCGAAGAACTGGGCGAGGAAGTCGTCGAAGGGGCTGCCGCCGAAGCCGCCTGGCCCGTAGAAGCCGGTCATGGTCACCTTCCCTGTCGGCGATCGAAACTCCGTCCGAAGGACTTTCCACACTGGCCGGTCACAAACACGCGCGCAGGCGGTGCCGGTTGTCATCCGATCGCGCGAAACTCGCCACACACAGTGAATTTCCCTGGAATTCCGCACTGGTACGACTGGAGAACCGGCCACGGCCAGCGCGTTCCCGGCCACCACCGCCCCACGAGCCCGATTCCAGCATTTCGCCCCGCGATCAGCGTGGTTAGTTTCGCCGTGTCGCCTCGGCTCATCACCGGCGGCCGGTGGTCGCGCTCACTTCCCAGGAGGGGCAACATGATCGGGTTCAGCGCCACCCCCAGCACGCAGATCGACGAACTGCGGGCGCAGGGCCCGGCGGTCGCCGTCGAGTTCCCGGAGGGTTTCCGCGCCTGGGTCGTCACCCGCGGCGAGGTGGTGAAGCACCTGCTGCTGCACCCGGGCGTGTCGCGCAACCCCAAGAAGAACGTGCCCGGCTACGAGCCCGGCGAGGTGAAGTGGCTGTCGCCGTGGGTGGACGTCGAGTCGATGTCCACGGCGGTCGCCAACGACGTGGCCGCGCTGCCCGTGCTGCTGCGCCACCGCGCCGCGAAGGCCGCCTGACCAGTGGACCTGGTGACCCGCACCCGCCGGTTGCTCGAGTCGGCGAAGTACCTGTCGCTGGCGACCGTGTCGACCGAGGAACAGCCGTGGTCGGCGGTGCTGCAGTACGCGTGGCTCGCCGACCCGCTGCGGTTCCTGTTCGGGTCGGCGGTGCGGTCCCGGCACAGCACCGACGTCAGCACCCGGCCGCAGGTCGCGGGTTCGCTGTTCGTGGCGGGCGGGGACCTGCTCGCCGTCGACGGGGCACAGTTCTCTGGCACGTGCCGGGAGCTGTCCCCTGCCGAGGTGGCCGAACACCACGCGACGTTCTACGACGCCGTGCTGCCGGACGCGCGTGACCGTGCCGAGTGGACGTTGCCGGTGTCGCTGCTCGTGCCACCCGCACCGCACCGGGTGTACGTCGTCGAGGTGGAGCAGTGGTGGCTCGTCGACACGAGCACGTGGGTGGAGGACCGCATCGACAGACGGGTCGAGGTACCGCTGGCAGACCTGGCCGACTTGTAGCTGGGCCGCCGTCACGCGACCCCATCAGCACCCGCAACGCACCGAAGGGGTCCTTCAGTGCGTCGGCGCGTTCAGGCGGCGGCGGACTCGGGCCAGGTCCTCCTCCGGCAGCGCGTCCGCCACCAGCAGGCGGGGCAGCAGCTCCGGTTCGGCGGTCAGCGCGCGGAACGCCAGCGCGACCGTCACGTCGTGCTCCGGCCGGGACTCCACCGTGAGCACGTCCCCCGGGCTGATCTCGCCGGGTTCGAGCACGCGCAGGTAGGCACCCGGCTCGGCGGCCGCCGTGAACGTCTTGATCCACCCGCGGTCGGCCATCCACCCCTGGAACGTGCCGCACGGGATCCGGGGGCAGGACACCTCCAGCAGCACCTCCGCGCCGATCCGCCAGCGTTCGCCGATCAGCGCGGCGTCCACGTCGATGCCGAGCGTGGTCAGGTTCTCCCCGAACCCCCCGTCCGCCAACGGTTTGCCGAGGCGCGCGGCCCAGCGGTCGAGGGCCTCACGGGCGTAGGCGTACACCGCCTGGTCGTCGCCGCCGTGGTGCTCGATGTCGTAGACGCGGTCGCCGGCCAGGCCGACCGCGCCGGTGCCCTTCGGCCCCGGGGCGCGCACCGCGACCGGGCCGGGCACCGGGCGTTTGTCGATGCCGGTGGTACCCGTCGGCTTCCACGGGTTCGCGCGCGGCACACCGACGTTCACGGACAGGACGAGGGACATGTCGCCGAGACTAGGCGATCCCTTCCGCGAGAGCATCCCAAAAAGCGGTCTCCAGCCCGGCGACGATCCGGGCGGTGCGGACGGCCTCGTCGGGGTCCTCGCCGTTCGCCAGACCGGCGGCCAGGACCTCGCCCGCCTGGTCCAGCAGCTCCCCCGGGGTCTCCGCGAAGAACAGGAAGTGGCCGACGGCCTTCTCCGACATGCCGTAACGACCGCGCAGCGCGGCCGCCACCCGGGCGTACGTGTCCCCGGAGTCGTCCACGTTGGCCAGCAGCGCCAACGCCATCGCGCCACTGGACCCGTGCACGGCCACCTGTGTCAGGTACGCGGGATAGGCCTGCGCGAGCGGCAGCGGCTCGTACGCCGCCAGCTCCGCCGCGCTCATGCCGACCGCCGACGTGAAGTCCCCCAGCAGACGCAAAGCCTCCGCCTCGCCCTGGGCGAGCGTCAGGAACAGGTCGCCCGCCGGCGGGGCCGGGAAGCGTGACGCGAGCAGTGCCTGGCTGCGCTGGTCGCTCGTGACCAGCCGGGTCAGCTCCGCGGCCAGCCACCGCAACCGCTCCTCCGGCACCGTGCCCGCCTCGAGGAGGTCGACGAACCGGTTCCCGGTCGCCTGCTTGGCGATCTCGGTCTTCGCGCGCGTCACGATGTCGCCCATACGGGTATATGAGCACCGGATATCAGGGGGCGTCCAGGCGCGCGAGTCAGGTGCGAGTTCATTACCAGCGCAGTGCAAGGAGTTCTTGTCAGGGTCAAGAGGAATCCCGTACAACCGGTTTCATACCCATACCCCCATGGGGTACCATCAGCCCAACGCGAAGCAGCCACGAAAGACATCCCAGGAGCTTGAATGTCAAGCCGCAACCGAGTTGACGTGATGCGACCAGGCGGTTGTTTCGTCGTAGCGGGTGCCGGTTTTGAG